>JAFGBU010000021.1 GCA_016932995.1 Desulfovibrionaceae bacterium
CCGGGATCGACCGCCTGGGCATCGTGGCCGAGCCGGTGGACCGAGAGGCCGGGAAAAAACCCTAGACGCCCGAGGCCGCGGGGCCGGGCTGCGCCGGGCATGCAGCATGGGACCGAGGATAGGACTGTTATTTTCCGTGCTCCTGCACGCCGCGGTGCTGGGCGTGGCCCTGTTTTGGGCCCAGCCGTCCCTGGTCCGCGTGGACCTGGACGCCCCGGTGTACAAGATCGACCTGGTGACCTTGGAGCCTCCGGGCGGCGGGCCCGGCCCGGCCCCGGCCAAGGAGCCCGAGCCGGTCAAGGAGCCTGAGCCGGTCAAGGAGCCTGAGCCGGTCAAGCCGGAGCCCGCGGTCGAGCCGGTCAAGCCCGAGCCCGCGGTCGAGCCGGTCAAGCCCGAGCCGGTCAAGCCCGAGCCCGAAAAGGCCGAGCCCATCAGCCCCAAGAAGGACGAGGCCAAGCCCAAGGTGGTCAAGAAGCCCAGGCCCGAGCCCAGTCCCGAGGAGATTCTTTCGAGCGCGCTCAAGTCGGTCAAGCGGGACGTGGCCAGCACCAGGGGCCGCGAGCAGAGCGCGGTTCAGAACGAGCTCAAATCCCTGCGCCGGGCCGTGGCGGCCGAGGCCGGCGAGGCCGGGGCCGAGGCCGGCGGGGGCACAGGTCCGGGCTCGGGCCGGAGCTCCGGGCTCATGCAGGTCTACGCCTCCATCGTGGAGAAGGCGGTCAAGAGGAACTGGAGATATCCCACCTTCGGGTCGGACGCGAACCTGACCGCGAGCCTGGAGATCGGGCTTGATCCGGCCGGGGGCATCGTGGATTCGAGGATAATAAGGTCCTCGGGCCGGGCGGACTTCGACGAGTCGGCGCTTCGGGCCGTGGCCGAGACCAGGGACCTGCCCCGGCCGCCCACCCCGGACCTGCGGGTCGTGCGCCTGAACTTCAACCTCCAGGAACTGAACCAGTAGAAGACCCATGAGCAAGACATTCGCGAGGCTGATCGGCGCGGCCTGTCTGGTCCTGGCCGGGATTTCGTTCTTCGGCCAGGCCCGGGCCTCCGGGGCACTGACCGTGGACATCCACGGCCCTGGCCAGCGCACGGTGAACATGGTCGTGCTGCCCCAGAGGGCCGTTGACGGCCGACAGGCCGCGCCCCTGGCCGCGGACCTCGACCGGGAGCTCAGGCGCGACCTGTCGCTTCTGCCCTTTTTGAGGCTCATGCCGGTGTCCGAGCTTCTGGGCGGGGACCCGAGCAAGGGCGTCGAGGCCTCGGACATAGACTTCAAGCCCCTGAGCCTGGCCCGGGCGGACCTGGTCATGACCGCGGGCTGGAGCGGGGACGAGGTCCAGGTCAGGGTCTTCGAGACCTTCGGCGGCCGCCGGGTGATCGGCAAGGCCTACGCCGAGGTGACGGCCAAGACCGTGCCCAGGGTCGCGGACAGGGTCTGCTCCCTGCTCCTGGAGGCCTTGACCGGCAAGAAGGGCTTTTTCGAGTCGCCCATCGCCTTTGTGCGCAAGACCGGCAGCGGCAAGGAGATATACAAGGTCCTGCCCCAGGGCCGCGACCTGGAGCAGGTGACCCGGGCCGGCGGATACAACCTGGGCCCGGACTGGTCCAAGGACGGCCGGTACATCGTCTTCAGCCACCTGGGAGACGACCGGCACACCCTGGGCCTCTGGGACGGCCGGAGCGGCGAGGTCTCGTTCAAGGCCTTTGCCGGCAACACGGTCATCAGCCCGGCCTTTGCCTCGGACGGCGAGATCGCCGTGACCCTGGACCTGACCGGGGCCCCGGACATCTACCTGCTGGACAGGCGCCTGGAGCCGGTCAAGCCCCTGGTGCGCAGCTGGGCCATCGACGTGTCCCCGAGCTTTGACCGCGCGGGCCGCAAGATGGCCTTCACCTCGGGCCGGGTGGGCAGCCCGCAGATATTTCTGCTCGAGATCGAGACCGGGCTGATCCAGCGGGTGACCTTCGAGGGCAGCTACAACACCAATCCCTGCCTGAGCCCGGACGGCCGGTACGTCGTGTTTTCCAGGAGCACGAACGGCGGGCACAGGATATTCCTCCACGACCTGGCCACCGGGGCCGAGAGGCAGCTGACCTTCGGGCCGGGGAGCGACGAGGACCCGGCCTTCGGGCCGGACGGCTATTTCGTGGCCTTCAGCTCGAGCCGCGAGGGCGGGTACAAGATATACCTCACCACGCGCCACGGCGACGATCCGGTGCGCGTGGACACCGGCCGCGGCCAGGCCTTTGCCCCGGCCTGGGGGGTCGCGGCCCCGGACCACTGAGCGCCCCGGCCGCGGACTTGATTTTTGCGCTGGAGCCGGTACAAGTTTGTAGCTGGAGATCGGGCCGGCAGGGTGGCGGGCCTGAAACTCGGATCAGCATCCTCAGGTCAAGGAGAAAGGCATGAAACTTAGACTGTTGTCCGGATCGTTGGTCCTTGTCTGTCTGTCCCTGCTCCTCGGGGCGGGGTGCGCCAAGAAGAGGACCGGCACCATGCCTACAGGGGCCAGCAAGGTCGAGGTGGTCGAGGAGGAGCGCCAGTGGCAGACTCCGCCGGCCAAGGAAGACCGGGCGATCGAGGAGCGCCGCCTGGCCGAGGAGAGCAGGCTGGCCCGGGAGCGCGAGCGACAGGCCGCTGAAAAGGCCGTTGCGGACATGATCCATTTCTCGTTCGACTCCTACGAGCTCACGGCCGAGAGCCGCGAGGTCCTTCAGGCCAAGGCCGGGATAATGAAGAGCCAGCCCGCCATGCGCATGGTCGTAGAGGGCTACTGCGACGAGCGCGGCACCGAGGAGTACAACCTCGCCCTGGGCGAGCGCCGGGCCAGGGCGGCCTACGAGTTTCTCATCCTGCTCGGGGTCGCCCCGGAGCGGCTGAGCATCGTCAGCTTCGGCGAGGAGCGGCCGCTTGATCCGGGCAACAACGAGACCGCCTGGGCCATGAACCGCAGGGACGAGTTCCGGGTCTCGGAGTAGGATCGGCCGGAATCGGCCTTTACGGGGCCGCCGCCTTTCAAGGCGGCGGCCCCTTGTCTTTTGAGGGTCAGGAAAAAAGCGGCGCGGCCAGCCTGACCAGGACCAGGCCGAGCGCGGCCCAGGCCCCGGCCAGCAGGTCGTCGGCCATGACCCCGAGACCGCCCGGGAACAGGGACTCGGCCCGGCGCACGGGCCAGGGCTTTATGATGTCAAAGGCCCGGAACAGGGCAAAGGCCAGGACGATCTCCCAGGGTTTGAGCGCGGAAAAGGGCAGCAGGGCCGCCCACTGGCCCAAGAGCTCGTCGATGACCACCTGGCCGGGGTCCTTTTGGCCCAGGACCTGTTCCGCCCGGCCCGCGGCCAGCACGCCCACAACCAGGATCAGGCCGAGGATCGCGAGCCTTGCGCCCTGGGAAAAGGGCAGGAACAGCCAGGGCGCGGCCAGGGCGGCCGCTGCCGAGGCCCAGGTGCCCGGGGCTGCGGGCAGCCTGCCCAAAGGTCCCAGGCGGGCCAGGAAGACCAGGGCCCGGTCCAGGGCGCTGGCGGGTTTTTTCGTTGATCCGTGTTCGTCCATGGTCTCAATCCCTCGATTGCCGGCGTTTTCAGCTCCGCGCGGCGGGCCTTGGCGGCTTAAGCCCGGTCAAGTTCAGAGCGCGCGGTCTCAAAGATGAGCTCCTGGCGCTTCATCGGGAAAAGATGGCCTTCGCCCTCGAGCACGTGCAGCCGGCAGTCGGGCGCGTTGTTTGCGATGTGCCGGGCGTACTCCAGGGGCACCATGGTGTCCTCGGCGCCGTGGAACACGTGCAGCCTGAAGCCCAGGTCCTTGAGCCTGAAGCCCCAGTCCAGGTAATGGACCGCGGCGTCCCTGGCCACGCCTTGGCCGCCCTGCCTGAGGGCCTCGCGCTGGTCCTGGATGAAATGCTCCCTGAAGGCCTGGTCCCGGGCGATGTCCTTGTCCGCCGGGCACATGTCCTTGAGCAGGGCCGCGTAATAGGCCCCGGGGAAGTGATCCACGCCGAGCTTCATCAGGTCGAAGAGGAGCCTGAACATGCGCGGGTGGTCGTGGGAGAGCTTGACGGATTTTTGGTCCAGGGGGTTCTTGAGCAGCTTTTCGGCGCCGGCCAGCTCCGCGAAATTGGTGTACCCGGCCAGGCTGATGGCCAGGCTCAGGCGCTTTGGCAGGGCGTGGCAGCAGACGGTCGTGTGCGCGCCCCCGCCGGACCAGCCCAGGACCCCGAACCTGTCCAGGCCCAGGGCGTCGGCCAGCTCGGCGATATCCTTGGGGTAGTCGAGCAGGATCCGGTCGGCCAGGAAGGTCGATTGGCCCATTCCGGGCCGGTCCGTGGCAATGAGCCGGAACCCGTGGGCCGCGGCCTGGTCGTGGAACATCTCGCCCTCCAGGCGCGAGCCCGGTCCGCCGTGGGCGTAGAAGATCGGCTCGCCCCTGGGGTCGCCGTATTCAACGTAGGCCAGGGTCCGTCCGTCCTTGAGCAGGTGGTGATTCGCGTCCATGACCGCCCTTTTGTGGTTGCAGGGTCCGCCTGCGGGCCGATTTTGGCCCTGTGGCCAGGTTCCGTTGCCCGGGCCGCCTCGGGCCTGCGGCTTATCAGGGATAAAATTACAAATCACACACCTTGCGTCAAGGCGATGAATTTTGGCCCGGGCCGCTCGGCCCCTTTGAGGCCCGGGCGCGCCTGCTTTGCCCTCGGCCGAGGTGATTATTTTACTGGCGATACAACATTATGATATAAAAGAAGTTCCATTACCTTGGCCAGCGGCAGGCCGACTACGTTGGTGTACGAGCCGCAGACGCGCTGGACCAGGAACGCGCCCCGCTCCTGGATGGCGTAGGCCCCGGCCTTGTCCAGGGGCTCGTCCGTGGCCGCGTAGGCCGCCAGTTCGTCCGGCCCGGCCCGGCGCATGGTCACCTCGGTGGAGGCGAAAAAGCTTTTGACCCCCTTGCCCGGCAGGGCCAGGCAGCAGCCGGTGACCACCGCGTGGGTTCGGCCGTTCAGCAGCCCGAGCATGCGCAGGGCGTCTGCCCGGTCCCTGGGCTTGCCGAGCACGTCCCGGCCCAGGACCACGATGGTGTCCGCGGCCAGCACGGCCGCGTCCGGCCTCAAAGCGGCCGCCTCCCGGGCCTTGATCTCGGCCCTGCGCACGGCCAGGTCCTCGGGCCGCTCATGGGCCAGGGCCTCGGGCTCTTGGGCCCGGCCGGCCAGGATTTCGAACTCAAGGCCCAGGCGCGAGAGCATCTCCCGCCGGCGCGGGGACTTGGAGGCCAAAACCAGGGGCAACAGGGCCCTGAACAGGGCCTCGGAATGGTCTTTTCGGCCCACGTCCTATCCTTTATTTGGCCTCTTGGGCTGTTGCGCGCCATGGCTCAACGAGGCCCAGGAGCCGGTCCTTGATTTCGCCCGGGTCAAAGCCCAGGCCCAGGGCCCTTAAGATGTCGAGCGACACGTCCGGGGGCCTCGGCGCGGCCATGGCCAGGTCCTGTCGGCTGATCGCGCATATCCCGGACCGGTCCCGGCCCAGGCAATCCATGAGCATTCGGCCGAACTCCAGGCGCGAGACCCTTTCCCGGCCCGCGAGGTGCAGGATCCCGGAGAATTTTTTCTCAAGCGCCAGGTTCAGGCCCCGGGCCGCGTCCTCGGCGCTCAACGGGGTCCGGAACTCGTCGCTGAAGAGCCTGGGCCTGCCTCCGGCCGCGATCTCCTCGAGCAGGGTCTTGAGCATGCTCTTCGCGCCCGGTCCGGGCAGGCCGTAGATCAGGGCCAGGCGGCACACGGCCGCGCCCGGGTGCCGGGCCAGGACCTCCTGCTCGGCCAGGGCCTTGTGCTCGCCGTAGACGCTTATGGGGCAGGGCGCGCGGTCCTCCCCATAGGGCGGGTTCAGGCCGTCAAAGACCAGGTCCGAGGAGCTGAAGGCCAGGTCCGCGCCCAGGTCCGCGCACAGCCCGGCCAGCTCGGCCGAGGCCTTCACGTTCACCCTCCGGGAGCGCTCCGGGTCCTTTTGGCACTCGTTGGGCAGGGACAGGGCCGCGGCGTGGATCACCGCGTCCGGCCGGACCTCGGCCAGGGTCTGCTTCAGGGCCTTGTAGTCCAGAAGGTCGAGGCCCAGGGAGCGCACCCCGGCCAGGTCCGGCGGCCGCCTGCGGCCCATGGCGTACACGCGCCAGGAGCCCCTGAGCAGGCCGCAGATGTTGTGGCCCAGAAACCCGCTCGCTCCGGTGACCAGAAGTGTCTTCACGTCGCTCGCTCCAAGGCTTGGATCGCCGGGACTATAGCTTAGGAGGTTGTTGATAAACAACCTCCGCGCGCCAGGACGGCGCGCCCGGAATCATCGGCTTCCAATGATTCCGGAGAGTTGGCGAAACCGCGCTTTCGCCGAATCGAGTTGAAAAAGTCCAGGACGGACTTTTTCAACATTCTGTTAGGGCCGGGCGCATAGGAAGCGACGGAATTTTGTCCCCGCGCTCCCGGACCCGGACCCCCTTCGGCCTCTGCCCCGCCAACCAGGCGGCGGGCTCGGGCCTTTGCCGGATTGGCAGACTAATTGCTAGCAAAAGCCCAGGCAGGGACCTTGGCCAGGCCGGGGCCCTGCGGGAGGACTTGAGCCTTGATCCAGGAACAGGAACCTTTGGCCGATCGTCCAGGCGGGTCGCCGGCCGATTTTCAGGAGCCGGGCCCGGGCCGGAACATGCCCGAGTGGTCCGTGCCCTGGGCGGACCTGATGATGGTCATGTTCGTGCTTTTCGTGGTCCTTTTCGTCTACGCCAGCAAGCACAAGGACATCGCCCTGATATTCGGCCGCGACTCGACGCGCGCCGCGATCGACGAGCCGATTGACGGGCTCATCGGCCGCATCTCCGAGCAGCGCTCCCTTTTGGAGTCCTTCAGGGGCGAGCTCGCCCTGGGCCGGGCCGAGGTCCTGTACCGCTCCGAGGCCAACGGCGTGTTCGTGGCCAGGGAGCCCGGGGGCAGGGTCCTGGCCGTGCTCCACGGGGACCTGTTCTTTGACGACGCGTCGGACGAGCTCAAGCCCGGGTCCCAGGCCTACCTCAGCGAGATCGCGGAGATCGCGCGGGTCAGCCAGGGCCAGGTCCTGCTCATCGGCCACGCCGACGAGCTGGAGCGTCCGGGCCCGGACAGCTTCGGACTGTCCCTGGGCCGGGCCGCGGCCGTGGCCAAGTTCTTCATGGATCAGGCCGGGCTGGAGCCCAGGCGGTTCACCGTAAGCGGCATGGGCGCCTACCGGCCGGAGGTCCCGTCCACGTCGCTGTCAAACAGCAAAAAGAACAAGCGGGTCGAGGTCATCATTTTGACGGACGGTCGGGCCGCGGCCGGGGGAGGCGCATGAACAGGAAGAATCTCATCGGGATATTGATCTGCGGCGCGGTGTTCGCGGGCAGTTTCCTGCTCACCGGCGGGCTCGCGGCCTACTGGAACCTGGCCGCGTTCCTGGTCGTGTTCTCGGGCCTGTTCGCCTGCCTGTTCATGAGCTACCCGTTCTCCAAGATAAGAAACGCCCTGTCCGTGGCCGGGAACGTGTACCGCTCCGAGCCGCCCACGCCCAAGGACATCGTGGACACGCTCCTGGATCTGGCGGTCAAGAGCAAGGTCGACGGCCTGCTCAGCCTGGAGAAGATGACCGAGAGGACCTCGCTGTCCTTTCTCAAGAACGCGCTCACCTTTCTGGTCGACAACTACAAGGAGGACGAGATCAGGGACGTGCTCTCCTCGGAGATGGGCTTCTTCAGCCTGCGCAGGCGCCAGAGCGAGCGCGTCTTCCAGACCATGGCCCGGACCGCCCCGGCCTTCGGCGTGGCCGGCAGCGTCATCGGGCTCATCGGGCTCTTGATGGGCATCAACGACACGGCCATCATCCTCAAGAGCATCCCCGTGGCCTTCATCTCCACGCTCTACGGGCTCATCCTGGGCAACCTGGTCCTGGCCCCGATCGCCGAGAACATCAACTTCAACACCCGCACCGAGCTCTTGAACCAGAAGCTGATCATGGAGGGGATAATCGCCATCCGCAGGGAGGAGAACCCCTATAAGCTGGAGCGGGCCCTGACCGCGTTCCTCAGCCCCTGCGAGAGAAACGGCCAGACCGAGGCCGTCCGGGATATCACCAGGAAGTACATCCTCAGGCGCAAGGGTCCGGCCGGGGCCCTCGAGTCGGTCTTGGCCGAGGAGGACACGCCCCTGGCCAAGGTCTCCTGAGCACACCCTCACTTGAAATCCGTCCGAGGCCCGGGGCTCAGTGCCCCGGGCCTCGTCTTTTCAGGGCCCGTTTTTTGGGATAGGTCCCGGACGGGGGCAGACGCCCAGGGGGAGGCCGTGACCAGGATTTTGGCCGCTGACATCGGCGGCACCAACGCCAGATTCGCCGTGTTCAAGGCCGCGCCCGGCCGGCTTGAGCCGGCCGGGTCCGTGTGGCTCGCGACCGGGGGGTTCGGGTCCATGGCCGCGCTCCTGGACGCGGCCCGCGAGGCGCTGCCCGGCCCGGAGGTCTCGGGAATCGACCTGGCCGTGTTCGCCGTGGCCGGTCCGGTCCGGGGCCGGACCAGGTGCAGTCCGCCGAACATCATTTGGTCCATCGACCTGGAGGACCCCGGCTGCTGCCCGGGCCTCGGCCGGGTCGCGCTCATCAACGACTTCACGGCCCAGGCCTTTGCCTGCCGCACCGAGGCCGTGGCCGAGGCCGTGGTCCTCCAGCCCGGCCGGCCGGACCCCGAGGCCGCGCTCGCGGTCATCGGCGCGGGCACGGCCCTGGGCCACTGCGCCCTGATCCCCCATGGCCGAGGCTTTGTGGCCGCGCCCTCCGAGGCCGGGCACGCGGCATTCGCCTTTGTCGGCCGGGCCGAGGAGGAGTTCCACGCCTTTCTGCTCAAGGCCCTGGATTTGCCCTATGCCTACGCGGACAAGGTCGTGTCCGGGCCGGGCCTGTCTTTGCTTCACCGCTTCCTGACCGGCCGGGACCTGACCCCGGACCAGGTGGCCCGGGACATCGATCCCCAGGGCGAGACCTGCCGCTGGTTTGCCCGCTTCTACGGCCGGGCCTGCCGCAACTACGCCCTGGCCGTGCTGGCCTCGGGCGGGGTCTACGTGTCCGGCGGGGTCGCGGCCAGGTGTCCGGCCCTGGTCGAGCACCCGGAGTTCTTGGCCGAGTTCGCGAACTCGCCCAGGCACCGCGACCTGCTCGAGGACATGCCCGTGTATCTGAACCGCAATGAAGACAGCGGCCTGTTCGGGGCCGCCTTTTACGGGCTGCTCTTGCTTGAGGCCTGATTCGGGTCCAGGTCCCGGGCGGCCTCCACGCACTGGCGGTAGCCCTCGGGATTGCCTACATCGAAGATGCTCCCGGCCAGGCGCAGGCCCCAAAACTCGATTTTTTGTTCGAGCATCAGCCTGCGGACCTTGTTGTCCGTGAGCTCATTCGTGAACCCGGCCCGCTGGGCCCGGGCGATGAGCTCGAAGAAGTGGGGCAGGGCCAGGTATATCCCGCAGGTCCTGAGCTCGCCCGGAAACCTCGGCCTGAAGGCCCCGGGCCCTTTTTCCAGGAACGCCCTGATCCGGAACAGGCCGTGTTCTTCCCCTTCCAGATCGACCCGGCCCGAGTCGCTGACCCCGGCGGCATTTTTTTCGTCCACGGCCATGAGCCCGACCATGTCCCCGGGCCTTTCGGCGAACGCGGCCAGAAGCTCGCAAAGCGCGTTGGGCCCGGCCAGGCGCACGTTGTCCGGGTAGATCACGGCCACGGGCCGGTTCGCGGCGAATCTTTGGGCCAGGGCCAGGGCCGGGCACTCGCCGCGCGGCTCCTGCTGGTGGAGGACCTCGATGTCCAGGGCCTTGCGGATGCGCGCCATGTCCAAGGCCGCGGCGGGGTAGCGTTCGGCCGCGAACCCCGGGTCAGTGAGGTAGCGTTCGAGGTCCTGCTTGCCGGGCCGCACGATTACGGCCGCGCGTCTTATTCCGGCCTCCAGGGCCTCGGCCAGGGCGTACTGGATGGCCGGCCTGCCGGCTATGGGCAAAAGTTCTTTTGGTAGATTAGGCGCCAGGTCCGGCCGGACCCCGCGCATGCGCGTGCCCAGGCCCGCGGCCGGGATGAGGACGCTTTGTGGCTGGCCGGGCATTGCGAACCCGTGGCTTGAGAGGGAGCGGGGGCCCCGTTCGGGGCCCCCGCCGGGGTTACTTCTTCTTGGCCGCTTTTTTGGCCGGCGCGGCCTTGGCCTTGGGCTTCTTGGCCTTGGCCGGCTCCGGGTTGGTGGCCGCCACCAGCCTCTGGAGGTAGTCCAGGTTGCCGTCCACGGTCTGCTGGATAAAGGCCGCCTCCTTGTCCGAGAGGTGCCGGAACCTGCGCTGGGCCTTGAGGTAGTCGGTCACCGGCTGCGGCTTGGCGACCTTCTTGGTCAGGGCGAAGCGGCCGCCCACGACCTCGTAGAGCGGGAAGACATTGGTCTGCACCGCGAGCTTGGCGATCTCGATGGACTTGGACCCGGGCATGCCCCAGCCCGTGGGGCAGGGGGCGTAGATGTGGATGTAGCTCGGGCCGTCCACGCTGAGCGCCTTGCGCACCTTGTTCATCAGGTCCAGGTAGAAGGCCGGGCTGGCCGTGGCCACGTAGGGGATGCCGTGGGCCGCGGCGATGAGCGGCAGGTTCTTTTTCTGGGTGTGCTGGCCGATGCTCTTCTTGCCCGCCGGGGAGGTGGTCGTGGACGCGCCGTAGGGCGTGGAGCTGGAGCGCTGGATCCCGGTGTTCATGTACGCCTCGTTGTCCAGGCAGACGTACAGGAACTTGTGGCCGCGCTCAAAGGCCCCGGACAGGGCGCCGAACCCGATGTCCGCGGTGGAGCCGTCCCCGCCGAAGGCGATGATGTGCGGCCGGTCCTTGAGCGCGCCCCTGCGCATGAGGGCCTTGACCGCGGCCTCCACGCCCGAGGCCACGGCCGCCGCGTTCTCGAAGGCCACGTGTATCCAGGGGATCTTCCACGCGGTCTCGGGAAACGGCGAGCTGATGATCTCCATGCATCCGGTGGCGTTGGCCACTATGGTGTTCGGCCCGGCCGCCTTGGTGACCATGCCCATGGCCAGGACCTCGCCGCAGCCCTGGCAGGCGCGGTGTCCGGAGGAGACCATGCACTCCGTGGGCAGGTCCTTGGCCGTTATCTTTTCAAAACCGCTCAGGTCGATGTCTCTAAGCATTGCTGTTTAACCCCCAGAGCGTGTAGGTTTTGGCCAGCTTCCTTTTTTTGGCCAGCCTGTACATCTCCTCGAAGTCGGCCACCGGCACGTCGCGGCCGCCGATCCCGGCGATGATGTTGACGATCTCGGGCGCGTCCTTCAGGCCGTAGAACACGCTCTTTATCTCCTGGGCCACCGGGCCGCAGACCGAGCCCGGGCTGATGGCCCGGTCGATGACGATGAGCCGTTCGGCGCCCTTGCAGGCCTTGATGAACTCCTTGACCGGGAACGGCCGCCAGAGCCTGATGCGCGCCTGGCCCACGTCCTGGCCCTGGGCTATCAGGTTGTCCACCGCGCTCCAGCAGGTCTCGCCCAGCGAGCCCATGGTCACGAACAGGGTCTCGGCCTTTTTCCTGCCGTTGGTCTCCACCAGGTCGTACTTGCGGCCGAAGGTCTTGTTGACCTCGGCCAGGACCTCCTTGACCACGTCCAGGGAGTCGAGCAGGGCCTGCTCGCACTGCTTCTTGGCCTCCAGGTAGACCTCGGGCACGCCCACCGGGCCCAGGGTGGCCGGTTTCTTGGGGTCCAGGGTCAGAAGGGGTTTGTAGGTCGGCAGGAACTTGTCCACCACGGCCTGGTCCGGGAAGACTATGGGCTCGATCATGTGCGTGAGCATGAACCCGTCCATGTTCACGCAGGTCGGCAAAAGCACCCGCTTGTCCTCGGCGATCTTGAAGGCCGCCAGGGTCAGCTCCAGGGACTCCTGGCCGTCCTCCACGAAGAGCTGTATCCAGTTGATGTCCCGCTCGGTCATGATGTCCGAGTGGTCGTTCCAGATGGAGATCGGCCCGGACAGGGAGCGGTTGGCCACGGTCATGACTATGGGCAGGCGCATGGCCGAGGCGATGAACAGTATCTCGTGCATCAGGGCCAGGCCCTGGGCCGAGGTGGCGGTGTACACCCGGGCCCCGGCCGCAGAGGCGCCGACCGCCGCGCTCATGGCCGAGTGCTCGGACTCCACGGGCACGAACTCCGCGTCCAGCTCGCCGTTGGCCACGTAGGTCGAGAGCTCCTCCACGATGTGCGTCTGGGGGGTGATCGGGTAGGCCGAGATCACGTCCGCCTTGGCCATCTTGACCGCGTCGGCCACGGCCAGGGACACCTCGATACCGATTCTCTTGGGCATCACTTATCCTCCATGACCATGGCGATCGCTTTTTTGGGGCATTCGTTGGCGCAGATCCCGCAGCCCTTGCAGTAGTCGAAGTCGGGCCTGAAGAATCCGTCCTTGCGCTCGGTGATGCAGAACTCGGGGCAGTACACGGCGCACAGGCCGCACTTGATGCACTTGTCCTCGTCAAGGACCGGGATCAGGGTCCGCCAGGCCCCGGTCTTGAGGTTGGCGGCGTTGCCCGGTTCGAGGATGGCCGCGCCCAGGGCCAGGTCCTGCCAGGCGCAGATGCTGTTTTTGGTCATTGGTTCCTCCTTGAAGTCTGCGGGCTGCGATGCTGGTTGTCGCAGAAGGGTTTTCTAGCAGATTTTTTTGCCGGAGACAAAAAAAAATGGTGGACGGCCGCTGGGCCCCATGAACGGCCCGGGCCCTAGCCCAGGAGCCCGGAGGCCGCGGCCATCAGGTCCTCCAGCTCGGCGTCGCCGAGCCCCAGCCGGCGGGCCAGCTTCTCGATCTCCTGGCCGGGGCTGAACAGCGGGTAGTCGCTGCCGAACAGGATGCGCTCTTTGGGGTGGCGGCGGAAGAGCTCCTCCAGGGTCGCCTGGTCGATGAACCCCAGGGTGCTGGAGGTGTCGAACCAGACCTCTCTTCCGGCCAGATGCTCCAGGGACCACTTCCAGTGCAGATAGCCGCCCATGTGCGCGGCGATGATCTCGGCCCTTGGGAAGTCGTCCAGGAGCCGGGCGGCCTTGATCGGGCAGGAGGGGTTCTTTTCCGGGGGCAGGGCGTCGCCCACGTGGAGCATGACGATGAAGCGTCCGGCGACCATCTCCATGATCTTGTAGAACCCCGGGTCGTCCAGGCGGAAGCCCTGGAAGTCCGCGTGGAACTTGATCCCCCGGATGCCGTTTTCCTCCAGGCGCGCGAGCTCGGCCTCGGGGTCCCTGAATTCCGGGTGCATGGTCCCGAAGGGGATGACCTCGGGGTGCGCCCTGCCGAGTTCCAGGGCCCAGTCGTTGGCCGGCGTGACCTGGGAGGGGTCCATGGCCGCGGTGAAGACCACGACCTTGTCCAGGCCGGCCCTGCGGGCCCGGGCGAGCAGGTCCTCGATGGTGCCGTCGCCCTGGGCCGGGATGCCGTAGTGGCCTTCGAGCCGGGCCAGGACCTTGGGCGCGATCTTGGGGTGGAAGGCGTGGCTGTGGACGTCGATGAGCATCTCGATCTTGCCTTGGTTGTTGCAGACGACAAACGGGCCCTGCGGCCCGTCCCTTGGATTTCTTGCCCCATGGGCAGGGCAAAGTCAAAGGTCTTTCAGGTCCTTGAACAAGGGGCCCCTATTTGCCGAACAGCTCCTTTAGCCAGTCCGGGACGCGCACCGGCCTGCCCGCGGGATTGACGCAGGCGTGCTCGGTCTCGCCCGTGGCCGCGACGTCCTTCCTGTCGCTCGTGCGGACCTCGTAGGCGAAGCGCATGGAGGCCCGGCCCCAGTGGCTTATGGCGCAGCGCACCCAGATGTGCTGGTCGTAGCGCAGGGGCGTGCGAAACCGGCAGCAGGCCTCGCGCACGGGCAGAAATATGCCCTTTTCCTCGACCCGGGCGTAGCTCATGCCCCGCTCGCGGATGAACTGGCTGCGCGCCCTTTCGAACAGGTGCAGGTACTCGCCGTAGTAGACCACGCCCATGGCGTCGGTCTCGCCGTAGGACACGAAGTGGCCGTACCAGGTGTCGGGGCTGGGGAATTGGTCCTTGTCCGTCATGATCTTGATTTGATCCTCTCCAGGCAGAAGCGCAGCAGCTCGTGGCCCTGCTCGAGCGCGAGCCCGGTCTGGGCGGCCAGGGCCTCGCTGAACCCGGCCAGGCCCGAGCCTTGGCAGCCCGGGTAGTTCAGGATGAACGGCACCGGGTCCGGGGCGTGGGTCCTGGTCTTAATCGGGGTCAGGTGGTCGCAGGCCACGAGCCAGGCCGCGTCTTGGCCGGCCAGGGCCTGCCTCAGGGGTCCGACCACTTGGGCGTCGAAGCGGGCCACGGCCTCGGTCTTGTCCGCGGCGTTTCCGGCGTGGCCGCACTCGTCCGGGCCCTCCAGGTGCACGAACACGAAGTCCCCGCGCGTAAGGAACTCCAGGGCCGCCTCGACCTTGCCCTGGTAGTCGGTGTCCACAAGGCCGGTGGCCCCGGCGACCTCGATGACCTCCATGTTCGCGGCCCGGCCCAGGCCCTTGATCAGGTCCACGGCCGAGATGACCGCGCCCTTGAGGCCGTAGGCGGACTTGAAGTCCGGGAGCGCGAGCGGCCTTCCCTGGCCCCAGGGCCAGACCGCGTTGGCCTTGGTGGCCGCCGCGGTCAATTGCAGCCGCGCGCAGGCCAGGTGCACCAGGTCCCAGAGCCGGACGCTCCGGGAGAACAGGGTCATGTCCGGCCGGATGGATTGGCCGCTGATGTCGTGGGGCGGGCTTATGTTCAGCGCGGCCTCCTCGGAGTCCGCGCCCTGGCGCTGGACCAGGAGGTGCCGGTACTGCACGCCGGGATGAAAGCTGAACACCTCGTCGCCGAGCTCGTTTTGGAGGTCCTGGATGATCGGGGCGGACTGCTCGGTCTTGATGTGCCCGGCCGAGTAGTCGAGCATCTTGCCGAAGGGCGAGAAGTCGCTGACCGTGACCAGGTTCAGGCGCCAGACCAGGTCGTCGGCCGCGAGCTCAAGGCCCTGGGCCGCGGCCTCTATGGGCCCCCGGCCGGTGTGGAACCTGGCCGGGTCGAATCCGAGCAGGGCCATGTTGGCGATGTCCGAGCCCGGGGGCAGGCCCTTGGGCACGGTGCGGCAGAGCCCGACCAGGCCGGTCGCGGCCAGGGCGTCCATGTTCGGGGTTTCGGCCGCCTCCAGGGGCGTTTTGCCGTCCAGCTCCTTGAGCGGCCAATCGCCCATGCCGTCGGCGATGAGAAACAGGATTTTCATGAATTTGTTCTGTGGATTACGGGTTATGGCTCGATGCCGACAACTACGAGGGGGACGGCGGGAACGCCCCGGCCTTGGCGGACGACGTTGTAGATTTCCGACTCGTAGTAAGCGACTCCGGAACTCATCTGATTTTGGAGGGATTTCATCGGGAGTATCTCAATTCCCACATCGATCTTGTCCCCGATGTAAAACGCAAGGTGTTTGATGAAGAGATCATAAGCCACAAATGCGTACTTGCCGAATTGGACCTCGATCGCCACGCGTTCTTTCACAAAGTCTGTCTGGTTGTAACTGGAGATGGCCTCCTCGCCGGCGGCCTCGATTTCCTTCTTTTGCTCTTTGTAGGGCAAGGAGAGTGTTTTTCTTATCAACTTTTCATTTTTCGTCACCCAGTAGCCGACTTTGCTTTGATTCCAGCCCCTGGCCTTCAGCGCATCCTTGAACTTGGCGTTTAAGGCGACTGGGCTGTAAGGCAGTTTGCCTTTCATGGTCTTTTCTTTGGAAACCTTGGTCTTGCATCCGCTGGCGTCGATTTTCCCGATGACCTTTTTCAACTCGTCCCAAAGTCTCTTTTTGTGGACCAGGAGGTATTCAAGGCCGTTGAGGTGCGAGTAGGTTTCCTTAATCTTCATGCGCGTACCAGCCGCTTAGATTTTTGTCCTTAATCCGTTCGTTGATGTCAAAGGGGTCCTGGATGTGCATAGCTGTCATGGCAGGCTTACGAAATTTTTAGATGCAGCGTTGGCTGCACAAGGTTTCTACAGTATCCTGTAGTGGACCGTGGGCCTGACGATGAACTCCATGGCGTCGATCTCGGCCACGGTTTTTTCCACCGCGCTGGCCGAGGCCTCGTGGGTCAGAAACACGATCGGCACCTCGTCGCCCAGGGCGTCGCCCTTCTGCACCGCCTGGGCAATGGACACCCCGTGCTCGAACATGCACTTGGAGATGGCCGCCATGACCCCGGCCCTGTCGGCCACGGTGAAGCGGAAGTAGTGCATGGACTCGGTCTGGTCCGGGTCCAGGATGTCGGCCTTTTTGAGCTCGGCCGAGCCGAAACCGGTGTTGTCCGGTCGGGCCCCCTCGCGGCACAGGGACATGATGTCCGCGAGCACCGCGCTGGCCGTGGGCAGGCCCCCGGCCCCCTGGCCGTGGAAGGTCACCGGGCCCACGGCGTTGCCCTCGACGCGCACCGCGTTGTAGTTGCCCTCCACCTGGGCCAGGAGGCAGGAGCGGTTGATGAGCGCCGGAAAGACCCCGGCCTCCAGGCGGCCGTCCAGGGCCCGCACCTGGGCGATGAGCTTGATGCGGTAGCCGAACTCCTGGGCAAAGCCGATGTCCAGGGGGGTGACATCGGCGATGCCCCGGACCGGCAGCAGGCCCAGGGGATAGTCGCGGCCGAAGGCCAGCCGAATCAGGATCACCAGCTTGTGGGCCGCGTCCAGGCCCGCTATGTCCAGGGTCGGGTCGGACTCGGCGTAGCCCAGCTCCTTGGCCTGGTCCAGGGCCGTGGCGAACTCCAGGCCCGCGGCCGACATCTGGGACAGGATGTAGTTGGCCGTGCCGTTCAGTATGCCCTCGATCTTCCTGATCCTGTTGCCGGCCAGGCTCTCCTTGAGGGCCTGGACTATGGGTATGCCCCCGGCCACGCTGGCCTCGTAGGCCAGGGCAACGTTGTTCTTGGCCGCCAGCTGGAACAGCCTCGGGCCGTGCTCGGCCAGGAGGTGCTTGTTGGCCGTGACCACGTGCTTGCCGCTCTCCAGGGCGGTCTCGATGAGCCGGCGCGAGGCGTCCAGGCCGCCCATGAGCTCGACTATGATGTTGATCTCCGGGTCGTTGATCAGGTCGTCGGGGTTGATGGTCAGCTGGACCGGGGCCTCGGTCTCGTAGGCCCGCTTCTTGGCCCTGTCCCGGACCAGGATGGTCTTGATGGATAGGTCCTTGCCCGTGCGCCTGGTTATCCAGTCGCGGTTGCGGTCCAGGATCCTGGCCAGGCCGCAGCCCACGGTGCCGAACCCGGCCAGGCCGATGCGGATCTTTTCCACCGCGTTCATGCTACTTGCCCAGGAAGTCCTTCAGGCCCCGGACGGCCTGGTTGATGCGCTGGCGGTTCTCGACCAGGGCGAAGCGCACGTGGTTGTCCCCGTACTGGCCGAAGCCCAGGCCCGGGGAGACCGCGACATTGGCCTCCTTGAGCATGAGCTTGGAGAACTCCACCGAGCCCAGGTGCCTGAAGGGCTCCGGTATCTCGGCCCAGACGAACATGGTCGCCTTGGGCGGCGGGACCTCCCAGCCGATGCGGTTGAGCCCGTCGATCAGGGCGTCGCGGCGGTCCTGGTGGATGTCCATGATCTCCCGGACGCACTCCTGGGGCCCGTTCAGGGCGATGCAGGCCGCGATCTGGATGGGCTGGAAGATGCCGTAGTCCAGGTAGCTCTTGATGCGGGTCAGGGCCTGGACCATGTCCTGGTTGCCGCAGCAGAAGCCCACCCGCCAGCCGGCCATGGAGTAGCTCTTGCTCAGGGAGAAGAACTCCACGCCCACGTCCTTGGCGCCCTTGGCCTGAAGGAAGCTCGGGGCCACGTAGCCGTCGAAGGTGAAGTCCGCGTAGGCCAGGTCGTGGATGACGTAGAGCTCGTGCTCCTTGGCGAAGTCCACGATCTTCTGGAAAAAGGGCAGGTCCACGACCACGGTGGTCGGGTTGTGCGGGTAGTTGATGATCAAGAGCTTGGGCTTGGGCCAGGTCTGCTTGACCGCCACCTGGAGGTCCTCGAAGAAGTCCCGGTCCTGACCGATGGGGATGCGGCGCACGTCGGCCCCGGCGATGATCGAGGCAAAGGGGTGGATGGGGTAGGCCGGGTCCGGGGCCAGGACCACGTCCCCGGGCGAGAGCATGACCAGGGCCAGGTGGGCCAGGCCCTCCTTGGCGCCCATGGTCACGACCACCTCCTGGTCGTGGTCCAGCTCGACCCCGAAGCGGTTGAGGTACCAGTTGGCTATGGCCAGGCGGAGCCCATTGATGCCCTTGGACGCGCTGTACCGGTGGTTGGCCGGCTTCTGCACGGCCTCGACGAGCTTGTCCACGATGTGCTTGGGGGTCGGCAGATCGGGGTTGCCCATGCCCAGGTCGACGATGTCCGCGCCCTGATGGCGCATCTCCATCTTGAGCTTGTTGACCGTGGCGAACACGTAGGGCGGCAGCCGGTGCACGCGGGCGAATTGCTGCATGGTCTGAACTCCTTGTCCCTGTGTTGTTGACGAACGGACGGAATCTTTCTTAGCCGCGCCCGGAGCTTGATGTCAAAGCCATTGTGCGAACCTAGCACGGCCGGGCCGCGCTTCCAAGCGTCTTGACCTTCCAGGGCGAATTCTTTAGCTTCCAATTCCTCACCCGGCATGGATGCAGGTCTTTTTTGCACCGTTTCGGGACGCCTTTCTTTAAGGAGAGCTCAAATGGTTCAGAAATCCGAAAAAATCTGGTTCGACGGCCGGCTGGTCCCCTGGGACGAGGCCAATGTCCACGTCCTGACCCACACCCTGCACTACGGGGCCGGGGTCTTCGAGGGCATCCGGGCCTACGAGTGCGCGGACGGCGGCTCGGCCGTGTTCCGTCTCGAGGACCATATCCGCAGGCTCCTGGACTCGGCCCACATCCTGGGGCTCACCGTGCCCTTTGACAAGGACGAGCTGGTCGAGGCCTGCGTCGAGGTCCTCAAGGTCAACGGCTTTTCCTCCGGATACCTGAGGCCCTTGGTGTTCATCGGCACCGGGGCCATGGGCGTGCATCCGGGCGACAACCCCATCCGGGTGGCCATCGCAGCCTGGCAGTGGGGCGCGTACCTGGGCGAGGAGGCCCTGGAAAAGGGCATCCGGGTCCGGACCTCGTCTTTCACCCGGCACCATGTCAACGTGATGATGACCAAGGCCAAGGCCTGCGGCAACTACGTCAACTCCGTGCTGGCCAAGGTCGAGGCGGTGAAGGACGGCTATAACGAGGCCCTGATGCTCGACACCCAGGGCTTCGTGTCCGAGGCCTCGGGCGAGAACATATTCATAGTCCGGGACGAGGCCATCAAGACCACGCCCTTGACCTCGGTGCTGCCGGGCATAACCCGCAACAGCATCATGGCCCTGGCCGCGGAGCTGGGCTACGAGGTCCTGGAGCAGCTGTTCACCCGCGACGAGCTGTACATCGCGGACGAGGCCTTTTTCAGCGGCACGGCCGCCGAGGTCACCCCGATCCGCGAGGTGGACCACCGGACCATTGGCCAGGGCAAGGCCGGCCCGGTGACCAGGCTCCTGCAGCAGGAGTTCTTCAAGATCGTCAAGGGCGAGAACCCGGACTACGCCTCCTGGCTCCACAGATACGAGATCTAGACCCGCCGCGCCGCGGGTTCGAACCCGCGGCGCGGCCCTTCATTATGAGCATATCCAACCTGACCGCCAAATACAGGCCCCAGACCTTTGCCGCCGTGGTCGGCCAGGACGCGGTCAAGACCATCCTGTCCCGGGCCGCGGCCGAGGACAAGGTCGCCCCGGCCTACCTGTTCAGCGGCACGCGCGGGGTGGGCAAGACCACCGTGGCCAGAATCTTCGCCAAGGCCCTCAACTGCAAGAGGGCCCCCACGGCCGAGCCGTGCAATGAATGTACGCACTGCCGCCAGGCCGCGGCGGGCGTGGCCGTGGACGTCATCGAGATCGACGCCGCCTCGCACGGCGGGGTGGACGACGCCCGCAGCCTCAAGGAGGACGTGGGCTACGCGCCCCTGGAGAGCAGGTACAAGGTGTTCATCATCGACGAGGCCCACATGCTCTCCAAGCAGGCCTTCAACGCCCTGCTCAAGACCCTGGAGGAGCCGCCGGCCAGGGTGACCTTCATCCTGGCCACGACCGAGGCCCACAAGGTCCCGCCGACGATCATCAGCCGCTGCCAGCACTACACCTTCAAGACCCTGACCATGCCCGAGCTCAGCGCCCACCTGGAGGACATCCTGGGCCGCGAGGAGGTCCGTTTCGAGCCCGGCGCGGTCCGGATCATCGCCCGCCGCGGGGCCGGGAGCGTGCGCGACAGCATGTCGCTTTTGGGCCAGGCCCTGGCCCTGGGCGGCGAGATTTTGGCCGAGCAGGAGGTCCGTTCGTTCCTCGGCCTGGCCGGGCAGGACGTGTTCCTGTCCATGATGGGGGCCATCGAGTCCAGGGACCTGGCCGGGCTCGGCCGCATCCTGCGCCAGGTCCTGGACCAGGGCCTGGACCTGGGATTTTTCCTGCGCGAGCTGGCCGCCTGCTGGCGCAACATGTTTCTGCTCAGCCAGGCCGGGGCCGAGGCCCTGCCGCTCTCGGACCTCTCGGCCCAGGACCGCGAGGCCTGGCGCGAATGGGCCGGCCGCTTTGATCCGGCCTTTATCCACGCCTGCTGGCAGATGACCCTGGATGGCCAGCGCCGGGTCCTGAACAGCCTGGAGCCGGCCCTGGCCCTGGAGCTGCTTTTGCTCAACATGGCCTGCCTGCCGGACCTCCTGGACCTGGAGGGGCTCGCAGCCCCCGGCCCTGGCGGAGGCCCCGGGGCCCCGGCCGCGGGCGGCAGGGCCCCGGCGGGCCCTGCCCGTTCAGGCCCTGCCTCCGGACCCAAGGCCGGGCCCGCTGACCAGGCCGGGTCCGGGCAGGAGACGGCCCCCGTGGTTTCCGGGGCCGAGGCCTCGGAGCCGCGCGGCCCGGCCACCTGGGAGGGCTTCTTGTCCTTTGTCCGGGAGAAGAACGGCCGGACCGGGGACGTGGTGCCCGGCCTGATGCAGGCCACAGGCGAGATCCAGGGCCGACGCCTGGTCCTGCGCTGCCACAACGGCTTTCAGGTCTCGCGGCTCAAGGATCGCCAGACCAGCCAATGCCTGACCAGGCTGGCCTGCGAGTACCTGGGGCCCGGCGCGGCGGTGGACATCGAGCAGGCCCCGAGGCCCGAGCCCAGGTCCCTGGAGGCGCTCAGGGCCGAGGCCGAGGCCAACCCCGCGGTCAGGCGGATCGTGGACGCGTTTCAGGCCACCCTGGTCGTTGAGCCCCGCGAGCGCTGAGCCCTTTTCAGGCCTTTGCAAATCAAGGATTCGGAGGAAGACATGAAGGGAATGGGCGACATGATCCGCCAGGCCCAGATAATGCAGAAAAAAATGGCCGCGGCCCAGGAGGAGCTCAAGACCCGCGAGGTCGAGGCCTCGAGCGGCGGGGGCATGGTCGTGGTGCGCATGACCGGGGGCCAGGAGGTGGTCGCGGTGCGCATCGACCCCGGGGTGGTCGAGTCCGGGGACATCGAGATGCTCCAGGACCTGGTCACGGCCGCGGTCAACGAGGCCTTGAAAAAGGTCAAGGCCATGATCGAGTCCGAGATGGGCAAGATCACCGGGGGCATCAGCATCCCCGGCCTGGTCTAGGCCCGGGCCGGGCCAGGGGGCGTTTGTTGGAGAACAGGCTTCCGGGACCGCTGCGCGAGGCGGTGGAGCGCCTTTCGTCTTTGCCCGGGGTGGGGCCCAAGTCGGCCCTGCGCATGGCCATGGCCCTGCTCAGGATGCCCGAGGACCAGGCCCGGGCCGTGGGCCAAAGCGTCATCGAGCTGCGCGAGCGGCTGTGCGTCTGCGAGCGCTGCGCCAGCCTGGCCGACGCCAGCCCGTGCCCGATCTGCGCCGACCCCTCCCGGGACAGGGATCAGCTCTGCCTGGTGGCGGACTGGGACACGCTCCTGGCCCTGGAGGACATGGGCCAGTACCGGGGCCAGTACTTCGTGCTCGGCGGGCTGGTCTCGCCGCTGGAGGGGGTCGGCCCGGACCGGATCGGGGTCTCCAGGCTCAGGGACCGGCTGGCCCAGGGCGAGGTCGCGGAGCTCATTTTGGCCCTGGGCGCGACCCTGGAGTCCGAGCACACGGCCTCGTACATAAGGGACCTGGTCGAAAGGGAGTTTCCGGGCCTGCGGGTGACCCGTCTGGCCCAGGGGATTCCCTTCGGCGCTGAAGTCAAGTATATGGACAAGGAGACCTTGAAGCAGTCCCTGATCCACAGGCAGCGGATGTGAGGCCCGGGGTCGGGGCTTGCCGGAAACTCAAAGTGGGGGAGAAGATGATCGAGATCAGGATTCACGGCAGGGGCGGTCAGGGCGGAGTCACATTGGCCGAGCTTTTGGCCAAGGCGGCCATCGCCCGGGGCAAGTTCGCCCAGGCCTTTCCGAGCTTCGGCCCGGAGAGGCGCGGCGCTCCGGTCATGGCCTTTGTCCGTGTGGACGACAAGAAGATCCGGGTGCGCGAAAAGATCTACGCCCCGAACCTGGTCCTGGTCCTGGACCCCACCCTTTTCGACATCGTCAACGTGGCCGAGGGCCTGCAGGAGGGCGGCACGGTCATCGTCAACTCCGCGGCCTCCGCGGCCGAGCTCAGGAAGAAGTACGGCTGGCCCAAGGCGGCCCAGGTGGACGCGGCCAAGGTGGCCATGGAGGAGCTCGGCGTGCCGATCACCAACACGACCATGCTCGGGGCCCTGCTCAAGGCATCCGGGGTGCTGCCCGTGGAGTCCATGAAGGCGGTCATCGAGGACCGCTTCGGCCCCAAGCTCGGCCCCAAGAACTTCAAGGCCCTGAACCGGGCCTATCAGGAGACGCGCCTGGCCTAGGTCCCGGCCGGGGCGGGACGCAGGGGGTTGTACGTGTCCTATCCGCAGATACTCGGCGTTTTTTCCTACAAGGCCGATATCGACATGGGCACCGGCGGCTCTTCGGGCAAACATTCCGGCCTGACCTACTGGTACGCGCGCAGGATCGCGGACCAGGAATACGAGCTACAGCCCCTGAACGGCCAGCACGTGCCCTCCGGGGTCAAGACCAAGCTCGCCCAGATCGAGTTCTTGAGCAAGTACACGCCCGAGCCCGAGTACTACCGGGTCAACACCCTGCCGGTGCTCAACTCCCTGTACAAGAAGATTCAGAAGGGCGAGGAGTACTTCAAGCTGGGCATGCTCGACGAGACCGAGCGCGAGTTCGTCAAGGCCTTGATGATCGACGACTTGAGCGTGCCGGCCAACTTCGGGCTGGGCTCGGTCTACTCCGAGAAAAAGGAGTACCACAAGCTCAAGGGTGTCCTGGACCTGCTCCTGAACCTCGACGAGACCTTCGTGGAGGAGCAGCAGGCGCGCTTCAACGAGTTCGGCATGAACCTGCGCAAGAACGGCTTTCTGGACGAGTCCATCAGGTATTACAGCAAGGCCCTGGAGATCAACGGCAACGACGACCACCAGCACTTCAACCTGGCCCGCGTCTATTACGACAAAAAGGAACTCGACAAGTGCGTGGCGCACCTGAAGCAGGCCCTGGAGATCAACCCGGGCCTGGTGGAGGCCCAGAAGTTCTTGGCCTACTGCCGAAAGAAGCACGGCCCGGGGGCCGGGGCCTGAACCCGCCTCCCTGCCGCCCTCGCATGACCTCCAGGGGAGGGTCCGGTCCTTCCGCAAGGAAGGGGCAGTCGTCGATGCCGGACCTCCCCGTTTTTTTCACCTCCCCCCGGCCGGGGCCCTTTGAGCCTTTGGCCCTTAGCCCATGAAGAAGATCGAGACCCCAAGGCAGGCCCTCCTCGGCCGGGACCCGGACCGGGACCCGGACAGGCTCACGGCCGAGGTCCTGAGCGTGGTCTACACCAACCCGGACAACGGCTACCTCATCGCCCGGGTCCGGGCCAAGGGCCAGCCGGGCCAGGTGACCATTGTCGGGAACATGGGCGAGCTGTCCCCGGGCGAGGCCCTGGAGCTCGAGGGCCGCTGGGGCGCGCACCCCAAGTTCGGCCCCCAGTTCGAGGTCTCGTCCTTCAAGCAGACCTACCCGGCCACCGAGAACGGGGTCATCCGCTTTCTCAAGTCCTCGATCAAGGGCGTGGGCGAGAAGACCGCCAAGGAGCTGGTCCGCCGCTTCGGGGTCGAGGTCCTGGACATCCTGGACACCGAGCCGGAGAGGCTCCTGGCCCTGAAGGGCATCTCCCGCAACAAGCTCAAGGGCATCAAGGAGTCCTGGGGGAGGCAGCGGGAGATAAAGAACCTGATCGTGTTTCTGCACAGCCACGAGGTGCCGCCGACCTTTGCCCCGCGCATCTTCCAGCTCTACGGCGCCCAGGCCGAGGCCATGCTCAGGAAGGACCCCTACGAGCTGGTCTACGAGATCAGGGGCGTGGGCTTCCGGACCGCGGACAACATGGCCCTCAAGCTGGGCTTTGCGCCCGACTGCCGGCAGCGCCTGGAGGCCGCGGTCATCTTTGTTTTGGAGTCCATGGGCGAGCGCGGGGGGCACATGTTCTGCCCGGCGGACAAGCTGTTGGCCGAGGTGGCCAGGATGCTCGACTTCGGGGACCTCGAGACCCTGGCCCAGGCCCTGGACGGGCTCGCGGACAAAAAAAGGGTCCATGTCCAGGACCTGCCCGAGCAGGGCGTGTCCCGGGCCGTGTTCCTCATGCGCTACTACCGCTTCGAGAACGAGGCGGCCAAGAGGCTCTGCGCCATGGTCGCCCACCCCTCGCCGGTGAGCCGCAGGGACGTGGCCGGGGTCCTGCCCGGGATCGAGGGCCGGGTCGGGGTGAATCTGACCGACGAGCAGCGCGAGGCCGTGCACCAGGCCTGCGTGAACAAGGTCTTCATCCTCACCGGCGGGCCGGGCACGGGCAAGACGACGATCACCAGGGCCGTGGTCGAGACCCTCGAGGCCCTGGGCCTCAAGGTCAAGCTGGCCGCGCCCACGGGCCGGGCGGCCAAGCGCCTGTCCGAGGCCACGGGCAGGCCGGCCCAGACCCTGCACAGGCTGCTCCAGTACTCGCCGGACGGCGGGTTCCACCATTGCGAGGAGCGCAAGCTGAGGGCCGAGGCCCTGCTGGTGGACGAGGTCTCCATGCTCGACGGGCCCCTGTTTTTGTCCGTGCTCCGGGCCCTGCCCCTGACCTGCCGGCTGATCCTGGTGGGCGACGCCGACCAGTTGCCCTCGGTCGGCCCGGGCAACGTGCTCTCGGACCTGCTCCTGAGCGCCAGCGTGCCCAGCGCGGTCCTGACCCACATCTTCCGCCAGGCCCAGGAGAGCTTCATCGTGGTCAACGCCCACCGCATCAACCAGGGCCGCTTCCCCCTGGCCTGCGACCGGGACGCGCCCGAGGCGGATTTCTTCTGGGTCGGCCAGGACGACCCCCAGAAGGTCCAGTCCATAATCGTGGAGACGGTCTGCGGCCGGATACCGGAGCGCTACGGCCTGGACCCGGTGCGCGACGTCCAGGTGCTCACCCCCATGCACAAGGGCCTGGTCGGCACCCAGGCCCTGAACGGACTGCTCCAGGAGCGCCTGAACCCCGGGCCGGGCCCGCAGCTGCGCCGGGGCGAGAACGTGTTCAGGCCCGGGGACCGGGTCCTGCAGCTCAGGAACAACTACGACAAGGAGGTCTTCAACGGCGACCTGGGCTGGGTCCTCGACCTGGACGTCCGGGAGAACGCCTTGAGCGTGGAGTTCGACGGCCAGGTCGCGGTCTACGAGTCCGCGGAGCTGGACGACCTGGCCCCGGCCTACGCCATCAGCGTGCACAAGTCCCAGGGCAGCGAGTACCCGGCCGTGGTCGTGCCCGTGGTCACCCAGCACTACCTGCTTTTGCAGCGCAACCTGCTGTACACCGCCCTGACCAGGGCCAGGCGCCTGGCCGTGTTCGTGGGCAGCGAAAAGGCCTTCCGCATGGGCCTGGCCAACACCAGGGCCGGAGCGCGGCGCACCCATCTGCGCTTCAGGCTGCGCGAGGCCTTCGGCCGCAGCCTTTTGGCCTGATTTTTCATCCCCTAATCAGCCGCGACCTTCCAAAAGATTTGAAAATGGTTATGATAGACATGCGGCCTTCGGGCCGCAGCACACCGATTTTATGTAAAAAGGAGATCGAGCATGATCAGCAAGAAGATGGAGAAGGCCATAAACGACCAAATCAAGTGGGAGTTCTACTCCGGCTACCTGTACCTGTCCATGGCCGCCTACTTCGAGGACCTGGGCCTGCCCGGGTTCGCCAAGTGGATGGAGGCCCAGACCCAGGAGGAGCTCTTTCACGGCATGAAGATGTACCGCTACCTGGTCGGGCAGGGCGGCAGGGTGAATCTCCAGGCCGTGGACGCGCCCAAGCCCGGGTGGGACTCCCCGCTTGCGGCCTTTGAGGACGCCCTGGCCCACGAGAAGAAGGTGACCAAGAGGATCCACGACCTCGTGGACCTGGCCCAGAAGGAGAAGGACCACGCCACGAACATCTTTCTGCACTGGTTCGTGTCCGAGCAGGTCGAGGAGGAGGCCGGCGTGGGCGAGGTGGTCAACAAGCTCAAGCTGGTCGGGGAAGGGGGCGGCCTGTTCCTGCTCGACCAGGAGCTCGGGGCCCGGGTGTTCACCCCGCCCGCGGCAAAGGAGTAGCCCGGCTCGCGCGCCGGGTTTCGTCCGACGGGCGCGGAGTCTTCAATCCTTGGAGGGGTCATGAGCGGAAAGATCCAGGACAAGTTGTGTCGGGCCGTGGACCTGTGCGCCAGGGCCGCCGGGTTCTACGCCGAGAGCGCGGCCTCCTGCGGCGACGGCCTCGGCCGGGAGGTCTTTGAGCAGCTCGCCGCTGACGAGCGCTCCCGGCAGGGGATCATGGAGGAGCTGCGGCGGTCCCTGGTCAAGGGCGCGGACTTCGCCGCGGTCTGCGTCCTGGACGAGTCCCGGACCAGGGACGTGCGCGCGGCGTTCAGGGATTTGGCCGCGGGCCGGGACAGGCCGGCCGTCTGCCTGACCGAGCTGGCCGCGGTCGGCGCGGCCCTTGAGCTCGAGCGCGCGGCCGTGGACTTCTACCAGGACTGGCTCATGGACGCGGGCGACGACGCGGAGCAGAGGTTTCTGGCCCGCATGCTCGAGGAGCAGCGCGGACATGTGGTCATGCTCGCGGACCTCCAGCAGTACTATGAGGACCCCGAGGCCTGGTCCCTGGCCCGGGAGCGGGCCGGGCTCGACGGGGCCTGAGCCGGGAGGGAGCATGGCCGAGTCCGGAACTTCAATCCTGATCGGCGGGGAGGCCGGCCAGGGCCTGGCGACCATAGGCCGGCTCATGGTCATGGCCTTGGCGCGCACCGGCTACGACGTGCACGTCACCCAAAGCTACATGTCCCGCATCCGAGGCGGGCACAACACCTTCGCCATCCGGACCGGGCCGGGCGCGGCCATGGCCCCGACCGAGCAGGTGGACATCCTGGTGGCCCTGAACCGCGAGACCCTTGACCTGCACATCCCGGAACTCGGCCCGCGTGGGCTGGTCGTGGTGGACGAGTCCTTGGCCGTGGACCTGGCCGAGTCTCTGGCCGAGGTCCGGGCCGAGGTCCTCGGGGCGCCGTTTGGGGCCCTGGCCCCCAAGCCCGTGTTGGCGAACGTGGCCGCCCTGGGCGTGCTCGGCTCGGCCGTCTGCGGCGACCTGACCGTGCTCGAGGGCCTGGTGTCCGAGGCCTTTGCCCGCAAGGGTCCGGAGGTGGTCGGCGAGAACCTCGCGGTCCTGCGCGCGGCCTTTGAGTGGGTCAAGGGCCGGGACCTCGCCTTGGCCTGCATGCCGCCCCCGCCAGAGCGGGCGGGCAAGAGGATGGTGCTCAACGGCAACGAGGCCGTGGCCCTGGGCGCCCTGGCCGCGGGCTGCGGGTTCTGCTCCTTTTATCCCATGACCCCGTCCACGTCCGTGGCCCTGACCCTGATAGACAAGGGCCGGGGTTCGGGCCTGGTGGTCGAGCAGGCCGAGGACGAGATCGCCGCGGCGAACATGGCCGTGGGCGCGTCGTTCGCCGGGGCGCGCTGTCTGGTGCCCACCTCGGGCGGCGGGTTCGCCCTGATGACCGAGGCCGTAAGCCTGGCCGGGATGCTCGAGGTCCCGCTGGTCTTTGTCCTGGCCCAGAGGCCCGGTCCGGCCACGGGCCTGCCCACGCGCACCGAACAGGCCGACCTGGACATGGTCTTGTCCGCGGGGCACGGCGAGTTCCCCAGGGCCGTGTTCGCGCCGGGCACGGTCGAGGAGTGCTTTTATCTGACCCATCGCGCCTTTGACCTGGCCGCGCGCTGGCAGTCCCCGGCGTTCGTGCTCACGGATCAGTACCTGGCCGACTGCTACCGGGCGGTTGAGCCCTTTGACCTGGACGTGTTGCCCGAGGTCCCGGGCCCCATGCTTGACCCCCCGGACCCGGGGTCCTACAGGCGCTATGCGCCGGCGCCGGACGGGGTCTCGCCCTGGGTCGCGCCCGGGTTCGGCAGGGCCCTGGTCCGCTCGGACTCGGACGAGCACAGCCCGGACGGCAGGTTGACCGAGGACCTCAAGGTCAGGGTCGAGATGGTCGAGAAGAGGCTGGCCAAGGGCTTGGGGATCATGGCCGAGACCCTGCCGCCGGTCCTCTACGGCCTTGAGGCCCCGGACGCGCTTCTGGTCTGCTGGGGTTCGACCCTGTCCGCGGTCCTGGAGGCCTCCGAGGCTCTGGTCGAGCGCGGCGTCAGGTCCGCGGTCCTTCATTTCGCCCAGCTCTGGCCCCTGAAGGAGGACCAGTTCATGCCCCTGATCGAGTCCGCGCGCAGCGTGGTCTGCGTGGAGGGCAACGCCACGGGCCAGTTGGCCCGGCTCCTGCGCCGGGAGACCGGTTTCGAGGTCCATGGCCGGGTGCTCAGGTTCGACGGCCTGCCCATGACCGCCGCGTATGTGTTGCGCGGCCTGGAAAGCATACTCTAACTCGAGGGCGGCGATGGTCGGGATTGAAGATTACGGCGAGTTCGAGACCGCCTGGTGCCCGGGCTGCGGCAACCATTTCATCCTCAAGGCCCTGAAGCAGGCCCTGGCCGGTCTCGGCCTGGCCCCGCACCAGGTGCTCATGGTCAGCGGCATCGGCCAGGCGGCCAAGACCCCGCTGTACCTGAACTGCAACATGCTCACCGGACTGCACGGCAGGGCCCTGCCCGCGGCCACCGGGGCCAAGCTGGCCAACCCCGGGCTCACGGTCATAGTCGAGAGCGGCGACGGCTGCGTCTACGGCGAGGGCGGCAACCATTTCCTGGCCGCCATGCGCCGCAACATCGACCTGACCCTGCTGGTGCACGACAACCAGATTTACGGCCTGACCAAGGGCCAGGCCAGCCCGACCACGGCGCAGGGCCAAAAGACCAAGGCCCAGCCCCTTGGCCAGCCGTCCGAGGCCTTCAACCCCGTGGCCGTGGCCGTGGCCATGCGCGCCGGGTTCGTGGCCAGGGGCTTTTCCGGGGACCCGGAGCACTTGGCCGGGCTGATGGCCGGGGCCGTGCGCCATCCGGGCCTGGCCCTGGTGGACATCCTCCAGCCCTGCGTGAGCTTCAACAAGGTCAACACCTTTGCCTGGTACAAGCAGCGCTGCAAGAGGGTCAACGGCCACGACCCCGGGGACTGGGACGCGGCCATGCGCCTGGCCCGGGTCTTTGGGGACGAGATTCCTGTGGGCCTCATCTATGAAAACGACCGGCCGCCGTTTCAGGCCGGAGTCTCCGGCCCCATGGCCCTGCGAAGCCCGGACATCGAGGCCGTGCGCAGGGTCATGGACTCGTTCGCCTAGGCCCTGCGCAGGACTTAGGTCCTGGATGTCTGTGCCCTGCGGCCGAATCGGCCGCGGGGCAGGGTTCTGCCGGCCGGGTTTTTTTTGTTTTTTGCCCGGATGCCTTGCTACCGAGGCCGGGAAAAGCTATGAAATGACAATTTCAAAGCCGCGGCGGCCGCGTTCTCGTTGGTTCGGCCGCGCGGCGGTCTCAGCATCGTGGCAGGGTCTTGACGATGTATCTGGTGGTGCTTGTCTTTGCCGCGGCGTGGGTCTCGTTCTACGCCGGGTCCTTCGGCGTTCCGGCCGCGGCCTGGAACGCCCCGGGCCATGTCTATTGCTGGTTCGCGGCGGCCGCGGCCCTGTGCCTGGCAGGCCAGCGGAAGTTCGTGTTCGGCGTCGGACCGCACTCCTCATCTCCCAGGTCGGCGTATTCCTTGTTGTTTTTGTCCCTGGCCCTGCTTTTTGTCGGCAGGCTGGGCCAGGCAGACCTGTTGGTGCTGCTCTCCATGTGGCTCTCACTGGTCTCTGCGCTGCTGTTCTACTACGGCCTTGCGGCCCTGAGGGTCTTTTACCTTCCCCTGGCCGTCCTGGCCCTGGCCGTTCCGCTCCCTGAGGCCTGGCTGGGGTTTCTGACCCGCTGGCCCCTGCGGGCCGCCCTGGACCTGTCCGGGCTCATGGCCGGGCTGGCCGGGGCCTCGGGTCCCGCGGCCCAGGCCCTTGTCGTCCACGGCGGGCCGGGCCTGGAGTACGTCCTGCCCTCGGCGCTCATGGCCCTGGTCTTCGGCTCGCTCAAGGCCCTTTCGCCGGGCCGCAGGACATGGCTGGTCCTGGCCGCCTGGCCCGCGTCGGTCGCGGTCTGCGCCCTCTGCCTGGCCGCGGGCGCGGTTGTCGGGCTCAGGTTTCCGGCCCTTGTCCCGGACCCGGCCGGGCCGATCTTTCGGATATTGACCTATGTGTCCTGCGCCGCGGCCATGTGCCTCTTGGCCGGGGTCTTCAGGACGGCCTTCACCCGGCGCGCGGAGGTCATCGGCGGATCAAGGCCGGCCGCGACCAGAAGGGTCCTGGTCAGGGCCCCGGTGGACGCCAGGTCCGTGGGGCACCTTGTCCTGGCCTCGGTGTTTCTGCTCCTCGGGCTTGCCGGGCAGGTGAAGTTCCTGGCCCAGGACCTGGAGCCCGAAAGGAGGCCGTTTTCCGAGCTGCCCATGGAGCTTAATGGCTGGCAAGGCGGGTCGGATCCGGCCTGGGCCGCGGACCTTGAGGGCGACATCGACGCCCTTAGGGCCCAATTCAGGGACCCCGGGGGCCGCGAGGTGACCCTGTGGGCGGTCTACAGATCGTCCCAGCGGCCCTTCGCCCCTTCGCTTGACGCCTTGCCGGGCCGCCCGGACAACGGCTGGCGCGCCGTGGACTCCAAGGTCCTGGTCGTTGCCCCGGGGGGCGCGCGCAGGGTCCCGGCGACCCAGATCGTGCTGGCCAAGGACTCCGCCATGGCCCTGGCCAACTGCTGGTTCCAGGGCCGGGGCCGGGTGTTCACCAGCCCGTTCATGGGCCGGGTGTTCATGCTCCTGGACGCGGCCCTGCGCCATCGGACCGACGGGGCCTTCGTCTGCCTGAGGACCCCTCTTGGTCCGGATCGGGACCAGGCCCGGGCCCAGGCCCTCTTGGACGCCTTCCAGGCCCGGCTGGACAAGGTCCTTCCGGAGTTCATCCCCGAGTAGGGAGGCTTGCGCCTCAGCGGTAGTACAGGTTCCGGCCGCCGATGGTCAGGAAGGACTGGTGCAGGTTCTTGCGGATGTCCCGGCGGTCCCAGACCCCCTGGATGTGTCCCCTGGACAGGGCCTTGTAGCTCTTGTGGTAGTCCGGGGGGATGTCCACGCCCGTGGTCTCCCGGATGACCCCGGGCCCGGCGAAGCCGAGCCTTGAGGAGCGCACCGCGTACTGGTAGGGGGAGCAGCCCAGGAACGAGGCCACGGGCCCGGCGTAGGAGTTGGTGTCGTAGAGCACGATGTACAGGCCCCCGGCCTCGATGTACCGGCGCACGGCCATGGTCGCCCGGGGCATCTGGATGAGGCCGTGCACGCCCTCCTGGATGCGGATCCCGGCCGTGCCGTGGGAGTAGGCCAGGAAGGGCTGGTGCCTTTTTCCGGCCATTTCCAGGGCCCTTATGAACTTCTCGCCCTCGGCCGCGCCGACCGAGCCGCCCCGGAAGTCGGCTATGAGCATGGCGCAGGTCAGCTTGATGCCCATGAGGCTGGCGTTGAAGGTCATGCAGGCCGACTGCAGGCCGGTCTTTTTCCGGGCCGCCAGGATGCGCTTCTCGAAGTCCGGGAACCCGGTCGGGTTTCCCGAGGCGATGTTCTGGTTGAACTCCCTGACCGAGTCGTGGTCAAAGACATTGGCCAGGTACCACTGGTACTCCATGAAGAAGTGGTGGCCGCAATAGGGGCAGACCCCGGCGAACTCCCCGAACAGGTCCCGGGCCCAGACGTCCATGCAGCCGCGCTTCTCGGCCCTGGGGCAGGTGATCTCCCGGTCCGGCGCGGCCTGGGGGCTCAGGTAGCCCTGGCCGTTGCCGTGACTGGGCATGACCGGGGCGGACAGGGCGGTCAGCTCCAGGCCCTTGCGCCTGCCGTTGTTGCGCGGCAGGCGCAGCCTTTCCATGGCCTTTCGCCGGAGCCGTTCGATCCTGCCGGCGACCACGTGGATCTCGCCGGTGACCTCCTCGGCCGCCCTGGTGAAGGTCTTCTTGACGTTCTTGACCAGGCCGTAGCGCACCGCGGAGAACGCCGGGACCAGTATCCCGAGGTGGGCGGCGCCGATCTTCTCGGCCAGCGAGCGCCTGTCCTCGAAGGACCCCTGGGCCATGCGCCTGAACTTGCGGCGCCTCTTGGCCAAAAGCCTTTGCTTGGCCTTGGTGTTCAGGTTCCAGCGCACGATGATGTGCTCGGACTCGTCCGGGTCCTTCTTGCGGCGGCGCATGGCCCTCTTTCTGAGTATGCGCATGCCGCCCACCCCGAGGATGACCTCGTCCGTGGCCCTTATGACCTCGGTGCGCAGGCGCTTGTAGAAATCGAAGTGCTCGGGCCTGGCGCCCAGGGGCGGCTCCTGGACCACGGCGTCCACGAACCCGGCCCCGAGGTTGTCCTCGGCGGTGATGCGCTGGAACTGGGCGCAGCGCTCGATGAGCTCGGCCGGGGCGCGCATTCCGCCGCGGACCTTGCCCTCGATGGCCGCCGCGCCCTCGGGCGAGATCACCGAGTAGTAGCCGTGGGAGAACATCAGCCTCTTGTCGGCCAGGGCCACGGCCTCGGCCCCGCCCGAGCCGCCCTCGGAGAAGATCGCGATTATCGGCACCTCCAGCCCGGCCATCTCGTAGATGTTCTCGGCGATCTGCTGGGCCGCGCCCGGGAAGTCCTCCAGGGGATAGGAGCCCGGGGTGGACACGTAGGCGTGGATGGGGATGTTCTCCCTGGCCGCGACCTTCATGTACTTCAGGGCCTTGGAGTTGCCCCAGGGCTTGATCGAGCCGCCGTTGCGGAACTCCTGGCCGTGACCCTTTTCCTGGCCCACGACCATGACCGGATGGTTCAGGGTCTTCTTGCCCACGCGCCTGGTGACGTAGGCCCGGGCGATGAGCATGCCCGGGTCGATGCTGTGCTCGTCCTTGCCGCCGATCTCGGTGTAGTTGTCGTAGACGTTTTCCAGGATGTCCTTGAGGCAGATGCGCTGGGGGTGGCGCACGATGCGCACCTTGTCCATGGGCGTGAGCTGCTTGTCGAGCAGGGCCTCCAGGTGGCCCAGCCTTTCCTCCAGGACCTGCAGGTTCTTGAGCGCTTCCTGGCGGCCCTGGCCGGGGGAGTTCGTCTCGCAGGCCCCGATCTTGGACAGCAGGGCCTCCAGGCGTTCGTTCTTCTTCGGCCCCAGGATGTCTTTGGCGTACTGCGCCCGGTGCAGCAGGTCGGTCTTTTTCTTGTCCGCGTCCATGCCTTGGCTCAGAACTCCAAAAGGGTGCTTGTCTTTTCCCGCAGAAACGGGATGTTCGTTTTGATGTCCACGTCCTGGCCGTCCCTGCCGTCAAGGCTCAGCCCGTCCAGGAACTCCAGGCCCCGGGCCTTGGCCTCGGCCAGGTCCCGGCCCCAGATGATGGCCAGGGCCAGGTTGGGGTCGTACTCCGTGGGTATCTGGTAGGCCCGGCCCGCGGGCATGTGGGTGTGCAGGGACAGCCAGGGGGCCTTTGGCCAGGACACCGGCTCCACCCGGCCGGCCCAGGGCGTGAAGCGGTTCTGGGTGTCCTCGGCGATGATCCGGTACTCGATGCTTGCGCCCTTAAACCCGATGTCCTGTTGACCGTAGCCCATGGGCTCGCCCAGGCCCAGGCGGATCTGCTCGCGGACCAGGTTCACGGCGTTTTCGCCCCTGAGCCTGGCGATGGCCGCGGAGACCCCGTTCTCCACCTGGATCCTGGTGTTGACCTCCATGAGGAACGGCTCGCCCTTGGGGCCGACTATCCATTCCCAGGTGCCCACGTTGTCGTAGTTGATCTCCCGGGCCATGCTCAGGGAGTGGTCCACGATGTCCCCGAGGACCTTGGCGGCGTCGAACGAGTAGCTGATGCCCTGGGGGAAGAAGCCCGGGGCGACCTCGATGCGCTTCTGCTTGCCGAGGCTCTGGACCGAGCAGTTGCGGGTCCCGAAGTGCACCGGCCCGAGCCCTGCGCGGTCCGAGACCACCTGGACCTCCAGGTGGTTGAAGTTGAAGACCCGCTGCTCGATGAGCACGCCCTCGTCGTTGAACAGCCTGGCCGAGTAGTTGCGGATGCGGCGGAAGGTCTGGCGGAACCTGGCCATGTCGTCGACCTCGTCGATGCCCATGCCGCCGCCGCCGGCCGAGGCCTTGACCAGGACCGTGGGCCGCTTGACCTCCTGGTCGGTCTGGAACTCGAACAGGCTCTCGGCTATGGCCTCGGCCTCCATCTCGTCGTAGATGGCCCGGTCCGAGCCGGGCACCGTGGGCACGCCCAGCCTGCGGGCCAGGCGCTTGGTGTTGATCTTGTCGCCCAGGTCGCGGATCACCCACCAGGACGGGCCGATGAAGGTCATGGGCCGGTCCCTCTCGGCCACCCGGCGTGCGAAGCGGTAGTTCTCGGCAAAGAACCCGTAGCCCGGGTGGATGGCCGTGGCCTTGACCTCGTCGGCCAGGGACAGGATGTCGCCGGCGTCGCTGTAGCTGCTGATGCGCGCCAGGGCCCTGTCCCCGCCCATGGCCCGGGCCGTGTCCAGGTGCCCGGAGCCCGCGTCCTCGGCCGTGTACACGGCCACGAACTCATGGCCCAGGTCCTGGCAGGCCTGCATGATGCGGATGGCGATCTCGCCCCTGTTGGCGATCAGTATCCTGTGTCTGGCCATATGCCCGGTAGTGTCTCGGCGCGCCTCTCGTTCGCTGGAACCTGAATGGATAGCCCTTCTTGAAGATTCTGGCAACTGGCCCGACGGGTTGGATAGAATCAATGATTATGCAGTGTTAAACAGTCTAGTGCCCAGGGCGAGGCTGTGGATTTTTAAGCCGAAAGCGGTTAGACAGCCAGTGGGACGCGGCGGGCCGGGGCCCGGCCGGATCCATCATCTTAAGCGGGGTGTATGAATGCAATACCTGATAATCGGCAACGGGGTGGCCGCCATAGGGGCGGTGGAGGGCATCCGCAGCCGGGACAAGAGCGGCGCGATCACCATCGTCAGCGAGGAGGAGGTGCCCACCTACGGCCGGCCCCTGATCTCCTATTACCTGGCGGACAAGATCAGGCTGGAGACCCTGCCCTTCAGGCCCGAGTCCTTCTACACCGACAACAAGGTCCGGCTGCGCCTGGGCGCCAGGGCGCTCTCCGTGGACCCCGAGGCCGGGCGCGTGGTCCTGGAGGACGGGCAGGCCCTGGCCTATGACCGCCTGCTCCTGGCCACGGGCGGCGAGCCGCTGAGCCCGGACCTGCCCGGGATAGATGGCCCTGGCGTGCACCACTTCACCACCGTGGCCCACGCCGAGGCCCTGCGCGGGCTGGTGGGCAAGGTCAGGGAGGTGGCCGTGATCGGGGCCGGGCTCATCGCCCTCAAGGCGGCCGAGGGCCTCGCCGGCCGGGACGTGCGCGTGACCCTGATCGTGCGCTCGCGCATCATGCGCGCCTATTTCGACGACCAGGCCGGGGACATGGTGGTCAGGCATCTGGAGGCCCAGGGCCTCAACTTTCTCCAGGGCGCCGAGCCCAGGGCGATCGTCCGCGACGAGGCCGGCGAACTCAGGGCCGTGGACACGGACAAGGGCCTGGTGCCCGCCCAGGCGGTGATCATCGCCGCCGGGGTCAAGCCGCGCGCCGGATTGGCCCGGGACTGCGGCATCCGCGTGGACCGGGGCATCCGGGTGGACGACTGCATGCGGACCAGCGCCGAGGACGTGTTCGCGGCCGGGGACGTGGCCGAGGCCAAGGACCTCTTGACCGGCGAGTACACGGTCAGGCCCATCTGGCCCAACGCCTACAACCAGGGCCTGTACGCCGGGTACAACATGGCCGGGCCGAGCCGGCCCTATTCCGGCGGCCTGGCCATGAACGCGGTGACCTACTACGGCCTGCCGACCATCGCCGTGGGCCAGGCCAACCCCGCGCCAGGCCCGGACTTCGAGGTCCACTCGCACCTGGACGCCGAGGCCAGCGTGTACCGCAAGCTGGTGTTCAGGGACCAGGTCCTGGTCGGGTTCATCTTGATCGGGGACATCGACGCGGCCGGGTTCTACACCAGCTTCGTCAGGAACCGCTTCAGGCTCGACCCCGAGGCCAAGCGGCTGCTCATCGAGGGCCGGCCCTCCCCGGCCCTGTGGCCCGAGGAGTACAAGCGCAAGATGGAGCAGAACCCCTAGCCGGCCGGGCGCCCTTCAGGCCCTGGAGGCGCGGCCCGCGCCGCCTCCGCGGCGGTTTCGGTCAGGAGGTGGAAGAAGGTCTGCACGTAGCGGCCCGAGACCACGTCCGGCAGGGCGAAGAGGGGCAGACCCTCGGGCGGCAGGCTGGAGGTGAAGGCCAGAAACATCTCCTTGGACAACTTCTCCAGGGCCGGGTCCAGCTCGTTCCACAGTTCGCCCTGGAGGTCCTCGGCAAGTCCGAACATCCTGCATTTGAGGGGCCTGAACTCGAAGACCAGGCAGCTTTGATCGACCAGCAACGGGCAGTTCTCGCCCACGGTGGACAGGCAGTAGTCCCCTTGGCCGGAATCCAGCTTCCTGGCCGCGGCGCGCTCCTTCTTGACCACGGCCACGGCCCGCTCTATGGCCTCCAGGCGCTCTCGGCTGGTCAGGGTCGAGTTGATCTTGTACGCCAGGTGCACGGCCTCGGCCAGATGCAGGTTTACGGTCCTGCGGCAGCACACGGCCGGTTCGGGTCCGCAGCAAGCCTGGGCGCGCTCGGCCACGGCCAGGGCCCGCCCCGCCAGGGCGGCGTAGTCGTTGAAAAACGGGGACAGGTCCACCAGGTTCTTGAACTCCAGGCTGGGCTCCCTGATCGTGAGCTGGCCGCTCTGCCGGCCGTATTTGCGCACCGTCCACCACTGGTTGAAGTTGGCCGGCTTGGACACCAGGCCCTTGAGCCTTTTCCCGGCCAGCCTGTGGCCCAGCCCGCGCCGCAGCAGGTAGGAGTTCAGCAGGGTCCCGGTGCGGCCGATGCCGTGCCTGCAGTGGATGAGCACCCTTTTGCCCAGATACACGGCCTCGTCCAGCCAGGCCAGGGCCTTTTCCAGCTCCGCGAGCTCCGGGGCCTCCTCGTCCCGCAAGGGCATGTAGTAGACCTCGAAGCCGCTGCGGGCCTCGATCTCGTGGAGGTCCGTGAATTCGCCGCACAGGTTGAGGATGGCGTCCACGCCCTGGGCCCTGATGCTTTCGAGCTGGACATAGGACAGGGGCGCGTTGCCCACGGCCAACTGCCCGCTGACCCAGTTCAGGCGGTATTCCGGCTTGGTCCGGGGCATGGGGCCTAGGTCTCCGGAGGCTCGGCCTCGGCCTCTTCGCATTGGCGCAGGAATCGGCTCACCAACTCCTCGACCTCGGCCTCGCTGCCCAGGCCGAGGTCCATCAGCCTGGTCTTGGCCAGGACCCGGCCGAGAAAGGTCAGGGCCTTGAGGATGGTGTTGGCCTCGGTCCTGGACAGGAGCGCGTCCAGCATGTCGCCCTTGGTTAAGACCCGAAAGCCCCTGGTTTCGAGCACCCCCTGGATGAACCTGAGCCGCAGGAGCCGCTGGTCCAGGCCGCCGCCGCCGCCCTTGAACCGGAATTTGACGTAGTTGTTCTGGGCGTTCTGGCCGCACAGGGAGTCGACCACCGAGAGGTGGTAGCCGAAGCGGACCATCAGGTGCATGTAGTCCTTGGCCAGGACGGCGTAGCTGGCCAGCAGCCTGGAGTCGAACTTGAACAGCCCGGCGCTGATCTTGTCGAACTCCTGCCAGTCCACATGCAGGAGGTCCTTGGGCCATTCGTTGTCCTTTGAGTTCAGCCCGGCCCACAGGGCCCACATGGGCGCGCTCTTGATGTCGTCCGCCGAGACCACGGCCTTTTTCGCCGCGGCCTCGAACAGGCCCTGGTCTATGTCCAGGATGTAGATCACGATGGGCAGCCCGCTCTTGAGCCTTTTGGCCCGGCCCATGCCCCGGCCGGACCTGCCCACCAGGGAGAACATCTCCAGGACCGCGTTCTCGTGGACATAGCGCACCACGTCGTGCAGGGATCGGCAGCCTTGGGGGCTGAAGTCCTCGGCCGCCGGGTCGGTGAGGCTCAATTGGGCCACGCGGCCCATGATCCGGCCGAGCCTGTCCAGGGCCGGGTTGGACGCCTGCCTCGCGGCCCTGGCCGAGCCGAGGGCCGGGGCCCGGCCGGCCAGGACCGTCTTCCTGTTCGCGTCCACCGTGACCACAAGGCCTTGCCGCAGGACCTCAAAGGCGTTTTGCGCCCCGACCAGGACCGGGAGCCCCATCTCCCGGGCCACGGAGGCGAAATGGCTGGCCCTGCTGCCGGTGACCGAGACCACGGCCTTGATCCTGCCGGCCGCGGCGCTCAGGCAGGGGCTCAGGTTCTCGACTACGAGCACGCAGCCCTTGGGCACGGACTCCAGATGCTCCTCGTCCCTGAGCTGAAACACGGGCCCGCTGTCGATCCCGGCCGCGGCCCGGGTCGCGCCCCAGATCAGGACCTCGGCCTTGTCGTTCCGGGGCGGAGGCCTTTCGTCACTCGGCCTGTCCGCCTGCAGGGGCCTGGACTGGACGATGTACGGCCGGCCGCGCGTGTCCAGGAGCCATTCCACGTCCTGCGGGCCGGAGAACAGCTCCTCCAGCTCCAGGGCGAACGAGGCCAGGCGTTTGGCCGTGTCGGGGTCGAGGCTGGAGCGCGGGGCCTCGGGGCATTGGACCTGCTCCGGGACCGGGTCCCGGGAAAAGCAGTAGATGTCCGGCCGGGCCCGGCCCTCGACCAGGGCGCTTCCCTGGCCGGGCACGGCGTAGAGCGCGAGCAGCCCGCTCAGGCATTGGGACCTGTCCTCGTCCCGGGTGTAGATCACCCCCGAGGCCGCGGCCGCGATGCTCGGCATCACCAGTACGGCCATGGGCGTCTCCTGGTCGGCCAGGCCGTTCAGGACCCGATAGCTCACGGCCTCTTGGCCGTACTTGGCCGCCAGGACCTGTTTGTAGGCCCGGATCAGGTCTTTGGGCTCCACGTCGAGGCAGGTCTTGTACTGGCCGGCAAAGGAGATGTCCCCGTCCTCGGACACCGCGCTGCTGCGCAGGGCCAGCGCGCCCTTCCAGGGCAGGGCGTCCAGGGCCTTTTGAATCTCGGAGACAATGACCTCCGGGATGTCCGCGGACATGACCATCTGCTGCATCTTCGCGCACAGGCCGGGCAGCTGGCCCGGCGCGGACAAGGACACCCGGCGCAGTATCTTGTCCAGATCGGGCCTCAGGAAGTTGGTCTCCAGGATGTAGTTGAAGGCGTTGGCCGTGATCACGAACCCCGGGGGCACGGGCACGTTGGTCTCGGCCGCGGCAAGGGCCAGGTTGGCGGCCTTTCCGCCGGTCAACGCGGGCAGGTCCGCGGCCCGGTCCAGGCCGAGGGTGTACGGCGGGGAGGGGTCCGCATCCGGGGTGTCCAGGCCCATCTGGATGTAGAAATCTATTTTTTTCAGGTACTCAGGAAGGTCCATGTGCCTTGAGGGGCTCAGGACCAGGAGGTGCTCCACCAGCCTGGCGACCAGGGTCCTGAGCCGGTTGCAGATCCAGGCCATCCTGGCCCAGTCGGCCTGGTCTCCGCCGTAATATATCTCCTCTATGTCCGCGATGAGATCCAGGCAGGCCGAGTCGTAACGCAGAAGCTCCTTGAACGCCCTGTACTTGAGGCTGAAAAGCGTGCCCGGGGCAAAGACGCTGTATGTCCAGTGCTTGAAGAGCTCCTTGATGGGCATCGGTTACTCCGAAAGGCCCGGTCAGGGGCCCAGGACCTCCTCGACCTTGGCCTCCAGCTCGTCCTTGTCGATGGGCTTGACGCAGTATTCGCTGGCCCCGAGGCGCAGGGACTCGCGGGCGGTCTCCAGGGTCGGGTATCCGGTGAGCATGATGGCCCGGATGCCGGGGGTGGACTTCTTCAACTCGTCGAGGACCTCGACCCCGGTCATCTTCTTGAGCTTGATGTCCAGGATGGCCAGGTCCACCGGGTTCTCGGCCGCGAAGGCCAGGGCCTCCTCTTCCTTGGAGAAGACCGTCACCTGGTGGCCCTTGCGTTCCAGAATGCGCTTGATGAGCACCCCGGCGTCGATCACGTCGTCCAAAACCAGCACCTTGGCCACATGAAACTCCTTGGTTAGGGGTTGTCTTTTTGGGGCGTCGGGTCCTTGTGGCGGTGATCGAGCGGCAGATCGACTATGAACACGGCCCCGCCGCCGTGGCCAACGCCGCGGTCTGTGGATCGGGTCCAGATATCCGGCGGCGCCGGGCTCTCGGCGCGGATTTCGCCCCCATGGTCCTCGATTATCCCGAAAGAAACCGAAAGTCCAAGCCCTGTCCCCTTGCCCGCGGCCTTGGTGGTGAAGAAGGGGTCGAAGATGTTGGTCAAGTCCTCCTTGGCGATGCCCGAGCCGGTGTCCGCGATCCAGGTGACCACCTTGTCCGCCTCGGGGTCCAGCCGCGTCCTGACCAGGATGGTCCCGCCATTGGGCATGGCGTCCAGGGCGTTGCTGAACAGGTTGAGCCAGACCTGCTTGAGGCGTTCGGGGTCGCCTGAGATGACGGGCGTGTCCCTGTCCAGATCGGTTATGAACTCGATCTTGTCCAGGCCGAAGGTGTGCTGGACCAGGCGGATGGACTCCATGATGGACTCGTTGACCGACATCGCCTCCCTCGAGTTGACGGCCTGTCTGGAGAACCCGAGCAGGTCGGCCACGATCTTGCGGCAGACCTTGGCCTGCTTTTCGATGATTTTCAGGTCCTCGAACATTTGCTTGGACGCCGCCTCTTCCTGCAGTATCTGGGCGTACCCGAGGATGATGCCCAGGGGGGTGTTGATCTCGTGGGCCACGCCGCCGGCCAGCTTGCCGAGGGATTCCATCTTCTGGGCCTGGATGAGCTGTTCCTGCTGGCTTCGGAGATGCTTTTTGGCCCGCTTGAGGTCCTCGATCTGCGTCTTGATGGTCAGGGCCATGAAGTCGAAGGTCTCGGCCAGGTCCTGGATCTCGTCGCCGGCGTTGTTTCTGAACACCGGGCAGCTGGAGCAGAGGTCGCCTTTCTCCGGGGCCTCGCCCTGGGAGTGCGCGGAGCACAGGGTCCCGGAAAACAGCCAGCACCTTCGGTGGGTCTGGCCGTAGGCCGGACAATTGGTGCGCCCGCAGTTCATGATTTCCCAACAGTTCTTGGCCAGGAGCGGGCCGGCCTGGATGTTCAGGTTGCCCTTGACCATCTCCTCGGCCTGCTTGCGCAACCGGGCCAGTCTTTTGGTCACCCTGCGGCCGAACAGGGTGCTCAGGAACACGGCCAGGATCAGGGCCCCGACCGAGACCACGGCAATGGCGAAGACCAGGCGGCGGACCTCGTCCTGGATCGGGGAGCAGGACAGTCCGACCCGGACCGCGCCCAGGCGGCTGCCCTCCAGGGTCACGGGCGAGGCGAAGTCGTAGATGCGCTGCCGGCCGTCGGCCAGCAGGACTATGCGCGTCCGGCCGTTGGAGATGCGGTTGGCCTTGACGAGGTCCGTGGGGAAGCCCTTGGGAAAGGTGTGCATCAGGACCTGGTCCTCGTTGTCCAGGACAAAGGCGTAGAGCACGTCGTCGCCGACGTCCCTGAGCTCGTCCACCAGGTTCTTCAGGTCCAGGAGGTTCGAGGCGAGCATGGCCTCCACGGACCTGGCGGCCAGGTTTTCGGCCAGGGCGGTGCCGCGTTTCTTGTTTTCCCTGACCAGGGCGTCGGCGGCCATGCGGCTGGTGGCGATGGCCGAGAGCGTGGCGATCAGGATGACGATGAGCGTGGTGCCCAGGCCGATCTTGGCGCTCAGGCTGAGCCTTGAGAGCAGGGACACCTAGTTGACCTCGGGCACGGTCAGGCCGAGTTGGACCGCCAGGCGGCGCACCGGGTCGTAGTCCTTGTCTCGGGCCGGGATGATGCCTTTGAACTGTGCGGCCTTGAGGATCGCGGCGTGCTCCGGGTCGGAGGGGTTCAACTTGAACATGGCCCGGGAGATCTTTTCCACCACCTCCGGGTCCAGGCCCTGCCTGTGGGCGTAGACCCAGCCGGGATAGGGACGCGTTTCGGCGATGATCTTGATCTGGTCTATGTCCAGGCGGTCGCGCATGACCATGAGCGTGCCTTCGCGGATCGTCCCGAAGTCGTACTTGCCGGCGTAGACGTACACGACCACCTTTTCCTGTTTCCCCCCGGGGCCCGGGGAAAAGGCGATCTCGGCGAAGTCGGAGCGGTTCATGCCCAATTCCTTGAACAGGCCCAGGGCGAACAGAAAGCCCCCGGCCGACAGCGGATCGACCGCGATCCAGCGCTTGCCGCGGCAGTCGGCCAGGGTGTTGATCTTGGGGTTGTCCCGGCGGCAGATTATCTGGCCGCGGAAGTCAGGGCAGCCCCAGCCCTCCTCGATGCGGGCAAAGGCCTTGGCCCCGGCCTCGGCGATGTTGATGTACACCAGGGGGTTGGAAAAGGAGATGTCGATCTCGCCCCGTTCGACCATCTTTACGTGTTCATAGAAGGTGTTGGGAAAGACCTGGCGGATGGTCAGGCCGGTCTCGCGCATCAGGTATTCGATGAGCGGGTGGTGGCGTTTGTAGGAGATGGTATGCGAGTATTGGGGCAGGTAGGCGTAGTTGATGGCCTTTGTCTGTTGGCCGCTGGTGATCTCGGTGTGCTTTGACAGGTCCACCTCGACCATGGGTTCGCTGTCCCCGCACCCGGCCAGGGCGATCAGCCCGGCGGCCAGCGCGAGCAGGCAGAGGGCTCGGAGGCGAACCTTCATGTCTTTGCTCTCCCTTAGGCTCCCTTGTCCGGCCCGAACCAGCTCAAGGGCTCCTCCATCGGGGCGTCGTTGCGCGCCAGGGCCCGCTGTATCCTGTCCAGCAGGGGCAGGCGCGGCTTGATCTTGGAGAAGCCCAGGCGCAGGATTAGATACAGGATCAGGAAAATCGCCGCATGGCCGAGTTGGAAGCCGATCACGGGCAGGCCGTGGATGGCCAGGTCGCCGAACCTGGCGTCCAGCCAGCCCAGGGCAAAGGGCAGGGGCCAGATGCTGACCGCGAAAAGGGCGGCCCGGGCGAAAAAGCTCTTGCCGAAGTACTCGTTGGCCAGCAGGTTGCTGGCCTTGTAGGACTCCTTGTCCTTTGCCCGGATGGCCCGCACCGAGATGTTGTGCATGCGGACCATCTCCCGTTCCTGGGCCTGATAGTGGGAGCGGTTCAGGAGATAGACCAGGCCCGTGCTGACTGCGCCCAACAGGACGCAGCCCAGGGCCAGGGCGGCCGTGCCCAGGTAGAACCCCGCCACGGGGTTGTCCGGGAGGCGGTAGAGGAGGATGAGCAGACGATCAAGGGTTTCCATGGCCTTTGCTTTTTGAGCTTGCGCTTGCGATCATTTGTACCACGGCGCCCTGCTTTGTTAAAGGGGGGCGGGCCCGGCGCCCGCCCCCGGCCTTTTGAGACGCGACCTAGAAGGGGGGCACCCAGGACGTCCCAAAAAAGCCCTTGGTGGTGTAGCGGATGCCTACGTAGAAGGCCAGGATGACGAAGATGATCTTCAGCCACCTGTCCGGGATGTACTTGGAGGTGTGGGGTCCGATGCACGATCCGACCAGGATGCCCAAGAGCTCCACGCCGATGAGCGGCCAGTAGACCGGGGTCCCCTTTACCACCATGTAGGTGCTGATGCTGATGATCATTCCGACGAGCACGGCCAGGGACGAGGTCCCGGCCACCAGGTACATGGGAAGTCCGGCGATGCTGGTCAGGAACGGCACCAGCAGAAATCCGCCGCCGACCCCGAGGAAGGAGGCCATGGCCGCGATGAAGAAGCCGCCGATCACCGGGATGATGGGGTTGAACTCGAACTCGACCCCGAAGAAGCTGAACCTGATCTTGCGCAGGCTGAAGCCCTTCATTTTGACGCCCATCTCCGAGGTGTCCACCTCGCCGCCCTCGCGCTTGGCCTTGACCGAGCTCTCAAAGGCCCTGGCCGCGTCCCTGGCCTTCTGCTTCCTGGCCAGCCCCGCGGGCGTGGTCTCGTAGAGCAGGTAGCAGCCCAGGAACAGGACGAACAGGCCGAAGTAGCCGAGATACTGCTTCAGGGATATCTTGCCCGCGGTCAGCCAGGGCACGAGGTAGGAGGCGGCCACGGAGCCGACTATCAGACACAGGGCCAGGGGCAGGACCACGCGGCCCATGCGGTAGTAGTTGGCCACGGAGATGCCCGAGCTGGTGCCCACCAGCCACTGGTTGGATACCCGGATGGAGTCGGTGACGACCTTGTTCAGCGCCGAACCCTTGCCGAATCCCGAGGCGTAGTTGCCGAACCCGAAGATGGTGATGTGGCCCACGCCGGCCATGATTCCTCCGAAGGCGCCCACCGTGGTGTATATCCAGCCGACCCACAGGGCCCAGAAAAAGCCCACGACCAGATTCACCTGCGGGCCCCCGGGGATGCCCAAGAACCCCGCAACCGCCTCTTCGTTGATCTGGCCCGCCCCAGGCCCCTTTGGGGTCGCGGCGATGGCGTCGGCCAGACGGTCGGCCCAGGCCGGCTCAAGCCAAAGGGCGAAGCAGCTCAGAACAAGGACGGTGATCAATACGATCCTGCTTGTCTTCATGTCCCACCTCCTCAGGTCTTGCGTTGGATTTTGTTCTTCTTGAACACGATAAGCGGGCAGTTTTTGCATATGTCCGCCCCGGGGAAGGCGTCGCCGGGGCGGGTGAGGGCGTAGGAGCCGTATCTTTCCCTGTGCTCGGTCATGCGCCGGATGAACAGTTCGAGGTGCGCGCCGGGGATGATGACGTTGATCTCGCCCCGTTCGGTCTTGCCCGCGTTGTAGGACCCGCTGCAGGCCGTGAGCAGGTTGGCCGAGTTTTCCACGAACGAGTGGACGTTTCCGCAGCAGGCCGCGGAGTTCATGGTCAGGTTGGTGGTCAGCGGGTGGACGTCCATGGCCGACATGTAGAAGTTGACCAGGTGGTAGGCCTGCATGGTGTCGCAGTAGATATGCACCGTGTCCGGCGGGAAATAGGCCTCGGCCAGGGGCGAGACCACGACGGCCTTGAGCTTTCCCTCGGGGAGCCTGGACTTGGTCTTGACGAAGCGCTCGGCCTGGGCCAGGTCCCGGGTGTACTTCGCGTGGCTCTTGATCTCGTCTTGGTCAAGGCCCTTGAGGCCGAAGACGAACATGGCGTTGGTGCAGCCGAGGTCCTCGGGCATCGCGAGCACGATCTGGCCCTTCATCCTGGCCGCTATTTCCCACTGGCAGAAGGTCGTCTTCTTCAGCGGGGTGTAGTATTCGGGGACCTTTTCCTTGAATCTTTCCAACTCGTGGTCATCAAAGATGAACTTGACGGCCACAGGGTAGTGCATGAGCCGCAGCCCGTCGTAAAGGATGTCTTGCATTTCCTTGCGATTGATTTTATTCATAGGGTATCTCCTTAGTATTAAACATTTTTTAGCACTTCGTATGCCCAGGGGCATGGCCGAGGTCCTTAGTTAAGGCCAGGTTATTCTATCCCTGGCCCTAAACAACCATTGTGCCGGAAATAACTATCGGAACCGGGCAGTTGGGGAAAATGGCGGTTTTTGGCCCGGTCTATTGTGATTATTTTCACAATCTAGAAAACTGTGTTTGTCGCCCCGCTGTTCAGGGCAAGGTGTCGGCGTTCAAGGCAAAAGGGCTGGCGTTCAGGGCAAAAGGGGTGGCTTTCGGGAAGGTTTGGCGTTGTTTTTGGGTTTGAGGGGCGGCCTGGTTATTGCCTGGGCGGGTTCGGCCTTGTCTCCGGCCCTTTAACCCGGCTTCCGGCCGTCTGGTCTTATGTCTCCGGGCTCGGGGCGTTTTGGGTGGCCGGGGGGAAGGCTTAGACCATACATTTGAAGGATGCTGGCGGCAGCTTGCGAGGAGTAGCGTTCGGCAAGGACGTCGATCTCGGGCTTGAGTTCCTCACGCAGGTCTTCGGGTTCCGGCAGCTCCACCTCTGCCCCCCGGGACAAGACCCAGTGTATCAGATCCCATCTGCCCGAGGTCTCAACATGGATAAGCAGGGAGCCGTCTGGTTGCTCCCGAATGTCCTGTCTCTGGAAGAACTTCCGCTCCAGGATATACTTGGCGTCCGACGCGGGCACACCCGGATGGTCGCCTTGAGCGGATCGTCGCAGGTGAGGCCGAACAGCCCTGAACCTGGCGCGGACATTATGCAGAAAAAACGCAGCATCTCCTGGCTGCGTCCCCAAAAACGCCACACCCCGCTCCTGTCATGCTCAGAAACGGGGGGCGTGGTCATGTCGAATGTCAACACTTTTTTTGAGAAAAGCGGATAACGGCGAGCTGCTCACTGCGGAGGATGTCTACCTTGAAACAAGGTCGTTCTCTGGCTCACGCGAATCATGGACCGCGGCCTCAAGCTGGATGAAGGATTCTTTGACCTGGCTCGATGGATCGTTGGTGAGCATTTTCACGAGGTCTTCCTCGCTGTCGGGCGCTGGTTCCATGCCAACGGGAATCGTCTGCAAAGCGGGCGTCTCAAGCGTTTGCGCAAGGGGTTTGAAGAGGTCCGTGATGATGCCTCGGGTTGCCCCAATTTTTTGGGGCACGGTCATGGAAAACGCGTCGCCGTCCCTCGCCAAGACGGTTTACTAGACCGGCTATGAACTTCTCGTCCGAAGGGGAAAAAAGCCCATTACCGCACCTCGCGGTGGCCATTGTCTGCTGGAGAAAAGTCGCTGCTGTTTACGGATAGGCTCTAACTTGGCAGCCGCTTGCTAACCCAGGGGCAGCACAGGCGGTAGACCATTATGGAATCCATTCCATGGAAACGATTCCACAGTTCGGCGTTTTCCCTGACTCGTCGCATTAATAACCATCTGAAAAAATACGATATTATTACTCAAGACGCTTGGCATGCATCTTGATGTGGGACTGCTAGGCTAGCCTCTTTCCCAACCTATAAACAAGCAGGAGATTACCCATGGCAAAGGTACAGAAGTCCACGGATTCTTCCAGTCTGGCCGAAGTCGTCGATCGCATCCTCGACAAGGGCATCGTGATCGACGCCTGGGTCAAGGTGTCGCTGGTGGGGATCGAGCTGTTGTCCGTCGAAGCCCGGGTGGTCATCGCC
>JAFGBU010000022.1 GCA_016932995.1 Desulfovibrionaceae bacterium
CAGGTTCAAATCCTGTCCCCGCTACCAGAGAAAAACAGGCGGTTACGACTGAAATAGTCGTGACCGCCTTTCTCATTATCTACCCTATTTCTACCTAGGTTCCTCATTTTGGCCGTTTTCCACCTTACCAACCGCCATCAAATTCGCTCCCCCTGATAACGCTATCCGATCTGGCCGGGCTGGACGTGGTGGTGTGCACTACAGCGGAAGCGTTTTGATCTCTCCATCGGGATCTTCCCACTTCAAAACGAGCTTCCCGCCCTCTTCCGACAACCCTAACATGGTGACCTTTCTCGCATAGATTAAGAAATCATGGCCAATGGTGAAACCCAACTTTTTGAAATCGTGTACTACGACACGCGGCTCTGATTTATTATCGAACAGGAGTTCGAGCTGCTCCTTAAAGTCGTCCGCGTGAAACATAAACCGAGCAAGTGGGAAAATCCGATTTACAGAATTTCTTGGCGGCCTGATACAAAGCAATTCTTTGTCCTCGCCTTTAATTATGCTCGTACCCGTCAATAAACGACGCGTTATCAGCCAGGCCTTTTTCCCTTTCACTTTCATCGATGAGCCGCCCTTTTCAGTTTTGACATAGTATTCGACTTATAAATTTTCACGGCTTTGAAGGCAAAGCAAATGCCCCCGCCCGGCCAACGACAACCGAGCTGAGGCTTAAAATATGGTAACTATAATATAGTGACCTGCTCCCCGAAAACTAGGCTATTCATAATGTGAGGCTTCCCCGCTAAACGGACCACAGAAAGACTCATGAAAAGGAGCAGATTCAACGAAAAGCAGATTATCTTGATACTGAAGGAAGGCGAAGCCGGGGCTAGAACGCTGGATACCTGTAGGCGGCACGGTATCAGCCTGGATGTCGAAAACACCGCTAGCCTATCAGTATAGATGTCTTTACGGCCCATTTGTCGCCATACTTAACTACATAGCGGTCATTTTTATTTGCCACATCTATTTTTCGCGGTTGCTAAACTTATTGTTTTTTCTTTTAATAACAGGAAATTTACTAAGAACTTCTTGTAGCATTTTGCTATCCTCCAGAAACAAATGTTCCCAATAGTTAGCTTCTTTAGATGCTTCATGCTTATTAAAATTTTTTAGCAACTCTCTTGCTCTGTTATTCATAATGTTTTCATGTTCAACAGTCAACTTGCTTCCTACTTTCAATATCTTAGCTATAGATTCATAATCAAAATATTTGTATAATTTTCCAGATTGAAAAAGATTGTTAAATGCAGGTGCGGGGGCTTTGGTGAGATCAAAATAGTAATAAAAAAGATCAGGTGTCTCAGCTGCTACACATTCTTTAAATTTTTTAACAAACTCAAGCCATTCATCAATTTTTCGCAAAGTAAATTCTAATTCAAATTTTGCATTTTCAACTTGTTGTTTTAATTCATAACGTTTTATATAAAAACTAGTTCCTATATTAACAAACAATCCAGCAACAACACCAAAAAAAGCACCTGCCCCTATCGAGACAATGGTTGACCATTCCATTATTTTGATCTCCTGTATGTTATGCTATCTATCATCAACAAATATTTTTAGATATCTGATGCCCATGGCTTGAATGACCAAGGTATCTATCGGTTATAATATATAGCCCATACCTCTAAAATTTGATATATAAAAGCACATCGAGGGGCAAGATGGGCATAAAATTATTACTGACTCCACGTTAAGCTGGCATCATTTTAATATCATTTCCCCTATGTTGGGCTTAAAATTAAATCCCCACCCATGCTTCAATCATTTTTCCTTTATAATCTCAAAAGCCCACCCTGCCAACACCCAGATATCAATAAGATAACAAAATTAATTATAAAAAAAATAACCAAGCAATCAAAAATACGACAGGACCCATCCCCGCCAAGCACGACTTGACTACCTCGGCCGCGCCCGCCTCCGCCCCCCACCCCCTCACCCAAACTTTTTTCAAAAAAATCCCCGGCCAAAAAACCGCTCCAGCCCATTGCATTGTGATTCCGCACAGTTTGACCTCAAAACTGAGTGGTCGCTCAGTTTTGCCCATTTCATTGACATTAAAAACATTTATGCCTACTAAACAAGTAACTGAGCGAGTACTCAGTTTTTGAGGGCAAGCTGATGAAGAAAAAGGACTCCATACTCAAGGTCGCCACCGTGCTCTTCGCGGCAAAGGGCTTCGCCGCCACCTCGATGCGCGAGATATCCCGGCTCACGGGCGCGGCCGAGGGCACCATATTCTACCACTACAAGAACAAGGAGGGCCTGCTCCTGTACATCCTCGATCAGGCCCGACAGGACATGGTCCGCCAGTTCCAGGACTTCCTCAAGGAGCGCTCGTTCGCCTCGGGCCTGGACATGGTCGAGGAGGTCGTGTCCTTCTACCTCTACCTCGCCGGGCTCATGGAGCGCCAGTTCCAGCTCCTGCACCGCGACTTCCTGTACCAGTTCGCCGAGAACAAACCAGAGTTCAGGGCCAACCTCGAGGCCATCTACAACTGCCTGGCCGACTTCTTCGAGCAGGCCATCGCCGCCGGCCAGGCCGACGGCTCCATCGCCGCGGACGTAAACCCCAGAAAGACCGCCCTGGTCCTGTTCACCATGGTCGACGGCCTGGTGCGGTTCAAGAACTACAACCTGTACGACGCCGGCGCGCTGTTCAACGAGCTGATCAAGTCGTGCCGCAGAATGCTCAAGGCCAACTAAAGGAAGAGGTTCGATGCTCAGAAAAATCCTGCCCTTTCTCGACTGGTTCAAGGACTACGACGCCCACTCCCTCAGAGCGGACGCCATCTCCGGCCTGACCGTCGCCCTGGTGCTCATCCCCCAGTCCATGGCCTACGCCCAGCTGGCCGGCCTGCCCGCCTACTACGGGCTGTACGCATCGTTCCTGCCCCCGCTGATAGCCGCCCTGTTCGGCTCCAGCCGCCAGCTGGCCACCGGGCCGGTGGCCGTGGTCTCGCTCATGACCGCGGCCTCGTTAGAGCCCCTGGCCACGGCCGGAAGCGAGGGCTACATCGCCTACGCCATCCTGCTCGCCCTGATGGTCGGCGGGTTCCAGCTCCTGCTCGGGGTCCTGCGCCTGGGCCTGGTGGTCAACTTCCTCTCCCACCCGGTGGTCAACGGCTTCACCAACGCCGCGGCGATCATCATCGCCAGCTCGCAGCTGGCCAAGATGTTCGGGGTCTGCGTGGACAAGGCCGGGCACCACTACGAGACCATCATCCGCGTGGTCCAGAGCGCCCTGCACTACACCCACTGGCCGACACTGGGCATGGGCCTGCTGGCCTTCGGCCTGATGATCGTCTTAAAGAAGATCAACCCCCGAATACCGAACGTCCTGGTGGCCGTGGTCATCACCACGACCCTGTCCTGGGCCCTGGGCTTCAACCACGACGCCAGGACCCCGCTCTCGGCCGTGCAGTCCGCCGAGGTCCGCGAAAAGGTCGAGGACTACAACGCCATAGTCCAAGGCCTGGACAGGCTGGCCGAGGAGCGCACCGTGGCCGCGGCCGGGCTGGACTCGGCCAGGGACTCCGGGGACCCCATCGCCCGGATCAAGGCCGAGCACGACCTGAGCGTCATCAACGTCAATATCGCCGGGCTCAAGGACCGGGCCGGCCTGCTGCGCGCCGACCTGCGCGCCGGGCTCTTCGACGGGGTGCGCGCCTCGGACGGCGGCCTGTTCCTGTTCCCCAAGGGCGCGGCCCCGCAAAGCGCCCGGACCGACGGCCGCACCTGGCGCATCAAGGTCGGCAACAAGGGGCTGGATCCGGCCGGGCTCACGGTCAGCGGCGGCGGCGCGGTGGTCGGGACCATCCCCTCGGGCGTCCCGTCCATATCCCTGCCCCGGGTGGACCTCAAGGTCATGCTCCAGCTCTTCCCCTTTGCGGCCATAATCTCGCTTCTCGGGTTCATGGAGGCCATCTCCATCGCCAAGGCCATGGCCGCCAAGACCGGCCAGCGCCTGGACCCCAACCAGGAGCTCATCGGCCAGGGCCTGGCCAACATCCTGGGCGCCTGCGGCAAGAGCTACCCGGCCTCGGGCTCGTTCTCCAGGTCCGCGGTCAATCTCCAGTCCGGGGCCAAATCCGGGCTGTCGAGCGTGTTCACCTCGCTCATGGTGGTCGTGACCCTGCTCTTGTTCACGCCCCTGCTCTACCACCTGCCCCAGGCGGTCCTGGCCGCGGTGATCATGATGGCGGTCATCGGGCTGATAAACGCCTCGGGCTTTGTCCACGCCTGGCGGGCCCAGTGGTACGACGGGGCGATCTCGATCATCGCCTTTGTCTGCACCCTGGCCTTTGCCCCGCACCTGGACAAGGGCATAATGGTCGGGGTGGCGCTTTCCCTGCTCGTGTTTCTGTACAAGAGCATGCGGCCGCGCGTGGCCTCCCTGTCCAGGCACGAGGACGATTCCCTGCGCGACGCCACGGTCTTCGGGATGCGCGAGTGCGAGCACATCGCGCTGGTGCGTTTCGACGGGCCGCTGTTCTTCGCCAACGCGAGCTTTCTGGAGGACCAGATCACCGAGCGCATGATGACCAAGAAGGCGCTCAGGCACATCATCATCGTGGCCAACGGCATCAACGACATGGACGCCTCGGGCGAGGAGGCCCTGTCGCTGATGATCGACCGCGTGCGCAGCAACGGCCTGGACATCTCCATCTGCGGGGTAAACGAGGCGGTCATGGCCGTGCTCAGGCGCACGCACCTGTTCGAGAAGATCGGCGAGGACCACATCTACCCGAACATGGAGGTCGCGATCTGCGCCACCCACGAGCACGCGCACAGGGACGGGGGGGAAAAGGCCTGCCCCCTGACCACGGTCTGCCGTCTCACCTAAAAGAGGCGAAACAAGGAGAACGACGACATGGCGATAATCACGGTTTTCAACGGCCTGTTCTGCGAGGCCGGGCCCGTGGTCCAGCGGGTCCTCAAGGCCACCGGGTTTCAGCTGGTCACGGACCAGGACATGGTCTCCATGGCCGCGGACCTCTCGGGCATGACCGAGGACAAGATCGCCCGGGCCTTCCAGGCCGGGACCTCGATATTCAACAAGTTCAGCCACGAAAAGGAGCGCGCCGTGGCCTGGCTCAGGCTGGCCATGGCCAAGAGGCTCACGGACGCCGACTCCCTGCTCTTTGCCGGGTTCTGCGCGCACCTGCCGGCCGCGGGCATCAGCCATATCCTCAAGGTCTGCCTGATCTCCGAGATCAAGGCCCGGCTGGCCGTGGCCGAGAAGGAGGAGGGCTGGGCCGAGAAGCACGCCCACAAGATCATCCGCAAGGACGACGAGGACCGGGCCGCCTGGGTCGCGACGCTCAAGGGCCTGGACGACCCCTGGTCCGGCGATCTCTACGACGTGGTCGCGCCGGTGGCCTCCGTGGGCGTGGACGCGGGCGCGGCCCTGATCCTGGAGCAGGTCGACAAGCCCGCGCTCGCGGTCACCCCGGCCTCGCGGGCCGCGGTCCGGGACTTCCTGCTGGCCGCGAGCATAGATACCGCCCTGGCCGGCGAGGGCCACAGCGTGCAGGTCGCGGCCCGCGACGGCCGGGTGACCCTGACCATCAACAAGAACGTGCTCATGCTCGAACGCCTGGAGCGCGAGCTCAAGGACCTCGCCCTCAAGGTCGAGGGGGTGAAGGACGTCGAGACCAAGGTGGGCAAGGGCTTTCACCAGACCGACATCTACCGCAAGGTGGATTTCGAGACGCCCTCCAAGGTCCTTCTGGTGGACGACGAGCGCGAGTTCGTCCAGACCCTGTCCGAGCGGCTCCTGCTGCGGGACATGGGCTCGGCCGTGGTCTACGACGGCGAGTCGGCCCTGGACCTGGTCCGGGAGGACGAGCCCGAGGTCATGATCCTGGACCTGAAGATGCCCGGCATCGACGGCATCGAGGTCCTGCGGCGCGTCAAGAGCACCAGGCCGGAGATCGAGGTCATCATCCTCACCGGCCACGGCTCGGAAAAGGACCGCGAGGTGTGCATGGAGCTCGGGGCCTTCGCCTATCTCCAGAAGCCCGTGGACATCGACCTCTTGAGCGAGACGCTCAAGGCCGCGAACCGCAAGATCCACGGCCCCAAGAAGGGCTGATCGGGGCAGGCCATGCCGCTGCTCGCAAGACTTCGTCCGGATTTCTGGAGTTCGGAACCCGACGCCGGGCCCAAGAAGGCCCTGTTCAACTACCGGCGCATCTGGCGTCTGGCCATCGGACTGCTGGCCGCGGTCGCCCTGGCCCCGCTGATGGTCATGACCTTCATAGACTACAACGTCACCCGGCACTCGCTGAAGTCCGAAAACCTGCTGCGCATCGCCCGGACCACCTCGAACACCAGGCGGACGCTGACCTACTTCCTGGACGAGCGCAAGAACGCCCTGGAGTTCATCGCCCAGCAGGAGCGGATCGAGGACCTGCGCAATCCCCAAAGGCTGGCCGCGATCCTGGACGGGCTCAAGAACAGCTTCGGCGGGTTCGTGGACATCGGGCTCATCGACGGCCACGGCCGCCAGGTGGACTACATCGGGCCCTTCGAGCTGCTCGGCCGGGACTACAGCGGCCAGGACTGGTTCAAGAAGACCCTGGAAAAGGGCGCGTACACCAGCGGCGTGTTCCGCGGCTACCGGGACGTGCCGCACCTCATCGTGGCCGTCAGGCACCCGGCCTCGGCCCGGGGCCGGGAGTACGTGCTCCGGGCCACCCTGGACACCGAGCGCTTCAACAGCATCCTCTCCTCCCTGGACCTGGCCGGCGGGGGGGACGTGTTCGTGGTCAACGCCCAGGGCGAGCTCCAGACCCCGTCGCGCTGGCACGGCCGGGTCCTGACCAGGGTCGGGCTGGACATCCCCCGGCCCTCGACCTCGACCCGGGTGCTCGAGGACATCTCGGACAACGGCCGGGAGGTCGCGGTGGGCTACGCCTACATCACCGACAGCCCGTTCATCCTCATGGTCGTCAAGCAGGTCGCGGAGTTCATGAAGCCCTGGGAGACGATCCGCATCGAGCTGCTCTGGCTGCTGGCCGCGAGCATCGTCCTGGTCCTTCTGGTCATCGTCGGCGTGGCCACCTACATGGTGGACAAGATATACGTCGCCGACCAGACCAGGGCGAGCATGCTGCACCACATGGAGCACGCCAACCGCATGGCCTCCATCGGCCGGCTGGCCGCGGGCGTGGCCCACGAGATCAACAACCCCCTGGCGATCATCAACGAGAAGGCCGGGCTGATCAAGGACCAGTTCACCTTCAAGGACCAGTACAGCCGCGACGAGAGGCTCATGTCCGACGTGGAGTGCATAATCTCCTCGGTCGAGCGCTGCGGCGCGATCACCAAGCGGCTTTTGAGCTTCGCCCGGCACATCGACGTCAAGATCGAGAGGATCAGGTTCAAGGACCTGGCCGAGGAGGTCGTCGGGTTCCTGCACAAGGAGGCCGAGTACCGGAGCATCCGCATAGACATGGACATCCCCGACGACCTGCCGGAGTTCGAGTCCGACCGGGGCAAGCTGCAGCAGATACTGCTCAACCTGGTGAACAACGCCTTCCAGGCCATGAGCGACGGCGGCCGGCTGTCCATATCCGTCAGGGCAAGGGGCGGGGGCTGCCTGGAGCTGAACGTGGCCGACGACGGCTGCGGCATACCGGAGTCGGATATGGAGCGCATATTCGAGCCGTTCTTTTCCACCAAGAAGGCCCACGGCGGCACGGGCCTGGGCCTGTCCATCACCTACGGACTGGTCCGCGAGCTGGGCGGGTCCATGTCCGTTGAAAGCCGCGTGGGCAAGGGCACGGCCTTTTCCATCAGGCTGCCCTTGCGCGCGCAAATCAGGGAGGCAGGGCAAGATGAGGATTCTGCTTGTGGATGACGAGAGGGATTTTGTCAGCGCCATGGCCGAGAGGCTCGCGCTGCGGGGCCTGGATGCTGACTGGGCCCTGAGCGGGGAGCAGGCCCTGGAAATGGCCGGGACCTGCGGCTACGACCTGGCGGTGCTGGACATGAAGATGCCCAGGCTCGGCGGCCTGGAGATCAAGCGCCGGCTCACGGCCAAGTGCCCGAAGATGAAGTTCATATTCCTTTCCGGCCACGGCTCGGAAGAGGATTTCAGGGCCGGCGCGGCCGAGGCCGAGTCGTATCTGATCAAGCCGGTGGGCATCGAGGATCTCGTGGCCAGGATCAAGAAGTCCATCGAGTAGCCGCCGGAAACGCGGAAAAGGAGTCGAGCATGAACACCCAAGCCGGGCCGACGAAACGGGAGGGCCTGCGCTTTTTCGGCCGGGTCAGCGCGTCGGTCTCCCACGAGATAAAGAACGTGCTGGCCGTGATCAACGAGGGCGCCGGGCTCATGGAGGACCTGTCCCTGCTGGCTGAAAAGGGCCTGCCCGTGGAGCCGGGCAGGCTGCGCGAGGTGGCCAGGAGCATCCTGGGCCAGGTCCGGCGCGGCGACGACATCGTCAAGAACATGAACCTCTTCGCGCACAGCGTGGACGAGGAGGTCGGCCAGGTCGACCTGGCCGAGGCCCTGAGGCTGACTCTCGCCCTGTGCGGCCGCTTCGCGGCCCTGAAGAACGTGTCCCTGGCCCTCGGGGACTGCGCCCCGGCGAGCGTGCGCACCGACCCCTACGCCCTGGAGCACCTGCTGCACCAGCTCATCCGCTCCGCCCTGGAGCGGACCGAGGCCGGCGCGACCCTGACCCTGGCCTGCGGGCCAACGGCCGGGGGCGCGCTCATAACCCTGGCCGGGGCCGGGTGGGGCGGCAAATCCGGAATCCCGGACAGCCTTGAACGGCTGGCCCGGCCCATCAAGGCCGGGCTGGACCCGGGCGGCCCGGGAAAGGACTTTGAGCTGCGCCTGCCCGGGTCAATGGCCGGCCAAGGGTCCGGCGAGGATTAAAGGATCATCCAAGGAGGAGCGAGATGTCCGAAAAAGTGTTGCTCATCGACGACGAGGTCGATTTCCTGAAGAACCTCTCGGAGCGCATGACCATGCGCGGCATGGAGGTGAGCGTGGCCAAGTCCGGGAGCTCGGCCGTGGCGGCCATAGACGAAGAGTCCTACGACGCCATTGTCCTGGACCTGCAGATGCCGGACATGGACGGCATCGAGGTCCTCAAGTACATCAAGACCAACCGGCCGGAGATGCAGGTCATCCTGCTCACCGGCCACGCCAGCCTGGAAAAGGGCATCGAGGCCATGAAGCTCGGGGCCATGGACTTCATGGAGAAGCCCGCGGACATAAACACGCTCACCGAGCGGATCAAAAAGGCCAAGGCCAAGAAGATCGTGCTCGTGGAGAAGCGCACCGAGCAGAAGGTCAAGGACATCATCGGCAGCAAGGCCTGGTAGGGTTTGGCCGGGCCTCACCAGGCCCCAAGGCCCGGGCTGCCCCACAAGAGCAGCCCGCCGAGCGCGGCTATGCCCAGGGCGCTGAGAAGCGAGAGCAGCGGCGCGCAGTAGCCCAGGACCCGGCCGCGCCCGCGCGCGGCCGTGAGCGCCAGGCCGCGCGCGGCCTGGCTCGCGAGCCCGGCCAGGGACGTGGTCAGGCCCATGCCCATGGAGATGGCGGCCATGGCCAAGAGACCGGCCCAGAGCACGCCCAGGGATATGGAAAAGATCAAAACCAGGGCCGCGCCCGGACAGGGCGCAAGCCCGGCGGCCAGGGCCGTGGCCAACAGGCCCTTGAGGCCCGAACGCCCGGCCGCCGCCTCCCGGCCCCGGCCGGCCCGGACCAGGTCCCGCGCCGCCCTGACCGCCAGGCCCAGGCCGATCAGACACAACAGCCCGTAGCTCAAGGCCTCCAGCCTGCCGCCCGCCTGCTCCACGCTGAGCGCGCCCGAGACCCGCATCACATAGTAGCCGGTCAGGACCAGGACCGTGGCCGAGAGCACGTGGCAGCACATGGCCAGCCCGCCAAAGGCAAAGGCCCTGGCCGGGCCGGAGGGCCGGCCCAGGAAATAGGCGGCCGCAAAGGCCTTGCCGTGGCCCGGGCCAAGGGCGTGGACCAGGCCGTAGACAAAGGACAAAAGCATGAACATCCAAAACGAGGCCCCAAGGGGCTCGTCCCGCAGGTCCTCGCCGAACGCCGCCAGGTTGCGGCGCAACTCCTTCTGGGCCTTGACGATCAGGTCCATGACCGGCCGGAGCGCGGCCGGGCCCTCCTGTGTCCGGGCCGAGACCCGGGGCCCGGGGCCGGAGCGGACAAAGGGGTTTTCCCCGGCCCAAACCGGGAAAGACATGGCCAGGGCCAGCAGGCCGGCCAGTGCGCAGGCCCTGAGGCTCATCTTCTCCTGAACCTCAAGACCAGGACCCGGGGCACGACCTGGCCGCTGTAATAGGCCATGTCCGGCGCCTGCCGGACCTCGGCCTGGACCTGGAGGCCTTCCAGGTCCCCCTTGACCAGCAGGCCCTGGGCCAGGACCCTGGCCGGTCCCGGATCGCCGGGGTCCGGACCGCCGGGGTCCGGGCCGCCGGGGTCCGGGCCATAGGCCACGCTGGTGTAGAAGGTCTGGTCAAAGACCGCCACCCGGACGTCCCTGAAGGCCTCCCCGGCGCTGACGTGGCAGGGGACGAAGAAGCGGTAGATCAGCCGGCCCTGGTCCAGGCTGGCGGCAAAGTCCCTGAACCACTTGGCCTCGAACTCGCGGCCGTCGATGAGCACGCGGGTGAAGCAATTGTACTCCTTGAGGTGCGAAAAGCTCGACTTCTCCACCTCCAGGGCCTCGGCCGGGCTCAGCTCGTAGTCGTGGTCGGCGTCGACAATGTCCATGACCGAGGCGGTGAGCATCTTGTCCAGGACCCAGCTCTCCCAGAACCCGACCAGGCCCTGGCGGTCAAAGACAAAGCACACCGAGCAGTCCACAAAGGCGTGGGGATGGCCAAAGGCCGGTCCGGCCAGCAAAGAACAGGCCAACGCGGCCCAGGCGAAGATGATGATTTTCCCGATCAAGCGCATGGCTGCCTTGGGGCCGGAGCATAGCCCATTTCAGGCCCGAGGTAAAAGCGCCCGGCAAGGCCGGGCGCAGTGGCCGGACGCTTCGCCCTGCCCCGCGCAGGCGGCTATGCTGGCAGCGAAAAAGAAGGCCTGCCGGGGCAGCAAAAATTTTGCCCGCCCTGTGTCCGGCCTGGTCCCGGGCCCGGCGCTGAGGAGGCCCTGGCCGGTCAGCCGCCGGGCCCGGGGGCGGCCGGGCCGTCCGGGGGCGGGTCAGGGGCCCGGCACAGGCCCGGAGGCGCGGACTCGGGATCGCAGACCTTCCAGTCTCCATGTTCCCTGACGAGCACGAACCTCCCGTCCCGGTCAAAGCGATGCTCAAAGGTCTCGCCGTCGGGATACTCGAGCCTGGCCGCGCCGGACACGCGAAGCTCCAGGCAGTCCGGGCCGCGGCCGGACGAGACGTAGCCAAGGCCGCTGAAGTCGCAGACCGTGTCCCTGTTGAACCGGTCGACCTCGTTCCTGGCCACCCCGAGCGCGGCGTTTTCCCTGTAGACCATGGCCAGGCGCGAATCCATGCGCATCATGAGCGCGTAGACATGGTTCTCGCACACGTAGCGGCGCATGTTCCCGATCTCGTGCCGGGCCAGGCAGGCCAGATAGCCCTCAAAGGCCTGCTCCGGCCCCTGGCCGTTGCAGGAGGCCAAGACCAGACAGGCCGCAAGGGCCGCGGCGGTTGCCAGAAGGCCGAAGATCGTGGATAAAACCCGCATCAATTATCATTATATATGACGAACGCGCTTTTTTCACAAGGCCATGCCGGGCGCAAGGGCAGAGGTTTGCGGCCGGCCCGGTTCGGGGTATGCTCAACCGGACAAAGACACCAGGAGAGGCCATGGACGCGACCCTCGGCGAGCGGCCGGCCAAAGGCAGTCTGACCAGGCGGGACTTCATGCGCCTGGCCGCGCTCTCGGCGGCGGCCGCGGCCCTCGGCGGCCTGGCCGGGTGCGCCACGAACCCGGTCACCGGGCAGAGCCAGCTCATGCTCCTGTCCGAGTCCGGCGAGATCGGCCTGGACCGGGCCTACTCCCCGCACCAGTTCTCGGCCGACTACGGGACCTGCCGGGATGAGGCCCTGAACAGCTACCTGAACGAGACCGGCCTGCGCATGGCCCGCCTTACGCACCGGCCCGGGATGCCCTACTCGTTTCGCTGCGTGAACGCGGTAAACGCCAACGCCTACGCCTTTCCGGGCGGCAGCGTGGCCTGCACCAGGGGCGTCCTGGCCAAGCTGGAGAACGAGGCCCAGCTGGCCGCGCTCCTGGGCCACGAGCTGGGACACGTGAACATGCGCCACACGGCCTCGCGCATGAGCACCGGGCTCCTGGCCCAGGCCGTGCTCGCCGGGAGTGCGGCCTATGTCCAAACCGCGGCCTCCCAGTACGCGCCCCTGGTCCGGAACCTGGGCGGCCTGGGCGCGGGCATGCTCCTGGCCCACTACAGCCGTGAGGACGAGCGCGAGGCCGACGCCCTGGGCATGGAGTACATGACCCGGGCGGGCATGAACCCCCAGGGCATGGTCCAGCTCATGGAGACCTTGAACGGCCTGGCCGAGCGCGAGCCCGGGCTCATCGAGCAGATGTTCGCCACCCACCCCATGACCCAAGAGCGCCTTAAGACCGCGATCAGCCGGGCCCGGGGCCCCTACGCCCGGTTCCAAAACCTGCCCCTGGCCAGACTGCGCTACATGGACCAGACCCAAAACCTGCGCCGGATCGCCCCGGCCCTGGACAAGATGCAGGACGGCCAGACCGAGATGGCCAAGGGCCGCGCGGACAGGGCCGAGCCGCTCTACCGCGAGGCCCTCGGGCTGGCCCCGGACGACTACGCCGGGCTGGTCATGCTCGCCGAGTGCCTGGTGGCCCAGAACAGGCCCGCGGAGGCCGAGCGCTGCGCGGCCAGGGCCAAGGCCGTCTACCCCCAGGAGGCCCGGGCCGAACACGTGAGCGGCGTGGCCCGGATCATTCAGGGCCGCTTCGAGGCCGCGTACCAGGACTTCGCCGAGTACGACCGGCTGCTGCCCGGAAACCCGGGCACGGCCTTTCTCCTGGGCCTGTGCTCCGAGTGCATGGGCCGCCGCCGGGACGCGGCCCGGCACTACAGCAGATATCTCAACGCGGTCCAGTCCGGGGAGCAGGCCCAGTACGCCTACGCCCGGCTCGTGGGCTGGGGCTATGTCCGGCCGGCCCGGACAGGCCGGCGCTGAGCCGAAAAAAACGGCCCCCGGCAGGACCGGGGACCGCGCACAGACCGATTTGCGGCCCGCGGAATCAGGCCCGGGCCAGAAGCTCGTTCAGCCGGGCCAGGACCTCGAAGGCGTCGGCCACGTAGAGCACGTCGGCCTTGCCCTGGGCCCAGCCGCAGCCCGCGTCCAGGTTGATCGCCCGGCGCTCGCCTATGAACCGCCAGCCGACCACGTGCGGCTCCTCGCCGTGACAGCAGGCGGCCAGGCCCTTGGGGTGCCTGGGCGTGGCCCCGGTCTGGCCGACCTGGTGCAGGTGGGTCAGATATGAGATCACCTCGTGGCCCTCGCCGCTGATGTCCACCAGGGACTTGCTGCTGCCCAGGGAGGCCTTGGTCCGGTTCAAAAAGTCCAAAATCAGGCCCTCGGCCTCCTTGACGTGGGTCCGGCCGTCGGCCTGCTTCTTGGTCCAGCCCGCCCCGGCCACGAAAAGCAGCTCGGCGTCCGGCCTGATGGTCTGCTCGTCGGCCGACGGGGTCTCAAGGCCCAGGACCTCGGTCCTTTTGCAGGCCTCGGAGAGGTCCACGGCCACGGGCTCGGGCTCGACCGCACCCGGCCCGTCAAAGGCCTCGAAGCAGCCCGACTCGACGCTCATCAGCCAGGGCCGCTCGCTGCGCGTGAACTCGGCCACCATGCGCTGGCGATAGAACCAGCGGGCGGCCGCAGGCGAGCCGTCCTTGACCCAAAGCCCGGTCAGGTGGGTGTCGATGCGCCCGCCCAGCCTCTGGGCCACCCCGGGCAGGACCCGGCTCAGCCGGGAGTCGGCCGCGGCGACCACCAGCCCGGCCCCGGACGCGCGGCACAAGGCCTCGCAGGCCGCGGCGTCGCTGGCGTAGCGCGAGGAGGCGAACACCGGTCCGGCCGCGGCCAAAAAACAGGCCGCCCCGCACCCGCCGATGGCCTCGGCCGCCCCGGACACCTCGCCGCCGAACAGGCCGACCGCGAGCTCCGCGCCGAGTCCCTGGGCCAGGTCGCGCGCGGCCGAAAGGGCCTCCAGACAGGCCCTGGACAGGCCGCCGCCCTCTTCGTTGTGGGCCAGAAAAAGCACCTTTTCCATTATAAGTCCTCCAGGGCCTTTTTTCAGGACTTGATCCAGGCCAGGATATCCGCGGCCACCTCGGCCGGGGGCAGATCCTTGACCAGCCGGGTCTCGCGCCGGGCCTTGGGCAGCTCGACCGAGGCGAAGCTGAGCCCGCCGGGTTCGGCCGGAACCGGCTCGGCCCTCTGCAGGGCGGGCATGATCAGGCGCATGTTGGCCATGCCCAACTGGGGGTTGTTGGGCGGCTCGGGCAGGTTGCCCGTGGCCCAGCCGAGCACGGCCGGGGGCCCGGCGCACCTGGACACCAGGTAGCCGCCGCCCTCGACGCGCTCCTTGACCACAAAGGCGCCGTCGTCCTGGACCCTGATCTCGTCCACGCCCTGGAACTGGTCCAGGACGCCCAGGCGCTCGCCGACCATCTGCAGGGTGGACCCGGCGCCGCGCGACGCGGACTGCCAGCCCCCGAAGAGCAAAAGCCTGGACCGGTCCAGGCCGGCGATGCCCTCGATGGCCTCGGCCAGGGCCCGGGCCGTGAAATGGGCGTCCGTAAACCCGCCGGCCGGGCCGTCCAGGACCACGAGCTCAAAAGGGGCCTTCTGGGCCACGGACATCATGACCTGCTGGAGCTTGGCCTTGGGGCCCATGCTCAGCAGCCAGACCTTGCCGCCCGAGGCGGCCAGGTTGGCGGCCTCGAACAGGGCGTGCCCGGCCCAGGGGTCCAGGATCGCGGGCAGCATCATCTCGTTCTTCAGGCCCGGGCCCTGCGGGCCCCGGATCGGCTCCAGGGTCTGGAGCGGGTCCGGGACCAGGCTGCCGCAGACCACGATGTGAAAACCAGCGCTCATTCAAAGCTCCTTGAGGAATTCGGCGGCCGCGGGATCAGCGCGCCCGGCCGCCGGGAACCATCCATAATCTCAATTCTCGGCCGAATGCAAGCCGCCGGCCCCGGCCCGAAACTCGATGTTCGAGGCCTCGGGGTCGTCGGGATCGGCTTGGCTGCAGTTCCACAGGCAGGCCCCGCAGTGCACGCACTTCTCCCGGTCGAAAAGCGGCGCTCCGCCCTCCGGGCCCGGGGTGATGGCCTGGCCCGAGCAGGCCTCGACGCAGGTCCTTGTCCCGCAGGCCGCGCAGACCGAGGGGTCCTTGAAGACCACGTGATCGGCGTACCCGGCCGGGGCCTGGACCTTGCCGCCCAGAAGAAGGGCGTCCTGGTGCGAGACCAGGAGCCGGCCGTCAAAGGGTATCTCGGGCCAGCCCAGGCGGTCCATGACCGCGTCGTGCAGGGCCGCGCCCTTGGCCGCGCACTCCCTGCGCAGGGCCGCCAGGTCCTCGGCCGGGATCAGGCCCCGGCAGTAGTCCTCCAGGCTCGGGATGCGCTCGTGCGGCCTCCTGGACCTGCCGGGCCAGTTGAGCGCGCCGCCCGAAAGCCCGGCCAGGGCCATGCCCACAAGCCCGCTCAGCACGCCGCGCTGAAACCCGTCCCTGGCCTTGGCCGCCCGGCGCGCGCCCGCCTCCACCCAGCTCGCCCTGCGCCTGGCAACGTAGGTCCGCTCCAGGTTCTCGGCGCTGAAGGGCCTTTTCTCGGCCATGAGCTCGAGCACGGCCTCGGCCAGCTGCACGCCCGTGGTCCAGGCCTCGTCCACCCCGGAGCCGGTGAGCACGTTGGTGCTGCCCGAGCCCTCGCCGATGCGCGCGTAGCCGTCGCCGACAAGGAACGGCTCGCCCGCGCGGCCGGACTCCTGCAGGGACTTGGCCCCCCAGGAGCGCAGCCGGCCGCCCTTGAGATAACGCCACAGATAGGGGTGCAGCATCCAGTGCTGCAGATAGCGGTAGGCCGTGCGCGCCGGGTTGTCGAACCAGGAGGGCACGAATATGCCCAGGGAGGCCGTATTTTCCGGGTAGACGTACAAAAAGCCGAAAATCTCGGGCTCGGGATAGCCCAGGGTGTGCAGGACCGCGCCCGGCTCAAGCGGGCAATCCTCGGGCAGGTCCACGACCATCTTCATGCCCACGGCCCACTCGCGCCGGTGGTGTCCGGCGGGCAGGCCGAGGCGCTCGTCAATGGCCCGGCCCACCGGCCCGACAGGGCCGTCGCCGACCACGGTCAGGGCCGCGCGCAGGTCCATGCCCGGCATGTGCCCGGCCTCGGGGCGGCCCTGCCTGTCCACGCCCTGGTCGGCCAGGCGCACGCCGCTGACCCGGCCGTCCGCAAACAGGGGCCCGGCCACGGGCACGCCCGGCCAGATCTGGGCCAGGCCCGAGGCCATGACCTGGCCGCCGACCCACTGGCAGAACTGGCCCAGGGACAGGACCAGGCCGGGCTCCTTGCGCAGAAAGGAAGGTATCCAGGGCAGCTCGAAGGCGTGGTCCTTGCGGCCCCTGGGGATGAGCCTCTCGATCAGCCGAAGGGCCGGGGAGCGCCTGCTCGCGCCGACCGGGTCCAGGAGATAGACGACCTTTTCGCTGCCGACCTCAGCGGCCATGGGTATCCGGGAGAGGTCCAGGTCCGGGAACGAGGCCCTGATGCCCCTGGCCCTGGTGACCACGCCCGAGACCCCGAAGCCGATGTCCTCGGCCCGCTCGTAGCACAAAACCTGGGGCGGCATGCCGGGCATGACCGCGCTCTCGGCCGCTGCCCCGGCCTCGGCCAGGCCCCGGCACAGGGTGGTCAGAAACCCGGCCGTGGCCGGGCCGAAGCCCACGCAGACGATGTCCGCGTCCATGGACTGGCGTTCCATTTCCTGGTCTCGGCTCCCAGGGCTCGCGCTCATGTGCCCCCCTCGGGTTTGGGAAACAAAGGAGCCCCGCGTCCGGGGCCCTTTTGGTCTTGAAATCGCGGCCGCCCCCTAGAGGGGGTAGTCCAGGGCCTCCGGGATCATCACCCCGGCCAGGGCCTGTCCGGCGCGGTCCTTGGCCAGCCTGGACCCGGCCAGGGCGGCGTCCAGCCGGGCCCGGAGCCCGGCGAACTCCTCCAGGCCCGTCCCGTCCCCGTAGCCGTAGACCAGCTCGGCGCAGATGCGGCCGGCCTCGCCCGCGGCCCTGGCGGCCTGGACCTGGCAGAGGTCGGTGTAGAAGCCCAGTATGCCCTCCAGGCTGTCCGCGACCACCGGGTTGGCCGGGCCCTTGGCCGCCAGCTCCAGGACGTCCATGATCAGCAGCCTGGCCGAGACCAGCCAGCACACGGCGTCGGCCATGGCAAAGGTCACGCCCTGGCGCTTGCGGTGGTAGAGCTTCTTGCCCTCGGCGTCCTTGGCCCGCTGGAGGTGGTCCATGGTCAAGCCCCACAGGCGCATGGCCCGGGCCAGGACCAGGGCCCCGCCCTGGAACCCGGACCCGGCCAGGGCCTCCAGGCCCTCGGCCCAGAGCCTGAACTGCTCCAGAAATATCTCGCTGGTCATGGTCACGCTCAGGTGCATGCGCTGGACCGCCTCGGGCCCCTCGTAGGTGGCCTCGAGCTGGGCGTCGGTCCACTTGTGCATGAAGAACCCCGGGCAGTCCTCGGTGATGCCGTAGCCGCCCACCAGGCTGACCGCCTCGCGCATCATCGTCGCCCCGGCCCCGGTGTTCCAGAGCTTGCAGGCCGGGATGAGCACGTTGAGCACCGCGTCCAGGTGGGCGTAGCGCACCAGGGGGTCGGACTCGAGCTCCGCGAGCCTGGCCCGGTCGCGCCCGGCCTCGGAGCAGGACATCAGCCGGGCGTACTCCAGGACCTTGTCCCGGACCTCGGCCAGGGCGGCCATCTGCCTGCGCGGGCCGGAAACTCCCCGCTCCTCGAATATCCTGTCCTTCTCCCGCTCCAGGGGGTCGAACTCGTCGGCCAGCCGGGCCGCGGTGAAGCCCAGGGAGGCCCCGGCCTCGCCCATGGCCCAGAGGTCGAGCAGACGGTGCAGGGCGTCCTCCTTCTGCTGCAGGCCCTGCTCGAACCTGGGGCTGCCGGGCTGGGCCGCGTCCCCGCCCCGGAAGCGGTTGCGGTGGTAGCGGATGATCGGCTCCACCGCGGACAAGAGCTTGGCCGTGGTCATCAGGCCCACGGGTATGCGCGTGCGGTGGAAGACCGCGCCGATGATCTCGGCGTGGGAGTAGTTGGGCACGATGACCCCGTCCTGGACCGTGTAGCCGCCGATTATGCGGCCGGCCGGGACCGTGAGGTTGAACACCGGGTCGCGGGTCGAGGACAGCTGGTGGACCATCTTGAGCGTGGGCGCGCCGCGGTCGAACACGCCCGGGTCGCCCTGCTCCACGATGACCATGCACGAGGTCTTGATGCGCTCGTCCGCGGTGTCCACGGCAACCGTGGCGAAGTTGCAGAAGTCCATGTTGGTGATGAACCGGCCGCGCTTCTCCACCTTGAGCAGGGGCTCCTGGCCCGGGGTCCACTCGGCCACCCGGACCTTGCCCGCGAGCACCCCGGTGTCCACGCCCACGTAGGGCAGGGGCTCGGTCAGGGCAAAGGCCCCGCGCAGCATCTCGCGGTCCTCGCCGGGTTGGGGCGGCACGCAGCGGCTCATGTAGTGGTCGCGCTGCTCAGGGGTGCCCTTCTCGTGGATCGGCGCCAGGGCCAGGTTCCCGGCCAGGCTGCAGGTGGCCGAGCCGCCGTCGACCCAGGCCAGCTCAAAGGCCACCAGGGCCAGGGCCAGGTTCTTGGGCCCCTCGATGAACCCGCCCTGGGCCGGGTCCATGAACAGGGCGGACAGGCCGCTGTGGTCAAAGGCCGTGAGCAGGGAGGCCTTTTTGTCGTTCCACTCGTGCGAGTTGCGCACGCCCTCGGCCACCAGCTTGGCCACGGTCCCCCGGGCCACGGCCCGGGCGGACTGGACCACCATCTGGAGCTCGAAGCGCTCCGCGAAACGCCACATGATTTGCCGGACATCGTCCCCCGGCAGGGTAGGCAACGTGTACATGATCATTTCCTTAAGCTTCAAAAAAAGGCGGGAGATGCGGTAAATACCAACGGGGAACAGTAAGCCATCGGCCCTGGGGAGTCAAAAACTTTTTGGCCGGGGCCCGGGCCGCAGGATAAAGACCGGCCCGGCCGGGCGGGCACAAGCGCGCCTCTATTGCCTGTCCTATATCAAGGACTCTAAAAACGCGGCCCCCATGCCGCGACGCCACGACGCGCTCCGCAAGACATAATCTTTGACATTCCACGCCCAACGTTGCAATAAAAAGGGACAGCAAAAAAACCGGCCTGACGCTGCGCCGGGGCGATGAACAGTCGCCCCGCGCAGCGGGAGTTCATGAAGCCTTCCCGGCCAACCGAGCGGAACGACCGGGAGCGCACAGGCCGCGAGCGTCCAACAGGTCGGCCTTGAAAATGACGGACAACAACCCCTCGCTGCGAGACCTCGCCGACGCCCTGGGCGCGGCCCTGCTCGACCCGTTCCAGCGCACGGGCCAAGAGACCCTCGGGCTGGTCGAGGCCGTCCCGCGGGCCCTGTCCGGGGGCCTTCCGGCCCAGGGCCCGGAACGCCTGGCCGCGGGCGAGGTCGCCTGCGGCCTGCTCAGCCTGGCCGAGCAGCAACGGGTCAGCGCGGACATCGCGGCCGCCCTGCGCGGGCTCACCCTCCTGGGCCGTTTCGGGTGCGTCATGGCCTGCAGGTTCGTGAGCGGCGGGCACGTCTCCATCCAGCAACTGGACCAGGTGGGCGCGGCCCTGACCCTGTCCGCCAAGCTGCTGATCATAAACGAGCTGCTGGGCCACGGCGCGCTGACGGACAAGCACTTGGCCGCCTGGGCCAAGGGGCTTCTGGACGAGATCGCCGGCTGCGACCCGAAACAGGCCTTCGAGGTCCTGATCGACCTCGGCGCAACGGGCGAGACCGTGTCCTTCCCGGTCAAGGAGGCCCTGCTCCGCAGCCCCTTCAGGGACTGGCTGTTCAAGCGCCTGGACGACCCGGTGCAGACAGGGCCCCTGGTCAAGGAGGCCCTGGCCGTGCGCGCCCTCAACGACGAGATCGTGTACGAGGCCTTTGCCCAGCGGGCGGCCGCGGAGCCCGAACCCGGGCCCACGGTCATCGACATCTTGTCCCGCAGCGGCCGGTCCGGGGCCGAGGCCCTGCTCAAGATCACCCAGAACCTGCTCAGGCGGCCGGACAGCGAGGCCATCCCCGACTGCGTGGACGCGCTGGCCAGGACCAACTGGCCCAAGACCGGCCAGGTCATGGCCCTGTTGTTCAAGAACAACCCCGAGATCAAGGGCCTGCTGGCGGCCAGGGCCTGCCTGCTGAACGAGGAGTCCTTCGGCCAGTTCACGGCCTCGCTCAAGGGCCGGGACCGGGACCTGGTCTACGGCCTGGCCTTCGAGGCCCTGGCCGAGATCGAGCCCGCGTTCGCCCTGGACTGCCTGGAGCGGCCCGGCCCGGGCGACCCGGCCCGGGAAAAGATCAAGGCCCTGCTCAAGGCCAGGCTCGATGACGCGCCCGAAACTGCCGAAGGCCCCCGGGCCGCGGCCGGGCCCGAGGAGGTCAAAAAGGGCCTGCTCTCCAGGCTGGTCGGCGACAAGAGGCCCGAGATGTCCGAGGTCCTGGCCAAGACCAGCCGGCCCAAGGGCCTGGACCTGGCCGGCTCGCACCTCGAGGGCCAGTCCCTGGAAAATGGCGACTGGAGGGACCTGCGCCTGGTCCAGAGCTCCTTTCGGAACTGCACGTTCGAAAGGGTCAAATTCAGCTCCTCGGACCTCTCGGGCTGCGATTTCCAGTCCTGCTCCTTTTCCGGGTGCGAGTTCGTCGGCCTCAGGCTCAGGGACGCGGTGCTGAAAAAATGCCAGATCAAGGACTGCTCCTTTGAGCGCTGCGACCTCGGAGGCGCCCGGATAGAGGGCTGCGTTGTGGCCGACAGCTCCATGAACAGCTGCCTGGCCCCGGAGGCCCTGTTCGCGGACCTGGCCGCGTCCCGGCTGAAGATCGCCTACTCCTGCCTGGCCGGGTGCCGATTCCAGACGGCCAAGATGCGCTCGTCCAGGTTTTTGGGCGCGGACCTCTGCTGCTCGGTCTTCTGCCGCAGCAACCTGCAGGGCGTGGAGTTCAGGGACACGGTCCTGGACCATTCGCGCCTGACCGAGAGCGCGTTCTGGTCCTGCCTCATGGACGGCTGCGGCCTGGCCGAGTGCGCGGCCCAAGACCTGGTCTGCCCGGGCCCGGAGCTCTTGGCCGCCCAGAGGGAGCACGCCTTCAGAACGGTCAGGGCCATGGCCGGGCAAGGCGACCCCGGCCCGGCCCGGACTCCGGACCCGGTCCTCAGGGAGGCGCTCGACCTGTGGATCGTCAAGTTCCAGGCCGCAGACCGGGAAAGGGTCATGCTGGCCAACAACCAGCGCCGCCTGGACTGGGCGCTGCGCAAGATGTCCCCGGGCCAGGCGGAGTTCTTCAAGCTCCTGCCCTACCTGCTGCACAGCGACCTGTTCGAGGCCCAAAAGGGCCTGGAAAAAGCGCCCCAGTGCACGGTGCACGGCTACTGCCCGGACTGCGCCACCCTGGAGCTGGCGGACAGGCGCTTCCCGGGCGCGAAACCGTCCAGGAAGGACAAGGACGCGGTGCGCATCGAGGCCCTCTACACCATGGGCAGCACCGGGACCGTGGCCCAGACCCCGCTCTCGGACATCGACTGCTGGGTCTGCTGCGACGCGGCCGGCCTGGGCCCGGAACAGGCCGCGGGGCTCAAGGAAAAGCTCGACGCCCTGAGCGCCTGGGCCGGGGAGTCCTTCGGGCTGGAGGTCCACTTCTTCCCCATGACCCTGGACCAGATCCGGGAAAACGACTTCGGGTTCAGCGACAAGGAGAGCTCGGGCAGCGCCCAGGCCATACTGCTCAAGGACGAGTTCTACAGGACCGCCATGCTCGTGGCCGGGAAAAAGCCCGCCTGGTGGATCAGCCCGCCCGGGGCCGGGGCCGGGGCCTACGCCCGGTGCCTCAGGGCCGCGGCCGGGCTGCCCAGGCCCGGGCTGGAGGACTTCGCCGACCTGGGCCCGCTCATGGACATCCCTTTGGGCGAGTTCTTCGGGGCCTCCCTGTGGCAGATGGCCAAGGCCCTCAAGGAGCCCTACAAGTCGGTCATGAAGCTCGGCCTCCTGGAGGTCTACTCCGGCCCGGCCAAGGAGCGGGGGCTGATGCTCTGCGACCAGATCAAGCGCAACCTCATGGAGGGCCGCCGCAGGGCCCAGGACATCGATCCCTACACGGTCCTGTTCCGCAGGCTCAAGGAGTACTACACCTGGGCCAAGGACACCGACGCCGTGGACCTCATCAAGGCCTCGTTCAGCCTGAAGACCCATCCCGAGGCCTTTGACTTCAGCCTGGGCGCGGCCTCGCGCTTCGAGGAAAAGAGCTTCCTGGCCTACTTCCTCGGGCCGGACAAGACCTCGCCGGCCGCGCTCAAGGGCATGGGCGCCAAGATCAGCTTCGAGCGCTCCATGCACCTCGGCGCGGCCATGAACAGATACATGATAAACACCTACAACAAGATCCAGTTCCGGCTCTCGTCCGAGACGGGCCGGACCAAGCCGAGCATCGGGCCCCAGGACATGACCAGGCTCGGCCGCAAGATCCTGGCCATCTTCGCGCCCAAGCCGGACAAGATCCAGCGCGCGCCCTTCCTGGCCCTCAAGAACGGCGGGGTGAGCGAGCTGTTGTTTTTGGCCGAGAAGTCCCCGGGCAAGGAGACCCTTTGGCTGGCCAAGGCCAAGGACAAGGCGGTCAAGGGCGCCAGGCACATGGAGGTCGTCCGCCGGGACTCGGACCCGGCCAGGCTCCTGGCCTGGCTGGTGGTCAACGGCCTGTTCTCCCCGGAGGTCCTGGTCCAGGGCGAACGCAGCCTGGCCCCACTGGCCGTGGCCGATGTCCAGGCCCTGCTAAGCGGCCTGCTGGAGTTCTTTCCGCCCGCCCAGGACGAGTTCGACGACCTGGACCAGGGCCTGGAGCCGGAACGGGTGACCAGGGCCTTTCTGGCCCTGAACCTGACCGCCCCGCGCAGCACCGCGGCCATTGTCCAGGTCTCGGTGGTCTACGCCACCAACTGGGGGGAGATGTTCTGCCGGACCGTGGACAACCCCGGTCCCAAGCTGGAAAAGAGGCCCTCGGCCTTTCTGCAGGAGGTCCTCGCCCAGCCCCAGCCCGAGCCGCCGCAAATAAAGATATTCACGCCCAAGGGCGCCAAGTGCCGGCGCATCCCCGCGGTCTAGCCCGGCCGGCCGGCCCGGTGGACGGCCATGCCCGCGGCCAGCCAGTCCAGGACCAGGGCCGGGTTAACCGGCGAGGGCTGGATGTTCAGGGCCTCCTGGGCCTCGGTCAGCATCAGGTCCAGCCGCCGCAGGCCCCGGGCGTCGAACAGCCCGTAAAGCCCGGGCGGCTGGTCTGCGGCCGGGCCGCAAAGGGCCCGGACAAGACGCCTCTGGCAGCTCAAGACCACCCCCAGGGCCAGGTCCCGGTCCACCCCGCCCTTGACCGAGGTGCGCTCGAACCAGCCCTGCCCGGTCCGCCAGAACCCGATCAGGGCCGAGGTCCAGTCCTCGGCCTCGGGGTCTTCTCGGCCGGCGCTGTCCGGCCAGGCCAGGGTGAGCACGAAGCTCCGGGAGACCAGGGTTTCGAGGAGCCTCTCCCGCTGCGGGGCCAAGAGCACGAAGACGTTGCCCGGCCTGGGCTCCTCCAGGGACTTGAGCAGGGCGTTGGCCGAGTGCGCGTTGAGGTCCTGGGCCTGGCTGAACACGGTCACCCGGCAACCCGGGCCGCTGGGCGGCTGGCCCCAGACGCCCCTGGTCTCGCGCACGGTGTCCACGCCCACCGCGCCCTCGAAGACCAAGAGGTCGCGGAAGACCCGGTCCGCGATCTGGCGGCAGGACCGGCAGGACAAACACGGCCGCCGCTGTGCCCCGCAGTTCAGGAGCATGGCCCAGTGCATGGCCGCGGCGAGCCGCGACTCCGCGTCGCCGCCCTCCAGGACCAGGCTCTGGGGCGGCGACTGGCTCAGGACAGCGAGACGCTCCAGCAGACGGCCCTGCCCGGCCGGGGCCCCGGTCGCGGCCGGATGCCCGTGGTTCAACACCTCGATGGTATCCATGGCCTTGAGGCTAAAAGGTCTGCGAGCGGTCCGGCCCGACCGAGACGATGCCCACGGGCACGCCCAGGCCCTTTTCGATGCGCCGCAGATAGGCCCTGGCGTTCTCCGGCAGGTCGTCCAGGGAGCGCACCCCGGAGATGTCCTGGTCCCAGCCGGGCGCGGTCTCGTAGACCGGCCTGACCCGGGCCATGCCGTTCTGCTCCTGGGGCGGGTAGGCGATCTCCCGGCCCTGGCACTCGTACTTGACGCAGAGCTTGAGCTCGCTCAGGCCGGAGAGCACGTCGAGCTTGGTGATGGCCAGCTCGGTCGGGCCGTTGAGCCTGACCGACTCGGCGAGCATGACCAGGTCCAGCCAGCCGCAGCGGCGCTTGCGGCCGGTGGTCGCCCCGAACTCGCCGCCCTTGGCCTGCATGTGCCGGCCGTTGTCGTCGAACAGCTCCGTGGGGAACGGCCCGCCCCCGACCCTGGTGGTGTAGGCCTTGACAATGGCGATGACCCGCTGCAGCTCGCTCGGGGCGCAGCCGCTGCCCGAGGCCGCGTTGCCGACCACGGTGTTGGAGGAGGTCACGAACGGGTAGGTGCCGTGGTCGATGTCCAGGTGCGTGCCCTGGGCGCCCTCGAACAGGACCATGCCCCCGCTGCGCCTGGCCTTCTGGATGGCCGCGGACACGTCGCCCAGATATTCGGACACCCGTTCGGCCAGGGGCAGGACGTCCTCGAAGACCCGGTCCGGGTCCATGGGCTCGCGGTCGTAGAGGTTCCTGAACAGGACGTTCTTCTCGCCCAGGGCCCTGGCGATCTTGTCCTTGAGCAGGGCCGGGTCGGCCAGGTCCACGGCCCGCACGCCCATGCGGCTCATCTTGTCCTCGTAACAGGGCCCGATGCCCCGGCCCGTGGTCCCGATCTTCTTGGCCTCGGCCCGGGCCGACTCCCTGCACCCGTCCATCATCCGGTGATAGGGCATGATCACGTGGGTCTTGTTGCTGATCATCAGCCTGCGGGGCGTGGCGTCCACCCCGCGGGCGGTCAGGGCGTCGACCTCCTGGCAGAAGACCGCCGGGTCCAGGACCACGCCGTTGCCGATCAGGCAGACCTTGCCCGGGTGCAGGATGCCCGAGGGGATCAGGTGCAGGACGATCTTCTCCCCGCCCACGACCAGGGTGTGGCCGGCGTTGTTGCCGCCCTGGAAGCGGACAATGGCCGCGGCCTTCTCGGCGAGCATGTCCACGATCTTGCCCTTGCCCTCGTCGCCCCACTGGGACCCGAAAACCACTATGTTGGACACCGGTTGACTCCTTGAACGGCCCACGAAGGCCGGGATCACTTCTTCTTGTCGGGCTTGATCCTCAACAGCTTGGCCTGCCTGGGCGCGGGGTCCGGGGCCTTTTTCCCGGCCGGGCCCTTGGGGTCCGGGTCCGCGCGGTCCTCGGGCCGCTCGCCGGCCGGATCGGGCCCGGCCGGGGCGTTGAGCGCGGCCAGGTCCAGCCCGGCCGGGCGCTCGGGCTGTCTGGAAAGGGCCCAGTTGTAGTTGAAGAGCTGGTTCTTGATGCGCATGCCCTGGATGATGCCCAGGACAATGACCGCCTCCTCCCACTTCTTGGAGGGCTCGAAGCGCCTGACCTTGTCCGCGTAGAGCTCCCAGAGGTCCATGAGCGAGGCCTCGTCGTAGGCGTTTATCTGCCTGGCGATCCTGGCCAGGGCCTTTTCCAGGTACGATTCGGACATCCATCCTCCGGCCGCGCCCGGGTTGCGGGACGCGGCTTGTTTTAGCAGAATCCGGGAGGCGAGCCAAATCAAAATTGCCCGCCGCAGGCGGCTGTGCTATGACCGCTGCTCCACGGCGTCTCGGACGCTGAAAGGCGCAATGCACGGAGAACAGATCATGAGCGACTTGAAAAAAATGTACAAGACCATCCAGGAGGACCCCTTCCCCGGGGACCTCAGGATAAGCCTCGGCGGCCAGGAAATGGTCTTCGAGAAGAGGACCTGGACCATCGACGGCCAGGTCCGGGGCCTGCGCTACGGCGAGAACCCGGACCAGCCCGCCGCCCTGTACGAGATGACCTCGGGCGGCCTGAACGTCGGCGGCGTGGCCTTCAGGGGACAGGGACAGGGCCTGGTCTCGGCCCTGAGCGAGGAGAACATGCTCCAGGCCGGCAAGCACCCGGGCAAGATCAACCTGACCGACGTGGACAACGGCCTGAACGTGCTCCAGTACCTCTCGGCCAGGCCGGCCGCGGTCATCCTCAAGCACAACAACCCCTGCGGCGCGGCCTGGTCCGACCGGGGCCTGGCCGAGGCCCTGCGCCGGGCCTTCATGGCCGACCGCATCGCGGCCTTCGGCGGGGCCATAGTCTGCAACCGGCCCGTGGACAGGGCCGCGGCCGAGGTCATCGGCTCGGCCTACTTCGAGGTCGTGGCCGCGCCGGAGTTCGAGCCCGGCGCCCTGGACCTGCTCAAGAAGAGCAAGAACCTGCGCATCCTCAGGATCCCGGGCATCGAATCCCTGGACAGGCTCTGCGCCGAGCCCTTCCTGGAGCTCAAGTCGCTCATGGACGGCGGCCTGATCGCCCAGTTCTCGTTCCGCAACCGCATCCGCAGCGCGGACGACTTCCTGCCCGCCCGGGCCGAAAAGGACGGCGACGTGTTCACGGCCAGGGGCCCCACCAGACGGGAGGCCGAGGACCTGGTCTTTGCCTGGGCCGTGGAGGCCGGGGTGAGCTCGAACTCCGTGCTCTTCGCCAAAGACGGGGCGACCACGGCCATCGGCACCGGCGAGCAGGACCGCGTGGGCTGCGTGGACCTGGCCGTGACCAAGGCCCTGACCAAGTACGCCGACCTGCTGGCCTTTGAGCGCCACAGGCTGTCGATATACGAGCTCAGGCTGAGGGCAGTGGAGGACAAGGCCCTGGCCCGGGACCTGGCAGAGATCGAGGACCAGGCCCGCGAGGACCGGGGCGGGCTGCCGGGCTCGGTGGCCGTGTCCGACGGCTTCTTCCCCTTCCGCGACGGCGTGGACCTGTGCATCGCCCAGGGCGTGACCGCCATTGCCCAGCCCGGCGGCTCGATCAGGGACTTCGAGGTCATCCAGGCCGTGAACCAGGCCAGCCCCCAGGTGGCCATGGTCTTCACCGGCCAGAGGTCGTTCAGACACTAGGATCGGGGCCGTGAAGCACGACGACATGCCGATGAAAAAACCGCACTCCACCCCGGGAGGCCGCGGCCCGCGGACAAAACACCAGTGGGCCGGGACCAGTTGACCGAGCGCAGGCCGAACGCGACCCCCCCGGCGCCCAGGCCCGGGTGGGTGGTCGAGTTCATGCAGGGCAACCAGCCCCAGATGGCCTGGGTCCTGGAGGAGCAGTCCGGCAGGCTGCGGCTGCTGACCATCAACAAGCGCGAGATCAAGCTCGCGGCCGCGCGCATCCTGCCCTGGACCGGCCCGGTCCACGACCCGGCCGCCAGCCGCCAGGAGATCATGGACCTGCTCCACGAGCGCCAGGAGCGGCGCTCCGAGATCCAGGCCGGGCTCGAGGTGCTCGAAATCTGGGAGCTGGCCCAGGCCGAGATGCGCGAGGCCACCCTGGACTGGCTGGCCGGGCTCCTGTGGTCCGAGCCCGGGCCGGACGAGCTCGCGGCCCTGGGCCGGGCCCTGTTGGCGGCCAAGGCCCACTTCAAGTTCCAGCCCCCGTGCTTCGAGATATTCCCGGCCGAAAAGGTCGAGGCCAGGCTGGCGGCCATGGCCGAGGAACAGGAGCGCGAACGGATGATCCAGGCCGGAAGCGGCCTGTTCAAGGCCCTGTGGGCCGCCCACAGGGCGGGCCGCGTCGAGGCCCCGGACCAGGCCGGGGACCTCGAACCCAAGGTCGCCCAAAGGCTCAAGGCCCTGCTCCTGGCCCAGGTCGCCAAGAGCGCGGACGAGAAGTCCGCCAAGCTCTGGGCCCTGCTGCGCAAGGGCCTGCCCGAGCACCCCCACCAGGCCCTGCTCCTGGCCCAGGCCTGGGGCGTCCTGCCCCCGCACCACAACCAGTTCCTGGATGTGGCCGACTTCACCTGGGGCGACGACTGGTCCCGCAGGTTCGCGGACCAGATCGCGGACCAGGCCCAAAGGGCCAAGGCCCTCGAGCAGGAGCCCGAACCCACCGTGTACCGGAGCATCGACTCGGCCACGACCAGGGACATCGACGACGCCTTCCTGATCCGGCCCGGGGCCCGGGGCGGATTCTCGCTGAGCGTGGCCCTGGCCTGCCCGGCCCTGACCTGGGAGTTCCAGACCCCCCTGGACAAGGCCGTGTTCCACAGGGCTACCAGCCTGTACCTGCCCGAGGGCGCCTCGCACATGCTCCCCGAGGCCCTGGGCACGGACCTGTTCAGCCTGCGCCAGGGCCAGGTCCGGCCGGCCCTGGTCCTGGACTTCGAGCTGGACGCCGAGGCCGGCGTCCAGTCCCTGGTCCCGAGGCAGGCCTGGATCAGGGTGGCCGAAAACATCACCTACGAGCAGGCCGAGGCGGCCATTTGCTCCGGCGCGGACCCGGACCTGGCCCTGGCCCGGGACCTGGCCCAGAGGCTTATGAACCAGAGGATCAGCCACGGGGCCTCGATCATCAGAAACCCCGATCCGGTCGTCGAGCTCGAGGGTCAAGGCAGGGACCTGCGGGTGAGCGTCTCGCTCAAGCCCGCCTGCCCCGCGGCCGACCTGGTGGTCAGCGAGCTCATGATCCTGGCCAACAGCGCCGTGGCCGGCCTGGCCCGGGACAAGGGCCTGGCCCTGCTCCACCGGACCCAGGACATCGGCCTGCCCGCCGAGGCCGCGGGCGAGTTCAGCGAGCCAGAGGACATATACAGGCTCATGCGCTACCTCGCGCCCACGGTCCTGGAGACCGCGCCCAGACGCCACGCCGCCCTGGGCGTGGCCGCCTACAGCCCGGTGTCCTCGCCGCTCAGGCGCTACACCGACCTGCTCAACTCGGCCCAGGTCTTGTCCTGGATCAAGACCGGCGGACCCAGGTTCCAGGCCGCGGAGCTCGAGGCCCTGGCCCCCCAGCTCAACGCCAGGATACAGGCCGTGTCCCAGGTCCAGCGCTTCAGGCCGCGCTACTGGAAGCTCGTGTACCTGGCCCAGAACAAGAAGAGGCCCGCGCCCGCGGTCCTGGTGGACTGCGGCGGGCCGTTCGCGGTCCTGGCCCTGCCCGAGCTGCAGATCAACGTCCAGGCCCCCTCGGCCCTGCTCGGGGACAAGCTCCGGCCCGGCCAGAGGTTCGAGCTGACCTTCGGCCGCATCGACCCCCTGACCAACGACATCAAGGTCGCCTCGGCCTGCGAGGCCTAAAGCCCCCGGAGCCCGGCCCGGGCCTTTGCCAAGCCCGGGGAAAGCGGATATACAGGGTCCGGTGCGACCGCGCACCCAAGGAGCAAGCGCATGTCCTGGATACTCTGGCCCGCGTTCGCCTACCTCCTCGGCTCGGTGCCCTTCGGCCTGCTGGTGGCCAAGGGCCTCAAGGGCGTGGACCCCAGGACCGAGGGCAGCGGCAACATCGGGGCGACCAACGTGGCCCGGTTGTGCGGGGCCACGTACGGCGCCCTGGCCCTGGCCCTGGACCTGCTCAAGGGCCTGGTCCCGGTGCTTCTGGCCAAGGGGCCCGACGCGCACTGGCTGCTCCTGAGCCTGACCGCCCTGGCCGCGATCCTGGGCCACGTGTTCCCGATCTTCCTGGGCTTCAAGGGCGGCAAGGCCGTGGCCACGACCATCGGCGCGTTCCTGGCCCTGGCCCCCTGGGCCGCGGTCTGGTCCGTGGTCCTCTGCGTGGCGGTCATCGCCCTGAGCGGCTACGTGTCCATGGGCTCCCTGACCCTGGGCCTGTGCCTGCCCCTGTTCTGCCTGTTCACCGGCGCGGCCGAGTACCTGCCCGTGGCCCTGGCGGTCATGGCCCTGCTCTTCTGGCGGCACAAGGAGAACATCCGGCGGCTGGCCTCGGGCGAGGAGCACCCCTGGCGGAGCGGCAAGAAGGAAAAGCAGGAATAGACCCTGCGGCGCAAAGGCCATGAGCCCCTCGCCCCAGAGATACGCCCGCTACTCCATAGCCGCCTCCCTGATCACCCTGGGGCTCAAGTTCGGGGCCTACTTCCTGACCGGGTCCGTGGGCCTGCTCTCCGACGCCCTGGAGTCGCTCATCAACCTCACGGCCGGGGCCCTGGCCCTCTGGGCCCTGACCATCTCCATGCGCCCGGCGGACAACGACCACGCCTACGGCCACGGCAAGGCCGAGTACCTGGCCGGGGGCACCGAGGGCATACTGATCATCTTCGCGGCCGCGGGCATCGTCTACGCCGCGGTCCAGCGCTTCCTCCATCCCGCGCCCCTGAGCCACCTCGGTTTGGGCCTGCTCGCGACCGTGATCGCCTCGGCCGTGAACCTGGTCGTGGCCAGGACCATGCTCAAGGCGGCCAAGCGCTTCGACAGCATCACCCTGGAGGCCGACGCCAGGCACCTGCTGACCGACGTCTGGACCTCGGTGGGCCTGGTGGCCGGCCTGAGCGTGCTCATCGTCGCCCCGCCGGGCTGGCAGATACTGGACCCGATCATCGCCTGCGCCATGGCCCTGAACATCGTGCGCACCGGGACCTCCCTGGTGAGGCGCTCGGCCCAGGGGCTCATGGACCGGGCCCTGCCCGAAGAGGACATCCGCGAGCTGACCGAGGCCATTAAGGCCAAGATGGGCCCGGACACCGCCTACCACGCCCTGCGCACCAGAAAGTCCGGGCCCAGGCGGTTCATCGACTTCCACCTGCTCGTGCCCGGGGACATGAGCGTGCGCCAGGCCCACGACCTGACCATGGAAATAGAAAGGGAGATCAAGAAGCGCTTCCCCAGGCCCCAGATCACGGTCCACGTCGAGCCCCTGGAGACCGAGGCGTCGCCGGGCGACGCGGGCGGCGAGGGCCCGGCCGAACCCCGGACCTGACCAGGGCCGGGCCTCAGCTCGCCTCGATACGGCCGGGCAACTTGTCCAGGATCGCGCGGACCAGGGGCCGCAGGGTCTCGCGCCGCCTGGCGCAGACCGGCACGCCCCCGGGAAAGACCCGGCCCACGGCCATATGCTCGTCGGCCCCGACCAGGTCCCACTTGTTCAGGGCCAGGACCCTGGGCAGGCCGGACAGGCCCATGTCCTCCAGGATGGCCTCCACGGCCCGGACCTGGTCCTCGACCTCTGGATGCGAGGCGTCGGCGACCAGGACCAGGACGTCCGCGGACTCCAGCTCCTCCAGGGTGGCCATGAAGGCCTCCTTGAGGTCCGGGGGCAGCCTGCGGATGAAGCCCACGGTGTCCGTGAGCACGACCTCCCGCTCGCGGGGAAAGCGCATCCGCCTGCTGGTCGGGTCCAGGGTGGCGAAGAGCTTGTCCTCGGCCGCCACGCTGCTGCCGGTCAGGGTGTTCAAAAGCGTGGACTTGCCCGCGTTGGTGTAGCCGACCAGGGAGACCACGGGCAGCCCGGCCTTGGCCCGGCGCTCCCGGGTGAAGGCCCGGGTCCGGCGCAGGTCGTCGAGCTCCTTGCGCAGCCTGGTGATGCGCTCGCGCACCCTGCGGCGGTCGATCTCCAGCTTGGTCTCGCCCGGCCCGCGGCCGCCTATGCCGCCCACCAGCCTGGACATGGCCTTGTTCCGGCCCACGAGCCTGGGCAGGGTGTACTTGAGCTGGGCCATCTCCACCTGGAGCTTGCCCGCCCGGCTGCTCGCCCTCTGGGCGAAGATGTCCAGTATGAGCTGGGTCCTGTCCAGGACCCGGCGCTCCGTGGCCTCGGCCAGGTTGCGCATCTGGGCCGCGGACAGGTCCTGGTCAAAGACCACGACCTGGGCCCCGGCCTGAAGGGCCCTGACCTCCAGCTCGGCCAGCTTGCCCCGGCCCATGATGAACTTGGGGTTGACCGAGGCCACCCGCTGGATCATGGTCCCGGCCGTGTCCAGCCCGGCCGTGTCGGCCAGGGCCGCGAGCTCGGCCAGGCTCGACTCCTGGGCCCTGTGCGGGGCCGTGGACACGCTGACCAGAAGCGCCCGCTCGCCCCCGGCCCGGTTTGGGGCCACGTCCACGGCCCGGCCCAGACGGCCGAACTCCTCCTCCAGGGCCTGGACCTGGGCGCCCAGGTCCAGGCCCACCCGGTCCCAGCGCAGCCCGGGCAGGACCCGGTAGCCCTCGCCCTCCTGGTTCGAGGGCAAGAGGTGGGCCAGGTGCAGCTCATCGGGCTCGCCCTGGTCGCTGACGGTCAGCGCGGCCACGCTGTCCAGGCGCAGGAAGACCAGGTCCATGAGGTCCTCGTGCGAGAGGCCCTCGGGCCTTAGGTGGGTGTGCAGGAGCCTGAGCCCCCTGAGCCTGCCCGAACCCAGCCTGGCCCTCGGCAGCTCGGGGATGAACACCGCCCCGGGGTCGCCGACGATGACCATGAACGGCCTGCCCTGGCGGTCGATGAGCAGGCCCAGCTGGCGGCCGATCTCAAAGCTCAGCCCGGCCAGCTCCCTGGCCTGCTCGGCGCTGTAGCCGCCCATATTGGGATAGCGCCTGGCGTAGAGCCTGGCCAGGCGCTTGATCTGGCTGGGCTTGAGCCCCTGGGTGTTGCCCCTGACCTTGTGGGCGATAGGCCGGCCTCCGCTTCCGGGCGCCTCGGCCCGGCGGATCAGGCGTTTCTGACCGCCAGATACCCGGCGATCATGGAGTCATACCCGGACACCAGGGCAAAGGTCTCGGCCGCCAGGTCCTTGCGCAGGGACAGGGGGACCGCGCCGCGGCCGGCCTCAAGATGCCTGAGCACCTCGGGATAGTGGCCCGGGCCGGGCACGACCAGGACGCTGTGGAAGTTCTTGGCCCCGGCCCGAAGCAGGGTCGGCCCGCCGATGTCGATCTCCTCCACGGCCTGCCTGAGCCCGAGGCCCTGGCCCACGGCCCTGGAAAAATCATAGAGGTTGACGCAGACCAGGTCAAAGGCCTTTGCGCCGATCCGCTCCAGGGTCTTAATGTGTTCGGGGTCGTCCTTGTCCGCGAGCACCCCGGCGTGGATGAGCGGGTGCAGGGTCTTGACCCGGCCCCCGAGTATCTCCGGAAACCCGGTCACCCGGCTGACCTCGACCACGGGCAGACCGGCCTCGGCCAGGCGCCTGGCCGTGCCCCCGGTGGACACCAGCTCCACGCCGAGGCCGTGCAGGGCTGCGGCGAACTCGGCAAGGCCCGACTTGTCGGTGACGCTCAAAATGGCTCTCTTGATGGGCAGAAGTTCCACAACGCGCCTCGCTTTTTTTCGTGTGGCTGTGCCAGATTAAAACCGGCTTTGCAAGGGCCCGGGGCCGGGCCGTGAACGCGCGACGCCCGCCCAGACCAAGGCCTGGGCGGGCGTCGCGCGCGAAGGGGAAAATCAGGGCTATTTCCGGATCTGGTCGAGCAGCTCCTGGGCCGGGGCGAACGAGGGCTCGGCCCCGACGATGCGCTCGAGGTGGCCTGCGGCCTCCCCTCTCCTGTCCAGGCAGACCAGGCAGCCGGCCAGGGCGTAGCGCACCTCGTGGCGGCCGGGATCGACCTCCAGGCAGGCCTCCAGGCGGGGAAGGACCTCGGAAAGGCGCTCGAGCTCGTGGGCCAGCCTGAGCAGGCTGAACAGGGCGACCATGTTCTCGGGATTTTTGTCCACGGCCTGGGAAAAGAGGTCAAAGGCCCCGGCCTTGTCGCCCCTCTCCATCTGGATGAGCGCGATGCCCGAAAGGCTCTTGTCCGTGGCCTCGATGTCGTGGGCCTTCTTGTAGAAGACCATGGCCCTGTCCAGGTCGCCGCGCTGGACAGCCACCGTGGCCAGGCCGAGGTAGGGCTCGAAGTGCACGCCGTTGCTGTTGACCGCCTTCAGGTAATACTCCTCGGCCTTGTCCATCTCGCCCATGAACAGGTAACACTCGCCCAGTTCCTTGTTGATTTCATAATCCAACTGAGAACTCATTCCGCTCCCCTCCGTCTCTTTTCGCCCTGGAGCCGGGCGCAATTCAGGGCCGATTGTGGCCTGAAATTCCTCCCCATGGGCTTGCAACGGCCATGCCAAGAGAAATTTGTTCCCCGGGCCCGGCCGGGCCGACCGCCGGGAGCGCGGAGAACGGCGCAGACCCCTGCCTGATTCAAACAAACCCAGCCCCGGCCGGGTGTTGCGCGCTTTGGTACGCTCGTTGCTTCATCCGGGGCCAGGAAACCCGACCCGGCCGGGCCCGGCCGGGCGGGGTTGCGTAGAATCCAGGAGGCGCAAGGCATGAGAGGCATCCAGGAAGAACACGTGGACCTGGTGGCCAAGGTCCTGGACCTGAGGCTCCAGCGTCAAAATCTCGTCATGGCCAACATCACCAACGCCAACACGCCCAAGTACAAGGCCAGGCGCCTGGAGTTCGAAGACCGGCTCCAGTCCGCCCTGGCCCAGGACGTGCGCGGCAAGGTCACCCGGACCGACAAAAACCACCTGCCCGCGGTCTTCGAGGCCGAGGGCTTCAAGGGCCAGGGCGTGAAGGACCTGAACCCCCGCGTGGTCCACGGCGAGGACTCGGTGAACATGGAAAAGGAGGTCACCGTGCTGGCCAAGAACACCATGCTCTACAACGCCCTGACCGAGGTCATCTCCAAGAGCTTCAGCGGGCTCAAGAAGGTCATCCAGGAGGGCAACAGATAAATGGACTTCATGACCGCACTCGACATCGGCGCGTCCGGGCTCAAGGCGGAGAGGGCCTACCTCAACGTCATCTCCATGAACCTGGCCAACGCGCGCACCACGCGCACCGTGGACGGCGGCCCCTACCGCCGCAAAAGCGTGTCCTTCGCCTCCACGCCCATCTACAGCCCCTTTGACCAGGCCATGAACGACCAGCTCAACAGGGACCTGAGCGGGGTCAAGGTCCAGGGGATCGTGGTCGACCAGCGCCCGTTCAAACAGGTCTTTGACCCCGGCCACCCGGACGCCAACGCCCAGGGCTTCGTGACCTACCCGGACATCAACGTGGTCGAGGAGATGACCAACATGATAACCACCATGCGTTCCTACGAGGCCAGCGTGCAGTCCATCGAGGCCGTGAAGTCCATGTTCAACAAGGCCCTGGCCATCGGCCGGACCTAACCCTGAAAAGGAGCGGGCATGACCGTCAAAAGCGTAGCCCTGGACGCCTACCGCAAGGCCGTGGACGCCAACAAGGCCTTTAGTGAAAAGGTCTCCGGCCGCCTGGACAAGCTGAACGAGTCCCCGGAGGGGTTCATGGACGCCCTCAAGGACTCCCTGGACAAGGTCAACGAGACCCAGGCCGAGAAGAACAGCATGATCGAGGCCTTTGCCTCGGGCAAGCAGCAGAACGTCCACGAGCTCATGATCAGCATCCAGAAGGCCGAGCTGGCCATGAGCATGACCAGCGCGGTGCGGACCAAGATTTTGAACGCCTACCAGGAAATCATGCGCATGCCGTTCTAGGCCCGGCAACAGGCGCGGCCCTTGCGGCCGCCCAACAGGAGTTGTGAGACATGCCCCCGTTGCTCAAGAAAGTCTGGGACAAGGGCCTTGCCTACTGGACGGGTCGGACCACGTCCCAGCGCATCCTGCTCGGCGGACTGGCCGCCTCGGTGCTGCTGGCCTTCCTGCTCATGGTCTTCTGGCTCAACAGGCCGGACTTCAGGGTCCTGTACACCAAGCTCTATCCCGAGGACGCGGCCAAGGTGGTGGCCATGCTCCAGGCCGCCAAGGAGCCCTACGAGCTCCAGGACAACGGCCAGACCATCCTGGTCCCGGCCGAGCGGGTCTACGACCTGAGGCTCAAGATCGCCGGCGAGGGCGCCCTGCACGGCCAGGGCATCGGGTTCGAGATATTCGACCAGGTCAAGGTCGGCCAGACCGACTTTGTCCAGCGCATCAACTACCAAAGGGCCCTTCAGGGCGAGCTGGCGCGGACCATCAGCGAATTTCCCCAGGTCGAGCGGGCCAGGGTGCATCTGGTCATCCCCCACAAGAGCCTGTTCATCGAGGAGCAGATACCGCCCTCGGCCTCGGTGGTCCTCAAGCTCAAGGAGGGCGCGCAGCTCGATCCCCAGCAGATCACCGGCATCGTCAACCTGGTGGTCATGTCCGTGGAGGGCCTGGAAAAGGAGCGCATCACCCTTACGGACATGCAGGGCAAGCCCCTGTACGAGCCCGAGGAGGACAGCACCCTGGGCCTGTCCACCGGCCAGCTCCAGTACAAGTCCGAGCTGGAGCGCAAGATGGAGCGCCGCGTGGAGGAGCTGCTCATGCCCGCGGTCGGCCCCCAGAAGGTCATCGCCCGGGTGAACGCGGACCTGGACTTCAGCCAGAAGACCACACGCAAGGAGCTCTTCGACCCGGCCAACACCGTGCTGCGCAGCGAGACCCGCAACGAGGAGAGCACCAAGGGCCAGGCCAATCTCGACGGCGGCGTGCCCGAGGCCAACTTCAGGGGCGACGGATTCACCGGCACCCAGACCAACCAGGAGTCCAACCGCGAGTCCAGGGTCAGCAACTTCGAGATCAACAAGGAGCAGCAGGAGATAATTTCCCCGGTCGGGGAATTGAAGCGCGTGAGCGTAGCGGTTATTGTCGATGGAACGTACCAGGCCAACGAGCAGACCAAAGAGATGACCTACGTGCCCCGCACCCAGGAGGAGCTGGCCAGGATCACCAATCTGGTCAAGAGCGCCGTGGGCTTTGACGAGGCCCGGGGCGACGCCGTGGAGGTCTCGAACATCTCCTTCGGCGCCCCGGAGATATACGAGGGCGCGGACCTCATGCGCACCATCATGGAGTACGCGCAGCGCCTGGGCAAGCCGTTCCTCAACGGGCTGCTCATCTTCCTGTTCCTGATCCTGGTGGTCAGGCCCGTGGTCATGGCCCTGATCCGGCCCCGGGTCGCCGAGGAAGAGGCCGGCGAGGTCGCGGGCCTGCCCAGGGGCGCCGAGCGCCTGGCCCTGGAGGAGGAGGAGATCGACGAGGAGCTCCTGGACACCTCCAGGCGGCTGGACAACGCCAAGGCCCAGGCCATCCAGCTCACGGAGCAGAACATGGAGCAGGCCATCAGGCTTCTCAAAAACTGGATCAAGCAGGAGGCTTAGACCTTGGCCGCGAACCTTACAGGCCAGCAAAAGACCGCCATCGTGCTTCTGGCCCTGGGCGAGAAATTCACCGCCGAGGTCTTCAAGCGCATGGAGCGCAACGAGATCGCCGCCATCTCCAAGGCCATGCTGGAGACCGAGTCAGTGGCCAAAGAGGACGTCCTGGAGGTGGTCAAGGAGTACAACGAGGCCCTGGCCTACGGCTCCGAGCTGCTCATGGGCGGCCCGGACCAGGTCAAGCGGATACTGACCAAGGCCCTGGACAGCGAGACCGCCAAGTACATCATGGACAGCCTGGACCTGGACACCGGGCCCACGCCCTTCCAGGAGCTGGAAAACGTCAGCCCCAGGATACTGGCCCAGATACTGCGCAACGAGCACCCCCAGACACTGGCCCTGATCATCGGCCACCTGCACCCGGACCAGGGCGCGGAGCTGCTCCAGAACCTGCCCGCGGGCGTGCGCGCCGAGGTGCTCATGCGCCTGGCCAAGCTCGAGGCCGTGGCCGAGGACATGCTCATGGAGGTCGACAAGGTCCTGCAGAGCCAGCTCATCGCCATGGGCGGCAAGGAGGGCAAGAAGGTCGGCGGCGTGGCCGCGGTGGCCGAGATACTCAACGCCGTGGACCGGGCCACCGAGGAGGAGGTCCTCTCGGAGATCGAGGAGGAGTCCGCCCAAATGGCCGAGGACATCCGCAACCTCATGTTCGTGTTCGAGGACATCAAGGCCCTGGACGACCGCAGCGTGCGCGAGCTGCTCAAGGAGATATCCAACGAGGACCTGACCACGGCCCTCAAGGGCGCCTCGGACGAGCTCAAGGACAAGTTCTTCAAGAACCTGTCCGAACGCGCCGCGAGCATGATCCGCGAGGACCTGGAGATCATGGGCCCGGTCAAGCTCACCGAGGTCGAGGCCGCCCAGCAGAACATCGTCAAGACCGTCCGCCGACTGGAGGACGAGGGCAAGATACTGATCCAGAGGGGCGCCGGGGATGTCTTTGTCTAACTCTCGGCCCAGCAAGCTCTTTTCCGGGCGGGTCGTGTTGAGCGTCGAGTCCCCGGGCCCGGACCAGATGACCATCCAGGAGCTGGAGGGCAAGAAAAATCCGGTCTGGGACGAAACGACCGACCGGGAGTTCCTGGACCGGGTCCGGGGAAAGGCCCAGGCCATGGCCAAGGACATCCTGAGCAAGGCCATGAAGGAGGCCGAGGCGATCCAGGCCCGGGCCCGCGAGCAGGGCCTTGACCAGGGCCTGGCCCAGGCCGCGGAGCAGACCGAAAGACGCATGAACGAGCTGGGCGCCTCCCTGGCCGCGGTCATGGAGTCCCTGAAGTCCCAGGGCGGGACGGTCTGGAAGGCCAGGCAACAGGACATCATAGCCCTGATCCGCATGGCCGTGGACAAGGCCCTGCGCGTGGAGATGTCCGAGCGCAGGCGGGAGATACTCGAAGGCCTCCTGAACGAGGCCCTGGAGCGCATCGAGTCCAGGCGCAGGTTCACGGTCAAGGTGGCCCCGGCCGACCAGGAGGCCGTGGAGGAGCTGCTCAGGGCCGCGCAACAGGAGAACCCCGGCGTCACCCAGTGGGAGGTCAAGGCCGACCCCGGGCTGGACCCCGGCGGCGTGGTCCTGGAGACCAGCGACGGCAAGGTGGACAACTCCCTGGCCTCGCGCCTGTCCGAGGTCGAGCCCATCCTGGACCAGCTCACGCTCAACCCCGAGGAGTGAGCCCGGCATGGCCCTCGACGTCAAGGACCTGACCTCGATCTTGGGCGAGGTCGACGCCTGCCAGGCCTTCGGCAAGGTCTCCAAGGTCGTCGGCCTGGTGGCCGAGGGCCGGGGCATCAAGGCCCCCCTGGGCTCGGTCTGCCACCTGCTCACCGGCGAGGACTCGACGGAGCCCATCGCCGCCGAGGTCGTCGGCTTCCGCAACGGCTGCTGCCTGTTCATGCCCTACGGCGACCTGAGGGGCATAAGCCCGGGCAGCCTGATCAAGAACACCAGCGCGCCGCCGGTGGTCCCGGTGGGTCCGGCCCTGCTCGGCCGGGCCGTGGACGCCTTCGGCCGGCCCCTGGACGACAAGGGGCCCATCCTGCACGAGACCTACGCCCCCATCTACCGGGAACCGCCCAACCCCCTGGAGCGGCCCAGGATATTCGACTCCCTGGACGTGGGCATCAGGGCCATAAACGGGGTATTGACCATCGGCAAGGGCCAGCGCATGGGCATCATGTCCGGCTCGGGCGTGGGCAAGAGCACGCTCATGGGCATGATGGCCCGGTACACCAGGGCGGACATCAATGTCATCGGCCTGGTCGGCGAGCGCGGCCGCGAGGTCCTGGAGTTCATGCAGCGCGACCTGGGCGAGGAGGGCATGGCCCGCTCCGTGGTCGTGGTCGCCACCTCGGACAAGAGCCCGCTCATCCGCATGCGCGCCGCCTACGCGGCCACGGCCATAGCCGAGTTCTTCAGGGACCGGGGCAGGGACGTGCTCCTGATGATGGACTCCATCACCCGCTTCGCCATGGCCGGGCGCGAGGTCGGCCTGGCCGCCGGAGAGCCGCCCACCAGGGGCGGGTACACGCCGAGCGTGTTCGCCCACCTGCCCAAGCTCCTGGAGCGGGCCGGAAAGAGCAGGCACGGCTCGATCACCGGGATCTACACCGTGCTCGTGGACGGCGACGACTTCACCGAGCCCATCGCGGACTCCACGCGCTCCATCCTGGACGGGCACATCGTGCTCACCCGCGAGCTGGCCGACAACGGCCACTACCCGTCCATAGACGTGCTAAAAAGCGTCAGCAGGCTGAGAAACGACATCGCGCCCGGCGAGGTCCTGACCGCGGGCCGGGCCCTGATCAAGCTCCTGGCGACCTACAGGCGGGTGGAGGACATGGTCAACATCGGGGCCTACCAGAAGGGGACCAACCCCGCGGTGGACAAGGCCATCCAGATGATCGAGCCGATAAACGACTACCTCACCCAGGCCATCGAGGACAAGCAGCCCCTGGAGCAGAGCTTTTCCCAGCTCCTGGAGCTGGTCGGGGTCGAGGCCCCCGGCAGGCCGCAAAAAAACAAGGCCGGCTAGGCCGCTCCAAGCCTACCGCCGGCTGTCCGACCCGGACTTGCCGCCGCCCAGGATGTCCTCGAAGGACCTGATCGCCCCGCCGACCACCCCGCCGACCCCCTTGACCACCCCGCCCACGGTGTCCACCGCGCCCTGGCCCAGGATGTTGGCGTACTCGGCCAGGCTGACCGCGTATCTGGGCTCGCTCAGGGTCCCGGTGACCCTGACCGGCACGGGCACGCCCACGTAGTCGGTCAGACCGCCGCCGCCCTGGCCCCGGGAGGAGGCCACCAGCTTGGCCCGGAGCATGTAGTCGATCTGCTCGCCGGCCAGGTCCACGCTGCCCTGGCCCTGGGCCCGGAGGTGCGGGGAACTGAGCTCGAAGTCCCTGTTGGTCAGGACCCCGTTTCTGATCACCGCGCTGCCGCGCGCCTCCCCGAACCTGGTCCGGTCCGTGCGCTCGGCCGTGAGCGCGCCCTTCCTGTCCCTGGACTCGGCGGTCTTCTCGGCCATGTCCCCCAGGTCCACGCCCGGGAAGACCCCGTTGACCACGCCGAACGAGGCCGTGCCGTTCAGGGTCCGGCGCAGGTCCATGAACCCGGCCCCCACGGCCTCCAGGGACGAGCTCAGCCGGACCGTGCCGGCAAAGGAGTCCTTGCCGGTCGCGTCCCTGACCAGGGGCCCGGCCTCGACCTTGTCGGCCTTGATCTCGAGCTTGGTCTCGGGCCTCTGGCCGCGGCAGTCGACCCCGGCCGAGGACTCGACGCGGCCCTGGTAGAGGTCCATGTTCAGGGCCTTGACGTCCACCCGGCCGTCCAGGGCGTGGACCCGCAAGACCACGTCGCTCATGCGCAGGCCAAAGGCCTTGAGCTCAGCGGCGCTCAGGTCCGCGTCCAGCCTCAGGCCGCGCAACAGCTTAACCGGGATGATCTCCCTCTCCTGCGGGCCGGACGACCCGACGCCGGACCCGGACCGGGACTGCCCGGATCGGGACTGCCCGGACCGGGACTGCCCGGACCCGGCCTCGGCCTGTTCCTGCGGCGGCAGATAGCGGTCCAGGTCCAGGTAATCGACCCGGGCCTTGAGCGCGTAGATGGGGTTCTTGAAATTCGTGATCCTGCCCTGACCCTGGACGGTCGAGGCGTCGACGCGCACAAGCAGGGACGAGGCCTCGAACTCGTCGAACGAGGCCTTGAAGTCCACGGCGGCCGCGGCCCGGGAAAGGGCCTCCGGGTCCGCGGTCCGCAAGCCCTCCACGCCCAGGGAGGCCAGGACCTGCCTGGGCTCGAACGAGGGTATCTCCAAGGCCCCCTTGGCCGAGACCCGGTCCCGGAATCCGGAGACAACGGCCTTGCCCCTGGCCGAGAGGCCGTAGGCCGAAAGGCTCAGGCCCTCCAGGGAGGCCAATTGCCTGGCCAGGTCCAGCCTGAGGTCAGCGGCCCCGAGCAGGACCTCGGCCCGGCCGCCGGGCAGGTCCCCTCCCTTGGCCCGGACCTCGGCCTTGAGGCCCTTGACCAGGTAGGCGTCGCGCTCCGGGTCCAGGACCGCGGAGCCCTGGACCTCGGCCCGGCCGTCAATTGCCGGGTCCTTGGCCGCGAAGCCCAGGGACATGGTGAAGTCAAAGCTCCTGCCGGCCGCGAAGTTGGTGACCGCCAGGTCCACGCCGTCCACCCGGTAGACTTGCCCGCCCTCGGCCTCGGTCCAGGACACCGAGGCGTCCTTGATCCGGATCGCGTCCACGCTCAGGGCCAGGCCCGGACCCTTTTCCGGCCCGGCCTGCCCGGCCCCGGCCCCGGCCTTGTCGGCCCCGGCCTTCGGGGCCCCGGGTCCGGCGGCGAGCAGATCGTCCCAGTTGGTCCGGCCCTGGGCGTCGCGCTCGAGGTTCAGGACCAGTCCGTCCAGCCTGACGTGGCTGACCTCCACCCGGCCGTCGATGAGCGGCCTTATGGCCAGCCTGGCCGAGGCCCCCTTGAGCACGGCGAACGGCCGATCCCCGAAGCCCGGGGCGTTCCCGAGCCTGGCCGGGCCCAGGGTCACGGACAGGCCCGGAAAGAGGCTCAGGCCCAGATCGCCCTCCAGGACCAGGTCGCGGCCGGTCTGCTCCTTGACCAGGCGCACGATCTCCGGCTTGTAGTCGTTCGGGTCCACCAGGACATAGACCAGGACCACTCCGGCCACGGCCAAGAGGGCCAAAAGACCCGCTGCGGCCAACAGTATCTTGATGCCCCTGCCCATGCGCTCGCCTCCGCCGGTTGCCTGGGACGGCGCGAAAAAGCGCGCCCTCAGCCCAGAAGGTCCCTGATGCCCGAAAGTTCGTCGTAGACCTGCCTCAAAAAATCGCTGCGGCCGTCCTCGTCCAGGCGCTTCCTGGCGCCCTCGATGGTCAGGCCCTCGGCGTACAGGAGCCTCTTGATCTTGCGCAGCAGTTTGATGTGCTCATCGGTGTACAGCCGCTGGCCCGAGGCCGTGCGCACGGGCTTGAGCCGCTCGAACTCGGACTCCCAGAACCTGAGCACGTAGGGCTTGAGGTCCAGTATCTTGGCGGCCTGCCCGATCTTGTAGGTCTTGTACTTGCCGAGCTCGGTCATGGGAAAAACAGTAGCAAAGGAAAGGGCCGGGGAAAAGCCCCGGCCGCAACCGGGGTCCCGGACGGGGCCGGAAAAAAAGGGGACGGCTCAGAACCTTACGGGCAGCGTCTTGGCCAGCCCATCGAGGACCTTGGCCTGCTCCCTGTCGACCTCCTTGTCCTTGAGGGTCCGGGAGGCGTGCCTGTAGGTCAGCCTGAAGGTCAGGTTGCGGGTCCCGGAGCCGTCATCCGGCTCGTACACGTCCACCAGGCCCATGGCCTCGAGCAGGGGCGGCCTCATCTCGGCCACGGCCCGCTCGATGTCCGCGGCCCGGACCCCGGGCCTGCAGATGGCGGTCATGTCCCTGCGCACCGGCGGGAACTTGGGCAGGTCCTTGAAGGATGTCCCGGCCGCCAGGCACAGCTCGCGCAGCAGCCCGGCGTCCAGCTCGGCCAGCCAGACCTCCTTTCTGGCGTGGTAGGCGTCGGCCAGATCCGGCCTGACCCGGCCGAGCAGGCCCAGCTCGCGGCCGGAAACGGTCATGGACACGCAGGGCGCAAGATAGGGGCGCCCCTCGGCCAGGGCGAACCCGGCCGGGCCGAGCTTGAAGCGTTCGGCCAAGTCCTCGGCCAGGCCCTTGAGGTCCAGGTAGTCGGCGTCGGCCTGGGGCCAGGGCCAGTCCTGGCCGTGGCGGCCGCCGTAGAGCAGGATCCCCAGCCTGGGCAGCTCCCTGGCCCCGGTCTCCGAGGATCGGTCCTCGAAAAACGCCCTGGCCAGCTCGAAGAGCCTGAGCCGGTTGTTGCCCTGGGAGATGTTGTGCCTGACGTTGGCCAGGAGCCCCGGGGCCAGGGCCGTGCGCATGACGTTCTGGTCCTCGCTCAGGGGATTGGCCACGGCCAGCCGGCCCTCCGCGGGCAGGCCCAAGAGGTCCAGGTCGGACTGGCCCACGAAGCTGTAGTTGACCGCCTCGCGCAGCCCGGCCCCGCAGGCCCAGGCCTTGAGGGCGCGCTCGAACCCGAACTCGGTCTCCCGGGCGAGCCTGGAGTCCAGGGACTTGGAGACCCTGGGCAGGACCACCGGGATGCGGTCCAGGCCGTAGACCCTGGCCGCCTCCTCGTACAGGTCCACCTCGCGCTCCAGGTCCAGGCGCCAGGGCGGGGTGGACACCCTCCAGCGGGCCGAATCCGAGTCGTCCACCCCGCAGCCCATGAGCTCGAAGCTCCGGCGGCAGAAGGACGGCGAAAGATCGAGACCCAAAAGACTGTTGCAGCGCTCGATCCGAAAATCGTGGCTCCGGCCGGTCCAGGGCAGGGGCTCGCTCTCGGCCAGGCCCGAGAGCACCCGGCCGCCCGAGACCTCGGCCATGAGCGCCGCGGCCCGGTCCAGGGCCAGGCGCGAGCCGACCTGGTCCACGCCGCGCTCGAAGCGGTAGGAGGCCTCGCTGGGCAGGGCCAGGCGGCGGGCGGTCCTGCGGATCGTGCCCGGCCTGAACACCGCGCATTCCAAGAGCACGTCCGAGCTGTCCGGGCCTATCTCGCTGTTGGCCCCGCCCATGACCCCGGCCAGGGCCACGGGCTTGTCCGCGTCCCAGATGAGCAGGTCCTCGGCGGTGAGCGCGCGGCTCTGGCCGTCGAGCGTGGTCAGGTCCATGCCCTGCCGGGCCCGGGCCACGCGGATGACCCCGCCCTGCAGGAGCGCGCGGTCAAAGGCGTGCAGGGGCTGGCCCAATTCCATGAGTATGTAGTTGGTCACGTCCACCAGGTTGTTGATCGGCCGCAGGCCCACGGCGAGCAGCCGGTAGCGCATCCAGGCCGGGCCGGGCCTTACGCCCGCGCCCTGGATTATCCTGGCCATGTACAGGGGGCAGTGCTCGGGCTCCGCGATCTCGATGCGCACCAGGTCCCGGGCCCGGCCCTCGGACTCGGCAAGCCCGGAGGCGGGCGGGGTCAGGGGCAGGCCGAAGCCCAGGGCGGTCTCCCGGGCCACGCCCAGGACGCTCAGGCAGTCGGCCCGGTTCGGGGTGACGGACAGGTCCAGGACCACCCGCTCCAGGCCCAGGGCGTCGACAAGGGCCCGGCCCGGCCGGACCTCCTGGTCCAGGACCATGATGCCCGAGTGGTCGTCGGACAGCCCGAGCTCGCGCTCGGAGCAGATCATGCCCATGGAGGCCGCGCCGCGCAGCTTGGCCTTCTTGACCAGCACGCCGCCCGGCAGGCTGGTCCCGACCGGGGCCACGGCCACGTTCTGGCCCTTGGCCACGTTGGGCGCGCCGCAGACGATGTCCAGGACCTCGCGGCCCAGGTCCACCCTGCACAGGGAGAGCTTGTCCGCCTCGGGGTGCGGGCCGCACTCGACCACCCGGCCGGTCAGGATGGAGGCGATGCCCGCAAACGGGTCCCTGATGTCCTCGACCTCCAGGCCGAGCATGGTCAGCTTGTCGGCGAGGTCCTGGACCTCGCCCTGGTAGGGGACGAAATCGCGCAGCCAATCGACGCTAACCAGCATGACGCCTCCGGGGGCCTATGGGGAAAAGGCCTTTGCGGCCTTCGGGGTTTCAGGAAAACTGTTCCAGAAAACGGACGTCGTTCTCGAAGAACATGCGCAGGTCGCCGATCCCGTACTTGAGCATGGCCACCCGCTCCACGCCCAGGCCGAAGGCGAACCCGGCGTACTTCTCCGGGTCGTAGCCCACGGCCCTGAACACGTTGGGGTCGATCATGCCGCAGCCCAGGACCTCCACCCAGCCGGTGCCCTTGCACACCCGGCAGGTCTCGCCCCCGGACGCGCCCCGGCCGCCGCACATGACGCAGGAGATGTCCACCTCGGCGCTGGGCTCGGTGAACGGGAAGAAGCTCTGCCTGAAGCGGACCTCGGTGTCCGGGCCGAAGAGCTGGCGCACGAACGCGGTCAGGGTGCCGCGCAGATCGGCCATGCTCGAATGGCTGTCCACCAGAAAGCCCTCTATCTGGTGGAACATGGGCGTGTGGGTCAGATCCGAGTCCCGGCGGTAGACCTTGCCCGGGGCGATGGCCGCCAGGGGCGGGGTGCGCTCCTTCATGGTCCTGATCTGGAGCGGCGAGGTGTGGGTCCGAAGGACCACGGCCTCGGACACGTACAGGGTGTCCTGCATGTCCCTGGCCGGGTGCTCGGGCGGCATGTTCAGGGCCTCGAAGTTGTACCAGTCGCTCTCCACCTCGGGCCCGGACACGACCTCGAAGCCCAGGCCGATGAACACGTCGCAGATCTCGTCGATGACCAGGGTCACCGGGTGCAGGGAGCCCGCGGGCGGCCGCCGGCCGGGCAGGGTCGGGTCGAACGCGGCCAGGCGCTCGCTGTCCCCGGCCCTTTCCAGGTCCTGTTGCCGGGCCTCGATCAGGGCGCCGAGTGCGGCCTTGACCTGGTTGGCCGTCTGCCCGGCCCGGGGCCGGTCGGCCGGGTCAAGGCCGGGCAATTCGGCCATGAGCCCGGCCAGCCTGCCCTTGCGGCCCAGAAACTCGACCCGGAGATCCTCCAGGTCGCGCAATGAACAAGCCTGACCTTTTCGTGCCTCGCACTCCCGGGTCAGGCTCTCAAGTCCCTCGATGAAGGACTTAATGTCTGTTCCCACTTCAGCTTACCTTGGCTTTGGCCGCCTCGGCGATTCTGGCGAAGACCTCCTTGTCGCGCACCGCCAGGTCCGCGAGGACCTTGCGGTTGAGGCCTATTCCGGCCCTGCTCAGGCCGTTGATGAACCGGCTGTAGGACAGGCCGTTTTCGCGGGCCGCGGCGTTGACGCGCACGATCCACAGCTTGCGGAACTCGCGCTTGCGCTGCTTGCGGTCGCGGTAGGCGAAGCACAGGGCCTTTTCCACGCGCTCGCGCGCGGTGCGGTAAAGCCTGCTGCCCGCCCCGCGGTAGCCCTTGGCCAGCTTGAGATATTTCTTGTGCCGCCGCCTGGCGACGACTCCCCTCTTGACTCTCATTTCAGGTCCTCCAATCTCTTCTTACCCCCCAACGGGCCGTGCCCTTGGCGGGGTGGATTTTTCCTCTGCCCGACGCCGTGCCCCCAGGCGCTAGACATAGGGCAGCAGACGCTTGACCGCCCCGACGTTGGCCGAGTCCACCAGGCAGGGCTGGCCGAGCCTGCGCTTGCGCTTGGCGTTCTTCTTGGTCAGGATGTGGCGCAGATTCTTCCTGCGCCGCCTGAACGCGCCGCCGCCGGTCCTGGCGAACCGCTTGGCCGCGCTCCTGTTGGTCTTCATCTTGGGCATTCGATCCTCCTGAACTCCCCCGGCCGGGCCGATTTGGCCCAAGCCGTGCTATTTCTTCACCGGGGCAAGCATGATGTTCATGGTCCTGCCCTCGGAGATGGGTTCCTGAATCTTCTTGGCCATGTCCTCGGTGTCGGCCACCACCCTGTCGAGCACCGTCAGGCCGCGGTCCTTGTGGACTATCTCCCGACCGCGGAAAAAAATCGTCACCTTGCAGCGATCGCCGTTGGCCAGGAAGCGCCGGATATGCTTGAGCTTGGTCTGGTAGTCGTGGTCGTCGGTCTTGGGCCGGAACTTGACCTCCTTGACCTGGATCACGGTCTGCTTCTTCTTGGCTTCCTGCTGCCTCTTCTGCTGCTGGTACTTGAACTTGCCGTAGTCCATCACCCTGCACACCGGGGGGTCGGCGTTCGGGGCGACCTCCACCAGGTCCAAACCCTTTCCCAGGGCCAGGCTGATGGCCTCGACAGTGTCCATTACGCCCAGTTGCTGACCATCGTCGTCAACCACCAGGACTTGAGGGATGCGTATCCTATCGTTGATGCGGACCCCGTCATCCCTCTGCAAAACCCGACGGTTACCGCGTCGTGGAAAAGCTATAGCCCGTTCCTCCGCGTTTGAATGGTTCACCGGCCGCGGCCAGTATCAGGTCCGCGGCGGCCTCAAGGCCCGTGAGCCCCGGATCCTCGCCGTCGCGGGCGCGGATGTTGACCGCCCCGGCCTCGACTTCCCTGTCGCCGACAATCAGCATGTAGGGAATCTTCTCCAGCTGGGCCTCCCGGACCTTGTAGCCCAGCTTCTCGTTGCGCGTGTCCGCCTCGGCGCGAATGCCCTTTTCCCGCAGAAAAAGCAACACCTTTTCCGCGAAATCGTTCTGGGCGTCGGTGACCGTGAGCACCCGGGCCTGGGTCGGCGCGAGCCAGACCGGAAAGGCCCCGGCGAAGTGTTCGATCAGGACGCCCATGAACCGCTCGATCGAGCCGAGGACGACCCTGTGAAGCATTACCGGCCGGCGCCTCCCGCCATCCTCGCCGACATATACCAAGTCAAAGCGCTCTGGCAAGGTAAAATCACATTGGATCGTGGCGCACTGCCAGCGCCTGTCCAGGGCGTCCTTGATCACGATGTCGATCTTGGGCCCGTAGAACGCGCCGTCGCCCTGGTTCACCCCAAAGCCCAGGCCCATGGAGTCCAGGGCCTTCATCAGCGCGGCCGTGGCCCGCTCCCAGTCCTGGTCCGAGCCGATGGACTTCTCCGGCCGGGTGCTGATCTCGGCCTCGAACTCGAAGCCGAAGATGTCCATGACGTCGCGCACGAAGTTGACCACCCCGATGATCTCGTCCTGGAGCTGGTCCGGCCGGCAGATGATGTGGGCGTCGTCCTGGGTGAACGAGCGCACCCTGAGCAGGCCGTGCAGGACCCCGGACTTCTCGTGCCGGTGCACCACGCCCAGCTCGAAGAAGCGCAGCGGCAGGTCGCGGTAGCTGCGGATGCGCGTCTTGTATATGAGCATGTGGGCCAGGCAGTTCATGGGCTTGATCCCGTAGGCCTGGCCGTCCACCTCGGTGAAGTACATGTTCTCGCGGTAGTTGTCGTAGTGGCCGGAGCGCTCCCAGAGGTCGCGCCTGAGGATCAACGGGCCCTGCACGAACTGGTAGCCGCGCCGCAGGTGCTCCTTGCGCTCGAAGTCCTCGATGATCGCCCGGATCAGCGCGCCCTTGGGGTGCCAGAAGACCAGGCCCCCGCCGGCCTCCTCGTGGAAGCTGAACAGGTCGAGCTGGGAGCCGAGCTTGCGGTGGTCCCTCTTCCTGGCCTCCTCCAGGCGGCGCAGGTACCGGTCCTGGTCCTTGGCCGAGGCCCAGGCCGTGCCGTAGATGCGCTGGAGCTGCCTGTTGCGCTCGTCGCCCCGCCAGTAGGCCCCGGCCACGGACAGCAGCTTGAAGGCCTTGATCAGGCCGGTGCGCGGCAGGTGCGGCCCGCGGCAGAGGTCCGAGAACTCCCCGTGGGTGTAGACCGAGACCCGGTCCTGGCCCAGGTCGTCGATGAGCTCGACCTTGTAGTTCTCGCCCTGGTCCTTGAAGAACCTGCGGGCCTCGGCGCTGGACATCTCTTGCCTTGAAAAGGCCTTGTCCGCGCCGATGCTCTTGTGCATCTCGGCCTCTATGGCCGCCAGGTCCTCGGGGGTGAAGGGCCGCTCGAAGTCGAAATCGTAGTAGAACCCGTTCTCGATGGACGGGCCGATGGCCACCTGGGCCCCGGGAAAGAGCTTCTTGACCGCCTCGGCCATGACGTGGGCCGCGCTGTGGCGGATGGTCGAAAGGCCCTCGGGCGAGTCCGCGAACACCGGCTCGAGCTCGGCGCAGTCCGCGGGCAGGGGCGCGCCCAGGTCCAGGAGCGCGCCGCCGCAGCGGCAGAGCGCCGCGTTCTTGAACTGCTTCTTGGACAGCGCCCGTTCAAGGGCCTGGCCGCACGAAGCGTCCTGATCCACCTGCACCTGTTGTCCGGCCACCATAACCTGCACGGCCACGTCTCCCGGGCTCGACCCGGAACCGGCCGCCGAGGCCGTCCGGGATCGAGAAATGAAAGGGAGGCCGGGGCCTCCCTTCCGCGTTCGAATATGGTAGGCGCGAGGAGATTTGAACTCCTGACCCCTTGCGCGTCAAGCAAGTGCTCTCCCCCTGAGCTACGCGCCTCCCGACCTTAACAGAATGTTGAAAAAGTCCGTCCTGCACTTTTTCAACTCGATTCGGCGAAACCGCGGTTTCGCCGAATCTCCGCAATCATTGGCTTCCAATGATTCCGGGCGCGCCGTCCCGGCGCGCGGAGGTTGTTGATAAACAACCTCCTAAGGGGAAGGTCTATGTATATGCCGCCCAAGACGTTGTCAAGCGCGCCGGCCATGGTCCGCCGAGGCCTCGGACGCGATCGCCTCCCTTATGATCGAGGCCGCCTCAAGGGCCAGGCCGCCCACGGTGGCCGACTCCAGGACGTTGTCCCGGAACAGGGTCAGTCCGGCCGTATCCTCGGCCAGGGCCGTGAGCCCGGCCAGGGCCTCGGGCGCGGCCAAAAGGCCCAGGGCCCAGGCCGCCAGCCCCCGGTTGGCGGGATCGGACTCGGCCAGCCCGAAATCCATGAGCGGCCTTGCCGCCGGCCGGGCCAGCCCGGGCCAGGCCTGGGCCAGGCGGCCGACGCCCCAATAGGCCCCGCGCCTGAGCTGGTCGTGGTCCAGATAGTTGCCGTCGCGGCCCTTGGCGGCGTCGATGTAGGAGATCAGTATCGAGTGGTACTCCCGGGCCAGGCCCTGGTGCGCGGCCATGGCCGAGGCCATGGACTCGGGCACGCCCCAGCCGAGGTTCCCGGACTCCTCGTTCATGTGCCACATGAAGTTGCGCATCAAGACCCGGGCCTGCTCCATGGACCCCTCGGCCAGGCGCCGGGCCGTGGGCCCGAACGCGGCCGCGGCCCGCCAGCGGATGTCCTCGTCCGGATCCAGAAGCAGGGAGAAGAGCGGGCCGGTCAGCTGGTTCGGGGGCCAGTGTTCGAGCTCGGCCAGGCGCTGCGGCCACTCGGCCGCGGCCAGGACCTCCCGGACCTTGGACTTCAACTCCCGGAAACGGGGCATGCCGACTCCCCCGGCCAGGCGGCCGAAAGGATTTCTAGAGGTTGTCCTCTAGCTCCTTGACAACGGCCTCCGGGACCTCGTAGCCGCTCTCCCGGGCCTTTTGCACGCATTCCCCGGCCGAGGCGAAATCGCCCCGCTCCAGGTGGCACAGGGCCAGGTTGTTCCAGGCCGGGCCGAACCTGGGCTGTATCTTGAGGCACTTCTCCAGGGTCTCCACGGCCAGGTCCAGCTCGCCCTGGTTGAAATAGGCGCTGCCCAGGGTGGCCAGGGCCTGGACGAAGTTCGGATCGTACTTGACCGCCTTCTTGAGCGACTTGACGGCCTGCTCCACCTCGCCCTTCTGGAGCTGGACGAATCCGATGTTGCCCCAGGGCACGGCGAAAAAGGGCCTCTGCTGCGAGGCCAAGAGGTTGTAGTTCAGGCAGCCGTCGAGATCGCCCCGGTGCATGGCTATGCCGCCGAGCTGGACATAGGCCTCGGACATCTTGGGAGAGCAGTCCACGGCCTCCAGGAGCTCCCTTTCCGCGGCCATGAAGTCGCGCTTGGACAGATAGGCCACGCCCAGGTTGTAGTGGGTGTTGCCGCAACCCGGATTCTGGGCCGACTTGGCCTTGAGGTCCGCGATGTAGTCCTCGATGTCCTCGAACTTGCGCTCCGCCATGTCTTGTCCTCGCGTTTACAATTTCTTGCCGCTCTTTTCCAGAAGCCTGCCGTACCACTGGCAGAACTCGAACACCGGCCTGACCTTCTCCTTGTTGCCGACCAGAAGCAGGCAGAACTCGGACACGGCCTGCTGGTAGTTCGGATCGGGCTTGCCGCCCCTGTCCTGCATGAACAGCGAGGTCAGCTGCCGGGAGGTGTGTCCCGTGGCCTCGGTGCGTATGTCTATGGGGTCGTTGGGCAGCTGGAACGGGTCCCAGTTCTGGTAGCCGATCCTGTCCACGAAGCGCCGCCGCCTGGGCGACAGCTTCTCGTACATGAGCCTCTTCAGCTCCTCGATTTTCTCGGGCGTGGGTTGCGCCATGGGCTATCCCCGGCCGCCGCCTTGGTCTTCGCCGCCCCCGGCCTTGCCGATGGTCACCGAGAACGACTGGCAGGAGGCGCATGCCGAGTCGTCCTGGTCGCAGGACCCGCACTCCGGGGCCGTGCCCCGCTCCTGAATGATCCCCAGGTAGTCGTCGTCGAACTCGGTCATCAGGGCCATGGACGGGGGCATGAATATCTCGCCCATCTTCTTGTGCTTGGTGTTCAGGCCGGCCACCAGCTCCCGGCTCAGGGCCAGCAGGCGGTCCTGGATCTTGTCCAGATGCACCGTGGGATACGGCCTGCCCGGCGTAAACCCGGACTTGGCGCAGGTGTGGGCCCGGCCGCCGAAGGCCGTGGGCACGCCGTAGAGCCGGCAGGTGATGGGCCTGTGCTCGTAGAGGTCGCAGAGCTCGGAGTCGTTCAAGAGCGGGCAGCGCAGCCTTTCCCGGGCCGCCGTCTTGAGGATTTCCTCGGTGGACCGGCCCTGCTCGCTGGCCTTGTACAGGGAGCGCTTGAACTTGTAAACCCTGCGGTCGGCCTCGTCGGCCCGCTCCAGGATTGTGCTCCGGGCCAGGCCCTCGAAGGCCTGGTTGAAGCGCCGGTTGAGGTACAGGGCCTCGATCAGGGTCAGGTCGAACAGGGCGTAGCAGCAGTCGCAGCAGCCCTTGTCGCAGCGGACCAGGTCGCCCGTCCGGTCCCTTATGGTCCGGAACAGGGCGTCGGCCTCGGCGGCCAAGGCCTCGTACTTCTTAAAATAGGCGCTGAAATCCAAAGACATGTCCTCTCCCTCAATCCGCCGCGGTCCAGCCCGGCGCGCGACCGCGGCCTACTCCTCCTCCACGGTGATCGCGTCCTGCTCGCAGACCTCCACGCAGGACTCGCAGCCGAGGCACTCCTCCATGTTCACGGGAACGGCCTTGCCGTTCTGAAGCTCGTAGACCTCGACCGGGCAGACGTCCACGCACTCTCCGTCGCCGACACACTTGTCCGTGTCGACGGTAATCTTGTAACCCATGATTTCCTCCGGGAATAGATTTTTTGCGGCCAAAGGGCCGGCGCCGGGCAAGGAAAGCGAGGCCCAAGCGTAAGGCTTGCAGATATATCCCCGCCCCGGCCCTGTCAAGAAACCCCCGGCCGGGGCGGGGCTTTGGGCCGATGTCTTGAGCTTGCGGTCACGGTCGATTATCATTAATGAATTGGAATCAAGACTGCGGCCGGCAACGGCCGGGGAACAGAAAGATGTTCAACCGCGAGGAGCTCGAAAAATACGCCCGGACCCTCTGGTGGGGGCTGACCACGGCCAGGACCCGGGGCTTCTCCGAGGGCGACCTGGTGCTCATACGCTACGACCTGGACGCCCTGCCCCTGGCCGAGACGGTCTGGAGGATGCTCCTGGACAAGGGCCTGAACCTGGTCCAGCGCCTGAACTTGACCAGCCCCATGGAGCTGGCCTTTTACTCCAAGTGCGGCCGCAAACAGCTCGAACACGTGCCCGCCGGTGAAAAGGAGCTCTTCGAGAACCTGAACGGCCTCATATCCCTGATCGCCCCGGCCTCGCTGACCCACCTCTCGGACGTGGACCCCAAGCGCATCGGGATCGCGGCCGTGGCCCGCAAGTTCCTGCGGGACATCATGGAAAAACGCGAGCAGGCCGGGGTCTTCGGCTGGACCCTGTGCGCCTACCCCACCCCGGCCCTGGCCCAGGCCTCGGGCATGGGCCTCGATGAATACGCGGCCCAGATCAAGGCGGCCTGCTTCCTGGACCAGGACGACCCGCCGGCCACCTGGCGGGAGGTCTTTGACCAGGCCCGGGCGGTCAAGACCTGGCTGAACTCCCTGGCCATCGACACCTTGCGCGTGGAGTCTAAGAGCACCGACCTCTGGGTCGCGCCCGGGGACATGCGCCGCTGGCTGGGGGTCTCGGGCCACAACATCCCGAGCTTCGAGATATTCCTGTCCCCGGACTGGAGGCGGACCAGGGGCGTGTACTTCGCGAACCAGCCCTCCTACCGCAGCGGCAACCTGGTCCGGGGCGTGCGCCTGGAGTTCAGGGAGGGCCGGGTCACGGAGGCCAGGGCCGAGCAGGGCCAGGAGTTCCTGAACAAGCAGATCAAGATGGACCCCGGCGCCTGCAGGCTGGGCGAGTTCTCGCTCACCGACCGCCGCTTCTCGCGCATAGACGCCTTCATGGCCAACACCCTGTTCGACGAGAACTTCGGCGGCCGGTTCGGCAACTGCCACGTGGCCTTGGGCGCGTCCTACCCGGACACCTATTCCGGGGACCAGGCCGAGATCACGGCCGAGAGGAAAAAGGAGCTCGGGTTCAACGACTCGGCCCTGCACTGGGACCTGGTGAACACCGAGCCCAAGGTGGTCACCGCCGCGCTCAAGGGCGGCGGCAGCCTGGTCATCTACAGGGACGGCGAGTTCCAGCACTGAACCCGGCCGGCCGGGGGCTGTTGCCCGGGCCTGGGCCGCAGAAAGGCCGAACGCCCCAAGATCAACGCGGCCAGGGCCGCAAGGCCCAGGAGAGCGGCCAGGCCCAGGTGGAGCCAGTCCACGACCAGGGCGGCCAGGGGGCTCAGGGACGCGCCGGGCAGGTTCTTGTAGACCCTGAAGGCCCCGCTGACCACGACGCCGGCCAAGATCAGGCAGCGCGCAAGGCCCCAGGCGCTCAGCGCGTAGTCCCTGCGCCAGTCCCTGAGCCAGCGCACAGCGAGATACGCGGCCAGGCCCAGCAAAACGGCCGCGGCCGCGTAATGCAATTTGTGGGTGAGATAGAAGTCCGCGAGCCAGGAGAGCCCGGGCAGGTCGGCCAGGTAGTAGCGCTTGAATATGGGCATCTGGGCCAGTCCGGTCACGGCCAGGACCAGGACCAGGGCCTTGTAGAGCGCCGGCGCGAACCCGGCCGGCCGAGGATCAGTCATCCCGCGCCCCTCCCCGGCCGCTGCGTCCACGACCCGGCCGCTGCGCCTGCGGGCCGGGCCGGACCCGGCCTTGAGCAGCCCGGCCGCGAACCCGGCCAGCGGGGCTATGACCACGGCCAGGGCCAGGTTGGTTTCGTCGGCCATCATGTCCGGGACCGCGGCCAGGTGCGGCCTGCCCGGGCCGGATTCAACGGCCCGATCCAGGAGCTCGAAGGGCGCGGGCGAGACGTATAGGGTGTTGGTCCCCCCGTTCTCGGTCTGGCCGTAGATGAAGCCGTCCATGCCCCGGGCCAGGTCCTGGGCCAGGGCGAGCATCTCCGGCCGGGGCCCGATGGTCTGGACCCCGAAGGGGCAGGCCTCGATGCAGGCCGGGTCGCGGCCCTGGGCCAGGAGCTGATAGCAGCGGTCGCACTTGAACATGACCCCGTTGCCCGCGAACTTGGGCAGGATGTCCAGATATATCCCGACCCCGGTCTGGCGCTGGGGTATGAGCCAGGGGCAGACCATTTTGCACTTGGCCCCGCCCAGGCAGATGTCCGGATTGATGCGCACCACGCCGTTCCCCTCCCGGCCGGCCGCGCCCCAGGGGCAGAGGTTGGCGCAGGGCGGGTTTTGGCAGTGCATGCAGCGCCTGGGGATGTTGATCTCCATGCTCCGGCCCCGGTGCTCGACCGTTGCGGTCTGGATGTACAGCCAGTTGTAGGGGGTCAGGCGGTCGTCCACGTCCCGGCGGCCGGAGAAGTCCTCGACCTTGACCCGCGAGGGATACATTTCGGGAAAGGGCCTCTTGGGCTCCGGGAACTTGAAGGCGTTGGACTCCCGGCAGGCCTCGACGCAGGCCCCGCAGCCCACGCACTTGGACAGGTCCAGGACCGTGGCCAACTCCGGGCCAAACTGCCCGGCCCGGGCCTCGGCCCGGCCGGGCAGGGCGAGCCCGGCCCAGCCGAGGCCCAGGGCCTTCAGGAAATCGCGCCTGGCCATGCCGGGCCTTTGAGGCCCGGCGGAGAAATTCTCGGGAACCCCGGTCTCAACAGTCATGCCCGGCCCTCCCTTTGGACAATAATAACCGATGCACGGTAATAGCGATCCAGAGCATAGCACACCTTCCGCCCTTTTCAAGCCCGGGCCGGACCCGAGGCCGGAGCCCATGGCCGGACCATGCCCTGCGGCCGCGGCCTTGGCCGTTTTTTTAGCATTGAAATATTTGGTATTTTACCCCCGGCATGGTCTATTTTCTGGACAAAGGTCTGGTTTTGAATTAAACGGGTTCGTGCGTAAGAGCCGCCGTCCGCCGCCGCACCCGCAACCACGCTCGCCCAGCGGCCCATGCCGCACAGCCCGAGATCGAACCCGGTCCCGGCGCAGGCGATTTTTTAAGGCCGGCTAAAAGCAAAGGACCGCGAGATGACCAAGACAGCCTATCTGACCATAGACGGCACGACCTACGAGCTGCCCCTGATCCACGGCGTGGAGAACGACGCGGCCGTGGACATCAGCGGGCTGAGGGAGGTCTCCGGGCACATCACCTATGACCCGGGGTTCGGCAACACCGGCTCCTGCGAGAGCGCGATCACCTTTGTCAGCGGCGAGAAGGGCCAACTGCGCTACCGGGGCTACCCCATCGAGCAGCTGGCCGAGAAGAGCACGTTCATCGAGACGGCCATGCTGCTCATCTTCGGCGAGCTGCCCACCCGCGAGGAGCGCAACAAGTTCCGGGACATGCTCTCGGAGCAGGAGCTCTTGCACGAGGGCCTCAAGCACCACTTCGACGGCTTCCCGTCCAAGGGCCACCCCATGGCCATACTCTCGGCGGTGATCAACTCCCTGGGCTGCTACCACCCGGACCTGCTGGAGATCGAGAACGACGAGGAGTTCGTAAAGGCCGCCTCCAAGATCATCAGCAAGGTGCGGACCATCGCCGCGTTCAGCTACCGCAAGTCCCTGGGCATGCCGTTCATGTACCCGGACCCCAAGCTCAGCTACTGCCGCAACTTCCTGCACATGATGTTCTCCATCCCCTACAAGGCCTTCGAGCCCACGGACGAGGCGGTCAAGGCCCTGAGCCAGTTCCTGATCCTGCACGCGGACCACGAGCAGAACTGCTCCTGCTCCACGGTGCGCATGGTCGGCTCGTCCCAGGCCAACCTGTTCGCCTCGGTCTCGGCCGGGATCTGCGCCCTGTGGGGCAGGCTCCACGGCGGGGCCAACGCCGCGGTCATCGAGATGCTGCGGGGCATCCGCGACGGCGAGTACTCGGTCAAGGACGTGGTCGAGAAGGTCAAGCGCAAGGAGATGCTGCTCATGGGCTTCGGCCACCGCATCTACAAGGGCTTCGACCCCAGGGCCAAGATACTCAAGGAGTCGGCCCACAAGCTCCTGGTCAACACCGGGCACGACGACGAGCTCCTGGACATCGCCCTGGAGCTGTCAGAGACGGCCCTGGCCGACGAGTACTTCATCGAGCGCAGGCTTTACCCCAACGTGGACTTCTACTCCGGCCTGATCCTGCGCGCCCTGGGCATACCCCTGAACATGTTCCCGGTCATGTTCGCCATCGGACGCATGCCCGGCTGGATCGCCCACTGGTGGGAGGACCGCCAGAACCCGGAGCTGCGGCTGCACAGGCCGCGCCAGGTCTACGTGGGCCCGACCGAACGCGACTATGTGCCCCTGGACGAGCGCTAGCCGGGTGTCCGGACCAAGGCCAGATTGGGCTTGCCAAAGGTTTGGTTTGCGGCTATAGAGCGTTTTCTCTCGCGCCGAAGTGGTGGAATTGGTAGACACGCTAGGTTCAGGGTCTAGTGGGGGTTCCCCCGTGGGAGTTCGAGTCTCCCCTTCGGCACCACGAGAATCAAGGGGCTCCGCTTGTCAAGCGGGGCCCCTTTGCGTTTCCCGGCCCGGGGCGCTCCCAACGCCCGGCCAAGGCCGTTGCCCCATGTGTTTTGATCGTGTTAGTTTTTAAATGTAGCTTCAGACCCGCAAACCCCCGGGGGCCCGATGCCGAACCTGGACAAGGCCGTATTCAGATACCTGGTCGAGAGCCTGCCCGTAGGCCTGTTGTTCATCAGCCCCAAGGGCGGCGTGGAGCTGGTCAACGCGGCCATGGCCCGGATACTCGGGCTCGCCGAGGAGCGGATCGCCTCGGCCAGATGGGCCGACCTGTTCCTTGAATCCGAGGCCAACGAGGCCTTCAACGACATCCTGACCGAGACCGTGCAGCGGCCGGCCGAGAGGCTGGAGCACAGGGTCCCCTACCTGACCCCGGCCGGGGAGCGGAAGCTGCTGAGCGTCATCACCGCGTTCCTCCACGACCACAACCGCTCCCAGGGCCTGATGTTCATAGTCCAGGACATGACCGAGCTGAACGCCGTGTACGAGCGCGAAAGGGCCGCGCAGCGGGAAATGGCCAGGCTCCACGCCGAACGCCTCGAGGGCCTGAACCGGCTGTCCATGTCCGTGTCGCACCAGATACGCAACCCGCTCACGGCCATCGGCGGAAACGCGAGCAGCCTGCTCAGGCGCGTGGGCCACGACCCCGAGGCCCGTCAACGCATCGAGACCGTGCTCTTCGAGGCCAGACGCCTGGAGGCCATGACCAAGGCCATCTCGGCCTTCGCCTCCCTGGGCCCGGCCAAGATCAGGACCGTTTCCGCGGCCGGGCTTCTCCAGGAGGCCAGGCAGCGGGTCGAGGCCTCGGCCGCGGGCCGCGGCAAGACCGTGTCCTGGCAACAGAGCTGCCTCAAGCCCGAGATGCGCGTGGACCCGGTCCTGTTCGCCCAGGCCCTGGACGCCGTGCTCCAGAACGCCCTGGACTTCTGCCGGGAGGCCGAGCTGCGGGTGGAGGTCGAGGTCCGGCCCCATGAGGCCGGGACCGAGGTCCGCATCCGGGACCAGGGCCCGGGCATAGCCGAGGCCGACCTGCCCTTTGTCTTCGACCCCTTCTTCACCACCAGGCCGGACGCGGTGGGCATGGGCCTGACCTCGGCCAAGAGGATCATGGTCGAGCACCGGGGCCTGATCGAGGTCGCGTCCGGACCGGGCCGGGGCGTGGAGGTGACCATGCGGGTCAATGCCGGGCCCCCGGACCAGGGCCCGGACCTCGGCCCGGACGAGCAGGCGGATGCGATGTCGATCCGCGGGCCCGGGGAGGCCTAGGCCGCGGCCGGACGAACAAGGCGGGCCGGGGATATCCCGGCCCGCCTATTGTTTGAGCCCTCAACCAGGGCCCGGCTAGAAGTCGTAGCCCAGGCCCAGGCTGCACTTCCAGGCGCTGCCCCCGGTCCGGCCGCTGCCCCAGACCTCCTCGTCCAGGTCCGCGTTCAGGTAGCCGAGCTCCAGGTAGCCGGTCAGCTCGTCATAGATGGAGTAGCTGGTGTTCAGATCGACCTCCCAGAGGTCGTCCTTCTCGGTCAGGGTCCGGCCGTAGGTCACGTTGTTGTTGGTGTCCGTGGACAGGTTGGAGCCGATGCCCTTGTCGTTCACGCCGTGCACGTACATCAGGTTCACGGTGTGCGAGAGCTTGTCGATGAAGCTCATGTCCTTTAAGGACAGGGCGACAAGCCAGAACCCGAGCTGCTGGCCCTTGTCCAGGGAGGACGGGAAGCTGCCCGAGAGCAGGGCGTCGCCGCCGAAGTAGAAGGAGCCGATGGCCCAGGTGTCCGCGGCCAGGATGGGCATGCGGCCCGAGGAGCCGTCGCCCTTGGTCGAGTTGTCCTCCCCGCTGGAGTAGGCGAAGAACAGCTCCGGGGTGACGAAGTCCCAGCCGGTGTACTCAAGGGAGAGGTCAAAGAGCCAGCCGGACATCTCGTCCTGGGTCCTCTGGGCGTCCGTGGCCCCGTAGTTGAAGTCGGCCCTGAGCACAAAGGGGTCGAACATGGTCATCTCCAGGGCCAGGCCCGCCCACCAGGCGCTCCTGGAGCCCGCGGCCGTGGCGTTGGGGGCCAGCAGGCCCTGGACCAGGCCGCCGGACTCGGCCATGGCGTCGGCCTCGGCAAAGCCGTAGACAAAGAAGGGCTTGAGGCTCAGGCCGTCGAAGTCCAGGGGCAGGACCAGGAAGCCGAGGTCAAAGGCGTCGTGGTTGCTCCTGTGGTTGGCGTCGCCGGACAGGGCCCGGACATAGCCGGCCAGAAAGCCGACGTTGTCGGTCAGGGGCGCGCCGACCGAAAATCCAGAGGCCTCCTCGTCCAGGATGAAGCTGCCCCCGCCGATCGCCGCGGGCAGGGCAAAGGGCATGAACCCGGCCTGGACATTGACCTTGGAGTCTGGCCAGTTGAAGTCCACATAGGCCCTGCGGACATTGATGATCGCGGCCGAGGCGCCGAGGTCGAAGACCCCGCTCTCGCCCCAGGCGTTGGTGCCTATCTCCGTGGCCAGATAGGCCTTGAGATTTTCGTTGGCCAGAAACTCGAACTGGGTGCGGGCGCGCTGCCAGATGTTGAAGTCCTCCTCCCCGTCGGTGCCGCCGGCGGTCTCCTTGCTCTGGACGAAGTCCCAGTTGTCGGTCCAGATGGCCTCCACGGCCCACTCGCCCGTGGCCTTGACCTCCGCGGCCAGGCCCTGCCCGGCCAGGGAAACAAGCAACAACGCAGCAGCGGCGGCGGCCTTAAAAAATTTTATGGCGAACCTTCCTTCCGTTACAGATTCATCGCAGCGGGGCCGCAACAGACCCCCGTGGCATATAAAAACAATTACAATTAGACAACCACCCTATGGCTGTGCCCTGGGGCGGCCCCCGGACCTGAGGCCGGCACAGCCAAGACACAGGCCGCCCGGGCCCGACGGCCCGTTGTTCGGGCCCTTATATTGAAATTGAAATTCAAAATCAAGAAAAAAAGGGGGGAGTTCAAAAAAAATTACTCACCCGGCTCCTCAATAGATCATTTTTACATTTGAGTCAGCAAAAATTTTAAAAGAATTTTTTTAAAGCTTAAATTTTACGTTTCTGTACAATAAGATTTATTGCGCCCTAATTTTTTGTCTCCATTTGACATAATGTTTGGAGCGGGTCGGCGGGGAATTGCCCCTGGACCCGGGTCGCGGGCCTCAAACGGCCCGGCCTTGTCCAGGAAGAGGCTCAGCCCGCGAAGCTGGCCACGGTGAAGCGGTCGATGCCCATGAAGGCCAGCAGGTCGAAGGCCGCGGCGCACGCGGCCAGGCAGGTCCAAACCAGGGCCCGGCTTCGGCCGGGCAGGCCGTTGACGCGCTCGGCCAAGGCCAGGAAGGCGCAGGTCATGGCGTGGCACTGGACCGCAAAGGGCGGAAAGCCCAGGTACCCGAGCACGGGCATCTCAAAGACCTTGAGTTCACCCACAAAGGGCACGGTGTAGAACCACTTGGACCCGGCCCAGTAGTTCCAGGTCTCCCACAGCCCGCCGCAGACCAGCCCGGCCGAGAGCAGAAGCGCCAGGCGCCTGGGCCTGCCCTGCTCCAGGTCCGCGAGGATGGACCCGGCCCCGGTCTTGTGCAGCCAGGGTTCGAGCAGGAACAGGAACCCGCCCCAGATGAGCGGGAAGAAGTACTCGGGCCAGGCCAGGGGCAGGATCAGGCAGGCCAGGCCCAGGGAGGTGAGCAGGGGATAGAGCCTCGCGGCCCGGGCCAGGGGCCGCGAGACCGCCCTGCTGCCGAGCCCGCCGTGCTCGAGCAGCCTGGCGGTGACCAGAAGGCCCGGGAGCACGGTGGAGAACGAGACGGCGTATCCCAGCCAGCGCAGCGGGGTCTGGGCGGGCACGTTCAGGTAGTGCCAGTTGGAGAGCCTGAAGTTGAAGACCTCGAAGATCAGCCAGACGCTCACCGAGAGCGGCAGAAGCCCCAGGAAGCGCAGGGGCCGCCTGAAGAGCTCGGAATCCCCGCCCTGCAGGTGGAGCACGGACTCCGCGGCCAGGATGTAGGGCCACCAGGCAAAGCAGAAGTACGAGGAGAAGAACGGCTCGATCCTAAGGGCCATGCAGGCCGTGGCGACCGTGAACACCAGCCCGGACAGGGCCAGGAGCGTCCGGGCCAGGCCCTTGTTCGCAATCCCGGCCGGGCCCGGGTTCGGGATTCGAAGGCGCTTGCCCATGGACCCGGAGACTAGCCCAGGCCGGGTTTCATGTCCATGTCCGCGGCTTCCGGACCGCCTAGCCCTGCGGCCCGCAGCCCGAGTCTCAGGAGCCGATGAAGCTCGTCGGGTACTCGGCCCTCAGGTTGTCAAGGACCCGGCGCGCATAGCCCAGGTCCCTGAACACGCCGGCCTGGACCAGGTGATAGGCCTGGCCGCCCCTGACCACCTTGCGGATGCGGGTGTTGTCGAACCCGGCCCTGAGCAGGCGTTCGCGGGCCTGTATGGCGTTGTCGAGGTCCGCGTAGGCGCCCACCTGGACGTAGTAGAGCCTGCCGGAGCCCGCGGACGAGGCATAGACCGGGCCGGGCGCGTCCCCGGAGCCCAGGGCCTCGACCCTGACCCGGGCCAGCCCGCTCGCGGCCGAGTCGATCCGCCTGGCAGCGGCGTAGGACAGGTCGATGAGCCTGTCGCCCACGAACGGGCCGCGGTCGTTGACCGTCAGATCGACCCACCGGCCGTTGGACAGGTTGGTGACCCTGACCCTGGTGCCCAGAGGCAGGGTCTTGTGGGCCGCGGTCAGGGCGTGCATGTCATAGGTCTCGCCGCTGGCCGTGGGCTTGCCGTGGAAGTCCTCCCCGTACCACGAGGCTATGCCGGTCCGGCTGTAGCCCGCGGCCGAGGGCAGGGGGTAGTACGTCCGGCCCAGGACCGTGTACGGCTCGGTCTTGGGGTCGTAGCGCGGGGTTGAATCGGTCCGCACGCTGTCCTGCTGCTTGGGAAAGTAGCTGGAGACCCTCTGGGGGAACGGGGAGTACGAGGTCAGGGCGCAGCCGGACGCGGAAAGCGTCAAAAAACAGACTGCGCAGACAACCAGCATTGACCGAGACATCTTGTTTCCTCCTTGAAACTCGGGGCGTTGAATCCTTTCTCGCCACTCGGCTTTCCGAGGAAAATGCAATATGCGGGCCACTTGCCGCGAAATGAAAACGCGCGGCCTACAGGATGAGCCAGAAATAGGCCGCGCCCAGGCAAAAGAGCAGCAGGCTGGGGGCCAGGACCCTTTTCCAGGCCGCGGACAGGTCGAGCTTGAAGTACTGGCAGGTCAGGATGAAGCAGATGTGCAGGGGCGAGGCCATGACCCCGCAGAAGCCCGCGAACATGGCCAGGACCAGGTAGGCCATGCGCCCGGCCTCCAGGCCCAGGCCCGAGACCAGGCCCAGGAGCAGGGGGAAGGTCGCGCCCACAAAGGCCACGGTCAGGCCCGAGACCAGGCCCACCAGGGCGGGCAGAAAGACCGCGGCCGCGAACAGGGCCACCTCGCCCCCGGCCAAGACCGAGAGCTGGCCCACGACCCCGGCGGCCTGGAGCAGGTCCTTGAACACGAACACGGCCGCGACCACGTAGAGCATGCTGAACAGGCTCCGGCGCAGGGCGGCCCGGGCCAGGTCGCGCCAGCCCAGCCTGTTCTGGAACGCGACGCAGGCCACGGCCAGGGCCAGGGCCGCGATTATGCCCAGCTCAAAGGGCAGGCCCGGCGCGGCCAGGGAGACCAGGCCCTCCAGGCCCAGGGCCCCGGCTATGGCCATGACCAGGGGCGCGGCCTGGACCAGGGCCCGGCGCGCGTCCCCGACGCCCCGCTCCGGGAGCGGGGCCGAATCCAGGCGCAGGACACCGGGCCTAAGCAGAAAGAACCAGCCCAGAACCAGGCTGAAGACCGTGCCCGGGCAGGTGTAGGTCAGAAAGTCGGCTATGGACACCTCGGCCAGGGACGCGGCCAGGATGATGCCCGGATAAAGGGGCCAGCACATCTCCCAGACGTGCCTGAACCAGTAGTTGATGAGCGCCTTGTCCATGTCCGAGACGCCCATGTCCCGGGCCACGCCCTTGATCATGGGCGCGGAGAACACCGCGCCCCCGGGCATGGGCAAGAGCCCGATCAGGGCCGGGAAGAAGACCAGCCTGAGCCTCGGGCCGGAGATGAACGCGCTAAGCGCCTCCATGATCCGGCCGGTCTGGCCGGTCGTCTCCAGCAGGCCGCTCAGAACCAGTATCAGCCCGACAATGGCCGAGAGCAGGACGGTCTTTTCCTGGATCAGGGCCAGGCCCGCGACCTTGAGCCAGGGCACCGGGCCCAGGCCGAAGCACAGGCCGAGGACCAGCCCGCCCGCGAGCACCGAGCTGCCCAGGCCGAGCCTGGCGCGGATGCCCGCGAGCATGACCGCGAAGGCGGCCAGGACCTTTATCAGGGGCAAGAACTTCAGCAGGTATTCCATACGCTATCCCGTGGCCGGGGCCGGGCCTCTGGGTGTAATGCATTCGCCGGGTTAAGAAAACACAAAACCCGGGCCGGGGCCCTGGATTTGCGCGCGGCCATGGATTATTCTGGCAAAAGACAAGGAGCGCGCATGGCCAAGGACAAAAACAGGCTCCGCGAGCACATCATGGCCGTGGTCCTGAACCGGACATCCCTGGAAAAGGACAGGCGGGGCGAGGCCCTGAGCGAGTTCCTGGCCCTGACCGTGGCCGACCTGGACCCGGCCCAGGCCGGGCGCCTGGCCGAGATCGTCCCGCCGATCATGCCCGCGCTGTACGAGAAATGGACAGCCATGTTCATCGACCGGCTCCTCTCGACCGTGCCCCTGGCCCAGGTCCGGGAGCTCTGCGACGGCCGACGCGAAAACGACGCGGCCCTGGTTTTGGCCTACCTCATGTTCATGGAGTCGGCGCGCATGGAAAAGCAGATCGAGCGCGACCTGCGGGACTACGGCCGGATTCACGGCGCGGACAACGACCTGGGCGGCCTGGCCGCGAGCTACATCAAGGCCAAGCTGGCCAGGGCCGAGGAGCGGGCCAGGGTTTCGGCCGAAGCCGAAAAAAACTAGGACTGGGCCCTTTCCAGGGCCTGCTCCACGGCCCTGGCCATGGCCTCGGGATCGGCCTCCCGGCCGTCCTCCAGAAAGGCCAGCTGGATGTTGACCTCCCGCTGGATCTCCACCGCGCCGGGGTCGAAGTACTCCTGCCAGGCCTTCGCGGCCTTTTCGGTCTTGCCCAGGCGCAGGAGCGAGAGCCCCAAAAACAGGCTGGCCCGGTTGTCCTTGCCCGAGATCTTGAGCGCCCGCTCGAACTCCAGCCGGGCCTGCAAAGGCCTGCCCAGCCGGTACAGGGTCTCGCCCAGCCGCTGCCTGGCCGGGGCGTTGTTCGGCTCGTCCGTGACGAACTCCCGGTACTTGGCCGCGGCCTCCTCCAGGTCGCCCTGCTCAAAGGCCCTGTTGGCCGCGTCCAGGATGGGCAGCGAGGCCGAGGTCCCGGCCAGGGGCCTGGTCGCGTCCCAGTCGCCCTTGAGCCTGCCGATGGCCCCGAAGAGCAGCTTGCGCCTGGACACATCGACCTTTTCGTCTCCCTTGGACATGGATAACCCCTTGCATTCTGTTGCCTCAGAACATACCTCATTCACTGACCGGGTCAACAGGGCTGCGACACGCCCGGGGGGGGACATGAACGGCTGGACAGGCTCCATACTCCTGGTCGATCTGGACCGCGGCGAGACCGGGGTCCTGCGGCCGGACAGGGCCCTTTACGCCAAGTTTCTGGGCGGCCGGGGCCTGGCCGGACACTTCCTGCGGCCCAAGGCCACCCTGGCCTGGGACGATCCGGAAACACCCCTGCTGGTGTTCACCGGCCCGCTGAACGGCACGGCCTCGCCCACCCCGGGCCGGGCGACGATCATGTCCCGGTCCCCGCTCACCCCGGCCACGGCCTGCTCCTCGGTCGGGGGCCGATTGGGCCGCGAGCTCAAGAACGCGGGCTGGGACGGGCTGATCATAACCGGCAAGAGCGCCCGGCCCGTGGGCCTGGAGATACGGGACCGCGAGGCGCGCCTCGTGGACGCCTCCATGCTCGCCGGGCTGACCACGGGCCGGATATTCGACCGCCTCACGGCCAGTGAACCCAAGGCCTCGCTGGCCGCGACCGGCCCGGCCGCGGAGAACGGGGTCCTGTTCGCCTCGATCGCCGTGGACCGGCACCACGCCGCGGGCCGAAGCGGCCTGGGCCTGACCATGGCCGCCAAGGGCCTGAAGTACCTGCTCATCCTAGGCACGGGCAGGACCGAGGTCCACGACCCCGCGATGCTCAAGCAGGCCAGGCAGGACATCCTGCGCCTGACCGCGGCCTCGCCGGTGCTCATGGGCGGGCTGGGCCTGAGCCGCTACGGCACCCCGGCCCTCTACGACCTCATGCACTCCAGGCGCATGATGCCCACGGACAACTTCAGGCACACCCGGTTCGAGGCCGCGGCCAGGCTGAACGCCCACGCCCTGGTCCAGAGATTCCGGCCCAAGGCCGCGGGCTGCGCGGGCTGCCACATCCGCTGCAAGCGCGTGGACGAGTCCGGCCGCAGCCTGCCCGAGTTCGAGTCCTTGTCCCACTTCACCGCCCTGATAGGCAACGACGACCTGGACGCGGCCGTGGCGGCCAACGAATTGTGCAACGAGTACGGCATGGACGCCATCTCGGCCGGGGCCACCCTGGCCTGCCTTTTGGAGATCACCGGGGAGGAGGTCTCGGGCGCGCGCATCCTGGAGCTTTTGCGGGACACGGCCCTGGGCCGGGGCCTGGGCGCGGACCTCGGCCGAGGCTCCAGGCGCCTGGCCGAGTACATGGGCTGGCCCGAAAAATCCATGTCGGTCAAGGGCCTGGAGCTTCCGGCCTACGACCCGCGCGGGGCCTACGGCATGGCCCTGGCCCTGGCCGTGGCCACCAGGGGCGGCTGCCACCTGGCCGCCTACCCGGTGAGCCACGAGATACTGCGCAAGCCCGTGGCCACGGACCGCTTCAGCTTCAGCGGCAAGGCGCGCATGATCAAGATCGCCGAGGACATGAACGCGGCCGTGGACTCGCTTCCGGCCTGCAAGTTCACCTTTTTCGCGGCCGGGCTGGAGGAGTACGCCAAGGCCTACACCGCGGTCACGGGCGAGCCCTCCTCGGCCCAGGACCTCCTGCTCGCGGGCGAGCGCGTCTACTACAACGAGCGCATAATGAACGCCCTGAACGGGCTGACGATCAAGGACGACGACCTGCCGGTCCGCTTCTTCGAGGACGACGGGGACAGCGGCGGGGGCGTGAGCGTGAAGGCCCTTGACCGGGACGAATTCCTGGACGCCCGGGAGCGCTACTGCCGGGTGCGCGGCCTGGACGAGCACGGCAGGCCGACCGGGCAGACCGCGCAAAGGCTGGGGCTGGAATGGAACGACTAATCAACAAGTACGCGGCCAAGCTCATCCGGGCCGGGCTGTGCGACCCGGGCGAGCCCCTGGTGGCCGGGCTGGACGACGAGCTGGTCTGGAACCGCGAGGATGACATCCGGCCGGAGCTGGAAAGGCTCTTTAAGCTCTTGAGCATCAACTCCCTGGTCTGCGCCAGGCCCGCGGAGCCCTTTCAGACCATCATCAATCATCTGGCCGACAAGCACCCCACGGTCATCCGGCCCCAGGACTGCGAGACCAGGACCTTTCTGCACGACCTGCCCGTGGCCCCGGAGTTCTCGGCCCGGGCCATGGCCGAGGCCCTGCGGCGCAGGAAGAGCGTCATCGTCCCCCACCCCGAGGGCGGCCGGGCCGTGGTCGCCTGCGGCGCGGTCAGCCCGGAGCAGGGATTCGTGTTTTTGTCCTCGGTCTGCTTCGCCGGCTTCGTGCTCTTCTTCTCCGAGCACCTGGACGAGACGCGCAAAGGCCTGGCCAAAAAGGACCAGGTCCGGGCCTTTGAGCGGGCCGCGGGATTTTTGCCCGAGCCGGTCCCGGCCGCGCCGAGGCTCATGAGCGGGCCGTTTCTGTCCGAGGACGAGGCCCTGGCGGCCATTGCCCAGGCCGGGCGGCACACCGTGGACCTCGGCCTGGTGGACTCCTACTTCGGGAACGTCTCCTACCGGCTCGGGGACCTGCTCTACATCAGCCAGACCGGCAGCTCCCTGGACGAGCTGGAGGGCTGCGTCGACCCCTGCCCCATGGACGACTCGTCCTGCGCCGGGCTGACCGCGTCGAGCGAGCTGACCGCGCACATGGCCATTGTCCGGGGCTCCCAGGCCAGGGCCATCCTGCACGGCCACCCCAGGTTCACGGTCGTCCTGTCCATGGACTGCGGCCTGGCGGACTGCCCGGAGCGCGGCCAGTGCCACGTCAGATGCCCCGGACGGCGCAGCGTGTGCGGGGTTCCGGTGGTGCCGGGAGAGGTGGGCGCCGGGCCCTTGGGCCTGGCCCGCACCCTGCCCCCGGCGATCATGGCCCCGGACAACGAGTCCGGCGCGGCCATAGTTTACGGCCACGGCCTGTTCGCCACGGACCACACGGACTTCAACCGGACGCTTGAGACCATGATCGAGGTCGAGAACGCCTGCCGGGCCGAGTACTTCGAGCGCCTGGCCGGAGGCGGCGGGGCCTAACAGAATGTTGAAAAAGTCCGTCCCGGCGCGCGGAGGTTGTTGATCAACAACCTCCTGGCCCTCAGCAGGTCGAACGGGCGTCCACCAGGGCGTTGCGCTGGTAGGCCCGAAGCCCGAAGTCCGGGATCGCGGCCAGGATGTGGTCGAAGATGTCCGACTGCACGGCCTCGTACCTGGTCCAGTCCGTGTCGGCCACAAAGCAATAAATTTCCAGGGGCAGGCCCTCGGAGGCCGAGGGCTGGAGCTGGCGCACCATCAGGGTCAGGTCCTGGCGGATCAGGGGATGGTTCTTCAGGTAGTTGAGCACGTAGGCCCTGAACAGCCCGATGTTGGTCAATTGCCTGCCGTCCATGGTCAGGTCCCGGTCCGCGCCGATCCTCTGGTTGTATTCGGCTATATCCCTTTCCTTGGCCTCGATGTGGGCCGCAAGCAGCCTGAGCCGCCTCAGCTTGTCCAGCATGGATTGGTCCGCGAACCGGACGCTCGACTGGTCGAGGAGCACGCTGCGCTTGACGCGCCGGCAGCCCGCGTCCTTCATGCCGCGCCAGTTCTTGAACGAGCTGTCCAAAAACTTGTGGGTCGGGATGGCGACCACGGTCTTGTCGAAGTTCTGGACCTTGACCGTGTGCAGGGCCACGTCGATCACGTCGCCGTCCGCGCCCATGGAGGGCATCTCGATCCAGTCGCCCTTGCGCAGCAGGTCGTTGCCCGAGATATGGATCCCGGCCACAAAGGACAAAATGGTGTCCTTGAACACCAGCATGAGCACCGCGGTCAGGGCCCCGATGCCCGAGAGCAGGCCCCAGGGCGACTTGTCCAGGACCACGGACAGGGCCACGACCGCGGCGATGACGAAGATGAATATCTTGGCCAGCTGGACATAGCCCTTGATCGGCCGCCTGTGGGAGACCTCGAAGGTCTGGTACAGGTCGCTCAAAGAGGACAAGAGCTTGTCCACGACCAGGGCCGCGATCACGACCACGTACACCGAAAGGGCCTTGCGCATGTCCGCCTGGTGGCGCGGGAAGAGCTCCGTGCCCCAGTAGATGACCGCGGCCGGGGCGAGGTGCGCGGCGCGCTCGAAGAACCTGTTCTTGACCAGCAGGTCGTCGAAGCGGGTCTTGGTCCTGGCGCACAGGTTGTTGACCGCCCGGATCATGATCCTCTTGGCCGCCAGGTAGGAGACCGCGGCCGCGAGCAGCAGTATCGCGGCCTCCAGGGCGTCCTGGGCGTAGGGGATGCGGCCGATCGCGTCCTGAATGGAGTCCATGCCCTTTCCCTCCTGTCGCGGACCCCGGCCCAGGGCCAGCTCGGTTGATTCCGGTCTTGCGCCCGCGGCCTTGTGTTTGGCACTTTTGGTCAAAAAAAACAACGGCGCACAAAGGCCGCCCAAAGGCGGCCCTTGATCGGGGCAGGCCGACCCGACCTAGGAGGTTGTTGATCAACAACCTCCGCGCGCCGGGACGGACCTTTTCAACATTCTGCTAGGGGGCCTTGGGGCCCAGGGCCTTGCGCACGGCAAGCCAGTCGCGCATCAGGGCCAGCCGCCGGGTGATCTGGTAGCGGCCGTCCGCGAACACCCCGTAGTCCCCGCCCCCGGCCATGGCCGAGGAAAAGCGCACCGAGTTGGCCGAGAACAGCCAGATGTCGCACCAGGTGCGCTCGATGAACTCGTCGAAGATGTTGCCGCTCTCGGCCAGGCCCAGGGCGTAGCCCTGGCTCCAGGCCTCCAAAAGGACCTTGGTCGCGGCCAAGGTCGAGGCGTTGGTGGTCCTGATCGTGTTTTCCAGACGCCTCCAGTGGCCCTCGACCCAGGAGTCCGCGTGGCACTTGCGGCAGGCCGCCTGCATCAACCCCTTGCGCCGGGCCATTTCCTCGGGCCTGATCAGGAACTCCGAGGCCGGGGTCCCGTCCAGGGCCGTGGCCAGAGGCAGGCCGTCGGCGTTCTTGATGATCCTCGTGTCCGGCGAGGCCGGCTGGGGATGGGCGTAGATGACCCCGAATATGCGCCAGGGCAGGCGGTCCATGACCGCGTGGCTGCGCTCGGCAACGACCTGGCCCTCGGGGTCCAGGAGAAGGCTCATGTGGCAGGCCGCGCAGGTGGGCGCGGAAAAGTCCCGGCCCACGGTCCAGGCCGCGGGCGAGTAGTCCCAGTCGTGGCCCTCGGCCGCCTGGATGTTGCCGTGCTTGCTGGCCGCGTAGACCTTGTAGGCCGGCACGTCCGGGCCGTCGTGACACTCCTTGCAGGTATAGGGCTTGCGCGCCTCGGCCATGGAGAAGCCGTGGCGGGTGTGGCAGGCCGTGCAGGAGCCCAGGCTGTTGTCCGTGTTCACCCGGCCCACGCCCTGGTTCGGCCAGCCCGCGACCTGCGGGAAGTCCATGTCCCCGAACTCCGTGTCCCTGGCGGCCTTGCCCGAGACCACAAGCCTGGTGCCGTGGCAGTAGAGGCAGGACTCGGCCTCGGTGTCCGGGTCCGGCGCGGCCGGGCCGGACTTGCCGAGGGACGGAACCCCGTCGATGCCCAGGACCAGGGACTGGTAGACCGGGTTGTCCTTGAGGTTGCCGTAGGCCAGGGCCATGATGTTCTGCGAGTACTGGGCGCGCTCCGCGGCGTGGCACACGGCGCAGTCGTCCGGGCTGACCGCGGTGTGCACCCGGTAACCGTTGTGCTCGAAGGTCCCGGCGTGGCGCTCGGCCCTCATGGTGTGGCACTCGGCGCAGCCCACGGGGTCGGCCAGGAGCGGCCCGGGGATGTCCTTGCTTGAGACCTTGCGGCCCGGGTCCTTGACCTTCACGGCCTGGCCGGGCGTGGTCAGGGCGTGGCGGCTCTTTTTCCAGGCCGCGACAAGGCCCGGGTGAATGGCCTCGTGGCAGCCCAGGCACTCGGCGCTGGCCTCGGACGCGGCCGGGGCCGCGGGGGCCGGGGCCTTGGGGGCCGAAAGCGCTGGGCCCGGGGCCAAAACCAGGGCCAAGCCAAGGCCGAGAATACAAAGACATGTCCTCATGGCCTGCTCCTTTTTTTGGTTTTGGCTGAAATTTAGCCTTGCGGCCCCGGGTCTGTCAAACCCGGCCGTGTCCGGGCCCGGCCGGGAACGTGCGGTGGCTGGTCCGGCCCGGGAGGCGGGCGACCGGCAAGGGGCAGGGGGTTGCAGGCGGCTGCCCGGCAGGGGCCGATTTTTGAGCCGGGCCGATCACGCCCTGAAGGTGAAGAAGACCGCGCCCAAAATGCACAGCCCCGCGAGCACATGGTTCGAATTCAAGGGCTGGCCCATGTACCATATGGAAAACGGGGCAAAAACAAGAAGGCTGATTATTTCCTGGAGAAGCTTCAACTGCGGGAGCGACAGCGCGCTGAAGCCGATGCGGTTGGCTGGAACCTGGATCAGGTATTCAAAAAAGGCGATGGCCCAGCTGAGAATCGCGGCCACGTACCAGGCCCTGCCGATGAGATGTTTGAGATGGGCGTACCAGGCGATGGTCATGAAAAGATTTGAAGCCACAAGCAACAAAACGGTCTTCACAATGGTTGTACTCAAGCATGCGACCCCCTCGTTGAAGTTGATCCGCGTCGAGCGCCGGGGCCGGTACTTGTTTCCAAGGCCAAAACGCCCGGCCGGCGCAACGACCGCCCGGCCCGCCCACGGAAAAAGGGCCGGTCAACGAGGTTGACCGGCCCTGTGCCAAGCTTTCTGGTGGAGCTGGAGGGAATTGAACCCACGGCCTCTTGAATGCCATTCAAGCGCTCTCCCAACTGAGCTACAGCCCCACGCGGGTGAGGGAGCTTTTTTAGCCGCGCCCCACGCCCTTGTCAACACCTAACCAGAAAAAAAGCCCCCCGGTCAAGCCGCCCGCCGGCCGCATTGATTCGCCCCCGGTCTTGAAGTAAACATCTCAAACCGGCCGCCTCGGCCCGTCAACCAAAAAAAGGACCCCATGACCGCGATCCTGCGACGCCTGCTCATAAAACTCGCCTGGGTGGCCGTGGTCTTCTTCGGCATCACCGTCATCAGCTTCTGGGTCATCCACCTGGCCCCGGGCTCGCCCACCGACCTCCAGACCACCCTGAACCCCTCGGTCTCCCCGGAGGCCAGGCAGCGCCTGGAAAAGCTCTACGGCCTGGACCGGCCCCTGCACGTCCAGTACGCCGGATGGCTGGCCCGGCTGGCCAGGTTCGACTTCGGCCAGAGCATGTCCGGGGACCACCGCCAGGTCTGGGACAAGATCAAGGAACGCCTGCCCCTGACCTTCGGCATGAACCTGGTCTCCCTCATCCTGACCCTGCTGTTGGCCGTGCCCATCGGCGTGGCCTCGGCCTGGCGGCAGGGCCGCTGGTTCGACCGGGGCATGACCGTGCTCGTGTTCATCGGCTTCGCCATGCCCGGGTTCTGGCTCGCCCTGCTGCTCATGCTCCTTCTGGGCATCTACTTCCCTATTCTGCCCATCTCCGGCCTGACCTCGCTCGACTTCCAGTTCATGTCCCCCTGGGCAAAGGTCTGGGACCTGGCCAGGCACCTGGTCCTGCCGGTGTTCATCTACACCTTCGGCAGCCTGGCGGGCATGTCCCGGTTCATGCGCGCCTCCATGCTCGAGGTCCTGCGCCAGGACTACATCATGACCGCCCGGGCCAAGGGCCTGCCCGCCCGGACCGTGGTCTTCAAGCACGCCATGCGCAACGCGCTCATGCCGGTCATCACCGTCCTGGGCCTGAGCGTGCCCGGGCTCATCGGCGGCAGCGTGATCATCGAGTCCATCTTCGCCCTGCCCGGCCTGGGCCAGCTCTTCTACCAGGCGGTCATGGCCCGGGACTACCCCCTGATCATGGGCAGCCTGGTTTTGGGCGCGGTCCTGACCCTGGCCGGGAACCTCCTGGCCGACCTGGGCTACGCCGCGGCCGACCCCCGGGTCCGGCTGGCCGGGAGGGACTCGTGAGCCGGCCCGGAGTTGCCAGGCCCTCGGCGTTCAGGCGCCACGGCCTGCTCTGGCTGGGCGCGCTCCTGGTCGGGACCATGTCCCTGGCCGCGATCTTCGCGCCCCTGCTCTCGTCCTTCGACCCCACGGCCATAAACGTGGACGCCATGCTCAGGCCGCCCTCGGCCGCGCACTGGCTGGGCACCGACGCCCTGGGCCGGGACGTGCTCTCGCGCATCCTGCACGGCGGCCGGGTCTCGCTCTGGGTCGGGTTCGTGGCCGTGGGCATCTCCACGGGCATCGGCCTGGTCCTGGGCCTGGTCGCGGGCTACTGCGGCCGCCTGGCCGACGAGGTCATCATGCGCGGGGTGGACGTGATGCTCTGCTTCCCCTCGTTCTTCCTGATCCTGGCGGTCATCGCCTTTCTGGAGCCGAGCCTGCTGAACATCATGATCGTCATCGGCCTGACCTCGTGGATGGGCGTGGCCAGGCTGGTCCGGGCCGAGACCCTGACCCTGCGCGAGCGCGACTTCGTGCTCGCGGCCCGGGTCGCCGGGGCCGGGCCGGCGCGCATCGTGTTCAGCCACATCCTGCCCAACGCCCTGGCCCCGGTCCTGGTCTCGGCCACCCTGGGCGTGGCCGGGGCGATACTGATCGAGTCCTCGCTCTCGTTTCTGGGCCTGGGCGTGCAGCCGCCCGAGCCGTCCTGGGGCAACATGCTCATGGAGGGCAAGGAGGTCCTCGAAATAGCGCCCTGGCTCTCGCTCTTCCCGGGCCTGGCGATCCTGTTGACCGTGCTCGGCTACAACCTGCTCGGGGAGTCTTTGCGCGACCTGCTGGACCCCAGGCTCAAGCAGTGATCTAATGGGAACGTCGTGTTTGAGCTCCTGCGCATAAGAAACCTGGCCCTGATCGAGGACGTCGAGATCGAGTTCGCGCCGGGCCTGAACGTCCTGACCGGCGAGACCGGGGCCGGCAAGTCGTTCATCATGCGCGCCGTGGACTTTCTCACCGGCGAGCGCATGGACCGCGAGCTGGTCCGGCCGGGCGCGGAAAAGGCCGCGGTCGAGGCCCTGTTCGTCACCAGCGAGGGCGAGGTGATCCTGCGCCGGGAGCTGTCCGCGGACACCGGCCGCAGCCGGATACTGGTCAACGACCGGCTCTCGTCCCAGGAGGCGGTGCGCGGGCTCAAGCCCTCGCTCGTCATCCACACCAGCCAGTTCAGCCAGCAGCAGTTGCTCTCGCCCGCGTTCCAGGCCGCGGTCCTGGACCGATTCCTGGCCGACAAGGACCTGGTGCGCAAAAAGAACACCGCCCTGGAGCGGCTCCGGGCGCTGTTGTCCGAAAAAAGGGCCCTGGAGCGCAAGAGCGGGGATTTGGCCGGCAAGCGCGAGTTTCTGGAATTTCAGCTTGGCGAGATAGGCCGCCTGGACCCCAGGCCGGGCGAGGAGGAGGAGCTTTTGGAGGCCAAGAGGGTCCTCCAGGACGGCGAAAGGGCCGCCGAGGGCCTCAAGCGGGCCCTGGAGGCCCTGGGCCGCGAGTCCGGCCTGGCCCGGGGCCTGGAGGACCTGGCCGCGGAGCTCCAGGGCCTGGCCCGGACCGGGCCCGAGTTCTCCGCGGACCTGGAGGCCGTGGAGGCCTTCCGGGACCGGATGGGAGACCTGGAGACCAGGCTGCGCAAGGGCCCGGGCCGGACCGGGGCCGGACCGGACCTGAGCCTGGACCGCATCGAGGCCAGGCTGTTCGAGCTCTCCAGGCTCAAGCGCAAGCTGGGCCGGACCCTGGACGGGGTGCTCGAGCTCAAGGCCGAGATAGAGCGGGACCTGTCCTTTCTGGACTCCTGCGCCCTGGACATGAAGCGCCTGGCCGCCCAGGAGCTTGAGGCCTCCAAACGCCTGGCCGAGGCCCTCGACGCCCTGGCCGGGGCCAGGCAGGCCGCGGCAAAAGACCTGTGCGCCGAAATCGAGGCCGAGCTCGTGGACCTCGGGTTCCCGGACCAGGCCCGGGTGCGCTTCGAGTTCGAGGACCTGGAGCTGTACCCCGGGCTGAGCGAGAAAAAGGGCCGGCTCATGTGGCTGCCCAACCCGGGCCAGCCGGCCAGGCCCCTGGACAGGATCGCCTCGGGCGGCGAGCTGTCCAGGTTCCTTTTGGCCCTGGTCACGCTCATGGGCCGGGGCCAGGACGGCCGCGAGCCGGGCCTGCCCACGCTGATCTTCGACGAGGTCGACGCGGGCATCGGCGGCCTGGTGCTCGGCAAGGTCGGCGAGAAGCTCAAGGATCTGGCCGAGCGCCAGCAGGTCGTCCTGATCACCCACTGGCCCCAGCTGGCCCGCCTGGCCGGCAGGCACTTCTCGGTCAGCAAGGAGGTCACGGCCGGGGTCACCCGCACCGGCTGCCGCAGGCTGGCCGAGCACGAGATATTCGACGAGCTGGCGCGCATGGCCGGGGGCGGCGGCGCGGGCCAGGCCCTGGCCGGGTCCCTGTTCAAGTCCTGAAGCCCGGGCCCCAAAGGCTGGCCATGGGCCGAAATCCGGCGTAGGGTCTTACATTGTCTGCTTCAAACAAGGCGCCAAAAATGGGCATACTCAGCTTTCTGGGCAAAAAGGCCCGGCCCGCCGAGGACCCGGTGGAAAGGGTCCGCCGGGGCGGGATCACCGCCCTGACCGGCATGGACAAGGACCAGATCATCCAGGTCCTGGCCTGGGGCCAGAAGACGACCAACGACTACGCCAAGGTCCTGGGCAAGAACGCCCTGGCCATAAACAGCCGGGACCTGCTGCCGCACTCCAAGAAGGACATCCAGACCGCGCTCAAGCTCCTCATCTACAGCAGCGCCCTGACCGAAAACGGGAAGATGATCGAGAACCTCAAGGTCTCCTACGTGGCCCTGGCCACCTACCAGGACGTCCGGCCCGAGGCGGCCGAGGCCATGTCCTTCAACCACATCGTGGACCTGGCCGCGGAGATCAAGTCCCTGCCCACGGACCCGGAAAAGATGAGCGCCGAGGACCGGGAAAAGCTGCGCTCCATAGCCCAGAAGCTCTCCCCGGCCAACGACATCCAGATGCAGTGCCTGGAAAAGGTCAAGGCCGAGACCGAGAGTCTCTCCCGGGAGGTCAACGCCTTTGTCCAGAGCCTGCTGGAGGCCATCGCCGCGACCCGGGACAAGGCCCGGGACCCGGACCAGGCCTAGACCCGGCCTAGACCCGGCCCCGCGCCCGCCGATCTCACCCCGGCCGAGTCTCCGGGCGGCCGGTCCGGGCAAAACAGCCTACTTGCGCCGCCAGCTCCCGGAGTCGTCCTGGACCCACCAGCCCGGCGCGGCGAAATCGCGCCACACGCCCCGGTACACGTCCCGCACCTTGGCCGCGTGCTCGGGCACGTTGGCCGCCCTGGCCTTTTCCTGGTACAGCTGGGCCTTGAGCGCCGAGTCCTTGGCCACAAGCCGCTTGACGGCCGCGACCTGGGCCAGGGACAGCCCGGCCTGGTCGCGCAGCGCGGCCAGGCCGTCCCGGTCTATGCCCACGTTGCCCGAGTCCAGAAACGGCGCGAGCTGGGACTGGTTGGCCTTGAGCTCGGCCTCGACGCCCCTGGTGGCCGCGTTGCTCAGGGTCTTGAAGTCCTGGGCCAGGGCCGGCCCGGGCCCGAGCAGGTCCAGGAGGCTCCGGCCCTTGTCCGCCGGGGCGCTCTTCGGCTGCTCGACGCCGTAGACGTCCTGGACCACCCGCTCGGCGTCCTGCTTGACCTCCGCGGCCGGGAAATAGATGTTCACGGTCACACACGCGGCCGCGAGCAGCGCGGCCAGGACCGCCTGGACCAAAATCGCCTTTTTCATGGGCCCTCCTCCTTTGGCCGGTCCCCGGCGGGCCGGTCCGGCCTGACCACGCGCCTTAAGCGCTCCAGCATGTCGAAGAATCGGATGCCGTTGTCCGGGTTGCTGTTTATCACGTTTATGCCGAACAGAAACGGCTTTTTGATTATATACTCCACCCCGCCCCGGCGCAAAAGCCCCCTGACCCGGAACAGGTCGTTCTTGAGCGTGCAGGCCAACCCGATGGACTTGTAGGAGAACTCCTTGAAAAAGCGGGCGAAGATTCCGACCCCGACCCCGCCCAGGCCGCTGCCCGTGCCGATGACCGACAGGGAGTTCACGGCCTTGAGGCTCACGGTCTGGTCCACGCCCCTCTGGGGCACGGACCTCGCAATCAGGGAAAAGGACTCGGGCTGGCCAAAGGCCAGGCGCAGGTCCCTGACCTCGAGGTCCAGCCGCCCGGTCACCCGGCCCACGCCCAGGGCCCGGCTGAGCGACTCCAGGTCCATGCCCCGCACGGCCGCCTCTCCGGCCAGGGTCCTGGCCGGGGACAGGGGCCGGTCGCAGGCGATCCTGTCAACCGTGAGCTCCCCGCCCCAGAGCTCGCCCCTTAGCCCGCCCTGGACCGAGAGCCGATTCGCGTCCAGGCTGACCAGGCCGAGGTCCCCGGACAAGGACCCCTCAAGCGGCACCCGGCCGGGCAGAAGCGAGAGGTCCAGGCCCGCAAGCCCGGCCAGGCACTCGACCCTGAAGTCCCCGGACAGGGGCCTGTGCACCGCAAGCGGCCGCAACCTGAGCACCCCGCCGAACACCGGCGCGCTTATCTCGCCGTCCACAGCCAGGAGGTCGGGCGCCAGGGCCACGCCCAGGGCAATGTTCTCGACCGCCAGGTGCGGCAGGCTGAGCCCGGCGCATCTGAGCGCGCCCCACTGGCCCGGGACCCGTTCCCGGGCCTCGGTCTCCTGGACCGGGTCCACGGCGTTGAACACGTACTCCAGGGGCAGGTCCAGGCAAAGGCCGTGGACAAGAATCTGGTTCTTCTGATCCTCGAACCCGGCCCCAGAGACCTTCAAGCGGCCCTTCAACCGAAGCTCCTTGCCCTGGCCGGAGAAGTCCGCCTCGGCCTGGGCCAGGCCGAAGGCCCTGGCGACCGGCCCGCTCGCCAGGGGGTCGCTGAACAGGGTCCTGAACAGGCCCTCAAGGCCCGCCCCGCTCACCTGCACCCGGCCCGAGTGGCTCCAGACGCCGTCCTCGGTCGCGGCCAGCCGGCCCCTGGCGCTCACCCGGCCAAGGCCCCCCCAGTCCAGGTCCAGGTCCTTGAGCTCAAAGGCCCGCGGGCCGATCTTCCGGGCCCGGGCCGCGAGCCTCAGGGGAAAGGCCGCCAGGTCGAGGTACCCGGTCCCGGCCAGGACCTCGCCCGGGCCCAGGTCGAGCTTGAGTCTGGACCAAGCGCCCGACCCAAGCCGCGCCTCGGCCGAGGCCTCCAGGCCCTGGGCCAGGTATCTGCCCTCGGGCGAGGCGAACGAGGCCTTGCGCAGGCCGAGGTCCAGGCAAAGGCCGTCATCCAGGCGAAGGCCGAGCGAGGCCGCGCCGCCGAAGGTCCAGCCCGCGGGGTCCAGGCCGATCAGCCTGGCGGCCAGGGGCGCGAGCCCGGCCAGGTCCAGGGCCGGGCCATCGAGCCTGACTTGCGCCGGGCCTTTCCTGGGAAACAAGGCCCGGCCCGAGACCCGGCCCGCGCCTGGGACCCGGATGTCGATGTTCCGGATCGCCAGGCCTTCGGGGCCGCTTGTCGCCGAGGCCGAGGCCGTGAGCTCGGTCTCCGCCGCCCTGAGCTCAAGCTGCCTGAGCCGGACCCCGGAGGCGTCCCCGGCCAGGCTGAAGCCCGCCCGTATCCCGGCCAGGCCAAGGGGCAGAAAGGGGCTCTTGACCGCCTTCAGTTCCCCGGACGCGCTCCACCCGGACCCGGACCGGGCCAGTTTCAGGCTGCCCGAGACCGCGTGCGGCCCGAGGCCCAGGCTGAAGGAATCGAGGACCAAGAGGCCCTTGTCCGGGAGATATCGCCCCCTGGCCCTGAGGTTGATGTCCAGGGTCGCGTTTTGGCCGCCCAATCCGAGCCTGGCCCCGGGCATGCGCAGGTCCATGGACTCAAGCTCCACGGCCCGGCCCTTGACCAGGGCCCTGGCCGCGCCCAGGACCGGCCCAAAGAGCCAGGGCAAGGACAGGCCCGCGTCCCTGAGCTGCGCGGCCAGGGCCACGGCGCCGTCCCGGAACCCGACCTCGGCCGCAAGCCGGGCCTCAAGGATGCGGCCGCCGTCCGGGCCGTTGACCTTGAGCTCCAGGGCCAGGGACTTGGCCTGGCCTTGGGGGGGCTCGGCGCGCGCCCCAACGCAGGCAAAGAGCGCGGCGACCAAAAGACAGAGCGCCAGGCAGGGCGGCTTGGCTGAGAAAAGGGCCATGGCCCAATATAGGCCATAAGCGCCGGTTCTTAAAGCCCGGCCACGCCAGATAATTTCAGTTGAGTTTGCCCGGGTTAAGGAATATCATTTTTTGTGACCCAATGCGCCGTCGGGCGCGGCGTCCGGAAATAATTTCAGTGGCGGCCCAGGCTGCGGTCGGCCGGACTGTTCGCAACGCTTGATTCGGTGATCGAACAAGAAACATGCGCTTTCCATCCTTCACGTTGAGAAAGGCCCTGGACGACAAGGGCCTGGCCCAAAGGCTGCGCCATGAGCAGCCGCTGCGGGCCGAACTCCTGGACGCCGACCAACTGGAGCAGCACGCCAAGAAGATCGCGGGCTGGCACGAGATGGCCCCGGGCCGGGGACCGGAGCTCCTCCTGCCCAGGCTCGCGGAAAACGAGGCCGTGCTCCTGCGCGCCCACGAGCTCATAGCCGCGGCCGTGGAGGCCAAGCACCGCATCGCGCCGGCCAGCGAATGGCTCCTGGACAACTTCTATCTGGTCGAGGAGCATATCCGGACCGCCCGCAGGCACCTGCCCAAGGGCTACAGCCGGGAGCTGCCCAGGCTGGCCTCCGGGGCCTCGGCGGGCCTGCCCCGGGTCTACGACATCACCAGCGAGATGATCACCCACGTGGACGGCTGGGTGGACCCCGAGAGCCTGAAGCGCTTCGTGGCCGCCTACCAGGCCGTGTCCCCGCTCAAGCTGGGCGAGCTCTGGGCCGTGCCGATCATGCTCAGGCTGGCGCTGATCGAGAACCTGCGGCGCATAGCGGCCAGGATCACGGCCAGCAAGGTGGACCGCAACATCGCCAACCACTGGGCGGACAGGTTCGTGGACGCGGCCGAGAAGAGCCCCAAGACCCTGCTCTTGGAGGTCTCGGACATGGCCCGGTCCAACCCGCCCCTGTCCAGCGCCTTTGTGGCCGAGCTGGTGCGCAGGCTGCACGGCCAGAGCCAGGTCCTGACCTTCCCCCTGACCTGGCTCGAACACCCCCTGGCCGAGGCCGGGCTGACCATCGATCAGCTGGTCCAGGCCGAGAACCAGCAGCAGGCCAGGGACCAGGTCTCCATCGGGCACACGATCAACAGCCTCAGGTCCCTGGAGGCCACGGACTGGCGCGAGTTCGTCGAGGAGCTGAGCCTGCTCGACCAGGCCCTGTACGACGATCCGGCCGAGGCCTACGGGGGCATGGACTTCGCCACCCGCGACGCCTACCGCAGGACGGTCGAGGCCATATCCAGGCGCTGCCCCCTGTCCGAGGTCGAGGTCGCGCACAAGGCCGTGGAAATGGCCGAGGCCGAGGCCAAGGAAAAGGACCCCGGCCAGCGCAGCGCCCATGTGGGCTACTTCCTCGTGGACAACGGCCTGCCGGACCTGGAAAAGGCGGTCCGGGCCAAGCCCGCCCAGCGGCTGGTCCGCTTCCTCAGGCGCAGGCCGATGTTCGTCTACCTCTCGGCGATCTGCCTGGTCACCGCGGCCATGGTCGCGGTCGTGGTCTGGCTCGCGGGCCAGCAGCTGCACTGGGCCTGGCTCGTCGCCCTGTGCGCCCTGACCGCGCTCTGCGCCAGCCACCCGGCCGTGGCCCTGGTGAACTGGCTGGTCACGCTCACCGTGCCGCCGGCCCTGTTGCCGGAGATGGACTTCTCCGAGGGCATCCCCCCGGAGCACCGGACCCTGGTGGCCGTGCCGGCCATGCTCACCTCGGTGGCCGAGATCGAGAACCTGCTCGAGGGCCTGGAGATACGCTACTCGGCCAACAGGCAGGAAAACCTCATCTTCGCCCTGCTGACCGACTTCCCGGACGCGGACAGCCAGCAGCGGCCCGAGGACCAGGTCCTTCTGGACGCGGCCGGACAGGGCGTCGACAATCTCAACTCGAAATACCGGACCGATTCCGGCGACTCGTTTTTGCTCCTGCACCGGCCCCGGCTGTGGAACGAGGGCCAGGGCGCGTGGATGGGCCACGAGCGCAAGCGCGGCAAGCTGGCCGACCTGAACGCCCTGCTGCGCGGCGGACCCGCGGACAAGTTCCAGTTCATCGCCGGGGACCTCGAGCGCCTCAAGGACGTGCGCTACGTCATCACCCTGGACGCGGACACGGACCTGCCCCGGGACGCGGCCATGCGCCTGGCCGGCAAGCTCGCCCACCCCCTGAACCGGCCGGTCATGGACCGCCAAAAGGGCCTGGTGGTCGAGGGCTACTCCATAATCCAGCCCCGGGTGGCCGTGAGCCTGGCCAACGCCAACCAGTCGCCGTTCGTCCGGCTGTTCGGCGGCGACCCCGGGCTCGACCCCTACACCCGCGCCGTGTCCGACGTCTACCAGGACCTGTTTCTGGAGGGCTCGTTCATCGGCAAGGGCATCTACGACCTGGAGGCCTTCGAGACCGTGCTGGCCGAACGCCTTCCGGAAAACCGCATCCTGAGCCACGACCTCCTGGAGGGCAGCTACGCCAGGGCGGCCATGGCCAGCGACGTGCTCCTGTACGAGAACTTCCCCTCCCGCTACCTGGCGGACGTGAGCCGCAGGCACCGCTGGGTACGGGGCGACTGGCAGATCGCCAGGTGGCTCATGCCCAGGGTCCCGGGGCCGGGCGGCAAGACCCTGGCCAACCCGATCTGCGCGCTGTCCAAATGGAAGATTTTGGACAACCTGCGGCGCAGCCTGGTCCAGCCGGGCCTGGCGCTCCTCCTGGCCCTGGGCTGGACCGTGCTCGCCCCGGCCTGGGTCTGGACCGCCCTGGCCGCCGGCATGGTCCTGACCGCGCCCCTGGTCACGGCCCTGGGCAGCCTGTTCAGGAGGCACGGCGACATCCCCCTTTACCTGCACCTCAAGGACAAGGCCCTGGACTTCGGGCGCGGCCTCATCCTGGCCCTGCTGGCCCTGGTCCTTCTGCCCTTCGAGGCCTTTTTCAGCCTGGACGCGGTGATCAGGACCGTCGCGCGCCTGGCCGTGACCCGCAAAAAACTGCTCCAGTGGACCCCGGCCAGCGTGGCCCTGCGCCGGGCCAAGGCGAACATCGCGGGATACTGCCGGGCCATGTGGTTCTGTCCGGCCTCGGCCGCGGGCCTGGGCGCGGCCCTGGTCCTGGTCAGGCCCGGGGCCCTGTACGCGGCCCTGCCCCTCTTGGGGCTCTGGACCCTGGCCCCGGCCGTGGCCTGGAGGCTCAGCGTGACCGCGCCGCCCCACCGGGCCAAGCTCAACAGGGACCAGAGGGTGTTCCTGCGCAAGCTGACCAGGCGCACCTGGCGCTACTTCGAGATGATCGTCGGGCCCCTGGACAACTGGCTGCCCCCGGACAACTACCAGGAGGACCCGGTCGACGTCATCGCCTACCGGACCTCGCCGACCAACATGGGCCTGTCCCTGCTCAGCAACCTGGCGGCCAACGATTTCGGATACATACCGGTGTCCGTGCTCATGGAGCGCACGTCCAAGGCCTTCCTGACCATGAACAAGCTCGAGCGCTTCAAGGGCCATTTCTACAACTGGTACGACACGCGCAGCCTGCGCCCGCTCCTGCCGCAGTACATCTCCACCGTGGACAGCGGCAACCTGGCCGGGTTCCTGCTCACCCTGGCCATGGGCTTCGAGGAGCTGCAGGACATGGGCCTCGTGCCCCGGCTCATGCACAAGGGCCTGGCCGACACCCTGATGGTCCTGCTCGAGGTCGCCCGCGGCCAGGGCCCGGCCGCCCCGGCCGAGGACAAGCCCAGCCTTCCCGAGGAGACCCTCGAGCTGATCGCCGACGCCCTCGGCGACCTGGCGGCCGCCCCGGACGGAGTGCTCGCCTCCATCTCCCTGGTCCGGGAGATGGACGGCCTGGCCGGGCGGATCATCGAGACCCTGGGCAGGCGTCCGGACCAGGAGGTCCTGTGGTGGGCCCGGGCCTTCAAGAAGCAGTGCGCGGACCATCTCAAGGACCTGACCATGCTCGCGCCCTGGACCGATCTGCCCCGGCCGCCCCACGGCGCCGGAGGCCAGGGCGCCGATCCGATCCAGGGCTTGGGCGGCCTGCTCAAGGGCCTGGAGGACTTGGACAAGGCCGCCTCGCTCAGGGACGCCGCGGGCCAGGCCGAGGAGCTGTCCATCCTGGCCGAGGACCTGCTCGGCCTCCTGGGGGCGGGCGAAGACCAGGTCAAGACCTGGGTCGAGCAGTTCAAGAACGGCCTGGAGCAGGGCGGCCAGAGGCTCGCGGCCAGGGTCAAGGACCTGGCGGACCTGTCCCGCGAGTCCCAGGAAATGGCCGACATGGACTGGCGCTTCCTGTACGACAAGTCCCGCAACCTCATGGCCATCGGCTACAACGTGGACGAACGCCGCGCGGACGCCAACTTCTACGACCTGCTGGCCTCGGAGGCCAGACTGGCCAGCTTCGTGGCCATCGCCCTGGGGGATTTGCCCCAAAAGCACTGGTTCGCGCTCGGCCGCCTGCTGACCGACATCGGGGGCAAGCCGCTGCTCCTGTCCTGGAGCGGCTCGATGTTCGAGTTCCTGATGCCCCTTCTGGTCATGCCCAGCTACGAGCAGACCCTGCTCGACCGGACCTACAAGGCCGCGGTGCAGCGCCAGATCGAGTACGGCCGGCAGCGCGGCGTGCCCTGGGGGGTGTCCGAATCGGGCTACAACATCACCGACGCCAACCTGATCTTCCAGTACCGGGCCTTCGGGGTCCCGGGCCTGGGCTTCAAGCGCGGCCTGGCCGAGGACCTGGTCATCGCGCCCTACGCCACGGTGCTCTCGCTCATGGTCCTGCCGGAAAAGGCCTGCGAGAACCTCCAGCGCATGGCCCGGGAGGGCTTCATGGGCCGCTTCGGGTTCTACGAGGCCGTGGACTACACCCCGTCCCGGGTTTTGAGGGGCCAGAACAGGGCCGTGGTGCGCTCGTTCATGGTCCACCACCAGGGCATGAGCTTTCTGTCCCTGGCCTATCTGCTCCTCAACCGGCCCATGCAGCGCCGCTTCCTGCGCGACCCGCTGTTCCAGGCCACGGACCTCCTGCTCCAGGAGCGCATGCCCAAGGCCACGCCCTTCCATCCGCACGCGGCCGAGGTCACCGGCGTGCAGCGCGCCGCGGCCGAGGGCGAGGCCCTGCTGCGGGTCTTCACCGACCCCAACACCCCCCTGCCCCAGGTCCACCTGCTGTCCAACGGCCGCTACCACGTCATGGTCACCAACTCCGGCGGCGGCTACAGCCGGTGGAAGGACCTGGCCGTGACCCGCTGGAGGGAGGACGCCACCCGGGACAACTACGGCACCTTCTGCTACCTGCGCGACCCGGAGAGCGGCGAGTTCTGGTCCACGGGCCACCACCCGACCCACAAAAAGGCCGAAAACTACAGGGCGGTCTTCTCCCAGGCCAGGGCCGAGTTCAGGAGGATCGACCACGAGCTCGACACCCACACCGAGATCACGGTCTCGCCCGAGGACGACATCGAGCTGCGGCGCATAACCATCACCAACCGCTCCACCCGCCGCCGGACGGTCGAGCTGACCAGCTACGCCGAGGTGGTCCTGGCCCGGCCCGCGGACGAGGCCGCCCACCCGGCCTTCAGCAACCTCTTTGTCCAGACCGAGATCGTCCGCCAGAAGCAGGCCATCCTGTGCACCCGCCGCCGGCGCTCGCACCAGGAGGACCCGCCCTGGCTCCTGCACCTCATGGCCGTGCACGGCGAGGCCGCGGACGAGGCCTCCTACGAGACCGACCGGCTCAAGTTCATCGGCCGCTGCGGCTCCCTGGCCGAGCCCGCGGCCATGAACGCGGCAGGCAGGCTCTCGGACAGCGAGGGCGCGGTCCTGGACCCGGTGGTGGCCATACGCAGGTCCATCCTCATCGAGCCCGAGGAGACCCGGGTCGTGCATCTGGTCACCGGCATGACCGACACCCGCCAGAAGGCCATGGAGCTCATGCTCAAGCACCGCGACCGGGTCCTGGCCAACCGGGTCTTCGACCTGGCCTGGACCCACAGGCAGGTCGTCCTGCGCCAGATCAACGCCACCTCCCTGGACGCCCAGACCTTCGGCAGGCTGGCCAGCTCGGTCATCTACGCCAACCCGCTCAGGCGGGCCGCGGCCAGCGTGATCATGAAGAACCGCCAGGGCCAGTCCGGGCTCTGGGCCTACGGCATCTCCGGCGACCTGCCCATCGTCATCCTGCGCATCGGCAGCCTGACCAACCTGGACATCGCCCGCCAGGTCATCCAGGCCCACCAGTACTGGCGCCACACCGGGCTGGCCGTGGACCTGATCATCTGGAACGAGGACCGCTCCGGATACCGCCAGGACCTCCAGGACCGGATAATGGACCTCATCACCACCCACACCAAGGACACGCCCCTGGACCAGCCGGGGGGGATATTCGTCCGCCGCGAGGAACTGATCGCCGAGGAGGACCAGATACTGCTCCAGTCCGCGGCCAAGATCGTGCTCCTGGACAGCGACGGACCCCTGGAAAAGCAGCTCTCCCAACGGGCCATGCTCGAGGCCGCGGTCCCGGACCTCAGGCCCGGCCTGGCCCCGCCCAAGCCCGGGCCGGCCGGGTCCGAAGCCGGCCCGCTCTCCGGGGACGGGCTGCTGTTGTTCAACGGCCACGGCGGGTTCAGCCCGGACGGCAGGGAGTACGTGATCCAGAACCTGGCCGGCAGGCCTACCCCGGCGCCGTGGTCCAACATCCTGGCCAACCCGATCTTCGGCAGCGTGATCAGCGACACCGGCGGGGCCTACACCTGGAGCGAAAACGCCCACGAGTTCCGGCTCACGCCCTGGTACAACGACCCGGTCTCGGACATCTGCGGCGAGGCCTTCTACCTGCGCGACGAGGACACCGGCCGGTTCTGGTCGCCCACGCCCATGCCGGCCCGGGGCACAGGCCCGTACCTGACCCGCCACGGGTTCGGCTACTCGGCGTTCGAGCACGACGAGGACGGCGTGGTCTCGGAGATGAAGGTCTTCCTGGCCCTCGGCGCCCCGGTCAAGTTCGCCCTGCTCAAGGTCCGCAACGACTCGAACCGCGCCCGGCGGCTCTCGGCCACGGGCTTTGTGGAATGGGTCCTGGGCGAGCACCGCTACAGGTCCATGATGCACGTGCTCACCGAGCTGGACCCCAAGAGCGGGGCCATCTTCGCCCGCAACCCCTACAACACCGAGTTCGAGGGCCGGGTGGCCTTCTTCGACGTCAACGAGACCCCGCGCGGGGTGACCGGCGACCGCAGCGAGTTCATCGGCCGCAACGGCTCCCTGGCCGCACCCTCGGCCATGAGGCACGCCCGGCTGTCCGGCAGGGTGGGCGCGTCCATGGACCCCTGCGCGGCCATGCAGTTCCACTTCGAGCTGGCCGAGCGCCAGGAGACCGAGATCGTGTTCATGCTCGGCGCGGGCCGCAACCTGCACGAGGCCAGCCGGCTGGTCCACCGCTTCAGGGGCGTGCAGCCCGCCAGGGCCATGCTCGAAGAGGTCCGCAAGCACTGGACCCGGGTCCTGGGCGCGGTGACCGTGCGCACGCCCCTGCCCGCGGTGGACCTGATGGCCAACGGCTGGCTGATCTACCAGACCCTGGCCTGCCGCTACTGGGCCCGCAGCGGCTACTACCAGTCCGGCGGGGCCTACGGGTTCAGGGACCAGCTCCAGGACGTCATGGCCCTGCTGCACGCCGAGGCCCTGCACCTGCGGGAGCACCTGCTCCTGTGCGCCTCCAGGCAGTTTTTGGAGGGCGACGTCCAGCACTGGTGGCACCCGCCCGCGGGCCGGGGCGTGCGCACCCACTTCTCGGACGACTACCTGTGGCTGCCCCTGGCCGTGTGCCGCTACGTCCTGTCCACCGGGGACACCGGGGTCCTGGACGAGGCTTTGCCCTATCTCGAGGACCGGGCCGTGCTGCCCGAGGAGGACGCCTACTACGCCCTGCCCTCGCGCTCCGAGACCGTGGAGAGCCTGTACATGCACTGCGTCCGGGCCATTGAACACGGCCTCAGGTTCGGCGGCCACGGCCTGCCGCTCATGGGCTGCGGCGACTGGAACGACGGCATGAACCTGGTCGGCGACAAGGGCAAGGGCGAAAGCGTCTGGCTGGGCTTCTTCCTGTTCACGGTGCTGAAAAAGTTCGCCGAGCTCGCCCGGGCCCGCGGGGATCAGGACTTCGCCGGCCGCTGCGAGGCCGAGGCCGAGGGCCTGAGGGAGAACATCGAGCTCAACGCCTGGGACGGCCGCTGGTACCGCAGGGCCTACTTCGACAACGGCGAGCCCCTGGGCTCGGAGTCCAACACCGAGTGCCAGATAGACTCCCTGCCCCAGACCTGGTCGATCATCTCCGGGGCCGGGGACCCGGAGCGCTCGCGCCAGGCCATGGACATGGTCTACGAGCGCCTCGTGCGCCGCGACCACGGCCTGATCCAGCTCTTTGACCCGCCCTTCGACACCTCGCTCCAGGACCCCGGATACATCAAGGGCTACGTGCCCGGGGTCCGGGAAAACGGGGGCCAGTACACCCACGCGGCCATGTGGGTGATCATGGCCTTCGCGGCCATGGGCGACAACCGCCGGGCCTGGGAGACCCTGACCATGACCCTGCCGCCCCTGCACGGCGAAAGCCCCGAGGCCGCGGCCGTGTACAAGGTCGAGCCCTACGTGGTCGCGGCCGACGTCTACGCGGTCCCGCCGCACACCGGGCGCGGCGGCTGGACCTGGTACACCGGCGCGGCCGGCTGGATGTACAGGGTCATCCTGGAGTCCCTGCTCGGCCTCAGGCTGGAGGTCGATTGCCTGAGCTTCAGGCCCTGCGTGCCGGACGACTGGCAGGGCTTTAAGATCGACTACCGCTTCCGGGAGACCATGTACCGCATCCTGTTCAGGCGCGTCGGCCCGGGCAGGGAGATAAAGGCCGTGCGCCTGGACGGGCTGGCCAGCCCGGACCTCAAGCTGCGCATGGCCGACGACAAGGCCGAGCACGGCGTGGATGTGGACTTCGGCTAGGGGCGGGGCCGCGGCCCTAGGCCGCGTCCGAGGGCTCGGGAGAGATGTCTATCCGGGCCGGGTCGAGCTCCTTGGAGTAGATGATCTTGTCGTCGCCCTTGAGGTAGAAGTCGCAAAGCCGGGCCTCGGCCCGGTAGCCGTTGCGCTCGTAAAAGTCCCTGGTCGGCCGGTACTGGGGCTTGGAGGCCGTGTCCACGTAGACCCGCCTCCCCCCGGCCAGCCAGATCCTCGACTCCGTGCCCCGGAGCAGCTCGCGGCCCAGGCCGAGACCCCGGAACTCATCGAGCACGGCGATCCAGTACAAATCAAAGCTCGACTCGGTGCAGGCTATCGGACCGAAGCAGGAAAAGCCCACGGTCCGGCCGCCGGTCTCGGCGAACAGAAAGAGGTAGCCGCTGTCCAGGCCCCTTTGCAGCCGCTCGGAGACCAGCTCGCAGGCCATGTCCACCTCGGCGGGGCTGAAAAAGCCCGAGGACGAGGTGATCAGGCGCACGGCCTCGAGGTCCGGGTCCATGGGCCAGTCCCTGAAATAGCATTTGGGCCTTGAGGCGCGCCGCACTTGGATCAGTTCCCCGAGGCCCCGGCCCGGGCCAGGGCGTCGTCCAGGATCGTGCCGACCAGGTCCTCGTAGGACATCCCGGCCCTTGAGGCCGCCGCGGCGAAACCCGCGTCCGGCGAGATGCACGGGTTGGGGTTGACGTCGATGATTTGGGGCCCGGCCGCGTCCGCCCTGAAGTCGATCCGGGCGTAGCCCAAAAGCCCGAACGCGCGCCAGCAGCGTAGCGCGAGGTCCTCGAGGGCCCGGACCAGGCCGAGGTCCTGGGCCGGAAAATCGAAGCGCCTCGGGGTGTTCAGGCTTTCAAAGGAGTCCTGGCTCCACTTGGCCCGGTAGCCCACGACCCTGGGCTTGGCCTCGGGGTAGCCCGTAAACAAGGTCTCGGCCACGGGCAGGACCCTGGGCCGGCCGCGCACCGAGAGCACCGAGACGTTGAACTCCCGGCCGTGGACAAAGGCCTCGGCAAAGCACTTGAGCCCCAGGGCCGCGGACCTCGCGGCCAGCTCCGCGGCCAGCTCGTGCGCGTCGCGGACCTGAACCACCGAGTCCTCGTCAAGGCCCACCGAGCCGTCCTCGAGCACGGGCTTTATTATGTACCTGCCGCCCCGGCCGTCCGCGCCCGCCCAGTCCGGCCCCATCCAGTCCGGGGTCGGCAGCCCGGCCTCCTGCAGGACGGCCTTGGCCGCCAGCTTGTCCGTGGCCAGGGACATGGCCCCGGCCGGGGCCCCGGTGTAGGCCAGGCCCATGTCCTCAAGGAGCCGCGGGGCGAGGTGGGCCATCTCGGCCTCCTTGGCCACGGACTCCACCAGGTTGAAGGCCGCGGCCGGGGCCGAGGCGGCCACAACCGCGCGCATGGCCTCCAGGTCCGGGCCGAAGGCCGCGGCCCAAGGCTCGTGGCCCAAGGCGGCCAGGGCCCGGGACACGGACTCGGCCTGGACCAGGTTGTCCTCCTGGTCCGGCGGCAGGTCGGCCTCCATCAGGTCATGCAGCACGGCCACTTTCATGTCCGCCCCGCGCGCGGCCGCCTGCCGCGTCGATCCTTGCAATGGCGCAGTCAAGTATCTCGGCCATGAGCTCGTGAAAGCCCATGCCCGCCAGGGTGCACAGGATGGGCAGGTCCGAGTGCTCGGGATGCAGCCCGGCCAGGGGGTTGACCTCCAGAAAGCAGGGCCGGCCGTCGGCGTCCAGGCGCACGTCCACCCGGCCGGCGTCCAGGCAGCCCAGGCCCCTCCAGGCGGCCAGGGCCAGGTCCTCGGCCGCCCCGGCCTGGCCGTCGCGGGCCAGGCTGTAGGTCACCCGGGACTCGAAGTGCTCCTTGTTCAGGTAGGTGTAGGCCCCGGGGTCGGCCCGGCGGCCCAGGTTGATTTCCATAACCCCGACGGACCGGGAAGAGGACCCGGAGCCCAAGACGCCCACGGTGAACTCCCTGCCGGGCAGATAGGCCTCCACCAACACCGGCTGGCCGAAGCGCTCCAGGAGCTCCAGGCAGACGGCCGGCAGGTCCTTTGGCCTGTCTATCCTGGAGGCCCGGGTCACGCCCTTGCCCGTGCCCTCGGACAGGGGCTTGGCGAACAGCGGACAGGCCAGGTCCAGGTCCCTGATCTCGGCCGGGGTCCTGATCACCGCGAAGTCCGCCGTGGCCAGGCCCAGGTCCCTGACCACGCGCTTGGCCGCGGCCTTGTCCAGGGTCAGGGCCATGACCAGGGGGCCGGAGAAGGTGTAGGGGATCGAGTAGGCGTCCAGAAGCGCGGGCACCAGGGCCTCGCGGCCCGGACCCCTCAGGCCCTCGGCGATGTTGAAGACCAGGTCCCAGCGCTGTCCCGCGGCCAGGGCCCGGACCAGGGCCTGGGCGTTGCCGATGCGCTCCGGCGCGTGGCCCAGGGCCTTGAGGGCGGCCTCCAGGCGCTCGACGGTGTCGTCCCTGTCGAACTCGGCCGTCTCCTCCTCGCTGTAGCCCTGGGCCAGGTACTCGCTGCGCAGGTCATAGGTCATGCCGATGCGCATCTCAGTTGCCCCTGCGCCGCCGGGCGGCCCCGGCCGTGTCCGGGTAGCGGTAGCGGTCCCCGGCGTAGTTGGCCAGGACCAGGTCGTCGCCGTCCTTGCCCAGCCGGTACTCCGGGGAGACCGGTATCTTGCCCCCGCCGCCCGGGGCGTCGATGACAAAGGTGGGCATGGCGTACCCGGAGATGCGGCCGCGCAAGGCCCGCATCAGCTCCACGCCCCTGTCCACCGGGGTCCGGAAATGGGCCGACCCGAGGATCGGGTCGCACTGGTACAGGTAGTAGGGCCTGACCCTGAGCCTCAACAGGCCCTGGAACAGGGCCCCGAGGGTGGCCGCGTCGTCGTTGACCCCGGCCAAGAGCACGGTCTGGCTGCCCAGGGGCACGCCGGCGTCGGCCAGCATGGCGCAGGCCCGGGCCGTGTCCGGGGTCAATTCGTCCGGATGGGCGAAGTGCAGGCTCATCCACAGCGGGTGGTAGCGCGAGAGCATCCTGGTCAGGGCCGGGGTGACCCTCTGGGGCAGGACCGCCGGGACCTTGGTGCCGATGCGCACGATCTCGACGTGCCTTATGGCCCGAAGCCTGTGCAGGAGCCACTCGATGGCCTCGTCGGGCATGGTCAGGGGGTCGCCCCCGGAGATGAGCACGTCCTGGATCTGGGGCCTGGAGCGGATGTAGTCCAGGCCGCCCTGCCAGCGCTGCTTCAGGGCCGAGACCCTGCCCGCGCCGCCCACGCCCCGGGAACGGGTGCAGTAGCGGCAATAGGTGGAGCAGAAGTCAGTGGCCAGGAACAGGACCCTGTTGGGGTAGCGGTGCACCAGGCCGGGCACCGGGGAGTGGCCCTCCTCGCCCAGGGGGTCCAGGGCCTCGCCCTTGGAGGCCACGGTCTCGGCCCACGAGGGGACCACGCAGCGCCTCAGGGGCTGGGCCGGATCAGCGGGGTCCAGCAGGGACGCGTAGTAGGGGGTCACGGCCAGGGGCAGGGCCGCGCCCTTGGCCGCCTCGGCCCGGTCCTCGAACCCGAGGATGCGGGCCAGGCCCTCCATGGTCGTTATCCTGTTCTTCAGTTGCCAGCGCCAGCTTCCCCACTCCCTTGCGGTCGTTCCGGGGAAATGGCGGTTCAGAAAGGCGTCCAGGTCCGCGCGGCCTGTGACGGCGCCGGGCCTTTCCTTGGCGCGCATGCCGCCCGCGCCGCGGGCCCTGCCCGGACGGCGCGCGTGGTCGCGCATGCGCATTGCGGAATCAATGAATCGTTCGCCGCTCGCCAATGCCGAAAGGTCCGGCCCTACGTCGGGAGGCTCCTTTTCGGACAACGTCTGGTCCTCGTTCTTCATCTCCTGAAACCCCCTTGCAGCGGCCGGAAACGCCTTCCGGCCACGCGCAGATAAAATCTTCCTCCATCTTTCCGGGCCGCGGTCCGTCCCCGGCCCGGGGTCCCTCGCCCAGCCGCAGGGCTCCGACAGGCTCAGACGCGCTCGAACCTGAACACGTCGATCAGCTTCTTCTTTCCGACGCGCCTCACCCTTCCCCAGACCCGGACCTCCTCGCGGCAGAACTCCATCATCTGTCTGACGTGACGATCGCCCACGAGCACGTACTCCTCTTCCTCGGCCGTGCTCAGGGTCAGGCCGGTGACGTTGTCGAACCCGCCCTCGATGATCGGACACAAGATGCCCTTCAGCTCGGCAACGCCCTTGTCGTCCTTGTCGCCCATGAAACCCTTCCGCAACCCGGGGTCGATCCGATCCCCGCCCTGTCCCGGACCTTGCCGCCGCAATCAACGGCATCCAAAAACCCCGTCTCCGGCCAAGACCGGGCCCGGGCCCTTTTCCGCGCCCAAAGCAAACCGGGTGCCAAAGTGCATCTTGTTGATATGTATGGTGAAAATTTTTGAGGATCAAAGGGCTTGCGGAACCGCGTGTTCCGATCAGCCTGAAACGCCTGGCTTATTTCCTTGCCCTGGATAAAAAAGTGATTGATTCAGGTTGGTTAAAAATCGGAACCCGGAGTTCCTCTCGGCAGGGGTTCGGAACCCTGGATTCCGCTTCAGGACCCGGCGGTTTCCGGCCTCTTGTAGTCCTCCTTGTGCAGGCCGTATTTTTTCATCAATTTGTGCAGCTGTCTGGTGCTGATGCCCGCCTCCAGGGCGGTCTTGTCTATGCGGCCCTTGTTGCGGTCCAGAAGCTGCCTCAGGTAGACCCGCTCCAGGTCCTGGACGCACAGCCGCCTGGCCTCTTCCAGGGTCAGGCCGGCGTCGGGCGAGTAGTCCTTGAGCGTGGGCCGGTCCCCGAATATCTCGGCCGGGAAGGCCTCCGGGGTCAGCACGTCCCCGGGCTCCAGGATGAGCGCCCGCTCCAGGAGGTTCTCCAGCTCCCTGACGTTGCCGGGCCAGGCATAGGCCTTGAAGGCCTCGACGACCTCCGGGGCCACGCCGTCGACCTCCGGGGCCCCGGCCAGCTGGAGCCTGTTCAGGATCACCTCGATCAGGATCGGCAGGTCCTCGACCCGCTCGCGCAAGGGCGGTATGTCGATGGGAAAGACGTTCAGCCTGTAGAACAGGTCGTTCCTGAACGCGCCGTCCAGGCAGGCCTGCTTGAGGTCCTCGTTGCTCGCGGCGATGACCCTGACGTCGGCCTCGATGTCCCTCTCCCCGCCGACCCTCTGGAAGACCCATTCCTGGAGCACGCCCAGGAGCTTGACCTGGGTGGAGGGGGACAGCGCGCCGATCTCGTCCAAAAACAGGCTCCCGCCCCTGGCGATCTCGAACTTGCCGAGCTTCTGGCGCACCGCGCCGGTGAACGAGCCCTTCTCGTGGCCGAAGAGCTCGCTCTCGACCAGATTTTCCGGGATCGCCCCGCAGTTGACCGAGATGAAGGGCATGGACGCCCGGTTGGAGTGCAGGTGGATGAGCTTGGCCAGGGTGCCCTTGCCCACCCCGGTCTCGCCGGTGAGCAGGACCGTGGTCTTGGTCGGGGCCACGCGCCTTATCTTGGCGAAGACCTCGCGCATGGCCTGGCAGTTGGTCCGAACTACGTCGCGGAAGTCCTTTTTCCAGAACCGGTCCCGGAGGTAGTCCAGCTCGAGCCGGATCCGCTTGTGCTCCTCCGGGGCCAGATGGTTCGGCTTCGGCCCTTGCTCTGGATTCGAGTCCATCACCTCTTCCCCACGCAGTATAAGGTATAACCGATTTCGAGCATAATCCGGCCCCTGTCAAGCAGAATTCCCGGGGCCCCGGTCGCCGGACCTTGCCCCCGGCCCGGGCTTGGGCTAGTCTTTCCCATTCGACCCGGAGGACGACATGGACGCCAACCCTGTGCTCAAGGCCATTGCCGAGCGCCGCAGCGTGCGCAAGTTCACGGCCGAGGCGGTCACCGACCAGGAGCTTCTGGCCGTGCTCGAGGCCGGCCGCTGGGCCCCCAGCGGCCTGAACAACCAGCCCTGGCGCTTTCTGGTCCTGAAGCCCGGCGACCCGAGGCAGAACCGCCTGGCCGGGTGCACCAAGTACGGCCACATAGTCCGGGCGGCCAGGGCGCTCATCGCCGTGGTCCTGAAAAAAAAGGAGATGTACTCCGAGATCAAGGACCGCCAGGCCGCGGGCGCGGCCGTGCAGAACATGCTCCTGGCCATCCACAGCCTGGGCCTGGGCGGGGTCTGGCTGGGCGAGATCATCGACCACCAGGACCTGGCCCTGGACGAGCTGGGCCTGGACCCGGCCGAGTACGAGCTAGAGGCGGTCATCGCCCTGGGTCGGCCGGCCCAGAAGGGCTCGTCCAGGCGCAGGGAGCTGTCCGAGCTCATCCTGGAGGCCCTGTGAAGGGCATCGTCAGCTTCACCCTCGGGCCGCTCCAGACCAACTGCCACCTGGTGCGCAACCAGGACCGGGCCCTGGTCCTGGACCCGGGCGGCGAGCCGTCCGGGGTACTGGCCTTTCTAAAGGACAACTCCCTGACCCTGACCCACATCCTGAACACCCACCTGCACTGCGACCACATCTACGGCAACCGGGCCCTGGCCAGGGCCACGGGCGCGCCGATCCTGGCCAGCCCGGCGGACCGCTTCCTCCTGGAGACCCCCATAGGCCGGGGCGGAGAGATGATCGGCCTGCCCGAGGTCCAGGACTTCGAGTTCCAGGACCTGGCCGAGGGCGAGAACGAGTTCCTGGGCCTCGCCTGCCGGGTCCTGGCCACGCCCGGCCACAGCCCGGGCAGCCTGAGCTTCTATTTCCCGCAGCTCTGCGCGGCCCTGGTCGGGGACCTGATCTTCCGGCGCTCCGTGGGCCGAACCGACTTCCCGGGCGGGGACATGGACGCGCTCAGGCGCTCGGTGCGGGAAAAGATATTCAGCCTGCCCCCGGAGACCGTGCTCTACACGGGCCACGGCCCAAAGACCACGGTGGACGAGGAAAGGCTGCACAACCCGTTCGTCAGCGGCCAAGACCTGTAGGCCGAAAGGCGAAAAGGACGATCGAGGCGCGCGTGGAGCACCGAACCGAGACCCTGGACCTCAGGGACAAGTGCTGAGGCATAGGCCTGGAGATAGGTTTCTATCTCCGTCTTTCAAGGACCGACCAAGTGGATGTCCTGGTCTCCCGGGACAAGCTCGCCCAGTGCCGGGGGGCCGTCGAGAATCTGCCCGGCTGGACCATGGAGGCCTTGGGCCGGGACGGATACGCGCTCGCCAAATTCAGGCGCAAGACCAGGGACAATGAACAGGGGGACCGATGACCAGCGACGCGGCGGCGATATTTTCCTGCAGCCACAGGGCCCAGGGCAACAGCAACGCCGCGGCCAGGCTGTTCCTCAGGGGGGTCGAGGAGGCCGGGGGCAGGGGCCACTTGATCCCGGTGCGCAACTTCAAGGTCCTGCCCTGCCGGGCCTGCCGCATCTGCGAGAAGGACCCGAAAAGCGTCTGCGTCCAAAAGGACAAGGACTACGCGCACGAGCTGTTCGAGATACTCAAGACCGCGCCCGTGGTCTTCTTCGCCTCGCCCATCTACTTCTATCACCTGCCGTCCATGTTCAAGACCCTCATCGACCGCAGCCAGAGCGTGTACGCGGCCAGGCAAAAGGGCGACCCGGAGATCGTCTCCCTGCCCGAGCGCGCCGCCCACGCCTGCCTGCTGGCCGGCCGGGCCAGGGGCGAGAGGCTCTTTGACGGCGCCCTGCTGACCCTCAAGTACTTTCTGCAAAGCTTCAACCTGTCCCTGGCCGAGCCCATGACCATGAGGGCCGTGGAGCGCATCGGCGACCTGGAAGAGAACCAGGAGGCCTGCGCGCGCATAATCGCTCTGGGCCGGGCGGCCTGGGAGGCCGCCCGCTGAGGCCGTGGCCCCGCAGCCCGAACCGAAGCGCGGACGCGCGCAGGGGATCGGGGTCTGGCTTGCGTCCGGACGCTGCCGGGTCTGCGGCCTGGCCCTCGGGCCGGGTTCGGGGCCGCTGTGTCCGGCCTGCGCCCAGGACCTGGCCCCGCGCCTGGGCGGCTTCTGTCCGGGCTGCGGGGCGATGTGCGCGGACGCAACCCAGCCGCCGACCCTGTGCGGGGACTGCCGCCTGAACCCCAGGCCCTGGGCCGGGCTCATGTTTCACAGCGCCTACTCCGGGGCCATGCGCGAGCTGATCCTGGCCTACAAGTTCAAGGCCCGGTTGGGCCTGGGCGGGCTTCTCCAGAAATTCGCGCTGGCCGCGCTCAAAAAAGGCGGGGCCAAGACCCCGGAGGCCATCGTGCCCGTGCCCCTGCACCGCTCAAGGCTCGCCTGGCGGGGCTACAACCAGAGCCTGGAGCTCTGCCGGCTCATGGCCAGGCGCACGGGCCGACCCATCCTCAACCGGGCCCTTGAACGCATCCGCAGCACCCCGCCCCAGATCAGCCTGCCCGCGAACGAACGCAGGAGGAACATCCACGGCGCGTTCCTCGCCCGGCCGGAGATCATCCAGGGCAGGAGCGTGCTGCTGGTGGACGACGTCATGACCACCGGCGCGACCCTGGAGGAGTGCGCGCGCAGCCTGAAAAAGGCCGGGGCCGCGCGGATCACTGTCCTGGTCCTGGCCAGGACCGCCGGGCCGGACCAGGACGGACCCGGGGCCTGAGGGGTGAAAAAAAAATCGCGGCCGGGACCTTGACTTTTCACCCGATTTGCGGCTAGCTTCCCCCTTCCCACAGGACGGAGGTTAAAGATGTTCGCTATAATTGAGACCGGCGGCAAGCAGTTCCGCGTGGAACAGGGCCTTGAGCTCGACGTGGACCTCTTGAACGCCGAGCCCGGCGAGACCGTGACCGTGGACAAGGTCCTTCTGGTGGACGACAAGGGCAAGACCAGCATCGGCGAGCCCTATGTCCAGGGCGCAAAGGTCGACTGCGAGGTCCTCGGTCATCTCAGAGGCAAGAAGATAATCGTCTTTCACAAGCGGCGGCGCAACGACTACCAGAAGAAGCAGGGCCACCGCCAGGACTTCACCAGGATCAAGGTCAAGTCCATCCAGGCCTAGGGCCTGAAGGAGGCAGACATGGCGCACAAGAAGGCCGCCGGAAGCTCCAGGAACGGCAGGGACAGCGCCGGACAGAGGCGCGGGGTGAAGCGCTACGACGGGCAAAAGGTCCTGGCCGGGAGCATCCTGGTCCGCCAGCTGGGCACCAAGATACACCCCGGCCGCAACGTCGGCGTGGGCAGGGACTGGACCCTGTTCGCGCTGTCCGACGGCGCGGTCAAGTTCGAGAAGTTCACGCGCAAGAAAAAGACCCTGACCAGGGTGCACATCATCCCGGCCCAGGCCTAGCAGCCGGCCGAAGCGATCCATCTCGGGGCAGGGGCGAATCGCCCCTGCCCCTTTTTCGTGGGGCCCTGGGCCCGCTTGCCATGCCCGGGGCCGGGCCGTAATACTTCTTGAAACGGCGCGCAGGCGGACGGCCCGACAGGGTCCCGGGCGCGGCTCCGAAAGCCCAAGGAAGGCCATGAGATTCGTTGACCAGGCGAGCATCACCGTGCGCTCGGGCAAGGGCGGCAACGGCTGCGCCTCGTTCCGCAGGGAGCGCTTCATCCCCAAGGGCGGCCCTGACGGCGGGGACGGCGGAAAGGGCGGCGACCTGGTCCTGCGGGCCTCGGGCAAGCTCCTGACCCTCTACGACCTGCGGCTGAAAAAGGTCTACGCGGCCAAAAACGGCCAGCCGGGCATGGGCAAGGACCGCTACGGCAAGAACGCCGAGGACCTGGTCCTGGACCTGCCGGTCGGCACCCAGGTCTTCGAGCTGAACGAGGACGGCGGCCGGACCCTGGTCGCGGACCTCGTCCTGCCGGGCCAGACCTGGACCGCCTGCCAAGGCGGCCGGGGCGGCCGGGGGAACATCCACTTCAAGTCGTCCACCAACCGCACCCCGCGCTTTTCCGAGCCCGGCTCGCCGGGCCAGGAAAAACAGCTCCGCCTGGAGCTCAAGGTCCTGGCCGACGTGGGGCTTTTGGGCCTGCCCAACGCGGGCAAGTCCACCCTGCTCGCGGCCGTGTCCGCGGCCCGGCCCAAGGTCGCGGCCTACCCGTTCACCACGCTCAGGCCCCACCTGGGCGTGCTCCAGAACCAGGCCGGGGACAGGCTGGTCATGGCCGACATCCCCGGGCTCATCGAGGGCGCGAGCCAGGGACAGGGCCTGGGCCACGACTTTTTGAAGCACCTGGAGCGGACCAGGCTTCTGGTCCACATCCAGAGCTGCGAGGACGCAAACGAGGCAGACCCCTTTGCCGGGTTCGCCCTGCTCAACGAGGAGCTGGCCCGCTTCGACCCGGACCTGGCCCGAAAGCCCCAGGTGCTCGCGATCAACAAGATCGACCTGCTGGACCGAGCCGGGCTCGACGGCCTGCGCCGAAAGGCCCGGGACAGGGGCCTTTCGGTCCTGTTCATCTCGGCCTTGCGCGGCGACGGGCTCCACGACCTGGTCGCCGAGATCTGGCGGCGCCTGGCCGACACTGCCCCCTGAACTCGGCTGTTGCGCAACCGCCGCGACATGACTTATGTAACCGCCCATGGACGCTGAGACTCGGCAAAAGGTCCTCGGGCTCTTGAACTCGGCCGCCCGGCTGGTGGTCAAGGTGGGCAGCGCGGTCCTGACCACGGACACCGGCCTGGACCGCGAGGCCGTGGAACGCCTGGCCCGGGACCTGGCCGCGGTCCACGACCGGGGCCTGGACGTGGTCCTGGTGACCTCCGGGGCCGTGGCCGCGGGCCGCAAGGCGCTCAGCGAAAGGCTGGGCCTCGTCGGCGTGGCCGAGGACCTGCCCGGCAAGCAGGCCGCCTCGGCCATCGGCCAGGGCCGGTTGATGCACGAGTACGACCAGGCCCTGGCCGGCCTGGGCAAGGTCTCGGCCCAGATACTCCTGACCCGGGAGGGGCTGAAGAACCGGACCAGGTTCCTGAACGCCAGAAACACCCTGAGCAGGCTTTTGTCCTGGCGGGTGATCCCGATAATCAACGAGAACGACACCGTGGCCGTGGAGGAGCTGACCTTCGGGGACAACGACACCCTGGCCAGCCTGACCGTGGACCTCGTGGGCGCGGACATCCTGATCAACCTGACCTCGGCCGGGGGCGTGTTCGAGCGCAACCCCGGGCTCGATCCCGCAGCCGGGCTGCTGCCGGTGATCACCGACATCGCGGGCCTGGACATCGACGCCCTGTGCCAGGGCAAGACCTCGACCGGCAGCGGGGGCATGCGCTCCAAGCTCCTGGCCGCCAGGCGCGTGGCCCAGCTGGGCGTGCCCACGCTGATCGCCTCCGGCAGAGGCGGCCCCGGGCTGACGGCCATCCTGGACGGCGAACAGGCCGGGACCTGGATACTGCCCGAGGAGCGCGTGGTTTCCCACCGCAAGTTCTGGCTCGCCTACCACGCCGAGCCCGCGGGCGACGTCTGGGTCGACGACGGCGCGGCCAGGGCCCTGGAAAACAAGGGCAAGAGCCTCCTGCCCATCGGCGTGAGCCGGGTTGAGGGCCGGTTCGGGCCCGGCGACCTGGTGCGCATAAAGGCCCAAAACGGCCGGACCGTCGGGGTCGGGCTGTCCAACTACTCGGCCGAGGACCTGGACAGGATCAAGGGCAAGAAGACCTCGGAGATCGCGGACATCCTGGGCCGGGACGCCTACGCCGAGGCCGTGCACCGGGACAACCTGCTCCTGGACCCGGCCATCTAGCCCGCGGCCGCAAACACATCGACATGTCGAGCAACAGGCATTCGGGCCCGGGCCGGGACCGGCGCGCCGCGCGGGCACAGGGTTAGGCAAGGGCCTTGCGCAGCCTGTACCTGGACAAGAACCTCAGGATCGTCTTCGGGGTCACGCTCATGGTCATCATGAGCGTGTCCAGCATCATCCCGGTGCTGCCCTCGGTCATGACCCAGCTCGGCCTTGGGCCGGACACCGTGGGCTGGGTGATCACCGCGTTCACCCTGCCGGGCGTGCTCATGGCCCCGGCCGCCGGGATACTGGCCGACCGCTACGGCCGCAAAACGGTGCTCATCCCCTCGCTGTTCGTCTTCGGGATCTTCGGCTCGGCCTGCTTCTTCGCCCCGGACCTGAAAAGCCTGCTGGTCCTGCGCTTCCTGCAGGGCGTGGGCGCGGGGCCCCTGGGCGTGCTCAACTACACGATCATCGGCGACCTGTTCCAGGGCCGGGAGCGGGCCGCGGCCATGGGCTACAACGCCGGGGCGCTGTCCATGGGCACGGCCCTGTTCCCGGCCGTGGGCGGGCTGCTCGCGCTCATCGGCTGGCGCTGGCCCTTTCTGCTCCCGATCACGGCCATACCCCTGGGCCTGCTGGCGGCCGCAAGGCTCCGGGCCCCGGACCCCGAGCCGGACCCGGACCTGGGCAAATACTTCAAAGAGGCCTTAAAGGGCATGCTCGATAAAAAGGTCCTGGTCCTGTACTGCGTGACCTTCTTGACCTTTCTCATCCTCTACGGGCCGGTGATCACCTACCTGCCGGTGCTCATGGACCACAGGTTCGGGGCCTCGCCCCTGGCCATAGGCGCGGTCATCTCCTCCTCCAGCCTGCTGACCGCCCTGGCCGCGTCCCAGCTCGGCAGGCTCTCGCGCAGATTCCCCATGCGCGCACTGCTCTTGTGCTCGTTTGCGCTCTACGGCCTGGCCATGCTCCTCTTGCCGCTCGCCAGCGGGCTGTGGCTGTGCGTTCCCCCGATCCTGCTCTTCGGCCTGGCCATGGGCCTGAACGTGCCCACGGTCCTGACCCTGCTCTCGGGCCTGGCGCCCATGGAGCACAGGGCCGCGTTTTTGTCGGTCAACGGCATGGTCCTGCGCCTGAGCCAGACCATCGCCCCCCTGCTCATGGGCGCGGTCTACGCCCTGGCCGGCCTGCGCGCCGTGTACTACGCCGGGGCGGGCCTGGCCGCGGCCATGCTGGCCCTGGGGGTCTTTGCCCTGGCCGGGGGCCGGGCCGGGCCGGAAGCCGAGGATTTCGTTCGCAGGCCTAATGATTCCGATCCCAACGTCCGATAAGGAGGTCGGAGGACACGAGCCATGAGCGGACTGCGCTCCCGCATGCAGCACAGCCTGAACCCCCTGCACCTGTATTGCAGACTGCGCAGCCTGGGCCTGGCCGCGGCCAAGGCCCAGCGCATGTGCTCGTTCTACGAACGCCTGTTCTACCGCCCCATGTTCTGGGCCTGAGCCCATGACCCGGGCCGCTGTTGACAGCGCCGCCCGCTTGAACCAATATCGCTCCGCCGGATCACTCCCAAGCCCGAGGAGCGCGCATGAACCCGGAGAGCGGCAAGACCACCGCCGGCCTGCTCATAGAGGCCCTGCCCTACATCAGGGAGTTCTACCACCAGACCGTGGTCGTCAAGTACGGCGGCCACGCCATGATCGACGAGGCGCTCAAAAAGAGCTTCGCCCTGAACATCGTGCTTCTGAAGTACATCGGGGTCAACCCGGTCGTGGTCCACGGCGGGGGGCCGCAGATCGGCAAGATGCTCAAGGCCCTGAACATAGAGAGCCGGTTCCGGGAGGGCTACCGGGTCACGGACGAGGCGACCATGGACGTGGTCGAGATGGTCCTGGTGGGCCAGGTCAACAAGCAGATCGTGAACCTCATCAACCTGAACGGCGGCCGGGCCGTGGGCCTGTCCGGAAAGGACGGCATGCTCATCAGGGCCGAGAAGAAGGAGCTGGCCGTGTCCAGGAAGGACGCCCCGCCCGAGCTGATCGACCTGGGCAAGGTCGGCGAGGTCACCGAGATCAACGTCGAGGTCATCCACTCCCTGCAGGGCCAGGGCTTCATCCCGGTCATCGCGCCCGTGGGCGTGGACCAGGCCGGCGAGACCTACAACATCAACGCCGACTCCGTGGCCGGGGCCGTGGCCTCGGCCCTGGGGGCCAAGAGGCTGCACCTGCTGACCGACGTGCCCGGGGTCCTGGACAAGGACGGCAGGCTGATCTCCTCCATGACCAGGAACGAGGCCTTCAGGGCCATGGACTCGGGCCTGGTCAGCGGGGGCATGATCCCCAAGATACACTGCTGCCTGGAGGCGCTCATGTCCGGGGTGGAAAAGGCCCACATCATCGACGGCCGGGTCCAGGACTGCGTGCTCCTGGAGCTGTTCACCAAGCACGGCGTGGGCACGGAGATCATTCCCTGACCGGCCCCTGCTCGGCCGCGATCTCGTTCATGTCGATGATCTTCCAGCCGTCCTCTTCGGGCGCCAGGGTGAAGTCCGTGTCCTCGTCTATCTCCCGGTAGCTGTCCTCAAAATAGATCGCGTACTTGCCGCTGGCCCGGACCTGGATCCTGTCCGGGCTCTCGCCCAGAACCCTTATGTCCAGCCCGTCCAGATCGACCACGGCCCTGCGGAAGAGCTCAAAGACCTTGCGCTGCTTCTGTATCTCCCTGAACACGTCGAAGAGCAGGGCCTCCTTGTCCCTGATCTGGGCGGCGTAGACCTCGGGGAAGTCGTCGCTCAGGGTGGCCAGCCCGATGTAGAAGCGCCTGACCACGTCCAGGGCCTGGTCCTTGGCCCCGGCCGGGGCGGCGGTGGCCGGGCCCGGCTCCGCGGAGAGCACCGCGACCTGGCCCTGGCCCGGGGCCAGCTCCACGACCAGCTCGGACAGGGCCGTGTTCATGGTGAAGCGCTCGAGATAGGCCGGGTACACGGACTCGATGACCAGGCGCACGAAGGTCGTCGCGGCCCTGGGGCAGTCGAACCACTGGACATCCTCCTGGTCCGCGAGCTCGACCTCCAGGGCCCGGCCGGCCGAGAACTCCAGCCTGGCCCGCCTGACGCGGTTGAAGCGGGTGAACTGGCCTGTGGCCTGGTTGCCGTTGGCCAGGCCCACGCGGCTGACGAACACGGGCCCGGCGAACTCCAGCCTGACCCACTGGCCCTGGCCCGGGCCCTTGACGCCCTCGGCCCAGGCGGTCTGGGGATCGCTGTCCACGAGGTTCTGGGCCTGGAACTCGCGCCTGGCCGAGAACAGCTCGGACGAGGATTCGATGCGCGCGGTCCCGGACCGGATGGTCCCGGTCCGG
>JAFGBU010000002.1 GCA_016932995.1 Desulfovibrionaceae bacterium
CCCGGCAATGGTCACCACGGCCGAGCGCAGCCTGTCCTGCTGCTTTCGGCTGAACAGCCCGATGTTTCTGAGGTAGACCTGGCCGTAATCCATGAGCCGCCGCCCGCTGTCAGAGGATGTGGAGGCCGGGCCCGGGCGGCCTTGACTGGGGGCCAGGGCTTTGCTTAACTTGATCGTCCGCAACGCAGCGCCCATCAGGCCGGGGCAATCGGCCGCTTTCCAACGCGCGGCCCCGTGACACAAGGCGGGACAAAATGAGACCTGTTCCTCAATACCGCTGGCGCGTACAGGACACCGACCACGGCCCGGCCCTGGTCTACTACGGCCTGCGCAACCCCCCGAAGAACAGGGAGCAGGTCCTTCCCCTGTCCCTGGAGGCGGCCTCGGCCCTCGCGCGCATGGACGGCAAAACAGCACTCGAGGACCTGGCCCTGGGCCCGGACTGCGCCCGGGAGATCGAGGCGCTCATCCAGGCCGGGGTCCTGGTCGAGGCGGCCGAGCTGAGGGCCCCGGCCACGATTGAGAAGCGCCAGACCTGCGTCAGATGCCTGAACAACGACCTGGTCATCCCGGGCCTGGAGTTCGACGCGCGCGGGGTCTGCGCCTTCTGCCAGTGCTACGAGCAGGGCGCGGAGCGCGGGCCCTCGTTCGTCCAGGCCCTGGGCGAGGACGAGCTGCTTGCGGGGCTCAAGGGCAACAGGTCCCGGTTCGAGGTCATGGTCCTGTTCACCGGGGGCAAGGACTCCTCGTTCATGCTCTGGCACATGGCCCGAAGGCTCGGGCTCAGGGTCCTGGCGGCCTTCTGGGACATGCCCTACACCCAGGACTCGGCCCGGGAGAACATCGAGCGCTGCATGTCCAGGCTGCCCGAGGTCGAGTTCATCAGCTGGAGGCTGCCCTGGACCCGGGTCAAGCAGGCCATGCGCGGCCAGCTCGAAGAGTTCGGCTGGCCCTGCCTGTGCCCGACCGCGGCCTTCGCCCTGTTCTACCCCCTGGCCCTGGAGCAGAACATCCCGTTCGTGCTCTTCGGCATGGAGGACGTCCAGGCCTCGGTCATGGACTACGTGTTTCCACCCGGGCCCGGCCCGGCCAAGGCCCCCTCGCCCAGGGAGCGCACCCTGGCCTTTTTGAAGTTCAGGGCCATGGCCCGGCCCCTGGTCAGGCCCCTGCGCTGGGCCCAGGAGCTGGCCAACTACCACGCCTCCATCCGCAGGCAGCTGCCCGAGATATTCCGGCCCCTGCAGGACATCGTGGCCCGGGCCGAGGCCGACCCAAACCTGGCCGTGCCGATCATCACCAGGCTGGCGGGCAAGGAGCGCTCCGGCAGCTGGAAGGATATCGTCGAATTGCTCGAACGCGAGCTGGGCTGGCGCATGCCGCCGGGCCAGGAAGGCATGCTGCACACCAGCTGCCGCATAGAGTGCGTCAAGGACTACGTGCAGTACATGCGCTTCAGGAACATGCGCACGGTCTTCTTCCCCCAGTCCCTGGTCGAGCTCAGCGCCTCGGTCTTCTTCGGGCTGACGAGCAGGGACCAGGCCGAGGTCCAGGCCCGGGAGCTCGGCTACATAAAGCCCCCGGCCGCTCTGTTCGACCTGATGCGCGACCTGGACATCGACGCCTCGAAGGTTGAGGCCTGCGACAACGAGATGCGCTTCACCCTGGCCGAGGCCGCGCAGGGCCCCGGGCCGGGCAAAGACAGAGATGAATGACCCCAGGCCGCACATAACCATCCAGGCCCGACTGGAGTTCCTGCCCCCGGTGCTCTGCTTCGTGGAGGAGCTGGCCCGGGTTTTGGGCTTTGAGAAGCAGGAGCGCCTGGACCTGCGCCTGGCCCTGGAGGAGACCCTGGGCAACGTCATAAAGCACGGGTTCGCGGACGACCCGTCCGGAATCTACGATCTGTGGTGCGAGCCCCTGGCCACGGGCCTGGCCGTGATCGTGCGCGAAAAGGGCATGCCCTTTGACCCGGAGGACATCCCCGAGTACGACCCGGCCGGGCTGAGCCTGGAGCGCGAGGTAAAAGGCCTGGGCACGTTTCTGACCCGCAAGGCCGTGGACGAGGTGGTCTTCGAGAACCTGGGCCGGGAGGGCCGGGAGATCCGGCTGACCAAGCACCTGGCCAGCAAGCACGTGGCCGGGCTCGCGCCCGGGGCCGCGGCTTCGGCCGCGGCAAAGGCCCGGACCGAGGAAGCGGGTGCGGGGTTTTCGGAATACTCGGTGCGCAGGCTGCGGCCCGAGGACGCCCTGGAGGTCTCCAGATGCGTGTACAAGACCTATGGCTACACCTACGAGGACTTCGCCTACCGGCCGGAGAGCATCGTGGAGCTGAACCGCAGGGGCGAGATGATCTCCAAGGTCGCGGTCGCGGACAACGGCGCGTTCCTCGGCCACTGCGCGCTCAAGACCGACCACGGCCAGCGCGTCTGCGCGGAGCTCGGGGTCCTGGTGGTGGCCCCGGAGTTCCGGGGCCGCAAGGTCGCGCAGAGGCTGGTCTCGGCCATGGTCCAGGAGGCCGCGGACCTGGGCCTGGCCAGCGTGTTCTGCCGCGCCGTGCTCGGGCACGAGATATCCCAGAAGCTGTTCCTGTCCATGGGCTTCAGGCCCTGCGGGATACTGCTCTCGGTCTTTCCCAGGGAGGTCGAGTTCCGGCGCCTGACCGGGGTCATCAGCCAGAAGATGAGCAGCCTGGCGCTCTGGCGGCCCATCCAGGCCCCCCGCGAGCGGGTCGTCCATCCGCCCGCGGCCTGGCGGGAGTGGACAATCCGGCTCTACAAGGGCCTGGGCGCGCCCTTCTCGATCGCCCCTGAGCCGACCCGAGCGGTCCCCTGCGCGGCCGAGACCAGGCTCAGGGTCAGAAAGGTGGAGATACTGAACATCGCGGAGATGGACATATACAGCGCCGGACCGGACGCGGCCCGGGCCGTGGCCGGTGAGCTGCGCCGCCTGCGCCTGGAGGGGACCGACGCGATCTACGCCCACCTGGACCTCGAGGACCCCGGCTCGCGGGCCCTGGCCGAGGCCATGGCCGAAATGGGCTTCATCTTCGCCGGGGTCCTGCCCGACCGGATCAACGGCAGGGACGCCCTGATCCTTCAATACATCAACAACCTGGCCGTGGACTACGAACAGATCCGCCTGGAACGGGCCGAGACCAAGGCCCTTCTGGACTACGTGCGCAGCCAGGACCAGTCCCGGGACGCGGCCGAAACATGAGCCCCGCCCCGCGCCCCGCAGGAGAGGAGAGTTGAAGGCCAGGACCATGGCCATGGTCCTCAGCGTGGCCGCGGCCTCGTTCATGGGCCGGCTGGACACCTACATCGTGAACATCTCCCTGCCCACGATCGCGGCCTACTTCCACGCCGGGCTGGGCACGGTCTCCCAGGTCATTTTGGCCTATCTCCTGGCCGTGGCCGCGGTCATGCCTGCCGCGGGCAACCTGGGCGACCGCATCGGGTTCAGGCGCATGCTGGCCGCCGGGTACATCCTGTTCTCCACAAGCTCGCTGTTCTGCGGAGCGGCCCGGTCCATACACTGGATCATCGCCGCCCGGTTCGTCCAGGGCCTGGGCGGGGCCCTGCTGATCATCATGGCCGCGGCCATCGTGACCCGCCGCACCGAGCGCGACGAGCTGGGCTCGGCCATGTCCGTGCTGAACGTGGCCGGGGCCCTGGGCGTGCTTCTGGGCGCGCCCCTGGGCGGGATACTCTCCGGCCTGCTCTCCTGGCGCTGGATATTCTTCATCAACCTGCCGGTGGGCGCGGCGGCCCTGGCCATGGCCTGGCGCCTGATCCCCCCGGACGAGGCGCAAAGCGAGAAACGGCCCTTTGACTGGCTGGGCTGCGGCCTGAGCACCGCGGCCCTGCTTTTGATCGTCCTGTCGCTCGGCATGTTCCGCTCCTCGGGCCACAACCTGCGCGGGGGGCTCGCGCTCCTGGCCGGGGCCGGGCTCCTGGCGGCCTTTGTCCTCTGGGAGGCCAGGCGCGCCCATCCGCTCCTGGACCTGCGCATCTTCCACAACCGGGCCTTTTCCCTGGGCATGGCGGCCAAGTTCATGGTCTTCGCCCAGATGGCCGCCCACGGCTTCCTCATCCCCTTCTACCTGGACTGGACCAGGGGCCTCTCGGCCCAGGCCTCGGGCGGGGTGGTCGCCGTGTTCCCGGTGGCCACGATCCTGGCCGCGCCCCTGGCCGGACGGCTGGCGGACAGGTTCCACCCCTCGCGCGTGGCCCTGCTGGCCATGCTCAGCGCGACCCTGGCCTCGATCTTTTTCGCCGCCGCCCTGTCCGCGCCCGGCCTGTGGCCGGCCGTGGCCTACCTGGCCTGGATGGGATTTTCCTTCGGCATGTTCCTGTCGCCCAACGGCAAGCTGGTTTTGTCCAGCGCGCCCAGGGACATGCAGGGCGCGGCGGCCAGCGTTTTCCACACCGGGGGCAACGTGGGCATGGCCCTGGGCGTCTGCCTGGCCGCGCTCCTGTTCAGCCTCTGCCTGCCGCCCGGGGTCTCCCCGGCCAAGCACGCCGTGGACCCGCACCTGCTCGCCTCGGCCACCGGCCCGGCCTTCGCCGGGGTCTACCTGTTCAACGCCCTGTGCTGCGCGGCCGCGGCCCTGTGCCAGTTCCTGGTCCTCAAGGCCCCCCGGCCCAAACCCGAAGCCCCTTCCCGGCCCTGCTTGACAGCCCGCGTCTAATCGTTATATTGCCATATGACGATAAGGAGATAAAAGCATGAAGAAGTTCATCAGGGTCATGAAGGCCCTGTCCGACCCGGGCCGGGTCAAGGCCGTAAAGATGCTCGAGGCGGGCGAGCTCTGCGTGTGCCAGATTCGGGCCGGCCTGGGCCTGGCCCAGCCCACGGTGTCCAAGCATTTGAAGATCCTGGAGGACGCCGGGCTGATCCAGGGCCGCAAGGTCGGCCGCTGGGTCCACTACCGGCTGGCCGGGGACCAGGGCTCGGAATACGGCCGGGCCATGCTTGAGGCGCTCAAGGCCTGGCTCAACGCGGACAAGGACGTGCGCCGGGCCCTGGCCGGGACGCCTGCGCCCCGCGCCTCGGGCCGCTCCTGCCCGGCGCAAGGGCTCAAAATGCAAGGCAGGTAAGATGGGCGAGGACAAGACCCTGAAGCCCCTGCCCCAGGCGGCCTGCCGCTGCCAGGCCGCGGCCCGCGAGCAAGCGGCCA
>JAFGBU010000023.1 GCA_016932995.1 Desulfovibrionaceae bacterium
CGGGGCCCTTGCCGTGCCCTGGGGAGCGACAGGACCGGCCCGGACAGGGTCGGCCGGCAACAGCCCCTCGGCCGCGGTTGCCCGGCCCGCGGGCCTTGCCAAGGCCCCAAAAACAGACTTGACAGGCCCGGGGTTCGGCCCTATCTAGCCAGTTGTTTAAAACGAATGTTTAAAGCGAGCGTTTTTATGGGACAGGACAGCCGAAGCGGCGACCACGGGCCCCGGGCCGAGACCGGGACCAAGGACGCCCTGCTCAGCGCCGCGGTGCGGGTCTTCGCGCGCAAGGGCTTCCAGGAGGCCACGGTGCGCGAGATATGCCGCGAGGCCAAGGCCAATGTGGCCGCGGTGAACTACCACTTCGGCGGCAAGGAGGCCCTGTACCGCGCGGCCCTGGAGACCGTGTTCAGCATGAAGGACCCGGCCGCCGACGAGTTCGCGGACAGGACCCGGCCGGCCGAAGACAGGCTCAGGGGGTACCTCGACTCGATCGTGGACGAGCTCTACGTGCGCTGCCCGTCCGACAAGGCCGGCCAGGACAAGCACGCCCTGTTCATGATCGAGACCATGAACCCCAGCCCGCACCTGGACATCATGGTCCAGCTCTATGTCCAGCCCCGCGCGGACCTGCTCCGCGACATCCTCCGGGACCTGCTCGGTCCAAAGGCCCCGGACCAGGTCCTGCGCGACTGCGCCCAGTCCATCTGGGCCCAGATGCTGCACCCGCGCATGTTCGGGGCCATCTCGGACCGCCTCAAGCCCAGGCTGCCTTCCCCGGCCGAGCGCCTGGACGAGTACAAGCGACACCTGATCCGCTTCAGCCTGGGCGGGCTGGAAGGGATCAGGCGCAGGCTGAACAAGGACTCGGAATGAAAAGTTCAAACGACCCCTCGCAGGCCGGGCCCGACAACCACCGCCCGGCCGCGGCTAAGTGAGGCTGCATGCGCAACGCTGAACGCACTTCCGTCTCCGGGCCGCGCCCCCTGGCCCTGGCGCTCGCGCTCCTGGTCCTCTCCCTGGCGCTCGCCGGGTGCTCGAACTCGGACAAGGGCCAAAAGAGGCGCGCCACCCTGGTCTCGGCAGGCCTTATCGAGCGCAGGACCGTGCCCCTGCTCATCCGCGCCGTGGGCAACGTCGAGGCCCTGGCCACGGTCAGCGTCAAGTCCCAGGTCGGGGGCCAGATCGTCCGGGAGTACGTGCGCAACGGCCAGGACCTGAAAAAGGGCGACCCCCTGTTTCTGATCGACCCCCGCGGCTTCGAGACCGAGGTGCGCGAGGCCAGGGCCAAGCTCGAACGCGACCTGGCCCTGCTCAGCAAGGCCGAGAAGGACATCCTGCGCTACACGGACCTCAAGACCCAGGGCGTGATCAGCCAGGAGTCCTACGACCAGAGCCTGGCCAACGTGAAGGCCCTGCGCGCCACGATCAGCCTGGATCGCGCCCAGATCGAGCAGGCCGAGCTCCAGCTCGACTACGCCGACATCCGCTCGCCCATCACCGGCCGGGCCGGCAACGTCCTGGTCAACGAGGGCAACGTGATCAAGGCCAACGACGACCGCACCCTGCTGGTCATCAACCAGATCGAGCCCATCTCCGTGGCCTTTTCCGTGCCCGAGGCCCATCTGCCCGAGATCCAGCGCCGCCTCGCCGCCGGGCCCCTCGGGGTCCAGGCCTTTGTGGCCGGAGACGACGCGCACCCCGAGCACGGCCTGCTCTCGGTCATCGACAACACAGTGGACAGGACCACGGGCTCGATCCGGCTCAAGGCCGAGTTCCCGAACCAGGCCAAGCGGCTCTGGCCGGGCCAGTTCGTGCGCGCGGCGCTCAAGCTCGCGGACCAGGAGGGGGCGCTGGTCGCGCCCTCCCAGGCGGTGCAGACCGGGGCCCTGGGCCCGTACGTGTTCGTGGTCAAGAAGGACATGACCGTGGAGATGCGCCAGGTGGTCGTGGCCGAGGTCATGGACCAGGAGACCGTGCTCGCCTCGGGCGTCGAGGCCGGCGAGACCGTGGTCACCGACGGCCACGTGCAGCTCGTGCCCGGGGCCCTGGTCGAGCTCAAGGCCCGGCCCAGGATCGCTGCCGCGGCCGGCAACGCGACCACCGCGGACGCGGCCGGACTGCCGCCGGCCGGGGGCGGGACCCCGTGAACCCGGCCCGGATATTCATCGAACGGCCGGTCATGACCACCCTGGTCATGGGCGCGGTCCTGATCTTCGGGCTCATGGCCTACCGGCTCCTGCCGGTCTCGGACCTGCCCAACGTGGACTTCCCCACCCTCCAGGTCACGGCCAAGCTGCCGGGCTCCAACGCCGAGACCATGGCCTCGGCCGTGGCCACCCCCCTGGAGAGGGAGTTCTCGGCCATCTCGGGCATCGACTCCATGAGCTCCTCGAACACCCTGGGGGTGACCAAGATCACCCTCCAGTTCACGCTCGAACGCAACATCGACGCCGCGGCCCAGGACGTGCAGGCGGCCATCGCCTCGGCCCAGCGCTACCTGCCCGCGGACCTGACCACGCCCCCGTACATCCGCAAGGTCAACCCCGCCGACCTGCCCATCCTGTACCTCGCGGTCAGCTCGCCGACCCTGCCCCTGCACGAGCTCAACGAGTACGCCGAGACCCTGCTCGCCCAGCGCATCTCCATGGTCGCCGGGGTGGCCCAGGTCATGGTCTACGGCTCGCAGAAGTACGCGGTGCGCATCCAGCTCGACCCCAACCGGCTCGTGTCCCGCGAGATCGGCGTGGACGAGGTCGCGGACGCGGTGCGCAACGCCAACGTCAACCTGCCCACCGGCACGGTCACCGGCCCCCAGCGCGAATACACGGTCCAGGCCTCGGGCCAGCTCATGCGCGCCAAGGACTACCTGCCGCTCGTGGTCTGCTATCGAAACGGCGCGCCCGTGCGCCTGGGCGAGCTGGGCAAGGTCCTGGACAGCGTAGAGGTCAACAAGCGCCACAACCGCTTCCGCGACGCCCCGGCCATGATCCTGGCCATCCAGCGCCAGCCCGGGACCAACACCGTGGGCGTGGTCGAGGCCGTGCGCAGGGTCCTGCCCACGCTCGAGGCCCAGATCCCGGCCTCGGTCGCGGTCGAGACCATGATCGACCGCTCGGAGTCGATCAAGGCCTCGGTCGGAGACGTGAAGTTCACCCTGATGCTGACCATCTGCCTGGTGGTCCTGGTCATCTTCCTGTTTCTGCGCAACCTGTCGGGCACGGTCATCCCGAGCCTGGCCCTGCCCATGTCGGTCATCGGGACCTTCTCGGTCATGTACCTGATGGGCTACAACCTGGACAACATCTCGCTCATGGCCCTGACCCTGTCCGTGGGCTTCGTGGTCGACGACGCCATCGTCATGCTCGAGAACATCGTCCGGCACATGGAGTCCGGGGAGAGCCCCGGCCAGGCCTCGGTCACCGGCTCGCGCGAGATCAGCTTCACCATCGTGTCCATGACCATCTCCCTGGCCGCGGTGTTCCTCCCGGTACTGTTCATGGGCGGGGTGGTCGGCCGGCTGTTCCGCGAGTTCGCGGTGACCATCATGGCCGCGATCCTGATCTCGGGCTTTGTCTCCCTGTCCCTGACCCCGATGCTCTGCAGCATCATGCTCAAGCCCGGCCCGCACGGACCCGGCCGGCCCCAGGGCCGCTTCCACCAAGTCACCGAGCGCGCCTTCCAGGGCATGCTCAAGCTCTACGACCGCACGCTGCTCGTCTGCCTGGGCCACAGAAGACTGACCATGCTCGCCTCGCTCGGCCTGCTGGCCGTGACCGCGGCCCTTTTCGTGGTCATCCCCAAGGGCTTCATCCCCAACGAGGACATCGGCCAGATCCAGGGCTCCACCGAGGCCGAGCAGGGCATCTCCTTCGAGAACATGCTCAGCCACCAGAACAGGGTCGCGGACATAATCAGCCGGGACGAGAACGTGGAGTCGTTCATGTCCATAGTCGGGGCCGGAGGCCCGAACCCGGCCGGCAACTCCGGCCGCATCCTGATCCGGCTCAAGCCCCGTTCCGAGCGCAGGCTCTCGGCGGACGAGGTGGTCCAGTCCCTGCGAAAGAAGCTCTCCGCGGTGACCGGGATCAAGACCTTCCTGCAGAACCCGCCGCCGATCAACCTGGGCGGCCGGTTCACCAAGGCCATGTACCAGTTCACCCTGCAGAACCCGAACACCGACGATCTGTTCCGGTATTCCCAGGCCCTGGAGGACAGGCTCAAGGACCTGCCCGAGATCCAGGACGTGAACTCCGACCTCCAGCTCAAGAACCCCCAGCTCAACGTGACCATCGACCGCGACCGGGCCGCGGCCCTGGGGATCACGGCCCAGGGGATCGAGGACGCCCTGGCCACGGCCTACTCCCAGCGCCAGGTCTCGACCATCTACGCCCCGAACAACTCCTACCAGGTGATCATGGAGCTCGACCCCGCGTTCCAGCGCGACCCCGGGGCCCTGTCCATGCTCCACGTGCGCTCCAACCAGGGCAGACTGGTGTCCCTCGACTCCCTGGCCAAGGTCACGATCGGCGCCGGGCCGATGAGCGTGAACCATTCCGGCCAGCTGCCCTCGGTCACCCTGTCCTTCAACCTCAAGCCCGGGGTCTCGCTGGGCCAGGCCGTGAGCAGCATCGAGTCCGTGACCCGGGGCTTTCTGCCGGCCTCGTTCAGCACCAGCTTCCAGGGCACGGCCCAGGCCTTTCAGGCCTCGTTCAAGGGCTTGTGGATGCTGCTGATCGTGTCCATCGTGGTCATCTACCTCGTGCTCGGCATCCTCTATGAGAGCTTCATCCATCCGCTGACCATCCTCTCCGGCCTGCCCTCGGCCGGGGCCGGGGCCCTTCTGACCCTGATGGCCTTCGGCATGGACCTGAACATCTACGGGTTCGTGGGCGTCATCATGCTGATCGGGATCGTGAAGAAGAACGCGATCATGATGATCGACTTCGCCCTGGAGTCCCAGCGCAGGCTCGGCCGGGGTCCGGAGCAGGCGATCTACGAGGGCTGCCTGGTGCGCTTCCGGCCGATCATGATGACCACCATGGCCGCGCTCATGGGCACCCTGCCCATCGCGCTCGGGTTCGGGGCCGGGGCCGAGGCCAGGCGGCCGCTCGGCCTGGCCGTGGTCGGCGGGCTCCTGGTCTCCCAGCTGCTCACGCTCTACTTCACCCCGGTCTACTACATCTACCTGGACAAGCTGGCCGCGCGCTTCACCCGGCGCAAGGGCCGCGGCCGGGCCGGGCCCGAGGGCTCCATGGACCCAGCCCGCGGCCTCGGGCCTGAAAAAACAACCCCCTGATCCGCCCGGCCCGCCGGGGGATCAAAGGCAAGCCGAACGAGGACTTGAAATGAAGATTCTAGATGACATCTCGCGGATTCCGCGGCGCACGCGCATCCTCGGCGCCGCGGGCCTGGCCCTGGTCGTCCTGGCCGCGCTCGTCCTGGCGCACGCCGGCGGGACCAAGGAGCCCGAGGCCCAGGCCTCGGTCCCGGCCAAATCGGTCCGGGTCACGGTGGAAAAGGTCGCGCCCGCGATCATCCGCGACGTGCTCACCCTGCCCGGCCAGACCGAGGCCGCGCACGACGTGACCCTGTCCGCGGAGCGCGGCGGCCGGGTGGAGTACGTCGGGTTCACCGAGGGCGACAGGGTCCAAAAGGGCCAGCTCATCGCCAAGATCGACCTGACGGCCCTGGACGCGGGCCTCGGCCGGGCCGAGGCCTCCTACGATCTGGCCAAGGTCCAGGCCGAACGCCGGGCCAGCCTCATGGACTCCAATGTCCTGTCCCGCGAGGAGCTGGACAAGGCCCAGACCGAATACAAGCTGGCCAGGAACAACCTGCGCGAGGCCCGGGTCAACCGCCGCCAGGGCGCGGTCGTCTCGCCCATCGACGCCGTGGTCAACGACCTGCTCGTGGACCCGGGGGAGTACGTCAAGCCCGGCGACCCCGTGGTCGAGCTGGTCGACGTGGCCCGGATGCGCGTCAACGTCAACGTCCCGGAGATGGACGTCCGCCACCTGGCCAAGGGCGCCCCGGTCAAGGTGACCGTGGACGCCTGGCCCAAGCGCTCCTGGGAGGGGGTGATCGACTTCGTGGCCTACAAGGCCGACCCGGTGACCAAGACCTTCAAGGTCCGGGTGCTCGTGGACAACTCGGACCTGTCCATCCGGCCCGGCATGCTGGCCAGGGCCTCGTTTCTGCGCCGCAGCCTGACCGACGCCCTGACCACGCCCCTGTTCGCGGTCCAGGACCGCGGGGGCGAGCGCGTCGTATTCGTGGTCGAGGACGAGCACGCCAGGGCGCGCACCGTGGTCCCCGGGGTCATCGACGGCGACCGGGTCCAGATACTCGAAGGACTCCGGATAGGCGACCGGGTCATCGTGACCGGCCAGGACAACGTCGAGGACGGCACCCGGGTGAGCGCAGAATGATCGTCAACAAGACCGCGCTCAAGCGCAGGTCCACGGTCCTGGTCCTTTTGACCTTCATCGTCCTGGCCGGGATGTCCAGCTACTCGTCCCTGCCCAGGGAGGCCGAGCCGGACATCACCGTGCCCTACATCTTCGTCAAGACCAATTACGAGGGCGTGTCCCCAAAGGACATGGAGACCCTGGTCACCCTGCCCCTGGAGCGCAAGCTCAAGGGGCTCTCGGACACCAAGGAGATCACCTCCATCTCCGCGGACGGCATCTCGCTGGTGACCATCGAGTTCGTGCCCGAGATCAACATCGACGACGCCCTGCAAAAGGTCCGGGACAAGGTGGACCAGGCCAAGCCGGACCTGCCCGCGGACCTGCCCGACGACCCGGAGATAATCGAGGTCAACCTCTCGGAGCGGCCGATCCTCAACGTGGTCCTGTCCGGGCCGTTCTCGCTCAAGCGGCTCAAGGTCTTTGCCGAGGCCCTGGAGGACAGGATCGAGTCCATCCCCGGGGTCCTGGACGCCGAGGTGGTCGGCGGCCTGGAGCGCGAGATACACGTGCTCTTCGACCTGGACCGCGTGGCCTTCTACAACGTGCCCTTCTCCGAGCTGCTCGAGTCGGTCAGGCAGGGCAACGTGAACATGCCCGGCGGGTCCATGGACATCGGCAAGGCCAGGTACCTGGTGCGCGTGCCCGAGGACTTCCAGCACCCGGACGAGATCAACTCCCTGGTGGCCTTCGTGCGCAACGGCAGGCCCGTGTACCTGCGCGACGTGGCCGAGATAATGGACCACTACCAGGACCCGGAGACCAAGAGCCGGATCCGCGGCCAGGACGCGGTGACCATCCAGGTCAAGAAGCGCTCGGGCGAGAACATCATCCGCATCAACGACGCGGTGCGCGAGGCGGTCGAGGTCATGCGCCCGGACCTGCCCCCGAACCTGACCATCGACCTGACCTCGGACAAGTCCGAGGACATCCGCAGGATGGTCGCCGACCTGGAGAACAACATCGTCACCGGCCTGGTCCTGGTGCTCGCGGTGGTGCTTTTCTTCATCGGCGGCCGCTCGGCCGTGTTCGTGGCCCTGTCCATCCCGGTGTCCATGCTCATCACCTTCTGCCTTTTGCCGGTCTTCTCCATCACCCTGAACATGGTCGTGCTCTTCTCCCTGATTTTGGCCCTGGGCATGCTCGTGGACAACGGCATCGTGGTCGTGGAGAACATCTACCGCCACATGCAGGACGGCGCGAGCCGGGAGGCCGCCGCGCTCACGGCCACGGACGAGGTCGCCTGGCCGGTGATCACCTCGACCCTGACCACGGTCGGGGCCTTCTTCCCCCTGATCTTCTGGCCCGGGATCATGGGCAAATTCATGGCCTTTCTGCCCAAGACCGTGATCATGGCCCTGTGCGGCTCGCTGTTCGTGGCCCTGGTGGTCAACCCGGTGTTCTCGGCCAAGTGGCAGACCATCCCCAGGCGCGTGCTCGAGGGCAAGACCTCGGCCGCGGACAGGTTCATGGAGCGGCTAAAAGAGCTCTACCTGCCGCTTCTCGAGTACGCCCTCAGGCGCCGGGCCCTGGTCCTGGCCGCCTCGTTCGGGCTTCTGGTCCTCTCGGTCGCCGCGTTCGGCCTGTTCGGCAGGGGCGTGGAGTTCTTCCCGGTGACCGAGCCCAACAGGGTCTACGTCAACCTCAAGGCCCCGGTGGGCACCAACCTGGAGGCCTCGGACGAGCTGGTCAAGAGGGTGGAGAAGCTCGCCGCCCAGTACCCGGACATAGAGTACGTGATCGCCAACCCGGGCTCCTCGGGCGAACGGGACAAGGTCGGCACCCACTACAGCCAGGTCACCCTGGAGTTCAAGGAGCTGCGCGAGCGCTCCAGGCCGTCCTCCGAGGTCGCGGCCGAGCTGCGCGGGCGCCTGGCCGCGGCCGTGCCCGAGGCCGAGATCAGGGTGGAGAAGGAAAAGCACGGCCCGCCCACGGGCTCGCCCGTGAACATGGAGATCACCGGGGAGGACATCCACCTGCTCGGGGACCTGGCCCGCCAGGTGCGCGGCCGGATCAAGGACGTCCCGGGCCTGGTGGACCTGCGCGACGACTACGTGTCCGGGAAGCCGGAGATAAGCGTGCGCGTGGACAAGGAAAAGGCCGCGCTTCTGGGCCTAAGCGCCTATGACATCGCCTACACGGTCAAGGCGGCCATAAACGGGGCCAAGGTCGGGGTCTACCGCGAGGGCAAGGACGAGTACGACATCAAGGCCCGGCTGCCGGAAAAGGACCGCCATTCCGTGGAGTCCCTGAAGCGCCTGACCGTGTCCGGGCCCGGCGGCAGGCCCGTGCCCCTGACCTCCCTGGCCGAGGTGATCGTGACCAGCGGGCTGGGCGGCATCAACCGCATCGACCAGAAGCGCGTGGTCACGGTCGAGGGCGACGTGGACCAGCGCCTGGCCGAGGACATCATCAGGGACATCCGCTCCAGGATAGCCGACATGCAGTGGCCGCGCGGCTACAACTACGAGTTCACCGGCGAGAAGGAGGAGCAGAACGCGGCCGCGGTCTTTCTCAAAAAGGCCTTCGCGGCCATCATCTTCATCATCTTCCTGGTCCTGGTGACCCAGTTCAACTCGGTGCTCACCCCGCTGATCATCCTGGCCTCGGTCCTGCTCTCGTTCATCGGCGTGTTCCTGGGGCTTCTGGTCACCGGCACGGCCTTCGGGGTGATCATGACCGGGGTGGGCGTGGTCAGCCTGGCCGGGGTGGTGGTCAACAACGCCATAGTGCTCATCGACTACTTCGAGCAGCTCAGGGCCCGGGGCCTGGCCCTTGGCGAGGCCCTGATCCAGGCCGGACTGACCCGGTTCAGGCCGGTGCTGCTCACGGCCCTGACCACCATCCTGGGCCTGCTGCCCATGGCCACGGGAGTCAGCTTCGACTTCATCAACTTCAGATGGGACTTGGGCGGCGAATCCAGCCAGTGGTGGGGGCCCATGGCCGTGGCCGTGATCTTCGGCCTGGGCGTGGCCACCCTGCTGACCCTGGTCGTGATCCCGGTGCTCTGCTCGCTCAAGGACGAGCTGAAAAACAGGCCCAAGGCCCGGGCCTAGCCCACGGCCCAGAAGACAAGGACCAGGGTGCCGCAGCTCAGTATGGTGGCCGCCAGGAGCAGGGCCGAGGCCAGGGACGCGTCCCCGCCGTAGCGCCTCAGGAACACGACGCCCAAAAGGGCCGAGGGCATGGCCCCGAGAACGACCAGGACGTCCCGCCACAGCCGGGGATAGCCCAGGACATCCGCGGCCGCGCCGAGCATGAGCGGCTTGAGGATCAGCTTGATGGCCACGACCACGGCCAGGGCGGCCAGGCACTCGCGCAGCTTGGGGACCCTGAACATCAAGCCGACCGAAAGGATGGCCAAGGGCGTGAGGGCCTGGGCCAGGATGCGGCAGACCTCGAAGACGGGGTGCATAAACAGGTTCTTGTCCCCGGGCAGGCCCAGGTGTCCCCAGGCCAGGCCCAGGGCCAGGGCGAAGAAGACCGGGGACCTGAAAAAGGCCAGGGACGCGGCCAGGTTCTGCCTGATCCCCTCGCCCTTGGTCCCGAAGTACGCGGCCAGCATAGGCCCGAGGATGAAGATGGGGTAGCCGACCCCGATCTCGGAGATCAAGACCGCCTCGGTCATGGCCTCGGGCTTTATGGGGAACATCTCGGTGATCACGGCGTAGCCGAGAAAGGTGGAGGAGCCGAAGGCCGCGCAGAAGATCACCGCGCCCTTGACCGCCTTGGGAAACCTGAGGGCCAGGCATATCCCCCAGGCCAGGGCGATGCAGGCCAGCTCGATCAAGAGCATGGTCAGGGCCGGGCCCAGCTGCGAGAGCGCGACCTTGCGGCCGGCCAGGTTCACTAAGATCACCGCGGGCAGGCAGAGGTCGGTGACGATGCGGGCCAGGGCCGCGGAATGTCCCTCGTCCAGGGCCTTTTTGCGGCGCATGTGCAGGGCCAGGGCGTATACGGCGACCAGTGCGGCCACGGCCTGCAACAGACTGCAAAACGCGCTCATCCGACCCCTCCGGGGCTCTTCTTGGGCGGCATCGACGGCCGATGCCTGCTCAACCCACAAACAATGGCCACGGAAACCTCCGACCAAACCCGGGAGCGATGACCGCGCCCAGGACAGGCTCGACTGCGGCCCGGACCGCCCGCATCACCACCCGCATCGGCCCGGACGATGGGCCGAAACAGCTGCTTTGCGCGGAGCGGTTATTCAACAGGGCCGCAAGACAACTTGCCGGACGAAACAAAGAAAAAATTTTGCTTGGCTGATTCCAAAAGCCTATCGGCTTCAAAACAATCAAATTCCCTGTCCTTGAAAAACTTCGGCAACTCGTTTGGGTGAAGTGTTGCGTCTCCAAAACCATCATATGTAGTCATTGCTATTGCAGCATCTTTTGACTCGGGAAATCCATTGAATTTATCAACATAATTTTGAACTATATTTTTAGGCATCTCGACAAAAGAGTTTGAATTTATGAATATATCTATTGGGCTCATGAAATTTTCAATTTGCCAAGGGGCAATACAAAAAATTTCAATATTGTCATCTTCTGAAAATTTTATGGAATCCAAATCCCTTAAAGCCCTATAGTCAAAAACCCGGGCACCATAAAACGACTTCAGATATTGGGTGGCGACATAAAGATTTGGGGGGATATCAAGATATAGGATTTTTTTAATATTTTTATAGTTTTCAAGCAACAGGTGTATATTGACTCCGAACCCGCCCCCGATTTCAAAAACTGCATGAGCATCATTGAACCTGATTCGTGAGGCAACATTATCATGTTGCTCAAGAAGATTTAAATAATGGATAGAAAACTCATGCCCATCCAGCTCGGCCTTTTTCAAACAATTACCCAACAGAGAATAAGGCATGGTATATTTTTTTAGTAACGCTTTGGCTCTATCGTGCAATTTAAGCAGCTCTTGAGTATATAAAATGCTTTGATTTGCCCATGCCTCGGTCCAGCGCACCTGGGCCTCGAAAAGTCTGTTTATCGGGAAGGTCTCCGACAGCCGGCGGACAAATCGCCAAAACCCACGGCAATGCATATACGTCTTTCGAATGTCTATGAATAGATTGTCGGCATAGCTCAGGCCGATAAGATTTGTAGAACCCCTGAAATCCGCAATGCCGTATCTTTTTATTTCACACGCCGCATTTTTTGCTTTTTGAGACCAGTATGGACCCGGCCAATAAAGAGATGATTGCCTCTTTGAGTCAGAAAGCATCACATCCAAAAGTTCAAAGTCGTCTTTCAAACTGATATTTTGTTTCTCTTCTATCAAAGAAGCAACATTGTTTTCCATATTATTTTCTTTTATTTATTTTATTTTCCATGTGTCAGCATATTTATCTGCTTACAAGTGCAATAATTGAAGCCTGATAAATAAATATTGCTGATTCCGGCTAGCTGGAGACGCAGTGTCTGAAAAACAGCTTTTGAATCGGCTGTCCGGGGCTCGTTTTCACATCCGGGACAGAGCCGCTCCCCTTTTAGGCCGCCGGGGATGCCGGCCCTGAAGACCATGGCATAATCGTGCTCAAAAAACTATCCTCTAAAATGGCCTGCTGAAAACTTTTAATACGCCAAAATAAAAAGAAAATTCAGGCACAACTCGCCATAACGCCATTCCCCGACAAGTTTTGGGGCTTCAACCGGACGCCGGGCCCGAACAAACCCTAAAAGAATGGGGGCCGGCCCCTGACAAGCCCTTTGGCTTGGCATCGGGCTCAGCCTGGGCCGGTTGCAACAACGAGGCGGCCGCGTCTCTGGCTCGGCGCTTAGTTCGGATGGCTGCCGTGCTCAAAGGCAGCGCCTCCCTCGGGGCCCATGGGGTGGGTCAGGGGATGGCCCTTGAAGTGGGCCGCGGCGCGCTTCAGGTCCTCCAGGAACAGGTTGCCGAGGTCGCGGCTGAACCCGTGCCGGACCAGGGCGCGCATGATCACCAGGTCCTCGCGGCGGGGCGGCATGGAGTAGGCCGGGACCTGCCAGCCGCGGCTGCGCAGCTTGTCCGAGAGGTCGTAGAGCGAGAACCCGGGGTCGATTCCCGGCTTCAGGGTCCAGGACAGGGCCGGGATGCCGCCCCTTCCGTTGTAGATGATCTCGAAGAGGCCGAGCTTGGCGATCTCGTCCGCCAGATAGGCCGCGGTGTCGTAGCAGGCCCGGTGGATATTGCGGTAGCCCTCGCGGCCGAGGCGCAGGAAGTTGTAGTACTGGGCCACGATCTGGCCGCCGGGCCTGGAAAAGTTCAGGGCGAAGGTCGGGATGTCGCCGCCGAGGTAGTTGACCTTGAAGATCAGGTCCTCGGGGAGGTCCCCGGCGTCGCGCCAGACCACCCAGCCCACGCCCAGGGGCGCCAGGCCGAACTTGTGGCCCGAGGCGTTGATGGACTTCACCCGCTCCAGGCGGAAGTCCCAGACCAGGTCCGGGTCGCAGAACGGGGCCAGGAATCCGCCGCTCGCCGCATCCACGTGGATGGGGATGTCCAGGCCCGTCTCGGCCTGGAGGGCGTCCAGGGCGTCGCTGACCTCCTTCACCGGCTCGTACTGGCAGGTGAAGGTCACGCCGAGGGTCGGGACCACGCCGATGGTGTTCTGGTCGCAGCGTCTGGCGACCTCCTCGGGGGTCATGATCAGGCGGTCCTTTTCCATGGGGATTTCCCGCAGCTCGATGTCCCAGTAGCGCGCGAACTTGTGCCAGCAGACCTGGACCGGGCCGCAGATGAGGTTTGGCCTGTCCGTGGGCCTGCCCAGGGCGCGCATCTTCTCCCGCCAACGCCATTTCAGGGCCATGCCGCCGAGCATGGCCGCCTCGCTGGACCCGGTGGTGGAGCAGCCGAGGGTGTCGGCCTTGTCCGGCGAGTTCCAGAGGTCCGCGAGCATGTGCACGCAGCGCGCCTCGAGCTCCGCGGTCTGGGGGTACTCGTCCTTGTCGATCATGTTCTTGTCCACGCATTCGTCCATGAGCAGGTGGACCTCGGGGTCCACCCAGGTCTGGCAGAAGGTGGCCAGGTTCTGGCGCGAGTTGCCGTCCAAGATCAGCTCGTCGTGAATCAGCTGATAGGCGTGGCGGGGATGGCACCCCTCCAGGGGGAAGGCGTACTTGGGCACGGCCACGTTGAGGTCGCTGGAGGCATATACGTCGTCGAGAAGGTTCGCGCGGACGGTTTCCTTGTTGTGCAGGGCCATGGTCTTGCCTCCCTGGTTTAGGATTGAGGCCTGAGTCGCGCTGGGGAAAACACGCTCAGGCCGAGGTCTCGGGCCGCTTCCATTCGGGTCTGCGCAGGGCATGGATGAGCAGGGACAGCCCCACGAAGACAACCATGCCCGCGGCCACAAGACCCACGTACAGCGCCGGATTGCCCACCGGCAGGTTCGAGGGCGGGAAAAAGCCGACCAAAAGGGAGAAGCAGACGCCGACCAGGCCCACGCCCGCCACCGCGCACAGTCCCGCGCTGCCGCCGGGCACCTTGTAGGTCCGGGGCAGGTCGGGCCGGGTGATCCGCAGCTTGACGGCCGCGGCGTACATCAGGATGTACATGACCAGGTACAGGGTCACGGTCATGGCCGAAAGCAGGAAAAAGGCCAGGCTCACGTTGTCCATGACAAAGTACAAAAAGGCCAGCAGGCTGACGATGGCCGCCTGGATCATGAGGATGTTCACCTGCACGCCCCTCTTGTTCACCTTGGCCATGATCGGCGGAATCTCGCCCTGCTTGGCGGTCTCCAGCAGGCCGCGGCTGGGGCCGCCCACCCAGCTCATCACCCCGCCGATGGCCCCGAAGGACACGAGCAGCCCGATGAATGGGGTGAGGAACCCGAGGTGGAAGGTGTCCAGTATCTGCCGGAAGGCCTGCATGAGCCCGGCGGTCAGGCTGATCTTGCCCGCCGGCACGACCACGGCCACGGCCATGGACCCGAGGGTGAACAGAAAGAAGATGATCCCTGCGGCCAGGAACATGGCGCGGGGAAAGTCGCGGGCCGGGTTCTCCAGCTCCGTGGCCTGGACGGCGTGGACCTCGACCCCGGCGAAGAGCAGGATGATGCCCGCGAGAAAGGCCGCCCCGCCGAGGCCGGTGAGGTGCGGAAAGAGTCGGGCGTGCGCGCCGGATGCGGCCGCGGGACCCGTGATCCCGGAGGGCTCCAGGAACATGATCGGGTTGCCCTGCAGGGCCCAGGCCAGGCCGAGAAGGATGATCAGCGCGCCAGGCAGCACGGTCCCGAGCAGCACCCCGTACTTGGTCACCCGGCTGGCGATGTCCGTGCCCGCCAGGGTCAGCAGGGTGGCCCCCCAGTAGCAGACCAGGATCACGGCGCCGGTGTAGGCCCCGTTGTCGGCGAGCTGCGGCTCCACAAAAAGGTAGGCCAGGGCGCCGGCCGCAAAGGCCAGGACCGTAGGGTACCAGACCACGTTCTGTATCCACTGCAGCCAGATGGCCGTGAAGCCCCAGCGGGACCCGAAGGCCGCCTTGATCCAGGTGTACACCCCGCCGCCCTGTTCCGCGAACGCGCCGCCGAGCTCCGCGGCCACCAGGGAAGCGGGGATGAGGAACATGATGGAGGCGAACAGGATGTAGAAGATCATGGACAGGCCTTCCTTGGCCATCATGGGCAGGCCGCGCAGGCTGACCACGGCGGCCACGGTCATCAGCGCCAGAGTGAGGGTCGTGATGCGTTTTCTTGTCACTGTGGCCATGCCTTGTCCCTGGATCGGGGGTTTTGGGGAGGGGCGAGGGCCCCCTTGTCAGGCGCTGGTTCCGAGCATCCTGACTTCGAGTTGCGGGAAGGGGATGGCGATGTCCCGGGCGCGGAACGTCTCCAGTATGGCCTTGTTGAGCTCGTTTGTCGCCAGGACGTAGTCAGGCACATTTACCCAGGGGCGGACACTGATTATGACGGCGGAGTCGGCCAGCCGCGCGACCCCGATTACCGGCTTTGGATCCTGCAGCACCCTGGGATTTGCGCGCAGTATTTCTTCGACCAGGCCCAAGGCGGCGTTGACGTCGGTTGCGTAGGCAACGCCCACCTCGATGTCGATCTGCCGTATCTGTCCACAGTTGTGAAGAATCTCGCCGACGATCTTGCGGTTCGGGATCACGACCCTGGACTTGTCTGCATGCCCCAGGGTTGTGCTGAAAAGGGTTATTTCGAGAACCGCGCCTTCTTCCTCGGCGATGGAAATGTAATCGCCGACCCGAAAGGGCCGGGTAAAGATGATGGTGAGGCCTGCAAAGACATTGCCGAGCAGGCCTTGCATGGCAAGGGCGATTCCGGCGCCGGCCACGCCAAGGCCTGCGACGAGGGGCAACAGTTCTATGCCGAGATTCTGGAGGGCGATTATGGCGAAGAGCCCCAGGACCAAGAGGCGCGTGATGCGCACCAGCAAGGAGCGCACCGGCGGTTCAAGATTCAATTTGGCGAGCAGGTGATCGAGTGCTCGTCCCACCCAGCGTCCGACCAGATAGCCAGCGACAAGGGTGATCATCGCGACCATCAGCTTTGGTCCGAACCTGACGGCCATATCCAGGACGGAGGTCCTTAATTAATCGAGCGACTGGACCGAGTTGTCCATCTGGCATCCTTTGTGGGTTGGTGAAAGATATTCAATGGTTGTCCCTTGTCCTGTGGCCGGTCTTTTGGATTTGAATTATCATAAGGCAACAACCAATCGCAATAAAAAGAAAAGGCGAGGCGGAGTTTCTGGAGTTCCGGCCCCGGGGCGGGGGGCGACGCCCAGGCGGGTGAATCTGGTCTACAGGTCCAGGTTTCAATCCACGCCCCCGCGCGGGGGACGACGTGCCCGGGCCCATGTGCTCGGGGTAGCACCAGGCCCGGGTCACGCCCGAGACCTCCAGGGCCCAGGCCACGTAGTCGTAGCCGGCCCCGCCGTGGGGCGGCTGCTGTATCCGCGTGATCAGCCTGGCGCGCAGGGCCTCGTCGGCCTCCTGGTCGGCCCCGCCGGTGATGCCGCCGGCGTCCACGGCGGCCGTGGACTGCACCCCGGACACCGGGCTGGTCAGGGTCAGGCTCGCCCCGGCGGATTCATTGCCTCCGGTCCCGGCCTCCACGGCGTCCACAGGCGCGCTGGCCGCGCCGCCCGAGATGGTGGCGTCGGCCGTGGTGGTGTAGAGCGCGCCGTCGGCCCGCTTGAGCTCGGCCCCTGCGGCAACCACGGCCCCGTCCGCGCCGGTGAAGGTCACGGTCCCGGCCGCGTAGCTGGCCGCCTTGCGGGCCGGGCCCCAGGTGGCGGCCAGGGCGTCCAGATACTCGGCCTCGCAGTTGTGCACGTGGACCTGCCTGGCCGCCCAGGACAGGAAGCCGTAGAGCAGGTGCAGGCCCCCGGCCTGGACCCGGGCCAGGGCGGCCAGGGTGGACTGCTGCAGCAGGGGCTCGCCGTCGAGCACGCGGGCCGAGAGGTCCTGTTCGGCGGCGGTCACCAGTTCGGCCAGGGTGGGGCGGGGAAAGCTCATGGTCACTCCGTCAGGGTTGCGGTCAGGTAGTCGTAGGAGAACTCGAAGGACTGGTCCGCGTCGATGACCACGGACAGGGCCAGTACGCCCTGGGCGGCCCAGGCGGCCGAGACCTCGACGGACTCGGCCAGGCCGTCCTCGAGCATCCAGGCCAGGGCCTCCTCGGCGTACTGCTTGGCGCGGGCCAGGACCACGGCGGTCTGCTTCTCGCGGCGCAAAAGCCACAGGCGCGAGCCGTAGCGCCGGTCGCCGGGCAGGGTGGCGTCGGCCCACCAGCCCCGGCGGCTGGTCTCGCCCGCGGGCAGCTCGTCGGATCTCTCGGCCAGGCGGTCGGTGAACAGGGAGACGACCACGGCGGAGAACAGTTCGGCGTCCACGGCCAGGTCGCCCTGAAAAAGGGTCAGGTCGGAATTGAACCCGGAAAAGGCCAGCGCGATGTCCATCACGCGGCCCTCCGGCCGGGGGTGGGAGAAACTATCGGGTGGCGAAGCCGTAGTACCCGGCGTAGGCGAGGAATAGCCAGGACGCGGCCACGGCGATCAAGGTGGCGGCCAGGAACGCCCACGGAGTACGACGGCGCCAGGCCCAGAGGATGCAGGCGGCCACCACCAGGGCGCCAGGCACGGCACCTAGTCCAAAGGACTCGGTAAGGGTGATCCTGGCCAGAAAAGAGATGTGTCCCGGCAGGCCGCGAAGGGACCCGCGCTCGGCGACCCTGAGGGCGGCAGCCAGCAGCAGCGGCATGGCCAGTAACATGGCTGTCCAGGCCATGGCCAAGCGGGCCGGAATCCTGCGAGGGGCAACGGCTTCCATGGTCACACAGCATAGTCGTGCCCTCCAAAGCCGTCAAGCACGCGCGGCACGGCGTAGGCCCAGAAGTCCCCGCCCTTGCCGTGCCTGGTCCGGAAGTCGCCGAAGTCGGCGTTCTCGACGTTGCCCCAAGGGGAGGGGGTCATGGTCAAATCCTCGTAGTTCCAGTGTCCCAGGGACTGATCCCCCTCGAAGTCGAAGCCGTCGCGCATAAAGAAGGCCACCCCGGTAACGGTGATCCGGTGCCCGTCCCCCTCCGGTTCGGCATGTCCCTTTGCCAGGGCGTAGACCGTGAAGCGTCCGAGAGCGGCCGTGAGGCCGTCCGCGCCCATGTAGTAGGCGTCGTTGCAGGTCAGATACTGGAATTGCTTGTCCTTGCGCGTCTCAATGTCGCCGATGGTGTGGTCGAACTCGACCAGAGTCGAGGCCAGCGCGCCCTCGGTGGCCAGGATGGACGCCAGGGCGTCCTCTGCGGCGGCGTTGAAAAGGTAGGACGGGTCGGCCAAGTCCGCCCAGCACTCCTGGACCTCCCCGTACTTCTGCATCCAGTCCCACTCCACGATGGCCGGAGCGGCCGCGTCCTTGTCCGTGCTCGCCCCCGCGGCGAACCAGCGGCGCAGGAACGAGGACAGGCAGCGCCAGTCCTGGACGTCGGCCTGTTCCGAAGCGCGGTCGGCCTCGGCCTCGGCAATGTCCGGGATGCACAGCAGGAGCCGATCCTGGTCCGTGCAGGCCGGGGCCGTGTTTCAATCCACGCCCCCGCGCGGGGGGGCGACCGCCCATGAGCCCGACGCCAGAGGCGAACGGAAAGTTTCAATCCACGCCCCCGCGCGGGGGGCGACGTCCTTGGCGTACCTGCGCACAGCGGCCGGCGTGTTTCAATCCACGCCCCCGCGCGGGGGGCGAC
>JAFGBU010000024.1 GCA_016932995.1 Desulfovibrionaceae bacterium
GGCCCTGGCCGAGGCCCAGGTGCCTTGCGATGAACGCGCGCATCCTCTGGCGCTGCTCGAAAAAGGGCTCCTCCCCGGCCAAGGCCGAATAGGTGACCCCCAGGGAATCGAAAACACTCTCAAAGACCGTTGCCTTGGGCGGCAGGTGCTCGGCCCTGCCGGTCGCCAGAAAGCGGACCAGACCCGGGTCCCTGAAGCACTCCAGGCAGCGCACCCGGTGCGGGCAGTCCCGGGTCTCCAGGCAGGGCAGGCAGTCGTCGAGCGCCTGGTAGACCGTGTGCCCCAGGCCGTAGGGCCCGGTCTCGAAGCACCAGGCCGAGGACAGGAAAAAGGCCCGCACCGGCACGCCCAGGTGCGCGGCCAGGTGCATGGTCCCGGTGTCCGGGGTCGCCAGCATGTCCAGGCCGGACACGGCCTCCACCAGCCCGGCCCAGTCGGTCCTGCCGGACAGGTCAACGGCCGCCTCTCGGGCCGCCTTCGGGAGATACTTCAGCACGGCCCGGGCCGCGGGCCGCATCGAGGCGTCGCCCAGAAGCGTGATCCTGCCGGTCGAGGTCCGATCCCTGAGCACCGTGACGATACGGGCCAGGACCTCCGGGGGAAGCGAACGCCTGGCCCGCTTTCCGGCCAGGACCACGCCCAGGCCCCCGCCCCTGGGCCCGGCCTCGGGATTGACCATGTCCGGCGCGATCATGTCCCGGGCGTACGCGGCCCAGAAGTCCATGAGGTTTATGCCCAGCCTCCGGGCCCCGGACCAGCGCATGGCCAGCGACGGCCACGCGTCCTTGATCTCCTGGCCGTTCTTCCATTTGTAGCCGCGAACGAGCCCGGGGTCGAACAGGGCCGCCAGCCTGAAGTTCAGGGCCGAGAAGTTGAGGTTGAAGACCGCGTCCGGCTCGAGCCGTTTGAGCTCGGCAAAGGCCGACCGGTTGACAGTGAGCGCGGACCGGTCCGCATCGCCGCCGGGCCCTGCGGCGGGGGCGACCAGCGGATGGAGCGCGGCCGTGGGGTACAGGATTTCGGCCAACGGGGCCAGGCCGCGGTCCAGGCACAGGTGGACCTCGGAGTCCGGCCGGCCGCAGAGCGTGGCCATGAGCCGCTTGGTCTGGACAAGGTCGCCGAAGCGGGCGAGCTGGACGACCAGATATTTCTTCATGCTCCGGGATTTGCTTGAGGTTGCGCGCTGACTGCAAATGCTGTAGCCCACAACCGCGCCCGGTGGCAAGAAAGCCCATTTCCGGTTTTACATAGGGCCGGGCCTTTAGTACATTCACCAGCCATGCGTTACTACCCCATCTTCGTGAACCTCGAGGACAAACACTGCCTGGTGGTCGGCGCCGGACAGGTCGGCCGCCGCAAGATCGAGGTCCTGCTTCGCTCCGGCGCGGGCAGGATCACGGTCATCGACGTCAACGAGCCCGGCCCGGACCTGGCCGCGACGCTCAAGGACGAGCGGGTCTCGTTCCGCCGCGGGGAGTTTGCGGACCGCGACCTGGACGGGAAGTTCCTGGTCATCGCCTCCACCAGCAGCGAGGAGCTCAACTGGCGGATCAGCAACCTGTGCCGGGACCGGGGCCTGCTGTGCAACATCGTGGACCAGCCGGAAAAATGCAGCTTCATCGTGCCGGCCATGGTCAGGCAGGGCGACCTGACCCTGGCCATATCCACCGGCGGCCGGAGCCCGGCCCTGGCCAAGCGCATCCGCAAGGACCTCGAGGAGAGCTTCGGGGCGGAGTACGGCGGATTCCTCATGCTCATGGGCAGGCTCAGGCCCATGATGCTGAGGCTCGGCCTGGAGACGGACGAAAACACCGCGGTGTTCCGGTCCGTGGTCGACTCAAGGCTCATGGAGGCCCTGGAAAAAAAGGACTCGGCCCTGGCCAGGGACATCCTGGCCGAAAAATTGCCCCCAGGTCTGCACAACGCCATTTCGGAGCTGTTAGATGGGCTCGTTTGAACTCCTGCAGATAAGCATAATCGGCCTCTATCTGCTGGGCACAATCCTGTTCCTCGGCGGGGCCGCCGGACAGAAACCGGGCCTCAAGACCGCGGCCGGGGCCTGCGCGGGCCTGGGCTTCGGCCTGCACACCCTGGACCTGATCCTGGTCCTGGCCGTGTTCAAGATGCTCGCCCTGGGCGGCGGGGATTTCTACTTCAGCCTCCTGTCCTGGACCCTGATCCTGGTCTATCTCGTGCTCTGGTGGCGGCTCAAGCTCCAGTTCCTGGCCCTGACCGCCCTGCCCCTGGCCCTGTTGGCCTTTGTCTCGTCCATGGCCGCGGGCGGCATAAAGGTCCTGATGCCCCAGACCATGACCATGCTCTTCTTCGGGCTGCACGCCAGCACCCTGACCCTGGCCTTGGCCCTGCTGACCATGGCCTTCGGCGCCGGGGTCATCTTCCTGCGCCTGAACCGCAAGATCAAGACCAAGTCCGGGCTAAAAGGCCTGGACAAAGAGAGCCCTCCCCTGTCGCGCTTCGACAGCCTGAACCACTGGGCGGTGATGCTCGGGTTCCCCCTGTACACCCTGGGCGTGGTCAGCGGCTTTGTCTGGACCTGGCTCAACCCCAAGAAGACCTTTTCCTGGGACCCGATGAACGTGATCTCCACGGCCGCCTGGTTTCTCTTCGCCTTCCTCTACCACCAGCGCATCGTCATGGGCTGGAAGGGCCGCAAGCCGGCCCTGGTGGCCATGGCGGTCTTTCTGCTCGTGATTCTGTCCTTCATCCATCACACAATCACCTTCAAACCCTAAGCCTATGCGCCCCAAAATATACCTGCTCGGCCTGAACCACCGCACCGCCGGAGTCGAGGTGCGCGAAAAGTTCGCCCTGACCAACATCGAGGGGTTCGAACAGGGCCTGCTCAAGGCCTGCCCGGTCAGCGAGGCCATGGCCCTGTCCACCTGCAACCGGGTGGAGATACTCGCGGTCTGCGGCCATGATCCGGGCGGCGGGCAGGACGCGGCCGAGGACGTGCTCATGTATTGGGCCCGGGCCTGCAACGGCGATCCCGAGGCCCTGAGGCCCCACGTATACGCGCACCAGGACCTGGACGCGGTCAAGCACCTGTTCTGCGTCGCGGCCAGCCTGGACTCCATGGTCATGGGCGAGCCCCAGATACTCGGCCAGCTCAAGGACTCCTACCGCAGCGCTGTGGACAGGGGCACGGCCAGGGTCATCGTCAACAGGCTGCTGCACAAGTCCTTTTCCGTGGCCAAGCGCGTGCGCTCCGAGACCCAGGTCGCGGCCAGCGCCGTGTCCATCAGCTACGCGGCCGTGGAGCTGGCCAGAAAGATATTCGGAGACCTCTCCGGCAGGACCGCCATGCTCATCGGCGCCGGGGAGATGGCCGAGCTGGCCGCCACCCACCTCATGGGCCACGGCACGGAAAAACTGCTCATCGTCAACCGCACCCTGTCCAGGGCCAGGGAGCTGGCCAAGGCCATGCGCGGCCGGGCCCTGCCCTTCGAGGAGCTGACCCTGCACCTGGCCGAGGCGGACATCGTGATCTCCTCCACCGGCTCGCCCACCGCGATCATCAGGGCCAGGGACATCAAGTCCGTGCTCAGGACGCGCAAGAACCGGCCCATGTTCTTCATCGACATCGCCGTGCCCAGGGACATAGACCCGGACGTCAACAGCCTGGACAACGTCTATCTCTACGACATCGACGACCTCAAGGAGGTGGTCGACGAGAACCTGGCCCAGCGCCAGGAGGAGGCGGTCAAGGCCAGGGCCATTGTCGAGGCCGAGACCAGGTCCTTCGACGCCTGGCTCAGGTCCCTTTCGCTCGGCCCGACCATCACCGACCTGCTCGGCCGCGGCGACGAGCTGGCCCGCAAGGAGCTGGCCAGGACCCTGAGGCGGCTCGGCCCGGTGGACGAGGACACGCGCCGGGCCCTCGAAATCCTGGTCCTGTCCCTGAACAGGAAGCTGCTCCACGAGCCCATCGCCTTCCTGAAGAGGCGGACCCGGGAGGAGGGCTCGGCCCGGAAGTTCATCGGCCTGGCCCGGCGCATGTTCAACCTCGATGACGAGAACGCGCCCTCCGAGGCCCACCAGGGACGCGGCAAGGACAGCGCCGAGGCGCCCGACCCCGGCCGGGACGAAAAAACAGGAGAGGACTGATGCGCGTCTATCAGGTCGAGGACATCCAGGCCCAGGACATGGACAAGATCGAGAACAAGCTCACGGACTTGGGCCTTAGAGGCGCGATCGAGGACATCTTCTTCCTGCCCCTGCCCCCGGAGCTTCTGGAGCCGGAGCAAAAAGAGCACCAGGACTCCTGCGGCCCGTACGCCTGCGGACTGGAGATCTGGGACCAGAACACCATCAAGCTCGAGCTCCTGGTCCGGGCCAGGAACAAGCTGCGCTGCTCCTGCGTGGCCTACGCAACGCCCAGGCAGCGCGAGTACGTCATCAACTACGTGGACACGCTGATAAAAGAACTGGACATCCCGGTCTAAAGACATGGCCCTTGCCCAAAGCATCCAGGACCTGCCCCCGAGATGGGCCCGCCTGTGCCTGGACGTCGAACGCTTTGTGAGCCGGGAACTCAATGTTGAGCCGTTTGCATCAAACGTCCTGGTCGCCCTGTCCGGAGGCCCGGACTCCAGCGCCCTGCTCCTGGTCAGCCTGATGCTGGCCCGCAAGAACCACGGCTCTGTGCGGGCCGCGCACCTGGACCACGGCCTGAGGCCCGAGTCCGGGCTCGAGGCCGAGGCCGTGCGCAGGCTGTGCGCCGAGCTCAAGGTGCCGCTGAGCAGCGAAAAACAGGACGTCTCCGGGTTCGCCCGGGAAAAGGGCCTGGGCCTCGAGGAGGCCGCGCGCGACCTGAGGTACGAGTTCCTGGAGCGGACCAGGGCCGCGCAAGAGGCCGAGTTCATCCTCTTGGGCCACCAGTTGGACGATCTGGCCGAGGACGTGCTCATGCGCCTGGTCCGGGGGGCCGGATGGCCGGGCCTGGCCGGGATGCCCGCCTTGGACCGCGAAAGGCGCGTCCTGCGGCCGCTTCTGCTCCTTCCCAAGGCCGAGCTAAAGGCCTTTTTGTCCGATCTGGGCCTGGCCTGGATCGAGGACCCGAGCAACGAGTCCCGGGACATGAGGCGAAACCGCTTCCGCCGGGCCGTCCTACCGTTGATCGTTGAGGAGAACCCGGGGTTCAGCGGCCAGATCATCAGGCTCTGGCGCCAGGGCCGCCTGGACGCCGACTACTGGGACCGGCTCCTGGACCGGGCCGCGTCCGCACAGCAGGACCTGGGCCCGGACCTGCTCCTGCCCAGGGCCGAGATACTCGCCGCGCACAAGGCCCTGAGGCTTCGGTGGTACAAACGCGCGCTCGACGGCCTTGGCCCGGGCCAGGTCCTGGCCGACTCCCTCCTGGCCCTGGACGCGGCCCTTGTCCAAGGCAGGATCGGGACCGTGCACCGCTTCCCCGGAGGCAAGAGCGCCAGGGTCGCGGCCGAGGGCGTGGTCTTTTCGGTCGAGGACCGCTGAGCGGCGGCCGGCCTGGTATTTCGGCCGCAGCGATTGACAGTGTCTGGTTCAGCGGCTAAGAGCTTGTGAATATTTTGCACAATCCTTGAAGGAGGAACCGCTCGTGAATATCCTGATTTTCGGACCCAACGGCAGCGGCAAGGGCACCCAGGGCGCCCTGGTGAAGAAGAAATACGGCCTCGATCATATCGAATCCGGCGCCATCTTCCGCAAACACATCGGCGGCGGCACCGAACTGGGCAAAAAGGCCAAGGCGTTCATCGACCGCGGCGAGTTGGTGCCCGACGACATCACCATCCCCATGGTCCTGGACGTGCTCAAGGGCGCCGGCGCGACCGGCTGGCTCCTGGACGGATTCCCGCGCAACATCGTCCAGGCCGAGAAGCTCTGGAACGCCCTGCAGAAGGACAACATCAATATCGACTACGTGATCGAGATACTGCTCCCGCGCCAGGTGGCCAAGAACCGCATCATGGGCCGCAGGCTCTGCGCCAAGGACAACAACCACCCGAACAACATCTTCATCGAGGCCATCAAGCCCAAGGGCGACAAGTGCCGGGTCTGCGGCGGGGACCTGTCCAGCCGGGCCGACGACCAGGACGAAGAGGCCATCAACAAGCGCCACAACATCTACTACGACACCAAGACCGGGACCCTGGCCGCCTCGTACTTCTACAAGGACCTGGCCGGCAAGGGCAAAACCAAGTACATCGAGCTCGACGGCGAAGGCAGCATCGACTCCATCAAGGAGACCCTCCTGTCCCAGCTGGACTAGACAAGGCCCGTCAACGCCCCCAAAAAAAGCCCCTTCCGGCATCGCCGGAAGGGGCTTTTCACATCGCGAAACCTCAGACCGCCTTGGCCGCGGTCTTGTCCGGCAGCAGGCTGGGCCCGAAGCCGAGCAGGATGGGGCTGGCCACGAAGATCGAGGAGTAGGTGCCCACGAAAATCCCGATCAGCAGGGCCAGGGCGAAGTCGTGGATCACCGCCCCGCCCATGACAAAGAGGCAGACGACCACGATCAGCGTGGTCCCCGAGGTCAACAGGGTCCTGGAAAGGGTCTGGTTGATGCTTGTGTTTATGGTCTTTGCAAAGGAATCCGAGGTCTTGTTCTTTATATTCTCGCGGATGCGGTCAAAGACGATGATCGTGTCGTTCAGCGAGTAGCCGATGATGGTCAGAAGCGCGGCGATGATCGTCAGGTCGAACTCCTTGTCCATCAGCGAGAAGACCCCGACGGTGATCATCACGTCGTGGATGAGCGCGACCACCGCCCCCAGGGCGTAGTTCAGCTTCAGGACCCAGCACAGAACGAGCGTGATCAGCATGGCCGCGACAATGAGCCAGCCCGTGTCCGCGCCGAGCATGTCCAGCAGGCTGACCCCCCCGAACAGGGCGGCGGCCATGATCCCGGCGGCCATCCAGCGCTGCTCGAAGCGCCCCGAGATGTAGATGGCGATCAGGAGCACGGCGAAGAACAGGGCCTCCAGGGCCTTGGTCCGCAGGTCCGCGCCGACCTTGGGGCCGACCATCTCCAGGCGCTGGATGTCCAGGGACTTGCCGGCCAGATTGGCCTTGAAGGCCTCGGAGACCATGCTGCGTACCTGCTCCGAGGGGATGTCCGAGGTCGAGGTGCGCAGCAGGAATTCGTTGTCCGCCTCGTCGCCGAGCCTCTGGATGACCAGGCCGGGCATATCCACATCCGCAAGCGCCCCCCTGACTTGGGAGAGCTCGGTGGCCGAGTCGAACTTGACCTGGACGATGATGCCGCCGGCAAAGTCGATGCCGTACCTGGGCCCGCCCTTGATGAACAACGAGAGCGCGCCGACGAGTATCAACAGGCCCGAGACCACGAAGGCCAGCCGCCTGAGGCCGATGAAATCGATGTTCGTGTCCGGCTTTATTATCCTCAGACCCATGTCCAACCCCCGCTATATTCTGAAGGCCGCGCCCGGCTCGCGCCTGGCCAGGTAGAGATCGAAAAGTATCCTGGACACGAAGATGGCCGTGAACATGGAGGCGATGATGCCCAGCACCAGGGTCACGGCGAATCCCCGTATCGGGCCGGTCCCGAACTGGTAGAGGATCACGGCCGCGATCACCGTGGTCACGTTGGCGTCTAAAATCGTCAGCGTGGCCCGGGAATAGCCCTCGTCCACGGCCGCCCTGGCGCCCAGGCCGGCGCGGATCTCCTCCCGGATGCGCTCGAAGATGATCACGTTGGCGTCCACGGCCATGCCGATGGTCAGGATGATGCCCGCTATGCCCGGCAGGGTCAGGGTCGCGCCGAACGCGGCCAGGCCGGCCAGGATGAGCACGATGTTGAACATCAGGACCAGATCGGCCACCAGGCCGGCGAAGCTGTAGTAGACGAGCATGAACACGAGCACCAAAACGCCGCCGACAAGGGCCGACTTGACGCCCTTGTCTATGGATTCCTGGCCCAGGGAGGGCCCGACCGTGCGCTGCTCGAGGACCTTGACCGGCGCGGGAAGCGAACCGGCCCTGAGCACGATGGCCAAATCGTGGGCCTCCTCGGTGCTGAACCTGCCGGTGATGCTCGCCGTGCCTCCGGAGATGCGCTCCTGGATGACCGGGGCGGAATAGACCTTGCCGTCGAGCACGATGGCCAGGCGCTTCTTGACGTTCTCAGTGGTCAGGCGCTCGAAGATGCGGCCGCCGCGGCCGTTGAAGCTCAGGGTCACGTAGGCCCGGCCGAAGGAGTCGAACCGGGTCTGGGCGTCGGTGATGTACTCGCCGGTGAGCACGGCCTCCTTTTTGAGCACGATGGGCTCCTCGGAGTACGAGCCGTCGGCGCGCCTGTGCAGCAGGGCGTTGAGCTCGCGGCCCGGGGCCAGGACGCCATTTTTGGCCTTGGCCAGGTCCGCGTCGTCGTCCACGATCTTGAACTCCAGGTGCGCGGTCTTGCCGATGATCCTGATGGCCCGCTCGGGGTCCTGGAGACCGGGCAGCTGGACCTGGATGCGGTTGCCCTGCTGCCTGCGGATGTCCGGCTCGGCCACGCCGAACTGGTCGATGCGGTTGCGGATGGTCTTGATCGCCTGGTCCAGGGTGAGCTTGGTCAGATATTTTCTGAACTCCGGCTTGAGCGACAGGAGATACTCGGTCTTTCCGTGATCAACAGTGCTCACGCTGTCCACGTCCAGGACCGTTTTGAACTGTTCATTCAGTATCTTGTCCACGATCTCCCGGCGATCGGAATTGACCAGGACGACGTTGATCCTATAGCCCGGAAGGACCTTGGGGCTGAGGATGATGGCGTTGTCCTCCCTGGCCGCGGACTTCAGATCGTCGCCGATGCGGGTCAGGTTGTTGTCCATGGCCTTGTCCATGTCCACGCCCAGGGTCAGGTATATGCCGCCCTTGAGGTCCAGGCCCAGGCCGATGGTGTCCTTGGGCAGTATCCTGCCCAGCATGGACTGGCCGACCCCGGGGATCGACGGAAGCACCCAGGCCACGCCGAAGACCATGACCGCCAGGGCCAAAATGATTCGCCAGTGCAGAGCCTTTTTCATCGCCACATCCCCTGAAAGGGCCCTTGGAGGCGCTTCGGGTCTAAAGGGATAAAAGAAAGGCAAGCGCGATCCGGCCCCTCAAGGCCGGGAACGCCTGCCCGCCTTTGTTGCGCCGGATTGAATCGCGTGCTTGCCGTCAATCCTTTTTTTATTTCTTTTCCTGGGGGTTGGCCGCCGCCTCAACAAGGCTGGAAATGAAGTTCCGGTGGACCTGGATAGTCACGTTCTCGGCGATCTCCACGCTGAGGGTGTCCCCGTCTATGTCCGTGATCCGCCCCTTGATGCCCCCGCCGGTCCAGACCCGGTCGCCCTTCTTGAGCTCCTTGAGCATGGTCTTGTGCTGCTTGGCCTTTTTCTGCTGGGGGCGGATGAGCAGAAAATAGAAGATGCCGAACATGAGGATCAGGGGCAAAAAGGCGCCGAGGGAGCTGCCGCCGCCGCCCTGACCGCCTCCCGGGATGGCTCCCATCGCGTGGGCCAGAGTTTCAAAAAACATGATTCCTCCTAAGGTGTATGCGCTAATCACGCCCCAATCAGGCCGGGACGTAAAGGTTGCCGTAAGGACGGTGGGAGAATGGTCTGACCTTCATGAAGCCCCCGGAGAGGATGTCCTCGCCGTCGAGCTTGAGTTCCCGGGCGTAGTCCTTGACGATGCCGCGGATCGTGCGCAGATCGTCGGCCCCGACGGGCTGCGCGTGCAGGCCGGGCCCCAACTGCTCCTCCGGGACCTCGCCGCGCACGTAGATCACGCCGCCGTGCATGCCCGTGCCCATGCTCCGTCCCGTGATCGGCGAACAACGCTTATCAGAAAACATACCCAGAAGCAAAATAATTCCGCCGGCCATATACTCGCCCAAAAAGTCCCCGGACTTGCCGCCGACGACGATGACCGGAACGTTGTCCATGTAGGCCTTCATGTGGATGCCCACGCGGTATCCCACGTCCCCGCGGACGTAGATCCGGCCGCCGCGCATGGCGTATCCGATGACGTCGCCGGCTATGCCGTCGATGACCACCTTGCCCCCGTCCATGGTGTTGCCCACCCCGTCCTGGGCGTTGCCGCTGACCCGGATGAGCGGGCCGCACATGAACGCGGCCATGTCCTGACCCGGCACGCCGTGAATGTCGAAGACCAGGTCCCCGACAAGCCCGGTGGCTATGTACCGCTGGCCGTTGACGTTGTTCAGCACGAACCTGCTGACGCCCTGGGAGGCGGCCTGCCTTATGCGCTCGTTCAGCTGGCGGTAGTACACCCCTCTGGCGTCCAGGGTGAGCTGTTTCCTGGCCCTAGTTGCCATCACGCCTCCAGATTGACGATGACCGGTTCGCCCGCCTTGGGCATCCAGACCCTGTCCAGCTCCGGGCAGACCTCGCGCACGGCCGACTCCTCGCTGGACATGAAGACCATGTCGTCCTTCTCGGCCACCAGAAGGGGCCTGAGCTTGATGCGGTCGTTGAGACCGAACAGCCCGCTGTTGTCGGCCACCAGGATGGCGAACGGGCCGTTGAGCATGGCCGATCCGTAGGTGATCCTCAGGGCGCGCATGGCCTCGGCCTCGGCCTTGGGCATGCGCTCGATCTCGTCCCAGAAAGGCGGGGCAAAGACCTTGGCGGCCATCTGCTTGCTCAGGCCGTGCTTGCGGATGAGCAGGTCCAGGAGATAGGCCACCACCTCGGTGTCGGTCATGAGCGTGCATTCGTAATCGTTTTCGCAGAGATAGCGGCGATTTATCCCGTAGGAGGATATCTCGCCGTTGTGCACGATGGACCAGTCGAGCAGGGTGAAGGGATGGGCCCCGCCCCACCAGCCCGGGGTGTTGGTCGGAAAGCGGTTGTGGCCGGTCCAGATGAAGGCCGAGTACTCCTCCAGGCGGTAGAACTCGGCGATGTCCTCGGGAAAGCCCACGCCCTTGAACGCGCCCATGTTCTTGCCGCTGGAGAACACGAACGCGCCCGGGACCCTGGTGTTGATGCGCATGACCACCGAGACCACGTAGTCCAGCTCGTCCAGGGAGCGGTATCCCGCGGGCCGGTCCTTCTTGGGGCTGACGAAGTAGCGCCAGACCACGGGCGGCTTGCGCACGGCCGGAACGCGCCTGGTCGGAATGGGCTCGGACTCGGCCACGTCGAAAAAGCGCCTGAGCAGCTGCTCGGCCGCGTCCACCCCGGCCTCGTCGTCGCACATGAGGTGAAAGGCGTACTTGTCCGCGAACTCGGGGTAGATCCCGTAGGCCGCGTAGCCCGCGCCCAGGCCGTTGCCGCGGTCGTGCATGCAGGCCATGGCCCTGATCGGCATCTCGCCGGGCAACAGGCCCCTCTTCTTGTGGATGACCCCGAAGATGCCGCAGCCGGAGATGTCCTTCTGAAAGTCGAAATCGCGATGCGCTGCCTTCATGCTTGTCCCTTGCGGCGGAAATCCGCCCTGTCCGGCCCCTAGTCGGTCCCGGGGTTCCAGGTCTGGTTGAAGAACTCGTCCGGCCACAGGAGCACGCCGGGTTCTCCGGAAACGAGCTTGCGCCTGGTCTCCTCGGCCACCGGGAGCTTGAACTTGACGAACGCGGTGTACATGCCCGCCTGGTCGATGTCCCCGACCAGGACGTAGCCCACCAGGCGGCCCTGGTGAAAGACCAGCTTGCGGTAGCTCTGCTTTTTCTCGTCCAGGGTCGCGGCGACCTCGTAGTCCGGGTCGGCCTCGGGCGGATTGACCGTGCCCACGGACATGGTCGGCAGGCCGTAGAAGCTTATGGAGTTCATGGCCAGGCCGCCCACGTAGGGCTCGTGCGCCCCGGCCATGTTCTTTCCGGCGCAGAAGCCCTGGTTGTAGGCGTTGGTCCAGATGGGCACGACCCGGTTGTCGCCGGTCAAAAGGTCCTTGGCCTGGGCCACGTCCCCGGCCGCGAACACCTCCGGGTCCGAGGTGCGCATGGTCTCGTCCACGACAATGCCCTTGTCCACCTTGATGCCGCAGTCCCTGGCCAGCTCGAAGTTGGGGACCACGCCGATGGCGATGACCACGACCCCGGTCTCCAGAAAAAGCCCGTCGGTCAAGAGCAGGCCCTTGATCGCGCCCGTCTCGTCGCGCCTGATCTCCTTCGCGGTCACCCCGCAGTGGACCGCTATGCCCGCGTCCATCAGGCGGCGGGAGGCGAGCTGGGCCGCGTTCTCGTCAAAGGCCAGGCTCAGGATGCGCGGCGCGAGCTCCAGGATGGACACCTCCACGCCCCGGTCAAAGAGGCTCTCCGCGGCCTTGAGCCCGATCAGCCCGCCGCCCACGACCACCGCCCGCTTCATGGTCTTGGCGAGCGAGATCAAAACCTGGGCGTGGTCCAGGTTGGTGAAGTTGTAGACCCCGGGGCCCTCAAGGCCCGGGATGGCCGGGGTGAAGGGCTTGCCGCCCGTGGCCAACAGCAGCCGGTCGTAGGCCACGGCCTCGCCCTTGTCCGTGTGGACCCTCTTGGCCTTGGGATCGACCCTGAGCACCCGGGTGCCGAGCTTCAGGGCCACCCCGCTCTTCTTGTAGAACTCCTCGGGCCGCAGGGCCAGCTGGTCCGGGCCGATCTTGCCGGCCAGAAGGTAGGAGATGAGCGGCCTGCCGTAGGCCGGGGAGTCCTCGGCCCCGATCACGGTGACCGCGCCCCGGGCGTCCTGCCTGCGGATGCCCTCGATGGCCCCGATGCTGGCTATGCCGTTTCCGATCAAGACGTAGTGCATGTTCACCTCTAAGAGCTGGCCGCGCCTGCCAAAGGCTCAGCGCTCCTCATAGACCAGGGCCTGGTTCGGGCAGGCCTGGACGCAGGCCGGGCCGGCCTCCCTGCCCTGGCACAGGTCGCACTTGACGATCTTGGCCTTGAGCGGGTGGCGGCGGATGGCCCCGTAGGGGCAGGCCATGAGACAGGACCAGCAGCCCACGCACTTCTGCTCGTCGTAGACGGTCCGGCCGGTCTCCGGGTCCTTGCGCAGGGCCCCGGAGATGCAGGCCGCCACGCACGAGGGCTCGTCGCAGTGGCGGCAGCTGATGGCCACGCACTGGGCGCCCCGCTCAAAGACCCGCTTGCAGGGCGAGAGGCCCTCGGCCGTGCGCTCCTCGGTGTAGGCGATGATCAAATCCTGGCTCTTGGAGTGCGCGGTCAGGCAGGCCAGCTCGCAGATGTGGCAGCCTATGCAGAAGTCCTTGTTGGGATAGACCCTCTTCATGTCCTTAACCTCCGGCTCAGTTGCCGGCGTGCTTGACGCCCAAAATGTCCATCTCCTCGCGGGACAGGCCCACGGCCCTCAGCTTGTCGCGGTTGCCGCGCAGGCTCTCGATGGAGTTCAGGCCCATGCCGCCGAGCATCTCCTCCATCTCGTGGCCCCAGGCCCGGATGAGGTTGGCCAGCTTCCTGGCGGCCAGGTCCGGGTTCTGGCGTTTGGCCAGCTTGGGATCGTTGGTCGCGATGCCCCAGGGACACTTGCCCGTGTAGCAGCGGGCGCACAGGGTGCAGCCCACGGCCACCAGGGCCGCGGTGCCGATGTACACGGCGTCCGCGCCCAGGGCGATGGCCTTGACCGCGTCGGCGCTGCAACGGATTCCACCGGCCGCGACAATGGAGGCCTGGCTGCGGATGCCCTCGTCGCGCAGCCTCTGGTCCACGCTGGCAATGGCCAGCTCGATGGGGATGCCCACGTTGTCCCGGATCATGCACGGCGCCGCGCCGGTTCCGCCGCGCACGCCGTCTATGGCCACGATGTCCGCGCCGGCGCGGACAATGCCCGAGACAATGGCCGCGACGTTGTGCACGGCCGCGACCTTGACCGAGACCGGGAGCCGGTACTCCGAGGTCTCCTTGAGGGCGTAGATGAGCTGCAAAAGGTCCTCTATGGAGTAGATGTCGTGGTGCGGGGCCGGGGAAATGGCGTCCGAGCCCAGGGGGATCATCCGGGTCTCGGCGACCATGGCCGTGATCTTCTCGCCGGGCAGGTGCCCGCCGATGCCCGGCTTGGCGCCCTGGCCGATCTTGATCTCTATGCCCACGCCGGCGTTGATGTAGTCGCGATGCACCCCGAAGCGGCCCGAGGCCACCTGGACGATGGTGTTCGGCCCGTATCTGTACAGGGTCTTGTGCAGGCCGCCCTCGCCGGTGTTGTAGCAGATACCGGTCTCCTCGGCGGCCCTGGCCATGGCCAAATGCAGGTTGTAGTTGATCGAGCCCAAAGACATGGCCGAAAACATAATCGGATAGCGGAGCTCGATCTGGGGGGGCATCTTGGTCTTGAGCCTGCGGGAGCCGTCCCTGGCCGTGGCGAACTCCAGGGACCGGGGCTTGGACCCCAGAAAGGTCTTGAGCTCCATGGGCTCGCGCAAGGGGTCGATGGACGGGTTGGTGACCTGGCTGGCGTCAAGGAGCAAATGGTCCCAATAACAGGGGATGTCCACGGGCGAGCCCATGGCCCCCAAGAGCACGGCCCCGGTGTCGGCCTGCTTGTAGATGTTCTTGAGAAACACGGGCCGCCACAGGGCGTTGTCCCGGAACTCCGAGGGATTTTTCCTGATGGTCAAAGCGGCCGTGGGACAAAGGGCCTCGCAGCGGTGGCAGCCCACGCACTTGGAGTTGTCGTGCATAACCCGCTGGCGGTTTTCGTCCCAATAATGGGCCTCGTAGGAGCACTGGCGCACGCAGACCTTGCAGTTGATGCACCGGTCCTTGTCCCTGTCGATGACGAAGTCGTGGTAATTATTGTTGACGGGCCTGAAAAGCAAGACAACACCTCGCCCTTGATGGTTTTGCCAAAAATGTCATCTGGCGTTGAGACGAATGTTGGTCTTGAACGCCGGTTTCACAAAAGATGGCATTCCCGAAACCCGGAGGGCACATAAACAAACACTTTCCTCCGGGCCTGTCAAGATATGTTTTTATCCCTATAACATATCCGCCCGGCCCACAAACCCCGCGCCCCGGAAACATGCCCGGCCCGCCGGGCAACACCGGCTCAGGGATGAATAACTACCCATCCCAAACGGTCAAGGCCGGTCAATTGACATGACTTGCCATAAAGATCATTTAAACGCCATCGCCAACGAACAAGACAGCGGGGGTTTGCTGCACATGGACGTCAAGGTGCGGTTTTTACACGATGTCTGGGCCGAAAACGGGCTCGATTACGCCACCCCCCTCTCGGCCGGCGTGGACCTGAGGGCCTGCATCGACCAGGAGCACATGGACATAAACCCCGGCGAACGGGCGGCCGTGCCCGCGGGTCTGGCCATCGAGATCACCAGGCCCGGGGTGGCCGGGTTCGTGTTTTCCAGGAGCGGCCTGGGGACCAGGGAGGGGCTGACCGTGAGCCAGGGGGTCGGGGTCATCGACCCGGACTACCGGGGCGAGATCATCGTCTCCCTGCTCAACACCTCGGACCGGACGCGCCGGGTGACCAGGGGCCAGCGCATCGCCCAGCTGGTGTTTCTCCCCTGTTTTCAGGCCGTGTTCCACAAGGTCGAGGACCTGGGCGCGACCCAGAGGGGCGGCGGCGGTTTCGGACACACGGGCAAGAATTAAAGGATAAAAAGGATAAAATAGATGAGCGATTCATTCAACGCACTGAAGGCCAGGGAGGAGAAGCTCCTCTGCCGGACCTACGGCAGATACCCCCTGGCCGTGGCCAGGGCCGAGGGCTGCCGGCTCTTCGACCCCGAGGGCAGGGAGTACGTGGACCTGCTCGCGGGCATCGCCGTGGCCGGGCTGGGCCATTGCAGGCCCGAGCTGGCCGAGGTCATGGCCGAGCAGGCGCGCAGGCTGGTGCACGTGAGCAACCTCTTCTACCAGGCCGAGCAGCTCGACCTGGCCGAGAGGCTCTTGTCCACCTGTCACCTGGGCAAGGTCTTTTTCTGCAACTCCGGGGCCGAGGCCAATGAATCGGCCATCAAGCTGGCCAGACGCTACATGCGCAAGGTCAAGGGCCGCGAGGCCTTCGAGATCGTGACCCTGGAGGGCTCGTTTCACGGCCGGACCCTGGCCACGCTGACGGCCACCGGCCAGACGGCCAAGATCAAGGACGGCTTCGGCCCCCTGCCCGAGGGCTTCGTGATCCTGCCCTTCGGCGACCTGGAGGCCATGGACCGGGCCGTGGGCGACAAGACCGCGGCGGTGATGGTCGAGATGATCCAGGGCGAAGGCGGGGTGCGCCCCCTGCCCCCGGGCTATGTCCAGGCCCTGGCCCAACTCTGCCGCGACAGGGACGTGCTCCTGGTGGCCGACGAGGTCCAGACCGGGCTGTGCCGGACCGGAAAGTTCTGGGCGCACCAGCACTTCGGGATCAAGCCGGACATCCTGACCTCGGCCAAGGGCCTGGCCAACGGCCTGCCCATGGGCGCCATGCTGGCCACGGACGAGGTCGCCAGGGGCTTCGAGCCCGGCAGCCACGCCACGACCTTCGGCGGCGGGGCCCTGGTCTCGGCGGTCGCCTCCAGGGTCATCGACATCCTGATCCGCGAAGACCTGGCCCGGCGGGCCGCCGAGATGGGCCGCTTCGCCATGGGCGAGGCGCGCAAGCTGGCCGAGAAGCATCCGGACAAGATATCCACGGTCCGGGGCATGGGCCTGATGATCGGCATCGAGCTCAAGTTCCCCGGCGAGGAGGTCTGGAAGGCCCTGCTCTCGCGCGGCTTCGTGCTCAACCTGACCCACGAGCGCGTGCTCAGGCTGCTGCCGCCCCTGATCATCCCCAAGCAGGACATTTTGGCCTTCATGCGCGCCCTGGACGAGGTGCTCGGCGGCTAGGACTGTCGGGGATTGACCCCGGAGGCCGGCGTCCCTAATATGGGTCAGAAACAAACGGAGGCCGCATGGAACCCGTTTCCGCAGCCGGAACTCCACCGCCGGCCCAGGACCTGGCCGAGGCCGGGGAGGCCCGCGCAACCGAGCGGGCCGCGGCGCAGTCGCGCCAGGAGGCGCTGCGCGTCTCCGAGGAGGAGACGCGGGCCGCGGGCCTGACCCTTTACCAGGCCATCTACACCGGAAAGGGCTCGATCATCGACACCCTGGTCTGAGCCGTTCCGCGCAAGACCCGAAGACACCATGCCCTGTCTGCTGGAGATCAAGTTCACGGTCCCGGCCTCGGCCGAGGACGACTGCGCCGCCTTTCTCTGCGCCAAGGCGCCCCACGGCTGGCAGGAGGAGAGCGGCGAATCCGGGGTCAGCTACCGGCTCTTCCTGGAGAACCACCCCCTGGCCCAGGAGATCGCGGCCGAGATATCCGGGCGCTGGCCGGGCTGCGGCCTGTCCCTGGAACAGCCCACGGCCCGGGACTGGACCATGGCCTGGCGGGAGTTCTTCACCCCGGTGTCCTGCGGCGAGCGCTTCGATATCCTGCCGCCCTGGCTGGCCAAGGACCGCGACAACAAGCTGACGGCCATCGTCATCGAGCCCAAGATGGCCTTCGGCACCGGACACCACCCGAGCACCGCCCTGTGCCTGGACTGGCTGGCGGATTTCCACCGCGCCGGGCGCATCGCCCGGGGCCAGAGATTCCTGGACCTCGGGACCGGCTCCGGCATCCTGGGCATCGGCCTGTGCAAGCTCGGCCTCTCGGGCCTCGGCCTGGACATCGACCCCCAGGCCGTGGTCTGCGCCATGGAGAACGCGGCGCTCAACGGCGTGGCCCCGGACATGGCCTGCGCAGTGGGCAGCGTGGACTGCCTGGGGCCGGGCCAGCGCTTTGCGGTCATCGTGGCCAACATCCTGTCCGAGCCCCTCAGGGCCATGGCCCGGGACATCGTCTCCCTCCTGGCTCCGGACGGCTGCCTGGTCATCTCCGGCATCCTGGCCGAGCAGGCCGATGGCGTGGCCGCGGCCTACACGGACCTCGGCCTTGACCGGCCAGGGCTGAAGCAGGACGGGGAGTGGACCGCCCTGGCCTGGGCCGGGGCGCTTAAGGGGGAAAACCCTTGAGCCGCCGGGACCTGCTGCTCGAGATGTACCGGGCCATGCTCGAGGAACTCGGCCCGAGCAACTGGTGGCCCGGGGACACGGCCTTCGAGGTCGCGGTGGGCGCGATCCTGACCCAGAACACCAACTGGCAGAACGTGGAAAAGGCCATCGCCAACATGAAGTCGGCGCGCGTCCTGGACTTCGAGTCCCTGTCCGGGATCGAGAACACACGGCTCGAAGAGCTCATAAGGCCCGCTGGATACTATCGGATCAAGGCCGCCAGGCTGCTGAACTTCCTGGACTTTCTGGGCCGCGAGGCCGAGGGGTCCATGACCCGGCTGGCAGGCCTGGGCCTGGAGCGGGTCCGGCCCAAGCTGCTCGCGGTCAAGGGCGTGGGCCCGGAGACCGCGGACTCCATCCTGCTCTACGCCCTGGGGCTGCCGACCTTTGTCGTGGACGCCTACACCGCGCGGATGATGTCCAGGCACGGCCTGGCGCCCGAGGACGCGGCCTACGACGAGCTCAGGGACCTGTTCATGGACGCCCTGCCCGGGGACGTGGACCTGTACAACGAATACCACGCCCTGATCGTGCGCCTGGGCAAGAGATGGTGCGCCAAGCGGCAGGGCCTGTGCGCGACCTGCCCCCTGGGGCGATTCCTGGGCATTGCCCCCTGACAAAAAGACCCGCCTGGCATGAAACGCTGTCCACTGCTCATCCTCCTGGCCTGCCTGAGCTGCGCCCTGTGGCCCTTTCCGGCCCACAGCGGCCCGGCCGAGATCGAGCGCGTCCTGCGCCTGGAGCAGGAGCAGGCCGAGCAGCGCGAGCAGGAGATACGCAGGCTGTCCAAGGAGCAGAACAAGCTCTCCCAAAGGCTGAGAAGCATCGACGAGAGGATACGCGTCAACAGCGCCAGGGTGGCCGATCAGCAGGCGGCCCTGGACAAGATCAGGGCCGATGAGGCCCGGACCAGGGAGCAATACTTCGGCCTGGAGCGGGAGAAAAAACGCACCGAGGGCGAGCTCATGGGCCTCATGGCCACGCTCTGGCCCGTGCACATGCAGAACATTGAGCAGCGCTTCCGGGGCGTCGGGACCTGGGACGCGGCCGACCGGCGCTTCACCTGGCTGGCGGGCATCTACAAGGCCACCCGGGACAAGCTCGCCCAGGCCCGGGAGCAGGCCCGCAAGGTCGCCGAGAACCTGGAGGCGCAGCGCGAGCTGGAGCAGGAGGCAGGCAGGCGCCTGGCCGTGGTCAACAAGACCAAGGACGACCTTCTGCGGGACAAGCTCCTGTTCCGCTCCAGGCTGAGCGAGGTCAGGACGAAGAGAACCGACCTGGAGACCGAGCTCAGGGACATCCTGGAGGCCATCCAGGAGCTCAACTACCAGTTGAGCACCCAGAAGACCAAGCGCTTCGCCGGCCACAAGCGCAACCTGCCCTGGCCGGTGGCCGGAAAGGTGGTCGGCGACTTCGACCTGGAAGCCGACCCGCCCATGCGCGGCCTGGGGATGTCCGTGGCCGAGGCGGGCGAACCCGTGAAATGCGTGTTCTGGGGAAAGGTGGTCCACAACGACACCCTGAGGGGCTTCGGCCAGGTGATCATCGTCTATCACGGCTACGACTACTACAGCCTGTACGCCTTCTTGTCCGAATCCTTTGTCCAAAGCGGGCAGGAGGTCGAAAAGGACGAGACCATCGGCCGGGCCGGCTACTACCCCAGGGCCCAGGGCCCAGGCCTCTATTTTGAATTGCGTTTTCGCCAGAAACCAATTAACCCAATCTTCTGGCTGTCCGCTTTGCGGAAAGCGCAGGGTCAATAGCCGGCAGGGACTGACCGGACGGAGGATATATGCGCGTTTTTCTTTGGCTCGCCACGGTGCTGCTGCTCTTCACCCTCATGGTCTCCCCCGGGCCCGGCCTGGCCGAGAAGGACTCCCACTTCGAGGCCCTCAGGCGCTTCAGCCAGGTCCTGGACATGGTCGAGACCCACTATGTGAAGGACATATCCAGACAGGAGCTCATCGAGGACTCCATAAAGGGCATGCTCGAGCAGCTCGACCCGCACTCCTCGTACCTCTCGGCCGACGACTTCAAGGAAATCCAGCTCAGCACCAAGGGCGAGTTCAGCGGCATCGGCATCGAGATCAGCCTGGACAACGGCCGGCTGGTCGTTGTCTCGCCCATCGAGGACACGCCCGCCTACAAGGCCGGCATAGAGGCCGGGGACATAATCTTCGAGATAGACGGCACATCCACCCAGGACATCACCCTCATGGACGCGGTCAAGAAGATCCGCGGTCCCAACGGCACGCCGGTTGTCCTGTCCATCCTGCACAAGGACTCCCAAAAGCCCGAGGAAGTCACCGTGGTCAGGGGCACCATCCCCATAGTCAGCGTCAAGTCCAGGGAGCTCGAGGACGGCTATCTGTACCTCAGGCTGACGCGGTTCAACGACAACACCACGCCCAACATGCGCAAGGCCATCGACGACTACGCAAAGGACAAGAAGCTCAAGGGCATCGTCCTTGACCTGCGCAACAATCCGGGCGGCCTCCTGGAACAGGCCGTGTCCGTGAGCGACGTGTTTCTGCCCGGCGGCCTGGTCGTGTACATCCAGGGCAAGCACAAGGAACAGAGAAAGGACTTCCCGGCGCACAAGAACACCGACGACGTGACCGCGCCCATCGTCACCCTGATCAACTCCGGCTCGGCCTCGGCCTCGGAGATCGTGGCCGGCGCGCTCCAGGACCACAAGCGCTCGCTTCTGCTCGGGGAAAAGACCTTTGGAAAGGGCTCGGTCCAGACGGTCATACCCCTGTCCGACGGGGCGGGCATAAAGCTGACCACGGCCCTCTACTACACGCCCAACGGACGCTCCATCCAGGCCGAGGGCATAGTCCCGGACCTGGCCATTCCCTATATGCCCCCGCCCTCCAAGGAGGACGCCGAGTTCCTGGACCTCAAGAAGCGCTACACCTACAGGGAAAAGGACCTGACCCGGCATCTGCACAACAACGTCAAGGGCGGCAAGGGCAAGCGGGAGATCGACGAGAAGACCAAGGACATGCTCGAAAAGGACAACCAGCTCCGCCTGGCCCTCGAGCTCGTAAAACAGCTGCCCAACATCAAGAAGATTCAGTAGGCTTGATGGGCCGCGGCTGACCTCAGCCAATGGACGAACACCCCTCAGAGGACAAACAAGGGCAGCCGCCCGAATCCCCGGGCAAACGGCTCCTCGGGCTCGTGTACAAGCCGGCGCCGCTGGTGGGTGTTTTCCTGGTCTGCTTCGCCGCCCTCCTGTTTCTGATCGCCGACCTGCTCTCGACCCCGGCCGGACCACAAGGCCCGGAAAAAAACGGCCCCGGCCAGATCCTCTACGAGGAGGGACCGGGCCAGGAGCTCGACGACAAGGTCAGGCAGACCGACTTCGCGCTCATCAAGGCCCTCAAGGCCGCGGGCGTGGACGCCGAGGACCTCGGGCTCGTGGACGTCCAGGTCAGACGCCGCCAGGGCAAGACCTACCACTTCCAGACCATCGAGGTCCCGGCCAAGGGGCGGGCCCAGGAGATACTGAACGCCCTGTCCGAGGCCGTGGCCGAGCACGTGCCGGGCGCCCTGCTCGTGCCCGAGACACAGACCACGGCCTGCCTGAGCATAGACGGCGTGCCCACGCACCGGATAGTCCTGGACGGCGGGATCAAGGCCCGGACAGCGCCCGCCGGGCCCGGGCCCGTGCTGGCCGTGGTCATCGACGACCTGGGCGAGGACGCGGAGTTCGGACGCTGTCTGGCGGCCCTCGAGGTCCCGGTCAGCTTCTCCATCTGGCCCTGCGCAAGCCAGTCAGAAAAGGTCGCGGACATCGCGGCTGCGGCCGGCCGGGAGATACTGGTGCACCTGCCCATGCAGCCCAAGGGCTACCCCCAGGTCAAGCCCGGTCCGGGCGCGGTGTTCGTGGACATGGACGCCCGGGAGATCGGACGCGTCGTGGACCAGGACCTGTCCAGGATCAAGGGCGCGGTCGGCGCCAACAACCACATGGGCTCCCTGTTCACCGAAAACCGGCCGGCCATGCGCGCGGCCCTGTCCGCGGTCAACTCCCGGGGGCTCTTTTTCCTGGACAGCCTGACCACCCAGAGGAGCGTGGCCGGGAGCGTGGCCAGGTCCCTGGGCATGCGCTTCTTCCGGCGCGACGTGTTCCTGGACAACGTCAGGGACGTGCAGGCCATCCTGTACCAGCTGCGCAAGGCCGAACGCCTGGCCAAAAAGACCGGCTCGGCCATAGCCATCGGCCACCCCCACCCCGAGACCCTCGCGGCCCTGCGCATCTGGACCGGACGCAGGGACAGGGATGTCTCCGTGGCCCCGGTCTCCTCGCTGGACAAAAAATAGCCCCCAAGTGTTGCCAAAGTCCGATCGACAGAGGTAATAAATATTAAGGGGGCAAGGCGGCCGGAAAATGCTTCCCGGCCCGATTCTTGCTAAACCAGCCCTGAACACAGCGTAAATACGATAAAAACGCCCCTCGGGGCGTCAAGGACCAGGCGCATGAGCAAGATCCTCGAACAAGACGAAGTTGATGCGTTGTTGCGCGGGCTCTCCGGAGGCGACGTCGAGACAGAGACCGAGCTTCCAGAGGACGACACCGGGGTCGTGGCCTTTGACCTGGCCAACCAGGACCGCATCATCCGCGGCCGGATGCCGGTCCTGGAGATCGTCAACGACCGCTTCGCCAGGCTGTACACCAACGCCCTGGCCAACACCATGCGCAAGCGGGTGGACATCAACCCGATATCCATCGACATGTCCAAGTTCGGGGACTTCATGCGCTCCCTGCCCGTGCCCACGAGCATCTCGATCTTCAAGCTGGACCCCTTGCGCGGCAACGCCATCCTGGTCGTGGACTCGCGCCTGGTCTTCGCCCTGGTGGAAAACTTCTTCGGCGGCGCGGGCTCCCAGCCCAAGGTCGAGGGCCGCGACTTCACGCCCATCGAGCAGGCCATTGTCGAACGGGTGGTCAAGATCGCCCTGGCGAACATGGAGGAGTCCTGGAAGCCGGTGCACGAGGTGCACATCGAGCTGATCCGCACCGAGGTAAACCCGCAGTTCGCGGCCATCGTGCCGCCCTCGGACGTGGTCATCGTGGTCACCTTCGAGGTCGAGCTGGAGAACGCCATCGGCTCCCTGGTCTGCTGCCTGCCCTACGCCACCATGGAGCCCATCCGCTCGAAGCTGCACGCCTCGTTCCAGTCCGAGCGCCTGGAGGTGGACCACGCCTGGATCAACCGCTTCAAGGAGCGGCTCATGGAGACCCCGGTGGAGATGGTCGTGCGCCTGGGCCGGACCAAGATCACCGGCCGCCAGCTCCTGGACCTGCACCTGGGCGACGTGCTCCTGCTGGACACCGACGAGGACGAGCTCCTGGAGGCCGAGATCGAGGGCATCAAGAAGTTCCACTGCTCTCCGGGCAGGATCAAGGGCAACAAGGCCGTGCAGGTGGTCAAGGAAGAGCAGATCCGCTTCTGACAGGCCAAGTGAAAGACGAAAAAAGGCCGGCCCTTTGGGGTCGGCCTTTTTCAACCGCAAACAAGCCCGGGCCCGAGATTGCCTAACAGCCCCATCCAAGATAAAACACGCCCTGTCGCCCAGGGCCGGGCCCCACGGGCCGATGACTGGCGAAAAGCCGCCTTTGGGTATAACGAAACAAGAACGGAGGCCCGAACATGACTGAGCTGACCTTTTCGATCATCAAACCCGACGCTGTCGAGCGGGGGCTCGTGGGCGACATCCTCAAGATGATCGCCGACAGCGGCCTGAAGATAAAGGCCATGAAGATGCTCCGGCTGACCAAGGCCCAGGCCGAGGGCTTCTACGCCGTGCACAAAGAGCGGCCCTTTTTCGGTGAGCTCGTAAAATACATGGTCTCCGGTCCGGTGGTGGTCTCGGTCCTTGAGGCGGACAACGCCGTCGAGCGCTATCGCGGCCTGATGGGCGCCACGGACCCGGCCAAGGCCGCGGAAGGCACCATCCGCAAGCGCTTCGGCCTGAACATCCAGAACAACGCCTGCCACGGCTCGGACGGCCCGGCCACGGCCGCGACCGAGGTGGCCTATTTCTTCAACCAGTTGGAAATGGTGGGATAATGAGCTCGAGCATCGGATTCATCGGCCTGGGCAACATGGGCTCGGCCATCATCAAGGGCCTGTCCGGCCTGGGGGCCGAGGTCCACGGCTTTGACCTGGACCGAACCAAGATGGACGCCCTGGCCGGCCAATGCGGGCTTGCGCCCGCGGACTCGCCCAAGGACCTGACCGCCAAGTGCGAGTTCGTGGTCCTGGCGGTCAAGCCCCAGCACGCCGCCGGGGTCCTGGAGGAGATCGCGCCGGAGCTCAATCCGGGCAAGTGTCTGGTGTCCATAGCCGCGGGCATCCCCCTGGCCAGGCTCAAGGACCACTCCGAAAACCGCTGCCCCGTGGTCCGGGTGATGCCCAACACCCCGGCCCTGGTCAACGCCGGGGTGTTCGCGGTCTGCCTGGAGGACCCGCACCTGAGCGAGGGCCAGAAGAAGTTCGTCCTGGACCTGTTCCGGCCCCTGGGCCGGGTGCACGTCCTGGAAGAGAAGTTCTTCGACGCCTACACCGCGCTCATCGGCTCTGGCCCGGCCTATGTCTTGTACTTCATGGAAGCGCTCATCGAGGCCGGGGTGAGCCTGGGATTCGCCCGGGACCTGGCCGCGGACATGGTCCTGGCCCTGTTCGCGGGCACCTCCAGGCTGGCCGTTAAGAGCAAGGAGCACGTCAGCCTGCTCAGGGAGATGGTCACCTCCCCGGGGGGCACGACCATAAGCGGCCTGGCGCACATGGACCGCTGCGCCCTGCGCGCGCACGTCATGGACGCGGTGCGCAAGGCCTGGGAACGCAGCAGGGAGCTCGGCAAGTAGCCGAAGGACCATCAAAAGACACGGCCGGAGCGCCGCGGGGATCTGCCCGTAGCGCTCCGGCCTGCTGTTTTCCGCCCTGCCCGGGGCGGTCGCCAAGCTAGCGGTACCTGATCTTCATGACCAGAATGGCCACGGTCAGGACAAAGGTTACGATATTGGCCAAAATCACCGAAATGGAGTCGATGAGCAGGCCGTAGACGATCCAGAGCAATATGCCCGAGGTCAAAATCAGGTACATGGCCAGGGAGATGTCCTTGACCTCCTTGGACCTCCAGGTCTTGACCACCTGGGGGAAGAACGAGACCGTGGTCAGGGTCCCGGCGACGATCCCGAAGGTCTCCATCCACAGTGCGGGCATTTCCTGCTCCTTTGCGGTTTTTCGATCACAACCCGGCCGGCGTCCGGGCAACCACCCGCCGCGCCGGGCCTTTCCCGCGCCTAGAAGGCATATCCGAGCCCGAGCGCGGCAAGCAAAATGGCCGCCGCGGCCAGGAGCCCGGCCCGGGTCGTGAGTCTGAGGAGCGCGGCCAGGCGCGTCGAGGTCCATTCGCCCTGCGGGCCGAGCACCGGCTTTTCGCGCCGCTGCCCGAAGTACACGGCCGGCCCGCCCATGGACGCCCCGCACAGCCAGGCCGCCGCGGCCATGGGCCAGCCCGCGTTCGGGCTCTCGGTCTTCCTGGCGTCCGGGCGCGTGTTCCTGAACGCGGCCCTGGCGTTCAAACCCATGAGCCAACCGGCAAGGACCATGAATCCGGCCGTGAGCCGGGCCGGGACAAAGGCCAGGACATCGTCGGCCCTGGCCGAGGCCCAGCCGAAGCGCGCGTATTCCGGCGTCCTGTAGCCCCACATGGAGTCCAGGGTGCTGACCGCCTTGTAGGTCCACAGCCCGGGCACCCCGAACAGGACCAGAAAGAAAAACGGGGCCGCAAAGGCGTCGTTCAGGTTCTCGCTCAGGGTCTCGGCCAGGGTCCGGCGCAGGCCGGACTCGTCCAGGCCCGCGACCTCCCTGCTGACCAGAAGCCCCAGGGCCTGCCTGGCCTGGTCCAGACGCCCGGCCTCGATGAGCGCGTGGACCGCGCGGCATTCCCGGACAAGGCCGCCCAGGGCCAGGCCCGCGTAGGCCAGATAGATCGAGGCCAAAACCCCGAAGACCGGAATCCCCGCGGCCAGCCGGGTCAAAAACCAGGCCCCCAGGCAGATGAGCAAAAGGCAAATCGTACCGGCCAGCCTCAGGTTCAGGCCGCCGGTCCTACACAGGCCCTCCAGCCGGGCCGCAGCCCGGCCGATGAGCCTCACCGGATGGGGAAGGCGCGCCGGATCGCCAAAGGCCAGGTCCAGGACCAGGGCCAAGACCGCTATGCTTAATGACTGGTGCATGAAAAAAGGGGGCCGTCTGCGGCCCCCTCAGGGTCCTAGCTTTCGAAATAGGAGCGCAACAGCGCGCTGCGCACCGGATGGCGGAGCTTTCGCAGGGCCTTGGCCTCGATCTGGCGGATGCGCTCCCTGGTGACGTTGAAGAGCTTGCCGACCTCCTCCAGGGTGTGGTCGGACTTCTCGCCGATGCCGAAACGCTTGCGCAGGACCTGCTCCTCGCGCGGGGTGAGGTCGGAGAGGACCTTGGCGATCTGTTCGCCGAGCTTGGTGCTGACCACCTCCTCGGCCGGGGCCGTGGCCTTCTTGTCCTCGATGAAGTCGCCCAGGCTGGAGTCCTCCTCGTCGCCGATGGGCGTCTCCAGAGAGATGGGCTCCTTGGCTATTTTGAGGACCTTCTTGACCTTTTCCAGCGGGTAGTCCATGCGCCCGGCGATCTCCTCGGGCGTGGGGTCGCGGCCGAGCTCCTGGACCAGGTACCGGGAGGTGCGGATCAGCTTGTTGATGGTCTCGATCATGTGCACCGGGATGCGTATAGTCCTGGCCTGGTCCGCGATGGCCCGGGTGATGGCCTGGCGTATCCACCAGGTGGCGTAGGTCGAGAACTTGTAGCCGCGCTGGTACTCGAACTTGTCCACGGCCTTCATGAGCCCGATGTTGCCCTCCTGGATCAGGTCCAGAAACTGCAGGCCGCGGTTGGTGTACTTCTTGGCGATGGAGACCACCAGGCGCAGGTTGGCGCGGATGAGCTCCTGCTTGGCCCGCATGGCCGCGTAGTTGCCGCTCTTGATGCGCCAGAGGACCTCCTCGAGGTCGTGGACGTTGTGGCAGCACTTTTCCTGGAGCCGGTCGAGGATCTCCATCTTGCTGGAGAGCATCTCCTTGAAGGAAAAGAACTCCTCCACGGTCATGCCCAGGGCGTCGGCGGCCACCACCGGATTGATCTCGCGCGCGTCCACGGCCTTGAAGATGTCCTGGATGTCCCTCTTGCTCTTGCCCACGGACAGGACATAGGCCGTGAGGTCGCGCTGGCAGTTGTGCATCTGGCGCACGTAGTCGCTCACGGTCTCGATTATCCGGTCGATGAGGGTCTTTTCCAGCTTGATGTCCCGGAGCCTGTTTATGACCTCGTTCTTGTAGCCGAGGATCTCCTTCTGCACCCCGTAGACCCGGCGATCCAGCTGGGCGCAGGCGTCCAGCTTGGCGTATATGCGCCTGCGCTTGCGGAAGAGGTTCTTGACCTCGTCCAGGAGGAAGATGACCCGCTGGCGCTGGTTCATCTCGTCCTCGGAGGGGTCGTCCTCCTCGATGGTCTTGACCACGTCCTTGAGCTTGATGCGCGAGTTCTTCAGGTCCTCGCCGACGCTCACCAGCTCCTCCACGGCCACGGGCACCTCGACCAGGGCGTAGAGGACCTCCAGCTCCCCGGCCTCTATCTTCTTGGCGATGACCACCTCGCCCTCGCGGTCCAGCAGGGGCACCGCGCCCATTTCGCGCAGGTACATGCGCACCGGGTCCGTGCTCCTGGAGGAGTAGTCCGTGGCGTCGTCCTCGCTGACCAGGTCCAGGCCGCCGTCGGACTCCTCGGAGTCCATGACGCTCTTCTTGCCGAGCTCCTCGGCGTCCACGATCACGATGTTCAGCTGGTCGAATATGTTTATGACCTCTTCGATCTGGTCCGGAGAGTTGATCTCCGAGGGCAGGGCCTTGCCCACCTCGTCGAAGGTCAGAAATCCATTCTTTCTCCCCTTGGCGATCAGGGATTTTATCTGCTGGATTTCCTTAATGTTGCTCATCATCCCTCCAAATGGATTCGTGCAGGGCCCGGATGCAGTCCAGGCCCTTTTCCCGATCTCCGGACTCCCAATGCCGGCGCAGGGCGTCCTTGATATCCTTCCTGTGACTTTCCTGCCGGGCCTTTCTGACCAGCCCGACCATGAGGTCGCGCTCCCTGATCCGATCCTCGGGGCTCAGGCCCGCCCCGTCCAGGTCAAGGCGGCAACTGGTCCACAGGGCCTTTTGCGTCTCGTCCAGCCAGGGAAGGATGTCCTCTCCCCGGCGGGAGACCAGCTTGCGCCACAGGTCCCTGGCCCAGTCCCCGGTCAACAGGACCTCGAAGCCCTCCGCCTCCAGTTCGGCAACGAATTCAGGATACTGGATGGCGAACCTGAGCAGCTGCCTGTCCCTCTTGTCCTCCCGCTCAGCCGGCCTGTCGGCCGGTCCCGGGGCCGCTGCCGCCCGGGCGGTCCTGGCCCGGCCCATGCGCTGCCTCAGCTCGGCCTCGGAGAGCCCGAGCCCGGCGCTCAGCTTGGGGATGAAATAGGCCAACAGCCCCGGATCAGCGAGGCCGTCCATGAAATCCCCGGCCCAGGCCACGACCTCCTTGGGGGAGAAATGCCCGCGCACCGTGCTCAAGCAAAAAGCCAGCCCATCGAGGGCCTTGTCAAGACATTTCTCAAAACCTTCCCTGCCCTTGGCCTGAAGGAGACTGTCCACGTCCTCGCCCTCGGGCAGAAGCACCACCCGGCAGGACACGCCCTGGCGGAGCAGCATCTCGGAGCTGCGCAGGGCCGCCTTCCTGCCGGCCGAATCGCCGTCAAAGACAAGATCGACCCTGGAGCACAGACCGGAGAGCCGCCGGACCTGGTCGTTGGTCAGGGCGGTGCCGAGCACGCCGCAGGCGTCCTGGTACCCGAACTGGTGCATGGACAGCACGTCCAGGTAGCCCTCGGTGAGCAGGGCCCGTCTGGTGCGGGTTATGGCCCGCCTGGCCTGATACAGGCCGTAAAGATGTTCCCCCTTCTTGTAAATGGGCGAATCGCTGCTGTTTAAATACTTCGGTTCACCCTGTGTAATTATTCTTGCGCCAAAGGCAATGACCTGGCCGGACAAATTCTGGATCGGAAACATCAATCTTCCACGGAACCGATCGTAGACATTGCCTTTTTCATTCCTGGTCAAAAGCCCGGCCTCAAGGCCCAGGTCCGAATCCAGGCCCTTGCCGCGCAAGAACCGCTCCAGGCCCTGCCACTCGTCCAGGCTGTAGCCCAGGCCGAAGGCCTCGACCGTTTCCGGGGACACGCCCCGGCCCGCGAGGTACTGCCTGGCCCCGGCGCCCGCGGCCAGCCTGAGATTGCGGCAAAAAAAATCCCTGGCCTGCTCGTGCATGGCCAAGAGGACCTTCTTGCGCTCGCGCTTCTCGGCCGCGGCCGGGTCCCTGGCCACACGGCCGAGCTCGACGCCCGCCTCGGCCGCGAGCTGCTCCAGGGCGTCCTGGAACTCCAGGCCGTTGATGCGCATGTAGAAGTCGATGACATCCCCGCAGGCCTGGCAGCCGAAGCAATAGTAGAAGCCCTCGTCCTCCTTTACGCTGAACGAGGGCTTGGTCTCCTGATGAAACGGGCAGGGGCCCATCCAGCGACCGGAGACCGGACGCAGATCGACATAGCGCCGGACCACGTCCACGATGCTCAGCCTGGACTTTACGGCCTGTATGGTCCCGGAATCCATGTCTCGACCGATCCCATGTCTGTCTATCGTCAGGCCATTGGCGCGGCTTTACCGGAGCAGGACCTCGGTCATGCCGTCGCCGCCGCGTTCCTCAGTGGCCAGGGAAAAGCTCTCCACCGCCGGGAACAATCTCAGGCATTCGTGGACCTCGCGCCTGAGCGCGCCCGTGCCCCGGCCGTGGATTATCTCCAATTTGTAAAACCCGCCGAGTAGGGCCTCGTTCAGAAAGCGCTCCAGCGCGCTTTTGGCCTCGTCGGGCCTCATGCCCCGCAAATCCAGGCTCCTGGCCGGGCCTTGGGCCCCGGCCGCGGCCGGGGTCGGACTTGGGGCCGGAGGCTTGACACCCTGGAGGGGCCCCAAATCGTCATGATTCACCCACATGGTCATTCCGTCAAGGTCCAGCTTGACCTGGCCGCGCTTGTCGTCCTTTTCCAGGACCAGACCCGGCTTGCCCCAGGACAAATACTCGACCCGGCTGCCCGCGACCAGGTCCTCCCAGGAAAAACCGGGCTCTGCCCCGCTCTCCCGATCTTGATCCGCCAACTCGATCTTGGCCCGGGAAAGCTCCTTCAGGGCCTGCTTGCGGCCCAATTTGCCCTCGCGCCACTGGTCCACGATCTCGCGCGACCTGGACCTGATCTCCTCCAGGAGCGCGGCGCCGCGCTCCTCGAACCTGGCCTTCAGGGCCTTGCGCTCCTTGGCCAGCCTGAGCCGCTCCTTTTCCAGGGCCCGGTTCTCCTCCTCCCGGAGCACGGCCAAGCGGTTCAGCCGGTCTATGAGCGCGCCGGAGTCGGAGCCGTCCAGGAGCAGATAGCCCTCGGCCTTGGCCAGAATCTCCGGCGGCAGGCCGTGCTCGCGGGCCACGTCCAGGGCGATGCTCGCGCCTACCTGGTCATAGGCCAGCCTGTAAAGAGGTCTCTTGGTCCGGGGCTCGAAGAGCACGCTGGCCGCGCGGACGCCCTCGGCGGCCATGGCCCAGGCCTTGAGGCCCGGGAAATGCGTTGCGGCCACGGCCATGGCCCCGCGCTCCAGGACGCAGTCCATGACCGCCTGGGCCAGGGCCGCGCCCTGGGTGGGGTCGGTGCCCGCGCCGAACTCGTCCAGGATGAACAGGGTGTCCGGCCCGACCTGGTCCCAGACCCGGCCGAGATAGCGGATCTGGGCCGTGAAGGTGCTCACGTGGCCCTCCAGGCTCTGCTCGTCGCCCATGACCACCAGCAGCCTGGACCAGAAAGGCAGGCTGCTGCCCTCCAGGGCCGGGACCGGGAGCCCGGAAAAGGCCATCAGGGCCGACACGCCCACGGTCTTGAGGCACACGGTCTTGCCCCCGGCGTTGCCGCCGCTGATCACCAGGACCCGGTGGCCGGGCAGAAGCTCTATGTCCTGGGGCTCGACCGAACCGGCCTCCAGGGCCAGGAGCGGGTGCCTGGCGCCCTTGAGCGCCAGGGGGGCGTCCGCGCGGACCTCCAGAAAGGTCCCGCCAAGGGCCTGGCCCAGGGCGGCCTTGGCCTGAAGGACATCGATCAGCACCAGGCCCTGATAACAATCCCTGACCCCGTCGGACTCGTTGCGCGCCAGGCCGGTCAGATAGGCCAGGACCTTGCGCTCCTCTTCGCGCTCCCTGTTCTTCAACTCCTGGAGGCTGTTGTTGATCTCCACCAGGAACATGGGCTCGAAGTAGCAGGTCTCGCCGGTCTGGGAGTAGTCGTGGATCACGCCCTTGAGCCGATTCTTGTACCCGACCTTGAGGGGCAGGACGTAACGGTCCGAGGAGATGGTCATGAAGTCGTCCTGGAGCTGTCCGCCCAGGTCCTCGGAGAGGATGAAATCCTTGACCTTTCTCGTGCAGCGCTGGTGAATCCGGCGGATGGAGTCTCTCACCGCCGAGAGTTCGGGCGAGCTCTCGTCGCGCAACAGGCCCTCGTCGTCGAGGCAGCGGCGCAGCGCGGACCAGGTCCTGCCGGGCCAGCCCGGACCGAGCACGAGCGCCTCCAGCTCGTCCCAGCCGCGGCCGGCAAAGCGCTTCAGACAATCCCGGGCCTCCCGGTATTGGCCCAGGACCCCGGACAGGGCAAAGAGCGCGTCCGTATCCAGGATTTCGCGCCTGGAGTCCAGAAAGCCCAACAGGCCCTCGAGCCCGGGAAAGCGCCTCAAGCAAAAATCGGACTCCCCGAGCCATTGCCGGGCCTGGTCCGAGAGCCTGCCCTGGGCGGCTATGGCCTCCAAATCCGTAAGCGGGGCGATCTCTCGGCAGGCCGCGGCCCCGGGCCCTGAGACCGCCAACTCGGAAAGCCTGTTCAGGATCTTGGGGAACTCCAGCAACTGAAGTGTTCTGGATTCCATTCAGGATACCGGTTCAGGACGCCAGCCGGGAGCGGACGACCTGGCTGGCCTTTTTCCCGTCCACCCGGCCCTTGTGGCTGTTGAGCAATTCCTGCATCACCCGACCCATGTCCTTGAGGCCGGAGGCGCCGAGTTCGGCCACGGCCTGGTCAACCGCGGCCCGCAGATCCTCCTCGGACAGGGGGCTGGGCAGATAGCCCGACAGGACCTCGAGCTCGCGCGACTCGGCCTGGACCAGGTCCGTTCTTCCGGCCTTGGCGTACTGTTCGATGGATTCGCGACGCTGTTTGACCTGCTTGGCCAGGGCGTCCAGGACCTCGTCTTCGGTGAGCTCCCGGCGGAGTTCTATCTCCTGGTTCTTGATGGCTGTCTTGAGCAATCTCAAGACAGCCACCCGAACCGCATCCCTGGCCTTGTATGAGGATATGTAATCCTTCTCAAGGATTGACTTAAGGCCCATTAAAGCATCTTGATCTTGCGCATTTTCTTGAGCAGCCGTTTCTTTGCCGCGGCCTTCTTCTTCTTACGCTGGACGCTGGGCTTTTCATAGTGCTGGCGCTTCTTCAGCTCGGAGAGGATGCCGGACTTCTCGACCTGCTTCTTGAACCGCCGAAGGGCGATATCGAAGTTGTCCGAATTTTCAAGATATACTCCCGGCAAATTGAATCACCTCCCCTTGCGCGCGCCTGGCCTCGGCGCGCCGTGAATTAAAAAAAGTTAGCTATCCTCTTTTCAAAAAACAAGCAAGGTCCGAAAAAAAGAAAAAATAAATTCCGGGAGACCCGGAAAATACTTGCAATCGGCGGCCCGCCTGAATCGGATTCAGGCGGGCCGCCTTATCAACTAAGGGCTAGGACTGGGCCGGGATCGTCGCCTACTCGGCCTCGTGCGAGGCGTGTCCTGTGTCGAACTTGCTGTCCCACCAGGACTTGACTATGCAGTAGCCCATTCCAATCCCGATGACCCCCAGGACCAGGTAGAGAACGCCGAAAAAGACCGCGTGATCCGGCATCCACCACGGAAGGTCCATGGGCAGGGGACTGTGCACTGTTTCACCATGAAGCATCGGAACACCCCCGGTAAGTTACTTAACGGCTTCCTTGAGGAGTTTGCCCGGGCGGAACTTGACGACCTTGGTGGCGGGAATCTTGATCTCGGCGCCGGTGCGCGGGTTGCGGCCCACGCGCGACTTCCGCTTGTCGACCTGGAAAGTGCCGAATCCGGTCAGGGTCAGTTTGCCTTCTTTTACCAACGTTCCCTCGACAGTCTCCAGAAAGGCGTTCAAGGCGCGTTCGGCGTTCGCTTTGGTGAGATTAGCCTTCTCAGCGATCTTGACAACCAACTCAGCCTTAGTCATCAGTCCTTCCTCCTCATTATGGTTTTCACAAAAAAAACCGTTTTAACGTCTCGCCTGCTCCGCAACCATCTTGGGCAAGAAGGCCCGTCTTTCGTACCTTAAGCCAATAATTGAAAGTCCGGCCTCTGTCCAGAGAATCGGCCGATAAAAATAAAAAAAGGAGGAAATGGAAACCGATTCTCATTTTCCGCTGCTCCGTTTAAAACAAAATTTTTTCACTCAAGTCAATAGGAATCTCCGACCGGCGCTTGTTTTTTACAAAAAAAACAGCAGGCCCTTGAACTCGTCCGGGCCGAGGCGCTCGGCCCGGACCTCGGGGTCGAAACCGCGGGAAGCAAGCCAGTGCGCCATTTCCGGGCTGAAGCCGGAGCCCAGCACGCCCCTGATCTGCTTGCGCCGGTGCTGGAAGCAGAGCCTGATCAGCCGGGCGTAGGCCTGGGGGTCAACAGGCCGCTCCGCAGGGCCAAGGGGCCGCAGCGACACGACCGCGGAATCCACCCTGGGCCTGGGCCTGAAGACCGTGGGCGGCACCCGGAACAGATACCGGGCCTGGGCAAAGCCCCGGGTCCAGGCGCCCAGGGCCCCGTAATCCCGATTTCCCGGGGCTACGGTCAGCCTCAGGCCGACCTCGTGCTGGACCATGAACACCGCCCTCTCGAAACGATCGAACGCAAGGGCCAGGTCCCAGATCAGACGCGAGGCCACGTTGTAGGGCAGATTCCCGACGAGCTTGAAGCCCGGGGGCAATCCGGCCCAATCAAACTTCAAGGCGTCAACGGCCCGGACCTCGATCTCCGGCCACGTCTCGGCCAGCCGGCCGGCCAGGACCTCGTCCTTTTCCAGGGCCACGAACCTCTCCGGCCCGGCCTCGACTATCCAACGGGTCAGGGCGCCCCGGCCGGGCCCGATCTCCAGGACCCGGTCGCCGGGCCGCAGGTTGAGGGCGGCGACGATCTTGCGGGCCACGTTGGCGTCGATCAGAAAGTTCTGGCCCAGGCTCTTCTTGGGCGCGGGCGCCTTGCGCTGCGGGTCTTTTGCGGGCATGGCCAACAACTGCCCTGCTTGCCCGGCCCAGTCAAGCCGCGGCCCGGCGGAGTCCGATTGACAATGAGCGGGGAGTATTTTTAAAAGGTTGAACCTTTTTCAAGGAGGAGGAAATGGACCTCAGAGCCCTGATCAGGGAAGTCAAGGACTTCCCCAAGGAAGGCATCGTGTTTCTGGACATCACCCCCATGCTCCTGGTGCCGGACGCCTTCCGCCGGGCCGTGGACAGGCTGGCCGAGACCTTCGAGGACAGCGGCGCGACCAAGATAGTCGCTGCCGAGGCCAGGGGATTCATCTTCGGCGCCCCCCTGGCCTACAAGATGGGCCTCGGCTTCGTGCCCATCCGCAAGCACGGCAAGCTGCCGCACACGGTCTGCTCCGTGTCCTACGACCTGGAGTACGGCACCGACACCCTGTGCATGCACGACGACGCCATAGCCAAGGGCGAAAGGGTCCTGGTCATCGACGACCTGCTGGCCACCGGCGGGACCTGCGCCGGCATGATCAAGCTCGTGGAGACCATGGGCGGCGTGGTCGCCGGGATCGGATTCCTCATCGAGCTCGGATTCCTCAACGGACGCGAGAAGATCACAGGCTACGCCTGCCACAGCCTGATGACCGAGTAGGCCCGAACACACGCCACCACTGGAGCGCACATGATCAAGATCGGCATAATCGGCGGGAGCGGGCTCAACAACGCCGACGTCATCGAGGACGCCTACGAGAGCCTGAGGGTCGAGCCCGGCACGGACCTGGAGGTCGACACCCGCTACGGCAGGCCGAGCTCGGCCCTGCGGACCATAAAGCTCAACGGCCGGCAGGTCTTCCTCTTGGCCAGGCACGGCCGGGAGCACACCATCCCGCCCAGCCAAGTCAACTTCAGGGCCAACATCCAGGCCCTCAAGGACCGGGGCTGCGACTTCGTGCTCGCGACCACGGCCTGCGGCTCCCTGCGCCGGGAGATAGGCCGCGGCGACCTGGTCATCCTGGACCAGTTCATCGACTTCACCAAGCAAAGGACCATGACCTTCTTCGAGCGCTTCGAGCCGCACGAGCCCATGCACACGCCAATGGCCGACCCGTTCTCCGAATACCTGCGCCAAAGGCTCATCGAGTCCTGCCGAAAGCTCGGCCTGGCCCATCACGAGCGGGGCACGGTGGCCACCATCGAGGGCCCGCGCTTCTCGACCCGGGCGGAGTCCATAATGTTCAGGTCCCTCGGCGCCGACGTCATCAACATGAGCGTCGCCACCGAGGCGGCCCTGGCGGCCGAGGCCGGCCTGCCCTATGCGGCCGTGGCCATGTCCACGGACTACGACTGCTGGAAGACGGACGAGCCGCCCGTGACCTGGGAGGAGGTGCTCAGGATATTCTCGGACAACGCCCAGAAGGTCACCGCGCTGCTGATAAACACCGTGATCGGGCTCGACCGCCAGGCCTGAGCGCGGCCGGAGCGCAACGCGCCCGAACCGGACTGCAAGGGCCTTGACAACCCGCGCGCGCGGGCATATGCACACCTCTTTGAAAATAGACCGCGTCAAGCCGGCCTCAACCAAAAGGCCGGCTTTTTTCAAGGAGGAAAAACAGAAATGGCCAATAACAACAAAAAGCACGCCGGCCATCTCGACGGCGCTGAAATGACCGCCCAGGGACTGTCCTTCAAGGGGGTGATCATGGAGGAGATCGTGGACAAGTGCGAGGGCTGCGAGCGCATCCTCGAGTTCCAGGGCAAGAAGTACTGCCCGAGCTACCCGCGGCCGGCCGGCAAATGGCATTTCGGGGTCTGCAACTTCGCCACCCACGTCCGCTCCGCAGTGGACAAGGAGGGCAAGGTCAAGATCAACCCCCTCAAGGCCTCCAAGCGCGCCGCCAGGGGTCGCTAGCCCCTTTTCCGGGCAGGGGCGGGCCGCGGCCCGCCCCTGCCTTGTCATCCGGCCGCGGCTCCATTATCCTTTGGCCCTTGCCAGACACAAAAGGAGCCGGCCATGACCGACAAAATATTCAAGTACATCGACGGCCTCGGACCCGAGGTCGCGGCGCTCCAGACGCTGCTCGTGTCCATCCCGGCCCTGGGCCCCAAGAACGGCGGGGACGGGGAAAAGGCAAAGGCCGAGCAGATCTCAAAATACCTCCGCTCCCTGGGCCTGAAGGACATCCGCGAGTTCAGGTCCCCGGACCCCTCGGTGTCCTGCGGCTACCGGCCGAACCTGGCGGCGGTGACGCCCGGCAGAAACAGGGACAAGACCCTGTGGATCATCTCCCACCTGGACGTGGTCCCGCCCGGCGACCCGGCGCTCTGGGACAGCGACCCCTATGCGCTCAAGCAGGACGGGGACATCATCATCGGCCGCGGGGTCGAGGACAACCACCAGGGCATGGTCAGCTCGCTCATGGCCGCCAAGGCCTTAAAGGACCTGGACATCACCCCGGACATCAACCTGGGCCTGCTGCTCGTGGCCGACGAGGAGACCGGAAACGCCCACGGCCTGGAATACCTGGTCCGGGAGCAGCGCGGCCTGTTCAATGAAAACGACCTCTACCTGGTGCCGGACTTCGGCCTGCCCAGCTCGGAGATGGTCGAGGTCGCGGAAAAGAGCATGCTCTGGCTGAAGTTCACGGTCACGGGCAGACAGTGCCACGCCTCCACCCCGGCCAAGGGCCTGAACTCCCTGGTCGCGGCCTCGGCCCTGATCCTGGACATCCAAAACCTGCACAACGAGTTCGATAAAAGCGATCCGCTCTTCGACCCGCCCTGCTCGACCTTCACCCCGACCAAGAAAGAGGCCAACGTGGAGAACGTCAACACCATCCCGGGCCGGGACGTGTTCTACGTGGACTGCCGGGTCCTGGCCGACTACGGCCTGGACCGGGTCGGGGCCGCGTTCAAGGACCTGGCCCGCAAGGTCGAGGCCCGCTACGGGGTCAAGGTGGACATCGAGCCGGTGCTCAGGGAGCAGGCCGCCCCGGCCACCCCGCTCGACAGCGAGATCGTTTGCCGGCTCATCGGCCTGATCAGGCGCGTCTACGGCTGCGACCCCAAGCCCCAGGGCATCGGCGGGGGCACCGTGGCCGCGTACCTGCGCAGGCTGGGCCTGCCGGCCGCGGTCTGGAGCACCCTGGTGGGCAACGCCCACCAGCCCAACGAGAAGTCCTCCATCGCCTACACCCTGGGCGACGCCAAGGTCATGGCCGGGCTGCTCTTCGAATGAGGCCCGAAAACCCCGCGCCCCGAGGCCGACCATGATCCTCAAGCAACCCCGTCCCGATCCCCTGGACCTGATCGTGGTCGGCGCGGGCCACGCCGGATGCGAGGCGGCCATGGCCGCGGCCCGGCTGGGCCTGGCCACCCTGCTGCTGACCATCAACCTGGACCGCGTCGGGCATCTGTCCTGCAACCCGGCCATCGGCGGCCTGGCCAAGGGCCACATGGTCAAGGAGATCGACGCCCTGGGCGGCCGCATGGCCCTGTGGGCCGACCAGGCCGGAATCCAGTTCCGCATCCTGAACACCCGCAAGGGCCCGGCCGTGCGCTCCTCGCGCGCCCAGATCGACCGGGACACTTACATGAAGGTCGTCCGAAAGGACGTCTTCGGCCAGGACAACCTCTGGCTGCTCCAGGACACGGCCTCGGCCGTGCTCGCGGAGAACGGCCGGGCCGCCGGGGTGCGCACCGCCCTGGGTGAGACCCTGCGCTCCAGGGCCGTGATCCTGACCACCGGAACCTTTCTGAGGGGCCTGATGCACATCGGGCTCACGAGCTTCAGCGGCGGCAGGCTCGGCGATCCCGCGGCCGACGAGCTGAGCGCCAGCCTCAGGGACCTGGGCTTCACCCTGGGCAGGCTCAAGACCGGGACCACGCCCAGGCTGCTCAAGGACAGCGTGGACTTCAAGGGCCTGGAAATCCAGCCCGGCGACGACCCGCCCCGGCCGTTCAGCTTCAGGACCGGGCGCGTGCCCCTGCCCCAGGTCCCCTGCCATCTGACCTACACCAACGAGCGCACCCACGCGGCCATCCGCAGGGGCTTTAAGCGCTCGCCCCTGTTCACCGGGGTCATCCAGGGCGTGGGCGCGCGCTACTGCCCGTCCATAGAGGACAAGGTCGCCCGGTTCCCGGAAAAGGAGCGCCACCAGGTGTTCATAGAGCCCGAGGGGCTGGACGGCCAGGAGGTCTATCCCAACGGCCTGCCCACCAGCCTGCCCCTGGACATCCAGAAGCAGATGCTGGCCACCATCCCGGGCCTGGAAAAGGCCCAGATCGTCAGGCCCGGCTACGCCATCGAGTACGACTTCGCGCCGCCCACCCAGCTCTTGCCGACCCTGGAGGCCAAGCGCCTGCCCGGCCTGTACCTGGCCGGCCAGATCAACGGCACCTCGGGCTACGAGGAGGCCGCGGCCCAGGGCCTGTGGGCCGCCCTGAACATATCCTGCCGGCTCGCCGGCCGGGGCCCGTTTCTGCCCGGCCGGGACCAGGCCTACATGGCCGTGCTCGTGGACGACCTGGTCACCAAGGGGGCCGAGGAGCCCTACCGGATGTTCACCTCGCGGGCCGAGCACCGGCTGCTCCTGCGCGAGGGCAACGCGGATCTGCGGCTGACCCCCCTGGGCCGGGACCTGGGCCTGGTGGATGACGGGCAGTGGAAATCCTTCGACAACAAACGCCGGGACATCCAAAGGGCCCTCGAGGCCCTGCGGGAGATAAGAATCCGGCCGGACGCGGCCACCAGCGAGATTCTGGCCTCGATCAAGGCCGCGGCGCCGGGCAAGGCCGTGGACCTGGCCGCGATCCTCAGGCAGCCCGGGGTCTGCGCCCGCAGCCTGGCCCGGTTCTGGGAGCCGCTCGCGGACATGGACGACAAGGTCTTGGAAGAGGTCGAAATCCAGGTCCGCTACCAGGGCTACATCGAGCGCCAGGAGGAGCTGGTGGCGCGCTTCCGGGACCTGGAGGACCTCGCCCTGCCCCGGGACATGGACTACTCCGCCGTGCCCGGCCTGACCCGCGAGGCCGTGGAAAAGCTCTGCGCTATCAACCCCCTGACCCTGGGTCAGGCGGCCAGGATATCCGGGGTCACCCCGGCCGCGGTGTCCTGTTTGGAGATACAGGTCAAGAGGCTGCGGGGCGTCTGAAACTCGACGGCCAACCGGCCAGGGTTGTTGACACAAGTCCCGGTTGTCACTAACTCTTAAGCAACCGGTCCACAGCAAGCCCGCCCGAGCGGCAGACCGCCGGGCCCCGGCCGGGCCAACCACCAACAAGGAGCCCTGTTTTGGACGACGGCCCTGAAGGTCGATTCTTCTCCCGCATCCGCAACCTGTTCCGCAAAAACGGCCACGCCCTTGAGGAGCACATCCTGGAGGCCAAGGACGACGGCGAGATCAAGGGCGAAGACGTGTCCATGCTGCTCAACGTCCTGGACCTGGAGGACCGCCTGGTGTCCGACATAATGGTCCCCCGGGCGGACATCGACTGCGCCGAGGTCTCGGACGGGGCGACCAGAATCGCCGAAATGATCATCTCCCAGGGCCACTCGCGCATCCCGGTCTACGAGGGCGACAAGGACCACATCATAGGCGTGGTCCACGCCAAGGACCTGCTGCGCAGCCTGCTCGAGCCGGAAGAGGACCGGGAGTCGGTCAAGGACATCATGCGCGAGCCCTACTTCGTGTCCGAGACCACCAGCCTCAAGGCCCTGCTCAAGAGCCTCCAGGCGGACAAGGTCCATCTGGCCGTGGTCCGCGACGAGTACGGCGGGACCTCGGGCATCGTGACCCTGGAGGACGTGCTCGAGGAGATCGTCGGCGAGATCGAGGACGAGTACGACGAGCCAAAGCCCGAGGAGATACAGGAACAGGACGACGGCTCGGTCCTGGTCTCCGGCCGGGTGCCCCTGGACGAGCTGGCCTCGCGCCTTAAGCTCAGGCTGGACTCGGACAAGGTCGAGACCATCGGCGGATACCTGTGCGAGCTGGCCGGCCGCATCCCGGCCCAGGGCGAGTTCTTCACCCTCCAAGGCCGCAGGCTGACCGTGGCCGAGGCCGACGCCAAGCAGATCCGCAAGATATTGATCCAACCGCTCCCGGTCCCCCGACCCAGACCGTGACCGCCTGTGTCGCCATATCCGCCCTGGGCGCCTGGCTGGGCTTCGCCAACCCCTACCTCCAGGTCCCGGCCGCGGCCCTTTTCCTGCCCCTGGGGCTGTGCCTCATCGGGTTCAGGGCCGAAAGCGCCAAGACGGCCTTCATGACCGGCTGGCTGGCCGGCTGGCTGGCCTGCCTGGGCTGCCTGTACTGGGTGGCCTTTCCGGTCCAGCACTACGGCGGGCTGAACTGGCTTCTGGCCGCGCCCTGCCCGGCGCTCATGTGCCTGGTCCTCGGGGCCTACCACGGCCTGTTCTGCCTGGCCATGCACCTGGCCGCCCGAAAAAAACTGGCCCCGGCCTTGATCTGCCTGTTCGCCGCCGCGACCTGGACGTTCATGGAGATGCTCTCGGCCACGCTTTTCAGCGGCTTTCCCTGGCTCTCGCTCTCCTCCTCGCTCGCGCCCTGGCCCGTGGCCGTGCAGGCCGCGTCCCTGGTGGGCGCGTTCGGCCTGTCCGGGCTCATGGCCGGCCTGGCCTGCGCCATGTGCCTCTGGCGGCGCTCGAACCTGGTCAAGGTCCTGGCCGCGGGTCTGGCCGCCGGACTGCTCTGCTTCGGCTGGCTGCGCATGAACGGATGGCCGCAGCCCGCTCCGGACGCGCGCGGCCGATTGCTGGACGTGGCCCTGGTCCAGGGCGACATCGACCAGAGCCTCAAATGGAAGAGGAGCTACCAGTCGGCCACCGTGGACAAGTACCTGGGCCTGGGCCGCAGGGCCGTCACCGAGCTCGACAGTGAGCCCTCCGGCGCGCCCAGGCTCATGATCTGGCCCGAGACCTGCCTGCCCTTCTACTTCCAGGACGACACCGATCTCAGGCTCAGGCTCACGGACTTCGCCCGGGAAAACCGCCTCGCCCTGGTCCTGGGCTCTCCGGGATACTCCCTGGACACCAGGGACAACAGCGTCGCGCTCCACAACCGGGCCTACCTCCTGGACGGCCTGGGCCTGATCAGCGGATGGTACGACAAGGAGCACCTGGTGCCCTTTGGCGAGTACGCGCCCCTCAAGGAATTTCTGCCCATCGGCAAGCTGGTCGAGGACATCGGCGACTTCAGGCCCGGAAGGGCCCAGCGGCCCCTGGACATGGGCGCGGGCGCGAGGCTCGGGATGCTCATCTGCTACGAGGTCATCTTCCCGGACCTGGCCCAGGAGCGGGTCCGGTCCGGGGCCGGCCTGTTGGTGAGCATCAGCAACGACGCCTGGTTCGGGGAGACCTCGGCCCCCCTGCAGCACCTCTCGCTCTCGATCATGCGGGCCGTGGAGCAGGGACGCTGGCTGGCGCGGGCCACCAACACCGGGATATCGGCCCTGGTCGACCCCCTGGGCCGGGTCACGGCCCGAAGCGGCCTGTTCGAGGCCCGGGTCCTGACCGGAAAAGTGCGCTCGACCATGGACAAGACCGCATTCAACCATATATTTGACGTATTCAAATGGGTCATATATGCACTTGTTCTCCTGTTCGCGGGCCTCTTGGCCCTGCGGCGCAGGAGATAACGACCACATCGAGAGGCTTGGACAGATGCTTCAATATCCGGAACTCAAGGCCCAAGGGGCCCAGCTTCTGGAACAGTTCCGCAGTCTTTGGGGGCGCCTTTGACTACCAGCGCGCCAAGGACAGGCTCGCGCAGATAGAGACCGAGCTCGCCAAGCCCGGGGCCTGGAACGATCCGGACAAGATGACCCCCCTTCTCCAGGAAAAAAGCCGCCTCAAGCACCGGCTCAAGATGTACGAGCCCCTGGCCAAGGCCAAGGACGAGGCCGAGGAATGGCTGGACATGGCCGCCGAGGACAACGGGCCCGAGGTCCTGGCCGCGCTCAAGGAGCAGCTCGACATCCTGGCCAAAAGGCTCGAGGACACGGAAACGGCCGTTCTGCTCAGCGAGCCCCAGGACCAGTTCCCGGCGATACTTGAAATCCATCCCGGGGCCGGGGGCGTCGAGTCCCAGGACTGGGCCGAGATGCTCCTGCGCATGTACACGCGCTGGGCCGAGGAGCACGGCTTCAAGGTCAACGCCCTGGACCTGATGCCCGGCCTGGAGGCCGGGATCAAGAGCGCCACCATCCAGATAGAGGGCCCCTACGCCTACGGATTTTTGAAGTGCGAGGAGGGCATCCACCGACTCATAAGGATATCGCCCTTTGACGCCTCCGGCCGCAGGCACACCTCGTTCGCCTCGGTGGACGTGTACCCGGACGTGGAGCAGGACATCGAGATAGACATCAAGGAGGATGACCTGCGGGTGGACGTGTTCAGGGCCAGCGGCCCCGGCGGCCAGCACGTCAACAAGACCAACTCGGCGGTGCGCATCACCCATCTGCCCACGAACATCGTGGTCCAGTGCCAGAACGAGAAGTCCCAGTTCAAGAACAAGGCCACGGCCATGAAGATCCTCAAGGCCAGGCTCTACGAGGCCGAACGCGAGCGCATCGAGGAGACCAAGAGGGCCGACTACGAGGGCAAAGAGGCCATCGCCTGGGGCAGCCAGATACGCTCGTACACGCTCCAGCCCTACAGGCTGGTCAAGGACCACCGCTCCCAGGCCGAGGTCGGGAACGTGGACGCGGTGCTGGACGGGGAATTGGACGGACTGATCCGCAGCCAGCTCTTGCACGCCCATGCACAAAAACAGCAAGCATAACCCCGCGTCCGAGGGCGGCCTGCTGGGCGAGATCAAGGCCCTGCAGCGCGAGCTCCACGACCTGGCGGGCATGGCCCATGGCCCGGGCCTGGGCATATTCCGGCTCTTGCCCGGCATCGGCCTGGACAAGTGGGAGGACATCTCCAGGCGCCACAACCTGAACCACTGGCTGGCCCTGCCCCTGGACGGCGAGATCAGGCCCCGGCTGGAGAGCCTCCAGCAGACCCTGGACCGCCTTTTCGCCACCGTGGCCCCGGGTCCGCTGGGCGGCCTGGCCGACTACTGCGGCCTGGAGGACATCCTGGACATGGAGATGGAGAGGTCCAGGCGCTGCCAGACCCCGGTCAGCCTGGCCATCCTCGGCCTGGACGACCCCGGGGCCGTCACCCGGACCCACGGCCGCGACGCCCCCGCGACTGCCCTGGACGGCCTGAGCGCCCTGGTCCGGACGGCCAAGCGCAGGTACGACCTGGCCGCCATGTTCGACCGCGACCGGCTGGCCGTGGTCTTGTCCGGCACGGGCCCGGTCCAGGCCCAGAAAAAATTGACCACGGTCCTCGAAGAGTTCCAGAACACGCCCTTTTGCTGCGGCCAGGGCGCGCCGACCTTCAACACGACCTGCTCGGCCGGGGTGACCTGTTTCAGGGGCCGGACCGAGATATCGGTCAGGGCGTTCATGGACAAGGCCCTGGCCGCCATGGCCGAGGCCGTGGCCCTGGGCGGGGCGAGGGTCAACCTGTCCCCGCTGGCCGATCTGGACATGGTGCCCAGGGAGACCCTGGTCCGGTCCTCGGAAAAGAAATTCCTGTTCACGGGCAAACCATAGGAACCCGCGGCCATGATCAACGACAACAAGACCTTCAGCCTGTCCATCCTGAGCGGCAAGGGCGGGGTGGGAAAGACCAACCTGGCCCTGAACCTGGGCTTTGCCCTGCACGCCTTCGGTCAGCCGACCATGCTCATGGACTGCGACCTCGGCCTGGCCAACCTGGACGTGCTCCTGGGCATATCCCCGGACAAGAACTTCCAGGACCTGATCGAGCAGGACGCCAGGCCCGAGGACATCCTCGTGGCCCTGGAGAGCGACGGCCTGGACGTCATGCCCGCGGCGAGCGGCGTGCCCGAGCTGGTCGAGATGGACGAGGACATGCAGGCCATGCTCTTCGACAAGCTCAAGGACCTGGTCAACAAGTACCACTTCCTGATCCTGGACCTCGGGGCCGGCATCACCTCCACCGTGCTCTCGTTTGCCTCCATGACCCAGGCCCGGCTGCTGGTGATCACCCCGGAGCCGACCTCGCTCACGGACGGCTACGCCATGATCAAGGTGCTCTCCGCCCAGTACGGGGTCCGGGACTTCTGCGTGATCGTCAACCAGGCCTCGTCACAAAAAGAGGCCAAGGAGACCTTCAAGCGCCTGGACATGGCCTGCCGGAAGTTTCTGGACATCGAGATCACCGGCCTGGGCAGCGTCAGCCAGGACGAAAGCATGATCGAGGCCGTGCGCAACCAGGTGCCCCTGCTCAAGTTCGCCCCCGGCTGCCGGGCCAGCCAGGACATCTCCTCGCTGGCCAAGAAGCTGCTGCGCTATCGCCAGGACAACGAAGAGGCGATCTCCGGCCGTCCGGCGCTCAAAAATTTCCCGTCCCTTGAAACCCGGAGATAGGACTTGACGAAAAGAATTGTTTTTCGGCATAGATAAAAGCATAGTCAACTTGCGAGTCAGCTGTGACGTCAACCGTGTTACCCATGGGGCACGGAACCGGGGGAAGAAATGAACAAAAGCGAACTCATAAAGGCCTTGGCGGAAAAGAAAAAACTGCACGTAGACGACTCCACGAAGATCGTCTCCGCCTTTGTCGACTCCATCAAGGAGGCGCTCGTGCGCGGCGACCGGGTCGAGATCCGCGGGTTCGGCAGCTTCAAGATCAAGGATTACAGCGGCTACACCGGCCGCAACCCCAAGACCGGCGACATGGTCAAGGTCAAGCCCAAGAAACTTCCCTTTTTCAGACCCGGCAAGGAGCTGAAGGAATTCATCAACGGCTGAGATGCGCCGCGTCCTGATCGCGGTCCTGGCCGCGGCCGCGATATTCTCGGCCGCGGGCCTGTGCCGCGCCGATCCCCTGCTGACCATCGTCTTCACCGGAAACACCTTCGGCGCCAAATGGCCCTGCCCGACCTGAGGCGGCAAGACGATCGGAGGCTTCGCCCGGCGGGCGAGCTATTTCAAGGAATTGAGGGAGGCGCGCAGGGCCGGGGACCTGCTCTTCGTCGCCGGGGCCTTTGAACTTCATCCCGCCGCGACAAAGGACGGGCCCGCCCCGGACCCGCAGGAGGCGGCCCTGCTGACCGAGGTCTACAACATCCTCGACTACGACCTGGGATACCTGTCGCCCGAGGACAGGCAATTTCTGGATCAGGGGGCGGCCGCCGCCCCGGGCGACTGGCTGTGTCCGGACTCGACGAGCACCAGGGTCCTCAAGACCAAGACCGGGGTCAGGATCGGCCTGGTCTTTTTCCCGCCCCTTCAAAAAGGGACAAAAAAACCGGACAGGGAGCTGGTCCGGGCCGTGGACCTAGCCGTGGCCAAGATGCGCGCCGAAACGGACCTGGTCCTGGCCCTGAGCCCCTGGGGCCTGATCCCCGAGCAGAGCTACCTCGACGGAAACGACAAGGGCCCGGACATACTGCTCGGCAGCGGTCCGGGCACGGGCCTCAAGGGCTATGTCCAGCCGGGCGGCAACACCTTGTGGGTCCGCGCATACTCCAAGGGCCGGGCCCTGAACCAGCTGGAGGTCTCAGGGCTCCCGGCGGGGACAAAGGGCTCCGCCTGGCGGCCGGAAAAAAACATCGCCGCCCGGATCATAGGATTGACCGAGAATATCCAAAACGATAAGCGAATGACGAGGCTCCTCGACAGTTGGCGGGGAGAATCCGACGCAAAAGGAGGAAGGCATGCAACTGCGCGGCGCGTTTACCGCATTGGCGACCCCTTTCAAGAACGGGGCCGTTGACGAGGAGGCTTACCGGGGCCTCATCGAATGGCAGATCGAACAGGGCATCGACGGCCTGGTGCCCTGCGGGACCACGGGAGAGGCCGCGACCATGGCCCACGCGGAACAGGGCAAGGTGATCAAGGTCTGCGTGGACCAGGTCAAGGGACGCGTCCCGGTCATCGCCGGGGCCGGCTCGAACAACACCCGGGAGGCCATCGAGCTGACCCTGCTGGCCAAGGCCGCCGGAGCGGACGCCGCCCTCCAGATCACCCCCTACTACAACAAGCCGACGCCCAATGGCCTGGTCGAGCACTACAAGGCCATCGCCCGCGAGGCCTCCATGCCGTTCATCGTCTACAACGTGCCGGGCAGGACCAGCCTGAACCTGCTGCCCAAGACCCTGGCCCGCATCGCCGAGGCCGTGCCCGAGGTCGTCGGGGTCAAGGAGGCCACCGGCTGCATGAAGCAGGCCTCGGAGGTCCTCGAGTACTGCGGCCAGGACTTCATCCTGCTCTCGGGCGACGACTTCACCGTGCTGCCCCTGCTGTCCGTGGGCGGGCTCGGGGTCATCTCCGTGGTCAGCAACATCGTGCCGGACAAGATGGCCGGCATGTGCGCGGCCTTCTTCAAGGGCGACCTGAAAAAGGCCCGCGAGCTGCACTACTTCATGTCCCCCCTGAACCGGGCCATGTTCATCGAGACCAACCCCATCCCGGTCAAGACCTCGCTGCACATGATGGGCAGGATCAAGGACCTGGAGTTCAGGTTGCCCCTGGTGCCGCTGACCCCGGAGAGCGAAAAGTCCCTGCGCCGGACGCTTGATGACTCCGGGCTGCTGTCCTGACAGCGACTTTCCTTTCCCGGCCGAAAACAAAAATGGCGGGGCCGTACGGCCCCGCCATTTGTCTATCTGTCAGGAACCAGAGCTACTTGCCGAAGGCCTTCTCGAAGTTGGGCACGACCTGCTTCTTGCGGCTCATGACCCCGTCCAGCCAGATGGTCGGGCCGTCAGGGGCCTTGCCGTAGGCCTTCTCGACCACCGAGGGGTCGTCCGAGGCGATGAGCATCAGGGAGCCTTCCTTCATGATGTCGGTCAAGAGCAGGAACACGCTGTGCCGCTTGCCCTCCTCCTTGACCTTCTTGATCTCGGCCAGGAGCTTGTCCTTGTAGGGCTCCAATATGGCCAGGTCCACGACCTCGAGCTGGCCGATGCCGACCTTTTTGCCGGACATGTCGAAGTCCTTGTAGTCGCGGAAGACCAGGTCGCGCATGGGCGTGCCCTCGACAGCGGACTTGACCTTGAACATCTCCATGCCCAGGGCCATGACGTCGGAGACCCCGGCGATCTTGGCCAGCTCCGCAACCGCCTTCTTGTCGGCCTCGGTGCAGGTCACGGACTTGTACATGACCGTGTCGCTGAGGATGGAGCACAGGGTGATCCCGGCGATGTTCTTGGGGATCTCGATGCCGTAGAACTTGTACATGGAGTTGATCACCGTGCCGGTGCAGCCCACGGGCCAGACCCACATCTCCAGGGGGTTGGGCGTGGTCACGTCGCCGAGCTTGTGGTGGTCGTAGATGCCCACGATCTCGCCCTTGGCCAGGTTGTCGAGGCTCTGGGCCAGGTCGGAATGGTCCACCAGGGCGATCTTCTGCCCGCTGGCGTCGGTGACGATCTCGGGCGCGGGCAGCCCGAACTTGTCAAGCACGAATTTGCTCTCGGGATTGACTGCGCCCTGGGCCACGGGCTTGGCGGCCATGCCGCGCTTGGTCAGCAGGTCAGCGATGGCGATGGCGGCGGCAATGGAGTCGGTATCCGGGTTTTTGTGTCCACAAACAATGATAGCCATATCCCTTCCTCCTATAATGTTGTTGGCACTGTAACTCGACGGTTGCGGCTTCTTGGCGCATCCCCCGGCTGCGACCAGGCCTGCGGCCGCGAACAGGCCTGCGGCCGCGAACAGGGTCAAATGCCAGCTATGGGTTTCATCACCCAGGGCTCGCTGATGAGCTTGTTCACTTTATCACAATCTTTTCCGGCTGCCAAGTCACAACCACCTCAGCCAGGCGAAAAAAATCACGCCCACGAATCCGAGGGTAAAGATCGCATAGGCCTTCTTGAGCCTCAGGGCCATGAGCCCGCCGATGCTCGCCGCCAGCCAAAGATGGGTCCAGGTGATCATTCCGAGCCAGTCCAGATGACCGGAGACCAGGCCCAAGAACCAGCGCACCCCGGAGACCAACAAGAAGATAAGGACAAAGAAAAACAACCAGGACCAAAAAAAGGTGACCCCCGCGGATCGGGCCACCAGCCCGCCCGGGGAGAACCCGGCCGAGTCCGGGTGCCTGGCCCACTGCAACAGGCGGTTGTAGTTCTTGTTCTGCCATTCCCTGAGGTACGAATCCAGCCGGACGCCGAGCCAGGCCATGGGGATGCTGGCGAACACGGCGACCATGACCTCTGCGGGACGGGACAGGCCCAGATAGGTCGCCAAGCTCAGGCCGGCAAAGGTCGCGGCGGTCAGATGCGGGGGGATGAAGGTCCCGGCCGGGAGCAGGTCCAGCCAAAAGAGCTCGAAGAATATCGAAATGTTGAGACTTGTGGCGTAATCACCGGTCAAAAGGCCCCAAAACAGGCCGATGCACAGGGGCCGCTCCAGGATGCCCACGCTGAGGTAGGTCCTGAACATGGCGAAGAGGGCAAAAAAAAAGCGCTCAGGGCGAACCAGGCCGGCCCCGGCAGATTGTCCAAAGGCACTACAACCTCACTTGAACCGCATCGTTGGGGACGCAGCGGAAATCCAGGCTCACGTCCCGGTTCAAAAAGTAACGCAAACAAATCTCGTCCTCCCGGCTCAGGGCCACGTTGGGCGAAAGCTGTCTGCTGCCGGCCTGGTAATGGATGTTGCCCACGTTCAAGACCTTGAATGAAAAACCCGTTTCAAAGGCCCGCCTGGCGTCCAGGCAGCAGGAGAAAAGCACCAAGGCCTCCTGCGGCGAGGGCCGGGACCAGTCCTCGGCCTGCCGGGAGATCAGCTCCTCAACGCCCACGAACACGCTGGTCACGCTGTTCGGGATGGCCAGGGACATGATCTCCTGGCGTATGGCGTCCGTGGACAGATCGTCGTTGGCGACCACGATCACGGACGCCCCCAGATAGGGAAGCCAGCTCTCGATAATTTGTCCGTGCACAAGGCGATTGTCAATACGCACCCAGACCATGGACTAGCCCTTCTTGTGGCCGGCCTCGGGCTCTCCCTGCCTCCGCCGGACGAGTTCCCCGGCCACGACAACGCCGCGCAGGGCCATCTCCTTGGCCTTGGCGGCCAACTCCGACAAGGGCAGGCCGCGGTTCTGCATGGCGGCCAGGGTCATGGGCAGATTCACGCCGCTGACCACCTCCATGTTGAAGGACCTGATCAGGGACAGGCTCAAGGTGGTCGGGGTGCCCCCGAAGAGGTCGGTCAACAGGAGACAGCCGCCGCCCATGTCGCTCTCGGCAATGGCCGACCTGATGGACTCCACCGTGTCCTCGACCCCGTTGGAGGGGGCCAGGCTGACCGACCGGCAGCCCTCCTGGGGGCCGAGAATCATTTCCGCGGCCTCGATGAGACTCTTGCCGAGCCCCCCGTGGGTGACCAGTATCACCGCCACCCGGCCTGCCCCTTCCCCGCCCTTTTTGTCAGCCATCTCAGCTACCCCAGATCGAAATGCCGGTGTTCCAAGGTCACCGCGTAGTTGTCGTTCTTCAAGGCCTTGAAGACCCTCTCGGACACGGCCACCGACCGGTGCCTGCCTCCGGTGCAGCCCATGGTCAGGGTCACGCGGTAACGCCCCTCTCCGGCATACAGGGGCAACAGATAGGCCAGAAAGTCAAGGAGCCTGGGCAAAAAGGTCCGGCCCGGCTCCCCGTCCAGGACATAGTCGGCCACGGCCCTGTCCATTCCCGACATGGGCTTGAGCCGGGCGTCGAAAAAGGGATTGGGCAGGAACCTGAGATCAAAGAGCAGGTCCGACTCGATGGGCACCCCGTACTTGAACCCGAAGGAGATGATGTGCACCCTGAGCCCGGAGCCGCCCTCGTCCAGGGAGGACCACTTTTCCTGGAGCAGCCGCCTGAGATCGTGGATCGAGTACTCGGAGGTGTCGACCACCAGGGCCGAGGCCTGCCTCAAGGGGGCGAGGAGCGAGCGCTCCTCGTCCAGGGCCTGTTCAAGGCCCAGCTCGCGGCTCTCCAGGGGGTGCGGCCTGCGGGTCGAGGCGTAGCGCCTGACCAGGACGTCCAGCCTGGCCTCCAGGAACACGATCTGGACCCGCACGCCCTGGCCGGCGAGGTCCTGAAGCACCAGGTTCCACTCGTCGAGGAAGTCGTGCTGCCTCAGGTCCAGGCCCAGGACCAGGCCCCGGTGTTTCTTGTCCTGTTCCTGAAACAGGGAGGCCAGCTTGGGGACCATGCTCACCGGCAGGCCGTCCACGCAGAAGAAGCCCATGTCCTCAAAGACCCTGAGCGCGGTGCTTTTCCCGGCCCCGGAAATCCCGGTGACCACTATGAGCGAAAACACGTTCTTCTGCACCAAAAAGCCTTCCCCGGCCGGGTCACAGGCCCTGCAAGAGCTCCCACAGGCCGTCGCGGCCCTCCGCGGCCAGAAAGCGGTCCCTGAACCCGTCGTCGCGCAGCAGCCTGGAGATGTGCGCCAGGATGCGCAGATGCAGTCCGGCCACGTCCTCGGGCGCCAGGACCACGAAGAATATCCTGCAGGGCTTGAAGTCCAGGGCCTCGAACTCGACCCCCTCCAGGCTCCGGCCCACGGCGACCACGATCCTGTCCAGGCCCTCCAGCTTGCCGTGGGGTATGGCTATGCCGTCGCCTATGCCCGTGGTGCCGAGCCCCTCGCGCTCCATGAGCACCTTGCAGATTTTTTCGGCGTCAAGCCCCTGGACCCTCTGATCCAGGGGCTTGACGAGCTCGAAAAGCGCCTCGACCTTGGTCTTGGCGGCCAAGTCCTCGATAATCAGGTCCTTTTCCAGGTAGTCGCCCAATCTCATGTTCAAAATCCCGGGTCTATGAGCCCGAAGTCGCCGTTCTTTCTGCGGTATATCACGTTTATGTCCCCGGTCTCGGCGTTGCGGAAGACCAGGAAGTCGCAGTTGCGCGAGTTGAGCTGCATGGCCGACTCGTCCACGGACATGGGCTTGGGCTCGAAGGTGTCCGACTTGACGATGGTCTGGCCGCCGCTCTCGGCGAAGTTGATGACGTCCATGCGCGCGGCCCGCTCCTTGCCGCCCTTGCGTCGGCTCTTCATCTTGTCGCGCATCCTGCGGAGCTGGGACTCGACCTTGTCCAGGACCAGGTCAATGGTCGAGTACATGTCCTCGGACTCCTCGTAGGCCGAGAGATGGACGTTGTCGGCCACCAGGACCACGTCGGCCTTGTGCCTGAACTTCTCGACCAGCAGGTTGACCTGGAGCTCCGGCTCCTTTGAATCATTGACGTATTTGGCGAGCTTTCCGAAACGGGTGTCAGCGTACTGCTTCAGGTGATCGCTCGGTTCGATGTTCTTGAAGGTGATGTTGATGTTCATGCCTTGACCTCCTTGTTGATGGTGAAGCGCGGCCGGTCAAAAGACCTGCTTGCGCTTGGAGGACGACAATATGCCCATGGCCGAGCGGTACTTGGCCACGGTGCGCCGGGCGATGTTCACGTCGAGCTCCTGCTTCAGGATGTCCCCGATCTTCTCGTCGCTCAGCGGCCTCTTGGGATTCTCCTCGTTGATCAGCCTCTTGATCAAGGCCTTGACGCTCTCGGACCCGACCTGCGAGCCGTCGTTCAGGTCCAGGGCGCTGTTGAAAAAGAATTTGAGCTCGAATATGCCGTGCGGGGTGGACACGTACTTGTTGGTCGTGATCCTGCTGACCGTTGACTCGTGCATGCCGATGTCCTCGGCCACCTCCTTGAGGATCAGCGGCTTGAGCCTGGTCACGCCGTGCTCGAAGAACCCCCTCTGAAAGCGGACGATGCTCTCGACCACCTTGTACAGGGTCCGCTGGCGCTGGTACAGGCTCTTCATCAGCCATTCCGCGGAGCGCCGCTTGTCCTGGAAATATTCCCTTTCCCTGTCCGTCCTGGCCCTTACCGAGTCGGTGTACGAGGTGTTCAGCCGGAGCCTGGGCAGCCCGTCCTCGTTGAGCAGGATGACGAAGTCGTCGCCGTACTTGTGCACGTGGACGTCCGGGCTCACGTAGTGGGGTTCGGAGCTCGAAAAACTGGCCCCGGGCATGGGATCGAGCTTGAGGATGATGTCCAGATAGGACTTGAGATCGTCCATGCTCATCTTGAACTTGCGGATCAAGGGCTTGTAGCGGTGCTTCTCCAGGTCCTCGAGGTGGTCCCGGACCAGGGAGACGAGCACCGGATCGGTCAGGCCGCAGACCTCGAGCTGGATCAGCAGACACTCCTGGGGCGAACGCGAGGCCACTCCCACCGGGTCCAGCCGCTGCAGCCTGCCCAGCACGGCCTCGATCTCCCCGACCGAGGCCCCGGGGACCATGGCCGCTATGTCCTCCACGCTGGCCTGGAGGTAGCCGTGGGGGTCCAGGTTGCCGATGATCGCCTCGCCGATCTCTATCTCCTTGTCCGTGAAGGTCGAAAGGAGCATCTGCCAGATGAGGTGGCCCTCGAGCGAGGGCTTGGAGCTGAGCCTGGCCTCAAAGGACAGGCCCTCTTCCGGGACCTCGAACTCCCTGGAGTGCGACTGCTTGGAGGTGCTGGAGAACTCGCCGAGATAGTTCTCCCAGTCCGCGCCCCGCAGCAGCTCCTCGTTCCGGGAGCGGTCCTCGCCCGGGACCTCGCCGGGCTCGGCCTCCGAGGCCTGGTCCTTGTCCGTCTCGGCCGGCTCGACCTCCTGCTCCTCCAGAAGGGGATTCTCCAACATCTCCTGTTGGACGGTCTCCACCAATTCCAGGCGCGACAGCTGCAACAGCTTGATTGCCTGCTGCAACTGGGGGGTCATGACCAACTGCTGGGTCAGTTTGAGTTGCTGTCGAAGTTCAAGTCCCATGATATCCTTTCACGCCGGGACAAGCCTGTCCCGGGGCGCCGCTGTGTAAGGCGAAAAAATTCTTGATCCAGGTGCGCCGCGGCCCGAATTCCGTATGCCACAGAACCCGCCGTCACGCAAGAATGTAGTGGAAAAACCGCGCAAAGACTTGATTCCCGGGGAGGGATGCCCTGGCATGAAAAAAGTGTACCAACCTTCCCGGTCGGTGTAAATCAAAACCGGATTCAGGAGCCCGGGAGGCCGCGCCCGGACCTAGGAGGTTGTTGATAAACAACCTCCGCGCGCCAGGACGGCGCGCCCGGAATCATTGTCCTCCAATGATTCCGGAGAGTTGGCGAAACCGCGCTTTCGCCGAATCGAGTTGAAAAAGTCCAGGACGGACTTTTTCAACACTCTGCTAGAGGGAGAAGCCCTCGCCCAGGTATATCTGGCGGGCCTGGCTGTTCTGGACGATCTCCTCCGGGGCGCCCTCCAGGAGCACCGCGCCCTCGTAGACCAGATAGGCCCGGTCGCAGATGTTCAGGGTCTCGCGGACGTTGTGGTCGGAAATGAGGATCCCGATGCCCATGTTCTTGAGCACCGAGATGATCTCCTGGATGTCGATGACCGCGATCGGGTCGATGCCCGCAAAGGGCTCGTCCAGGAGGATGAACTTGGGCTTGAGGATCAGGGCCCGGGCTATCTCCAGCCGGCGCCTCTCGCCGCCGGACAAGAACATGGCCGGCTGCTCGGACAGATGCGCGATGCCGAACATCTCCAGGAGCTCCTCGGCCCGCTTGCGGGCCTTGGTCCGGTCCGGCTCGCTCTGCTCCAGGATGATGTCCAGGTTGTTGCGCACCGTGAGCTTGCGGAAGATCGAGCTCTCCTGGGGCAGGTAGCTCAGGCCCAGCCTGGCGCGCTCGTGCAGGGGCAGGTCGGTGATCGGCGTGCCGTTCAGCTCCACGCTGCCGGAGTTGGGCTTGACGATGCCGACGAGCATGTAGAAGGTCGTGGTCTTGCCCGCGCCGTTCGGCCCGAGCAGCCCGACGACCTCCTTGGGGCCCAGGCGCAGCGCGATGCCGTGGACCACCTCGCGCTGGCCGTAGCGCTTGCTCAGATTTTCAGCCACCAGCCCGTTCATGGCCTAAGGCTTCAGCCCCTTGGGGGAAAAGAACACCGCCTCGACCCGGCTGGCCTTGCCGCCCAGGACCTCGCTGCGCCGGTCCTTGACGTAGAACTTGATGACCTCGCCCTTGACCACGTTCTGGCCCTCCCTGATCTGCGGGTCTCCCTCCATGCGCAGGACCCCGTCCTTGACGAAATAGGCGGCCTTGTCGCAACTGCCCTCGGTGCCCTCGATCTTCATTCTGACCTTGCCCTTGGCGGTGATGCTCTCGATGCGCTCCATGGTGTTCTCCGTGCCCTGCGTGTTGCCGGAAAAGAGCGCGGACAGGCTGTCCGCCCACAGGGACAGGCCCGAGTGCGTGGCCTGGACATTGCCGCTGAAGGTCACGGTGCTGGCCACGTCGCTGTAGGTCATCTTGTCCGAGGTGATCCTGATCGCCTCCTTGGCCTGGACCTTGGCCGCCGGGAGCGGGACCGCCGGCTCGACGACCTTGGCCTTGACCTCCGGCACGATTTTGACCTCCGGGGCGGCCGTGGCCAGGACTTTTTTCGGTTCGGGCGGGGCCGCCAAGACTGGGGCCTGGGCCTGAATGCTGAAACGGGCCTCGGGCCTGGCCGCGCCGGACCCGGCCAACTGCTCCAGGGTCCTGGGCTGCAGGGCCGAGGCCGGGACGTAGCCCACGGCGTCGGCCTCGCTCTTGACCGCGTCGTTCATCCTGAACACCGCGTACCAGCCGTCCTTCAAAAACCCGACCTGGATGTGCTCGCCCGGCGAGAGCGTGGCCGTGGCCGCCGAATCCTCGGACCGGGCCTTTCTGATCTGGACCTGGCGGTCCGCGTACTTGATCTCCCCGCTGACGTAGCGGTAGTCGTCCGAACCCGGCTTAGGCCCGGCCGCGGGCCTGACCTCGGGCCTGACCTCCGGGGCCTGCGGGGCCGCAGAGGCGACAGGCGCGGACCCGGCCGCGGGCAACAGGTACTTGGCGTTTGAATAGCCTATGGCCCGGGACTCGGAGCGCACCGGCTCGTCCAGGGCAAAGACCGCGACCCAGCCGTCCTCGAGGAAATCGACCTTGACCCGGTCGCCCTTCTTGAGGGTCTTGACGTGCTCGGAGCCCAGGTCCCTGGCCCGGCGCACGTTCAGGTCCCGATCCGCTTCGCGGATCTCGCCCCACCCGGCCAGGGCCGGGAGCGCAAAGGCCAGGACCAAAACCAAAATCCAAAAAAGGCCGTGCTGCTTTTTCATCTCAGGGTCCTGTCAGGTCCTGTCCGACCCTGTCTGGGTCCTATTTGGGTCCTATCTGGGTTCTGCCCGGATTCTATCTGGGCCCTGATTGCAAATTCGAGGCCGAAGCCCCGGCCTCGCCCGGCCCTGTCCTCGGCCCGGCGTCCAGGTCGCCCAAAAAGTCCTCCGGGGTTATCCTGGCCGTGACCTGGCCCGCGGCCACCAGCTCCCTGGCCGAGATGTCTATCTCGATGGCCGTGGCGTTGACCGAGATGTCCGGCCTGGACACCGAGACCCCGCCCTTCAAGAATATCTTGTCCATGGCCCCGATGTAGTCAAAGGTGTCGGCCTTGAGCACGAAGAGCCCGAAGCGGCCCTGCACGTCGTCCCACAGGGTCAGATTGTTGTCCTTCTGGTTGACCTCGCCCATCCGGCCCCGGACATAGACCTCCCGCCGGTCCTCGCCCACGTACGAGCTCATCTGCGGCCCCCGGACCAGGACCACGCCCTTTTTCTGGTCGTACTCGGCGCTTGCGGCCCGAAGCCTCCACAGGACCTTGCCCTGCTTGCCCTGGACCAGCTCTATGTCCTGGGCCACGATGTCCGCGGACTCCAGGACCGGGCCCTGGGCCGGCTCGGGAACGGGCTCCTGAACGGGCTGCTCGCCGTCGGGCCCGCCCGTGGCCAGGACCAGCCCGATTATCAGCCCGGCCAGGAAGATGAGCCCCAAAACAAGCAGCGGACGGTAGCGCATCTACCCGGACAACCTCCGCCAGGCCACGTCGAAAAGCCCCTGGCTGTGCAGGATGAACTCTATGGCCTCGCGCACCGCGCCGTGGCCCCCGGGCCTGGCCGAGACCCAGGCGGCCATGCCCACTATCTCCTTGGAGGCGTTGATCACGGCCATGGGCAGGCCAACCAGCCGCAGCACCGGCATGTCCACCAGGTCGTCGCCCAAATAGGCGATCTGGCTGTAGTCGAGATCCTTGTCCCGGCGCAGCCGCTCCATGAACGGGACCTTCTTGTGGTTGCCGGGATAATAGTCCTTGATGCCCAACTCCCTGACCCTGGCCTCCACGCAGCCGTGATTCAGCCCGGTTATGACCGCAACCCCCAGGCCCGCGGACTGGGCGAGCTTTACGCCCAGGCCGTCCTGGACGTCGAAGCGCTTGAGAACCGAGCCCTGCTGGTCGTAGTACAGGCCGCCGTCCGTGAGCACCCCGTCCACGTCCAGGATGAGCAGCCTGATCTTCCGGGCCAGGTCTTCAGCGCGCATATTTAAGGCTCCAGAGGGCCATGAGGTCCGCGAGCAGGTCCCCGGCCGCGTCCAGGTCCAGGCTGTTCGGCCCGTCGCACAGGGCCCGGTCCGGGTCCGGGTGGACCTCCATGAACACGGCGTCCGCCCCGGCCGCGGCAGCGGCCCTGGCCAGAAGCGGCACGAACTCGCGCTGGCCGCCCGAGCTCGCGCCCCGGCCGCCCGGCAGCTGGACCGAATGGGTGGCGTCAAAGACCACCGGGACCCCGAATGAGGACATGATCGCGATGGACCGGAAATCGACCACCAGGTTGTTGTAGCCGAAGCACGAGCCGCGCTCGGTGAGCCAGACGCGCTCGTTGCCCGCGGACTTCAGCTTGTAGACCACGTTTTCCATGTCCCAGGGGGCCAAAAACTGCCCCTTCTTGACGTTCACGATGCGCTTGGTCCTTGCCGCGGCCAGGAGCAGGTCGGTCTGGCGGCAAAGAAAGGCCGGAATCTGGAGCACGTCGGCCACCTCGGCCACGGGCCCGGCCTGCTCGGGCAAATGGATGTCGGTCAGCACCGGCAGGCCGAACTTGTCCTTGACCTCGGCCAGCCAGGCGATGCCCTTGTCCAGGCCCGGGCCCCTGAAGCTCTGGCCCGAGGTCCTGTTGGCCTTGTCAAAGGAGCTCTTAAATATCAGGGGCAGGCCCAGGTCAGAGGCCTTGGCGGCCAGAAATCCCGCGACTTCGAAGGCCGCGTCCAGGTCCTCCAGCACGCAGGGCCCGGCGATGACAAAGGGGCCCTTCAGGCTCAGGGAATAGAGGTCGGCCGGGGACATCGAGCTGGACACCTATCCGCCCTTGCGCGTCTTGGCGGCCTTGATGAACTCGCGGAACAGGGGGTGGGGCCGCATGGGGCTGGACTGGAACTCCGGGTGGAACTGGCAGCCCAGAAACCAGGGGTGGTCCGGCAGCTCCACGATCTCCACCAGGGACTCGTCCGGGGACAGGCCGCTCAGGCGCATGCCCGCCTCCTCAAAGACCTGGGCGTACTTCTTGTTGAACTCGTAGCGGTGCCTGTGGCGCTCGTCCACGCTGGGCACGCCGTAGGCCTCCATGGCCCTGCTGCCCTTGACCAGGCGGCAGGGATAGGAGCCCAGGCGCATGGTCCCGCCCTTCTCGCTGTTCACGTCCCTCTTCTCGACCCTCTTCTTCCTGAAATCGTACCACTCGGTCATGAGGTAGATGACCGGGTCCGGGGTCTCCCGGTCGAACTCCTCGGAGTTGGCCTTGGCCAGGCCGAGCACGTTGCGGGCGTACTCGATGACCGCGCACTGCATGCCCAGGCAGATGCCGAAGAACGGCACGCCCCTTTCGCGGGCGTACTGGATGGAGAGTATCTTGCCCTCCACGCCCCTGGACCCGAACCCGCCGGGCACGAGCACCCCGTCCAGGCCCTTGAGCCTCTTTTCCAGGTTCTTGGGCGTGAGCTCCTCGGAGTTGACATAGCTCAGGTCCACGGCCACTTCACTGGCCACGCCGCCGTGCACCAGGGCCTCGTGCAGGCTCTTGTAGGACTCCCTGAGCTCCACGTACTTGCCCACGATGCCGATGGTCACCCGGCCCTTGGGGTTGGCCAGCTTGTTGTTGAGCTCCTTCCAATCGTCGAGCTCGGCGTTCTTGGCCGGCAGCTTGAGCAGGATGGCGATCTTCTGGTCCACGCCCTCGTTGTAGAAGGTCAGCGGGACCTCGTAGATGTTCTTGACGTCGATGGCCGTGAACACGGCGTCCTGGTCCACGTCGCAGAAGAGCGCGATCTTGGCCTTGAGGTCCTGGCTTATCTCGACCTCGGAGCGGCAGAGGATGATGTCCGGCTGGATGCCTATGCCGCGCAGCTCCTTGACGCTGTGCTGGGTGGGCTTGGTCTTGAGCTCGCCCGAGGCGCGCATGTAGGGCACGAGCGTCAGGTGGATGTACAGGACGTTCTCCTTGCCCAGGTCGTTCTTGAGCTGGCGGATGGCCTCCAGAAAGGGCTGGCCCTCGATGTCGCCCACGGTGCCGCCGATCTCGATGATGGCCACGTCCTCGTCCGTGGGCACGGACAGGATCACCCGCTTGATCTCGTCGGTGATGTGCGGGATGACCTGGACCGTGCCGCCCAGGTAGTCGCCGCGGCGCTCCTTGGTGATGACGTTGTTGTAGATGCTGCCCGAGGTGTAGTTGTTCCTCTGGCTCATGGGCTTGCCCAGGTAGCGCTCGTAGTGCCCTAGGTCCAGGTCGGTCTCGGCGCCGTCCTCGGTCACGTAGACCTCGCCGTGCTGGAACGGGTTCATGGTGCCCGGGTCCACGTTGATGTAGGGGTCGAGCTTCTGGATGGTGGCCTTGAGCCCCCTGGCCTGGAGCAGGGCCCCGATGGAGGCCGCGGCCAGGCCCTTGCCCAGGGAGGACAAAACCCCGCCGGTGATGAAGATGAACTTGGTCTTTCTTTTCTGAACCGCCATGCGCCCCTGTCCTTGTCCTCTGATTATGCGCCCCGCCGCCCGGAATCGGCCGAGTTGACGATCGGGCGCGGCCCAAAGTATGTACCCGGTCAACGCCCGCGGCCGGCCCGAAAACAGCCGCCCGCGGCGCTCGGTCCCCAAGGAGGGAGTCCATGAGCCGCGTCAACGCACTGGTTATTACCGGATACGGCACCAATTGTGAACAGGAATCCGCCCACGCGGTCCGGCAAAGTGGGGCCGATTCGGTCAAGATCGTTTATTTTTCGGACCTTGCGGCCGAAAAGGCGGATATCCGAAATTACAACTATCTGATCTTTCCCGGCGGGTTCCTGGACGGCGACGAGCTCGGCGCGGCCCAGGCCGCGGCCCTGCGCTGGCGGCACGCCAGGACCCTCTCGAACGAGCCCCTGCTGGACCAGCTGACGGCCTTCCTGGACGCGGGCGGCCTGATCCTGGGCATCTGCAACGGGTTCCAGCTCCTGGTCAAGCTCGGGCTCCTGCCGGCCTCAAGGGGCGAGTACTTCAAGCGCGAGGTGTCCTTGAGCCACAACGACTCGGCCCGGTTCGAGGACCGCTGGGTCCATCTGCGGGTCAACCCGGACTCGGACTGCGTGTTCACCAAGGGCCTCGATGCGCTGTACCTCCCGGTGCGCCACGGCGAGGGCAAGATCATCCCCAAGGACGAGCGCGTCCTGGCCGAGATCGAGAAAAAGGGGCTCATCGCCCTGCAGTACGCGGACCCCGAGACCCTTGAGCCGACCCAGGAGTACCCCTACAACCCCAACGGCTCGCCCCTGGGCATCGCCGGGCTGAGCGACCCCACGGGCCGCATCCTGGGGCTCATGCCCCACCCCGAGGCCTTCAACCACCGCACCAACCACCCGGGCTGGACCAGGGGCGAGCACGCGGTCCTGGGCCTGGCCCTGCTCCGGGGCGGGGTCCGCTACCTGCGGGAGCACTGAGGCGGCAAGGACATGAAGCCCCTGCCGCCCCGGCCCGAGTCGGACTTCAAGACCACCTGGCGCGAGCTCATGGACCAGGCCCTCAACCGGGCCATGGCCGCGGGCAATGCGGGCGAGTCCCCGGTGGGCGCGGTCCTGGTCTCGAAACAGGGCCGAGTCCTGGCCCGGGCGGCCAACGCCTGCATCATTCGGAACGACCCCACGGCCCACGCCGAGATTCTGTGCCTGCGCCAAGCCGCAGAGGCCCTCGGCAACTACCGGCTGCCGGACACGGTCCTGGTTGTGACCCTGGAGCCGTGTTTGATGTGCGTGGGCGCGCTGATCCAGGCCCGGGTGTCCGGGGTGGTGTTCGGGGCGCGCGACCAAAAGGCCGGGGCCTTGGTCTCGAACCTGGACGGCCTGGCCCTGCCCTTTGCCAACCACCGGATGTGGGCCGTGGAGGGGGTCATGGCCGAGGAATGCGCCGCGCTTTTGAAGCGCTTCTTTTTGGCCCGGCGCAAATGAGCGGCCGTGTCGAGCTCGGCCGGGGCCTGGCTGGCGGCGGGGATCACAAAACCCCTTGAGCGACCGGCTTGGGCGTGGTTTAGGGGTTGTTTGGGGCCGGGCCGCGGGGCGCGGGGATCGGCCTGGCGGGCCTTGGGGCTTGATAAGGCCGGGCCCAGTGATTATAGAACACGTTCCCTGGTGCGGAGAGGTACCGAAGCGGCCGTAACGGGCCCGACTCGAAATCGGGTTGTCTGCGATGAGCAGGCACGTGGGTTCGAATCCCACCCTCTCCGCCATTTTTTATTCCTCAGAATCGTTGACTATTTCCCCCGCCGTCCGACCGAACGCAGATATCGTCCGATTGCAGCGCCTGCGATCCCGGGTCATTGGAGCCATGCCCGGTTTGAGGAATGATTATCCATGAACGCCAACACGCCGAAAAACACTTAGGACGTGTGCGCTACCGCCTGTACTTTCTGGTTTTCTGCGGGCTTTTTAATGGCGTCTTTTCCTGTTGAGCATATTTATTTTATTCGCCTCTTGAATATACACCTCATTTTATCGTATCAGTCTCATTGACATTTTAGTGATTAAAAACCTCCCAATATTCTGAGGGCAACGGCATGACAAACTATCTATCAAAAGTCCATGACTACCCTGTCGACTATAATCCTAATTCTCCTTGGAGCTCGGACAAACTTGGTCGAAAGGCCTTGACTCCACCGCTTACCAACTTCATAGCCAGCCTTGATCAACCATTTGTTTTGGCAATCAATTCCGGATGGGGAAGCGGCAAGACCTTGTTTCTTCAAATGTGGTCTGACGATCTACGATTCCTCCAAAAACGGCCATGCATATTATTCAATGCCTGGAAACACGACTTCGCAGATGACCCTCTAATGCCTTTTGTTGATTCTATAAATCAGTTCGCTGAAAAAATTCAAAAAGAAGACGGAAATGAAACTAAAGATATAGCAAGACAAATTGCTGTAAAAGTCGGAGCACTACTCAAAATTGCCCCTAAACATCTCTTAAAATTTGGAGCTAAATACCTTGCCCAAAAAGGCTTAAATTTTGAGGAATGGAACCAAGGAGCCGATGACGCTATCACTAGCTCCAAAAACAATAAAGATTTTGCAGACTGTCTTGGAGAAATAGCTTATGAGGCCTATGGAACCTACCAAGCTCATAAACAAGGAATTGAAGACTTTAAATTTCTTTTGGAAAAATTAGCTAAGCATATCAAGAGCCGCAATGATGGGTTTCCTTTTGTAATCATGATCGACGAACTTGATCGTTGTAGGCCTGATTACGCTGTTGCCTTATTAGAACGCATGAAGCACCTGTTCAATGTACCTGGAGTTATATTCGTACTAGCCATTGAAGATAAACAACTGCATCATACTATTAAATGTCTATACGGTCAAGAGATGAATGCGGAGTCTTATCTTAGAAGATTTATTGATTTATGGTATGCACTTCCTGAACCTAAAATGGATGCTTATATAGATTATATGCTTGATTATTTTAAAATTTCTGAACGATATAATGATAACATTTATGATTTTGAAAATTTTAAAAAAGTTTTGTCGGAAATAATTGGAAAAATCAATCTCTCGTTAAGAGATATCGCCCAAATTTTTACACGCCTTAACGGAGTCATCAGAGCATACTCTTTGGACTGGATAAATGCTTTATTAGCAACATTTTATATTACTATCTATAGCTTCAACTTTGAAAAATATAAAAAAATGTCAAAAGATATTAATTATTTTGATAAAGTTAAGGATATACTTGGAAACTTTAATATAACTCCATCTTCACATATTGGGACTGCAATATTTAAAAGTTGTTTTGCGTTCATGCGTGGTGGCAAAAAAGAGCTCAATAACCTCGTAAATGAATCTGTCAACTATTTAAATAAGCACAAGGAAAATACTGCTGCTAGTACGAAGACTCAGCAAGCCATTCTTGAACTTAGAAAAACCGTTGAGAATTCAGCCCCCTCACACAAAAAAATAATACAATGTGTTGAAATGGCTATGGCATTTGAGCCCGCTATCACACGCGATAAACAGGAGACTGAGATAAGGGAAGAATAACGAAATCATGTTTAGATTTTACCCTAATTATTCAACCCACATCCACCGAATATAGATACTATCCAACCTCTTGCGCCCGCGAGTTCAAATTATCAAGGCCGTAGCTTGGTTCTAACGGACAATTTAAGGCCGGGTTCATGTTGCGCGTGCCTCCCTTGACCCTAACAGCGCGCAGGCATTGCGAACCGCCCCCCTGCCCTAACCCGGGCTCGACAATAAGCATCTTTGGGCCCGAAAAAAACACCCCCCTGGACCCGGGCCCTTGGCCGGGATAAGCTGAAAGCGCC
>JAFGBU010000025.1 GCA_016932995.1 Desulfovibrionaceae bacterium
CACGAACTCGGGGATGACCGCGGCCCGGTCCCGGGAGCTGAAGCGCCACAGGCGCACCGGGACGCTGTCCCGGCCGTCCGGGTCCAGGTGGGTCAGGTACAGCTCGGTGTAGGGGGTGCCGACCTTGGAGGCGAACACCAGCCACCTGCCGTTGGGCGAAAAGCTGTGCCAGGAGTTGTACTCGGCCAGGTTGCAATTCATGCGCCGGGCCCGGCCGCCCTCGGCCGGGACGATCCACAGCTCGCTGCCGGGCTGGCCCACCAGGCCCGTGGGGGCCTGACAGAACACGATCCATTTGCCGTCCGGGGAATAGCGGGGGAAATAGTTGCTCCTGCCGTTCGCCCCGGCCCCGGCAATGGGCTCGGGCGAGCCGCCCGCCCCGTTGTTGAAGGGCACCCGGAAGAGCTCGAACCGAATCAGGTGGCGCTGGTTGAGCTCGAAGATGCGCGTGCCGGGCGCGGCCAGGACAAAGCGCCGCTGGCCCATGACCCCAAGCAGGTCCTCCCGGACCTCGGCCCTGGCAAAGGCCAGGTAGCGGCCGTCCGGGCTCCAGGCCGGGCTGGTCTGGACCAGGTCCTCGAAGTCCGCGCCGGGCAGGGAAAAGAACCGGCCCTGGTCCGCGTCGTACACGGCCAGGACGCCCGTGGCCGGGAAAAAGAGCTGGGTGTACCAGGGGTCGTCCAAAACGAACATGAACGGCCTCTCCCGGATCGTGGCCGCGACATAACGGCCGTCCGGGGATATCTTGGCGAACAGGCCCATGCTGGGCACGCCGGGCAGGGGCTTGAAGTCGTTCCAGGAGATGAACTCATCCGGCCCGAGCACGACCTTGGGCCCGACCTCGGCCAGGCCGTAGCCGCCCTTGTCGCCCTTAAAGTCCAGGTCCAGGCCCACAACCCGGCCGTCGGCCGAAAAGGCGTGGCAGTTGGCGCAGGTCTTGAGCCCCTGCATGACCACCCGGGGCGCGGAGTACGACGCGGGGTCGCCCAACACCCAGCTGGACAGGCCGGGGTTCTTCTTGGCCTCGGCGAACGGCAGGGGGATGCGCTGGAAAAAGACCTGCGCGGCCACCGGGTCCGGCGAGACCTCGATGTCCACGACCCCGACGCTGAACACCCGGCTCAGGTCCCGGTCCAGGCCAAAGACCGCGACCTCGGCCCGCCGGCCCAGACAGCGGGCCTTGATCAGCTCCCAGGCCTTGCGGTCCGGGACCCAGGAGGGCCCGCCGACCAGGGCGTAGACCGGGAGCCGGTCGGCAAAGGCGACCCTGATCAGCCAGGCCTCGGACCCCTGGCCCCGGTCCTGCCAGGAAAAGACCGGCGAGGCCAGGTCCCTGGGGAACACCGCCCGGTCCAGGGGCTCGCTCATCTCCAGCCGGGAGAGATACTGGCGGCTGTCCAGGGCGGCGTAGACCACGGCCGCGGCCCGCACGACCTCCGCGACCGGGCCGCGCTCCGGGCTTGTGCCGTCCCACCACGCGCCGCGAGTCGAGGCGCATGAGGCCAGGGCAAGGGTCAGGGCAAGGATCAGGGCCAGGGTCCGGCCAAGGTCCAGGGCCATGGGTGTGGCGGGGCCTCTCATCTCAAGTCCTCCTTGCATGACAACGGGCCTGGGCCCGAAAAAAAAAGGGGAAGACCCTACAAGGCCCTCCCCCGTGAATCAGCGCGTCCGCGAAAAACGCTAGTCCAGTCTCTTGATGACCACGCGCCTGTTCTTGGCCCGGCCGGACTCGGACTGGTTCTCGGCCACGGGCTGGGACTCGCCGTAGCCCTTGACCTTGAGCCTGGCCGGATCGACCCGGTAGTTGGATACCAGGTAGCGCTTGATGGCCGAGGCCCTCTGATAGGAGAGGTCCATGTTGTAGGCGTCGGTGCCCATGTCGTCGGTGTGGCCGCCGACCTCCAAGAGCGCCGAGGACAGGGCCGGGGAGGACAGGGCCTTGCCGATCTCCTCCAGCTGGCGGCGGGACTGCTCGTCGGCCAGATCCGTGGACCCGTACTTGAAGTTCAGGCAAAAGGACACCGCCGGCCTCTCGGCCACCGGGCCCTGGGTCTGGGGCGCGAGCTGCTGGGCGGTCGGCTGGGCCCCCTTGGACTCGATCTTGATGCCCCTGGTCACGAAGCCGCGCGTTGGCGCGGGCTTCTCCAGCCTGCGCACGATGTCGTCGCCGCGCATCAAGTCCTGGCCCTGGGCCGGGGCCGCAGCCGGGGCGCCCAGGCCCACGAGCAGGGCCGCCAGGCAGAGGCCTGTGATTTTAGCGTTCATATCCTGCAAACTCCTTGAAGGGCTCGGCCCGCCCGCTCAGGGCGTGGTCCTGAGCGTGCAGCTGGTTTCAAAGACCTCTACGCCCGGGGCCGGGGCCGTGGCCTTGGCGTCCTGGGGGGCCACCGAACCGCCCGAGGGCGCCGCGATCTTGATGCCCCTGACCCTCTGGCCGTACTCGTTCTTCGAGCCCTCGAACATGGTCAGGCCCTGGCCGATGGACCGGGTCCTGACCTTGGCCAGGGGGCTTTCACTGGCGTAGACCACGATCTGCTCGGAGCCGAAGGGCGGGGTGACCTCCAGGTTGAAGGCGTCGCCGGTGTCCGGGATCCTGTACACCCGGCCGGACTTGAAGAAGTTGAGCGTCCTCAGGTCGTTGGGCAGAAGCTGGATGACCTCGCCGCTGGCCGTGAGGTAGACGATCTTGCCGTAGAAGTCGCGGTTGCCCTGGAGGCTGATGAATATCTTCTCGCCCTGGCGGTACTCCTTCTTGTCGGTCCAGACCTTGACCGACAGCGGCCCGGCCGCCGGGGCCGCCGGGGCCTGGTACGGGGCCGCGCCGACCTGGGGCATGCTCAGGCCGCCGGCCGAGGCCGGGGCCGCGGCCAGGCTGACGCGGCTCTGCTCGCCCAGGACCGGCACGTTCAGGAACAGCTGCTCGTAGAAGTTCTCGTCCAGGTTCTGGGCCGAGACCCCGTAGGAGCTCTCAAAGGAGCGGATGGCCTGGACCGTGTCCCCGTCGAGCTCGCCGCTCGGCCTGACGTTCCTGAACCCGTAGACCGCGAGCAGGTTCTGGATCATGCGCACCTTCTGGTCCGGTCCGGCCTCGAAGTACTGGTCCTTGATGTTCTCCAGGACCACGGGGTCGGGCCTGGCGTCGCCCTCGGGCAGGCACTTCCAGTAGGGCAGGTTCAGGTACTTGCCCAGTATCTCGAGGATGCTCATCTCCACCAGGACGCGCACGGCCGCGTGCCGGCCCTGGATCTTCTTGACGCTGCCCTTGAACCCGAAGGTCGCGCCGAACAGGGAGAAGCCGATCTCCATGTCGCTGGCGGCCTTGAAGACCTTTATGGAGTTGACCGCCTGCATGCGCGGGACCATGGCCATGGTCTCGAAGTCGACCATGTTCAGGTCCAGGGTGATGCTCGAGGTCGAGTCGCGGTCCTGGGTCCCGAACTCGGCGCTCGGGGCGTTGCTGCCCCCGCCGAACGACCCGCCGGCGTCAAAGCCCTGGCTGCCGGACTCCAGGGCCCGGTCGAACTCGGTGATCCCGCCCTGGACGAGCACGTCCGGCTTGGCCTTGCCCTCCAGGGTGGTGAACTGCAGCGAGGCCTGGTTCTTGAGGTACACCGGATCGTAGGGGATGAAGACGATGCTGCCGCCGATGCGGTTCACCGAGCTCTTGATCATCTCGGTGATGTCGAAGGGGATCTCGCCGCCCGTGGCCTGGGCCGTGCCCGTGTCGTCCATGACCCCGGTGGTCTGGACGTTGACCTTGCCGACCCTGAAGAGCTTGGTCAGCCGCCCGAACTTGGTCAGGGCGTCGGTGTAGCTCGTGCTCTTGGCCTTGGGCGCCTCCACGGGCAGCTCCACGTCGACCATCTTCTTGCAGGAGACAAGGAACAGCGGGATTGCAAGCAATACGATGTACTTTTTCATGATCCACCCTGTGCCGGAGATGAAAAGTTTTGCCGGAAAACGTCTCTTTCCGCCGCCAAGCGAGGCCTTGCGCCGGGCCTGTCCAATAGGCAAACGCCCCGCGATCAGTGAACGACGGTCCTGTCGCCCTTGCCCTCGTCGATTATTATTATGTCGCCGTAAACGCTGCCGCCGACCACGGCGCTGTTGATGTTCGTGGTCCCGCCGTCGGCGCCGAACTCGCCGCTGCCCCCCTTTCGGGCCGCGGCCTTGGCCTTTTCCTTTATGTACTTGATGTTGGTCTGCTTTCTGAGGGTGTTGTCGAAGTCAAAGCCGTCCTCGTAGCCGATGCCGTCTTCGATGTCCTTGGCCCCGGCCGGGCCCGAAAGAGCGAACCCGAGGACCAGGGCCAGACAGATGAACAGGAACACGATGCGCGTCATTTCAATACCCCGTTTGGCTGAGGCGGACACCCGCGGAACCGGAGCCCGCGCCCAGGGAAAGCAATCGACGTGCCATCAGGGCCTTGCCCCGGATTCAGGGGCTCGGCCCATGACCAAACCCTTGAAGCGTGTGAAATATTTGCGCAGCCGCTGCAAAAAATGTCCTCCCCCGGTCCGGATTTCAAACATACTAGAGGGCCCTGGCCGATGTCAAACACGCGGGTTGATTTCAAGGAAATTCGGCCCGCTCGCGGCCGGGCGGCCGACCTGCCCGGACAGGGGCCGGCCGGTTGTGTTTTCAAGGCGTTTTTTATAATGATTGATACATTGGCTGGTCTGGCCGCGTGACGCGGCCCGCCCGTTTCGCCTGTCGCCAAGGAGCACGGACAATGCGCCTGTCAAGGATCATTGCGGCCCTTTTCCTCTTTCTGTGCCTGATCGCGGCCCTGGTCCCGGCCGGACCGGCCCGGGCCGGGGACCAGGACCAGAGCTCGCTTCTGGTCTTCGTGCGCGCCGCGGACCAAAAAGCGGCCCTTGAGCAGGCCAGGGTCCTGGCCCGGTCCTTCCTGACCCAGGGCGGCTACGCCGCGGCCCTGGCCGCTGAGCAAGGGGCCGAACTGCTCTCGGCCACGGACCTCGGACCGGCCGGGGGCGGCAAAAGCGCAATCGAGGCCCTTGTCGAACTGCCCATCGACCCGCGCAAGGCCGAGGGGTCCGAGGCCAGGGAGCCCCTGTCGGTCAGGGTCGGGACCGACAAGACCGCCTACGCCAAGGGCGAGACGATCAGCGCCCGGTTCTCCGGCAACAGGGACTTCTTCGGCCGGGTCTTCTACCTCACGCCCGAGGGCGACGTGATCCAACTGCTCCCCAACCGCAACAGATCCGTGAGCCTGTTCCGGGCCGGCCGGATATACTCGCTGCCCGGCCAGGGCGACGCCTTCTGCCTGGAGGCCACCCCGCCCTACGGCCTCGAAAAGATCGTGCTCCTGGCCGCGGACGCCCCCCTGGGCGTTCTGGACACCCGGCCCATAGGCGGCGGGTTGTCCGTGTTCAAGGGCCCCCTGGCCGAGGCCGGCAAGGGGTCCAAAAGGCTCGAACCGGCCAAGGGCTGCCACGAGTTCTGCGAGGCGGTCTGCGTGTTCAAGACCAGGGACAAGGCCGCTGAGCGGGGCTTTCGCTCCGAGGAGGACGCCGGGCCCATAAACATGACCGGCGCGGCCGGCCGCAACGCCGACGTGAACGCCCAGGGGCTCAAGTAGTCCGCGGCCAAGGGCCCATGAAGACCAGCCCCCTCAAGGACCCCCGCATCCAGGGACCGGCCGCGGCCCTGGCCTGCCTGGCGCTCTTCGGCCTGGTCCTGATCCTGTTTCCGGGCCTGCCCGCGCGCATGGAGCTCGCGGCCCTGGACCTCAAGGCCAACCTCTGCCCCAGGCCCGAGCCCCGGCCCGAGATCGTGCACCTGGACATAGACGACGCCAGCCTCCGCCGCCTGGGCAAGTGGCCGCTCAAAAGGGCCGCGCACGCCAGGGTCCTGGAGGTCCTGAACCGATGCGCCCCGGCCCTGGTGGTCTACGACCTGGTCTTCCACGGCCCGGGCGAGGACAAGGACGACGCGGCCCTGGAACAGGCCATCAGGGACTCGGGCCGGGTCATCCTGCCCGCGGCCTTCGGGACCACCATCAGGGACAAGGTCATCCGCCTGGCCTCGCTGGACGAGGACGAGGCCCCGGTGGTCCGCGGCCTGCTCAAGACCAGGGTCCCGGAGTTCAAGGACCTCCACCAGGCCAAGGGCTCGTTCCTGCCCCTGGCCCGGTTCTCGTCCCAGGCCCTGGGCGTGGGGCAGATAACCGCCCTGCCGGACCCGGACGGCGTGTTCCGCAGGGTGCCCCTGGTCATCGGTTTCGACGGGCTCCTGGAGCCGAGCATCGACCTTTTGGCGGCCATGAAGTTTCTGGGCGCCGCGGGCCTCGCCTGGCCCGAAAAGGATACGGCGCTGATCGAGCTGCCCCAAGGCCGGGACATCGCCATCCCCCTGGGGCCCCACGCGGCCATGGCCGTCAACTTCGCCGGGCCCTGGGCCGAGACCTTCGAGCACATCTCCTATGACCGCGTCCATGACGCGGCCCAAAAACCGAACGATCTCGAATATCTGCAAAAAAAATTGGAGGGCAGGATCGTGCTCGTGGGCCTGGCCGCCTCGGGCAGCACGGACATCGCGGCCACCCCGGTCAGCCCGGCCGAGCCCCTGGCCACGGTCCACGCCAACGCCCTGAACACCATCCTCGGCCGGGCCTTCATCCGCAGTCTGGGCCCGGGCTGGGCCCTGCTCGCGGCCCTGGGGCTGTCCTCGGGCATGTGGCTCGCGTGGCGCAGGCTGGGGCCCGGGGCGTTCCTGGCCGCCGGGCTGGGCCTGGTCGCGGCCTATGTCCTGCTCAACCTCGGGCTGTACGGCTGGCTGGGCCTTGACCTGAACCTGGCCGGGGTCGCCCTGGCCGGGACCGTGGCCTGGCTGGCCCTGCTCGGCCAGGGCTTTGTCCGGACCGCGGGCGAGAACCTCAGGCAGCGCCGCATGCTCGAAACCTACTTCTCGCCCCAGATAGCGCGCCAGCTCATAACCACGGGCGGCGCGCTCAAGAGCGCGAGCAAGGACCTGACCGTGCTCTTCTCGGACATCGCCGGGTTCACCACCCTGTCCGACAGCCTGCACCCGGACGCGGTCCAGAAGCTGCTCATGGAGTACTTCGAGGCCATGACCGAGATCATCTTCCAGCACCAGGGCGCGGTGGACAAGTTCATGGGCGACGGGATCATGGCCTTTTGGGGCTATCCCGAGGACCCGGCCGCCGGGCCCGAGCAGAACGCCCGGCTCTCGGCCCAAAACGCGGTGCGCGCGGCCTGCGCCATGCAGGCCAAGATGGCCGAGCTCAACGCCAAGTGGGAGGCCGAGGGCTGGAAGCCCCTGGCCGTGCGCATGGGCCTGAACACCGGCTACGTGACCGTGGGCAACCTCGGGTCCAGGTCGCGGCTGGAGTTCACGCTCATCGGCAAGAACGTGAACCTGGCCCAGCGCCTGGAGTCCAGCGCGCCCGAGGGCGGGATACTGCTCAGCTCCAGGACCTACGGCCTGGTCAAGGACCGGATCGCGGCCCGGGCCATGGGCCGGATCAAGGTCAAGGGCATCGAGAGGCCGGTGGAGGTCTTCCTGGTCGGGAGCGCGGAAATGCCCGGCCGGGCCTAGTCCCCGTCCCGGCGCAGCCGCCTCTCGTAGAGCACCGCGGGCGCGGCGAACAGGACGTAGGGCAGAAAGATCAGGCCCATGCGCATCAGGCTCGGCCGGCCCTGGGGCGTGGGCACCCCGAATATCTCGCCGTAGCCCAGGAGCATGACCGTGAACGCGCCGAGGATCAGGGTCGCGTTCTTGACCGCCCCCCAGACCCCGGCCGAAAATATCCTCCTGTCAAAGGCCAGGCCGAAGCAGCCGACCAGGCACAGGGCGAACAGGACCACATCGCCGACGCTCTTTGCGACCTTCAGGTAGTGCACCGAGAAGGCGTGGGCCAGGACCGCGCCGCTCGGCAGCAGGGTGGACAGAAACAAGAAGGCCAGAAGCACGAAGTACACTTTCATCCCTTCCCCCACATATCGGCCGCTCCGGCGGCGGCAGTCGCCGCGCACAGGCCGTGGACCGAACCATAGACGCCCTCCCCGGGCCTGGCAACGCCCAAGCGGCCGAGGCCCCGATCCGGGCCGGTGGGCGGTCATTTTGTCCGGTTAAAGGGCCCGACGCCCGGCCGAGCGCAAGGCCGAGGTCCCGGAAAGGGGCCTTTTCCACGCCGTTTGCCGTTCACCAAAAAAAGAGTGCCCCCTCGGTTTCACTCCCCTATGAGACGTACATGGCCAAGGGGCGCAGGCAAGCGCCGCACCGGCCAGGCAACTCAACGCAAGGGGGAAGCTATGGAAAACCAAGACCGTCTCAAGGAGTACTGGCGCAGGAACTTAAGGCTCATGCTCGTTCTGCTCGCGATATGGGCCGTGGTCTCCTACGGGTTCAGCATCGTATTCGTGCAGGCCCTAAACAAGATCCATCTCGGCGGGTTCCCGCTGGGCTTCTGGTTCGCCCAGCAGGGCTCGATCTACACCTTCGTAGGCCTCATCTTCGTCTACGTCTGGCGCATGAGGCGGCTCGACCGGGAATACGACGTGCACGAATAGCGTCCCATCGGGGACCATCATTTAAGGAGACTTGAAATGTCCATTCAGATCTGGACCTTCATACTGGTCGGGATAACCTTCGCCATATACCTGAGCATCGCCTGGATGTCGCGGGTGCGCGACACCAGGGGCTTCTATGTGGCCGGCGGAGGGGTCCCGGCCCTGGCCAACGGCATGGCCACGGCGGCCGACTGGATGTCCGCGGCCTCGTTCATATCCATGGCCGGGCTCATATCCTTCATGGGCTACACCGGCTGCGTCTACCTCATGGGCTGGACCGGGGGCTACGTGCTCCTGGCCCTGCTCCTGGCGCCCTACCTGCGCAAGTTCGGCAAGTTCACGGTCCCGGACTTCGTGGGCGACCGCTACTACTCGGACGGGGCCAGGGTCGTGGCCCTGGTCTGCGCCATATTCGCCTCCCTGACCTACGTGGCCGGGCAGATGCGCGGCGTGGGCATCGTGTTCAGCCGCTTCCTGGAGGTCGATGTCAACACCGGGGTCATCATCGGCATGATCATCGTGTTCATCTACGCCGGGCTGGGCGGCATGAAGGGCATCACCTGGACCCAGGTCGCCCAGTACTGCGTGCTCATCCTGGCCTTCCTGATCCCGGCCGTGGCCATATCGATCAAGATAACCGGCCACTTCATCCCCCAGATCGGGTTCGGCGGGGTCATCTCCGAGGGCGCCAACGCCGGACGATACCTCCTGGACACCCTGAACGCGATCAGCGCGGACCTGGGCTTTGACCAGTACACCCAGGCCTTCGGCCCGAACAGCAAGTCCATGCTCGACGTGGCCGCCATCACCCTGGCGCTCATGGTCGGCACGGCCGGGCTGCCCCACGTCATCATCCGCTTCTACACCGTGCCCTCGGTCAAGGCGGCCAGGCTGTCCGCGGGCTACGCCCTGCTGTTCATAGCCATCCTGTACACCACCGCGCCGTCCGTGGCCGTGTTCGCGCGCTACAACATGATCGACACGCTCAACAACGTGGCCTACGAACAGGCCCCGAGCTGGTTCAAGAACTGGGAAAAGACCGGGCTCATCGCCTGGGTGGACAAGAACGGCGACGGCAAGATGGAGTACCGGGCGGGCAAGGCCATCGAGGGCAAGCCCAAGCTCACGGGCCAGACCGGGATATACGGCCAGGCCCTGGTCTCCAACAAGGTCGTGGACTCCAACGCCAACGAGCTCTACGTGGACCGGGACATCATGGTCCTGGCCAACCCGGAGATCGCCGACCTGCCGGCCTGGGTCATCGCCCTGGTCGCGGCCGGCGGCCTGGCCGCGGCCCTGTCCACGGCCTCTGGCCTGCTCCTGGTCATCGCCTCGAGCATCTCGCACGACCTGTACTACAGGATCATCAACCGCAGCGCCTCGGAAAAGCAGCGCCTGCTCCTGGGCCGGATAATGATCGGCGTGGCCGTGTGCGCGGCCGGGTACTTCGGCATCAACCCGCCCGGGTTCGTGGCCCAGGTGGTGGCCTTTGCCTTCGGCCTGGCCGCGTCCAGCTTCTTCCCCATCTTGGTGCTGGGCATCTTCTGGAAGCGCGCCAGCAAGGAGGGGGCCATCACGGGCATGGTCCTGGGCATCGGCTTCACCATGCTCTACATCATCCAGACCAAGTTCCTGGGCGTGGGCAACTGGTTCTTCGGGATCAGCCCCGAGGGCATAGGCACCGTGGGCATGATCCTGAACTTCGCGGCCACGGTCCTGGTCAGCCTGGTGACCAAGGCCCCGCCCCAGGACATCCAGGACATGGTCGAGAGCATCCGCACCCCCAGGGGCGCGGGCCTGGCCACTGACCACTAACCCCCATCCCGCCGGGGAGGACGCCCCTTGCGTCCTCCCCGGCGGACCCTTCAATGGCCGCAATGAAGGGGCCGCACTGAAGGGCAAGACCCCTTCCGCTGCGGGCAAGGCCTCAACGAGGGACGCGGCCGGGGCTTGCCCGCGAACGTGGTTTGCGCTTAGGAAGAGGCCTCAAGCCCCTCTGCAACCAGCGCAACCGGAGGTCCCATGCCCGACAAGCGCGACGCGCAAAAGGTCCCCTGGCAGACGGCCGGGGATTTCCTGCGCCGGACACTGCCCTTCTCCGACCTGGACCAGGAGTCCGTCAACCGGCTGGCCATGGACGTCAGCGAGGAATACTTCCCCAAGGGCTCCCTGGTCCTGATCCAGGGCTCGACCGAGGTCCGGCACCTGTATCTGATCCGCAAGGGCGGGGTCAGGGCGTACATCAAGGACCAGGACGGCTCCGAGAGCCTGGTCGACTTCCGGGGCGAGGGCAGCGCCGTGGGCGCCCTGGCGCTCATCAGGGGCAGCAGGGCCAACCTCAACGTCGAGACCCTGGAGGACACCCTGTTCTACCGCCTGCCCAGGCAGGCCTTCCTGGACCTCTTGGAGCGCGAGCCGGGCATCGCCGGGTACTACCTGAAGCTGTTGTCCGAGGGCTACGTGTCCAAGGCCTTCGAGGAGATAAGGCGCCAGAAGCTCGCCCCGCGCCAGGACTCGGGGCTGTCGCTCTTCTCGACCAGGGTCGGCGGGGTGCTGGCCAGGCCGGCGGTGACCATCGGCGTCGGGGCCAGCCTGCGCCGGGCCGCCGAGCTCATGGTCCGGGAAAAGGTCGGCTCGCTTTTGATCCTGGGCCAGGACGGCCGCCTGGCCGGCATAGTCACGGACACCGACTTCCGGCGCAAGGTGGTGGCCATGGGCCGGAACGCGGACGAGCCGGTCTCGGGGATCATGTCCTCCCCGGTCTTGTCCATCGGCTCCGAGGCCACCTGCTTCGACGCCCTGCTGACCATGATGCGCCGCCAGATACACCACCTGGCGGTCAAGGGCCCGTCCGGGACCGAGGGCATGGTCACCTCGCACGACATCATGGTCCTGCAGGGCAGCTCGCCCTACTCCCTGTTCCGGGAGATAGCGGCCGAGGGCTCGTACCAGGGCCTGTACGCGCTCTCGGCGCGCATCCCCCTGGCCGTGCGCTCGCTCATGGAGCAGGGGGCCAAGGCGGACAACATCACCCGGCTCATGGCCGCGCTCAACGACCTGGTCCTGGAGCGGCTGCTGCGGCTCATGCAGCGCGAGCTCGGGCCCCCGCCCGCGCCGTTCTGCTGGCTGCTCATGGGCAGCGAGGGCCGCAGGGAGCAGACCTTCCGCACGGACCAGGACAACGCCCTGGTCTACAGGGACGCCGAGGACCCCGGGGTCCGGGAGTACTTCCTGCGCTTCGGGGAGCAGGCCATCGAGCACCTGGTGGCCTGCGGGTTCCCGCGCTGCAAGGGCGATATCATGGCCTCCAACCCCAAGTGGTGCCAGCCGTGGTCGGTCTGGCGCGAGTACTTCGACTCCTGGATCAGCCAGCCCGAGCCCTCGGAGGTCATGCACTCGACCATATTCTTCGACTTCAGGCCCGGGTTCGGGGACGCGGACCTGGCCGAGACCCTCAAGGCCGGAGTGCTCAAGCGCACCGCGCGCGAGGACGTGTTTTTGCGCCACCTGGCCGCGGACTGCCTGAAGACCAGGCCGCCGCTGTCCTTTTTCCGGGGCTTCATCGTGGAAAAGGACGGCGAGCACAAGAACACCCTGGACATCAAGACCAGGGGCCTGGTGCCCTTCGTGGACTTCGCCAGGCTCATGTGCCTCAAGCACGGCCTGGCCGAGACCAACACCCTGGCCCGCTACCGGCTCCTGGAGCAGGCCGGCCGCATCTCCGGCGAGCTCTGCCGGGAGATCAAGGACGCCTACGAGTTCCTCATGCAGATCCGCCTGGCCCACCAGCTCAGGCAGATGGAGGACGGCCTGGCCCCGGACAACCGCGTGGACCCGGCCCGGCTGACCGAGCTGGAGAAGAGGACCCTCAAGGACGCCTTCTCGGTCATGGTCAAGGTCCAGGCGTTCATCAAGGACTCCTTCAGGCTCAACGTCTGACCCGGCCGGTGGACAGACCGGGCGGGCCGTGGCAATTTGGCCCGACGTGACAGAGAACAAGCCTACCAAGCGCTCCAGCCTGAGGGCCAAGATACTTTTGCCCCTGCTGGGCCTGGCGCTCATAGCCATCCTGGGCGCGGCGGCCACCCTGTGGACCGCGCACGGCGCCCGGGGACTGCTCTCCGGCCTGGAGGACAGGCACCTGGCCCTGGTCCTGGCCGCCCAGGCCATGCAGTCCGAGCTGCTGCTCCAGAAGGACGCCCTGGCCGACTACCTGGTCAGCGGCCGGCAGGAGGCCCTGGACAGGCTAAACGAACACCGCGAGGCCTTCGAGAACCGGCTGGCCAGGGCCCTCAAGCTGGACGCCGGGGTCCAGGACCGCTACATCTTAAGGTCCATCCAGGCCGGATACCCGCAGATATCCCAGGGCATGGACCAGGCCGCGGACCTGGGCCGCCGGGGCCTCGCCGCCCAGGCCGAAGAGGCCCTGGAGCGGGCCGCCGCGGCCGGGTCCGATATCCGGGCCAAGTGCCGGGAGCTCAGGATCGCCCACGAGGGCATGATCGCCTCGGCCCGCCAGGCCCTGGAGCGCCGGACCTGGCTCTTGTCCGTGGCCTGCGCGGCCTCGTTCCCGGCCACCGCGGCCCTGGCCCTGTGGCTCTGGTACATCCTGATAATGCGCGTGCTCGAACCCATCCGCAGGCTGGCCCTGGGCCGGGAGTCCGACGGCCAGGGCCGGGAGCTGTCCGGCGAGGTCGGGGCCCTGAGCGAGAGGATGCTCAACCTCCTGGAGGACGTGGACCAGGCCCACATCAAGCTCGAGCAGAGCCGCAGGCACCTGGAGCAGGCCGAGAAGCTGGCCCTGGTGGGCAAGCTCGCGGCCAGCGCCGCGCACAGCATCCGCAACCCCCTGACCTCGGTCAAGATGCGCCTGTTCTCCCTGGAGCGCGGCCTCAGGCTGGACCCGCTCCACAAGGAGGACTTCGAGGTCATCTCCGAGGAGATCCGGCACCTGGACACGATCATCAAGAACTTCCTGGAGTTCTCCAGGCCGCCCAAGCTGAACTTCCAGCGCATGCACATCTCCGAGGTCGTGGACAACACCCTGAGGCTGCTCAGGCACCGCCTGGAGTCCTGCGCGGTCGAGGTGCGCCTGAAGCGCGACAAGTCCCTGCCCCGGACGGACCTCGATCCCGAGCAGCTCAAGGAGGCCCTGGTCAACCTGATCCTCAACGCCTGCGAGGCCATGCCCGGGGGCGGGGTCATCGAGATCACCGAGGAGACCGGGCTGATCGGGCCCACGGGCCGGGTGGTCGTGGTCAGGGTCTCGGACACCGGCCCGGGCATCCCGGCCTCCATCCAGGACGACATCTTCCAGCCCTTCTTCAGCACCAAGGAGGAGGGCACGGGCCTGGGCCTGGCCATAGTCAAGCGCATAGTCGAGGAGCACGGCGGCTGGGTCAACCTGCGCTCCGGAAAGGGCCGGGGCGCCTCGTTCGTCTTGGCCATACCCTGCAAGGAAAAGTCGACATGGCTCAGATCCTTATCGTAGACGACGACTCCCAGCTCAGGCAGAGCTTCGAGAAGCTGCTCTCCGGGGAGGGGCACGAGGTGCGCACCGCCTCCTCGGGCGAGGCCGGGGTGGAGCGGGTCCGGGAAAAGGTCCCGGACGTGGTGGTCATGGACGTGCGCATGCCGGGCATGAGCGGGCTGGAGGCCTTCAAGGCCATGCGCGGCCTGGAGCCCAACCTGCCGGTGATCATCATGACCGCCTACGGGACCACGGACACGGCCATCGAGGCCACCAAGCTCGGGGCCTTCGACTACATCCTCAAGCCCTTCGACATCCCGGACATCCTCAAGCTCCTGGACCAGGCCGTGGAGGCCGGCCGCATGGGCCGGGACCGGGTGGAGCTCGACCCGGGCCCGGAGGACTCCGGGACCGACGCCCTCATAGGCCAGAGCAGGGCCATGTACGAGGTCTACAAGGCCATCGGCAGGGCCGCGCCCACCGAGGCCCTGGTGCTCATCAGGGGCGAGTCCGGCACGGGCAAGGAGCTCGCCGCCAGGGCCCTGTACCAGCACAGCCTGAGGGCCGGACGGCCGTTCATGGTCATCAACTGCGTGGCCATACCGGACACCCTGCTCGAGGCCGAGCTGTTCGGCTTTGAAAAGGGCGCCTTCACCGGCGCGTTCAAGCGGCGCATAGGCAAGATCGAGCAGGCCAACAGGGGCACGCTGTTCTTGGACGAGATCGGGGACATGCCCGAGGCGGTCCAGGCCAAGATGCTCAGGCTGCTCCAGGAAAGGAAGATCGAGCGCCTGGGCGGCCGGGAGCCCATAGCCGTGGACGTCAGGATCATCGCCGCGACCAACCGCAACCTGGAGGAGGCCGTGGAAAAGGGCCGCTTCCGCGAGGACCTCTACTACCGGCTCAAGGTCGTGACCATCAACCTGCCGCCCCTAAGACAGCGGCCCGAGGACATCGGGCTTCTGGCCGACTACTTCCTGGCCCGGTTCGCCAGGGACATGGAGATGCGCAATCCCGGGCTGACCGAGGAGGGCAAACGCTTCCTCACGGCCTACGCCTGGCCGGGCAACGTCCGGGAGCTGGCCAACTCCCTGCAGAAGGCGCTCATCTTCAGCCGGGGCTGCGCCCTGGACCGGGAGGACCTGGCCGCGGCCCTGGCCGAGGCCGGGAGCCGCTCCGGGCCCGCGGACGAGCGCGAGGCCGAGCGCGCCTTCAGGGACACGGTCCGGGCCGCCCTGGCCCGGCAGGCCGGGGACGGCGCCTTCGAGGGGCTCATGGACAAGATGGCCAAGACCATAATCAGCGCGGCCCTGGAGATCACCGGCAACAACCGCACCCGGGCGGCCAAGCTCCTGGGCCTGTCCCGGCCCACCCTGCTGGCCAAGATCGACAAGTACGACCTGCGGGTCAAGGCCAAGGTCGATTGAGCCCGAATCTTTACAACCTGTAAAGAAACCTGACAGCCGAGCCCGGACCGGGCCTTTGGCCGCCTGAAAGCCGTTCGTTCAACCCGCGGCAATAAATGAATTAAATCCCGTCCCTTCAGGGCCCCCGGCCTGGCACGGCATTTGCCTTTCAGCCTGGCGGGAGAGGGCCATGAATTTCTCGGCTTTTCGAATCCTGATCGTCGAACGCAACCGCCACGTCCGGGAGTTCCTGCGCCGCGAGTTCAGCGAGGACGGCTACCTGGTGACCACGGCCAAGGACGGCGACGAGGCCATGCGCGGCCTCTCAAACGGCGAGCCCCCGCACGCCGTGATCCTGGATTCGGACGTCCCGGATGGGGGCGAGCTGGCCAAAGGCCTGGCCGGGCGCGCCGACCGGCCCCCGGTGATCCTGCACTGCTTTCCGGAAGAGGACGGGTCCGGCCGCAAGGCGTTCGGAGAGACGGCGGCCACGGTCGAGAAGAGCGGCGACCCGGCCCCTCTCAAGGCGGCCACCCGCGAGGTCCTGAAAGGACGCTACCCGGACAAGGCCTGAAATAAGGAAATGACCGGCCGGACGCGGAGATTCGCGCGGCCGGAGCGCGGTTTGAAGAGGCGTCGGCAATGAACACAACCACACAACCTATGATTGGGGGAAAGACATGAATGCGGCAAGAAAGGTCTACGACATGCTGCTCATGGCCGCCCGGGCCCACGCCAGATGGGACTACGAGGCCTCCATGAGCATCCTCAAAAGCAAGAAAAAAATCCTCATCCTGCTCTTGCTGGCCGTGCCCGCCATCCTGGTCTCCATCGGCGTGGCGGCGGACCTGTCCCTTCCGGACATCCTGGGCGGGAAAAAGGCCTACAGCCCGGCCTTCTACACCCCGGGCATCTTCCTGGTGTCCATCCTGATCGGCCTGTGCGCCGGCCTGATCACCGGGTGCATCGGCGCGGGCGGCGGGTTCATCATCACCCCGGCGCTCATGAGCGCGGGCATCAAGGGCATCCTGGCCGTGGGCACGGACCTGTTCCACATCTTCGCCAAGGCGATCATGGGCACGGCCGTGCACAGGAAGCTGGGCAACGTGTCCGTGGGCCTGGCCGTGGCCTTTCTGGTCGGCTCCGGTTTGGGGGTGACCGGCGGCGGGGTGATCAACCGGGCCCTGTACGAGACCAACCCGGTGCTCTCCGACACCTTCATCAGCGTGATCTACGTGGTCCTGCTGGGCTTTCTGGGCATCTACGCCATGACCGACTTTTTGCGCCTGCGCAAGAGCGACTCCGGCGGCGGCGCCCACGGCGGGCCGTCCCCCCACCATACGCCCGGCCTGCCGGCCAAGCTCCAGGCGGCCCACATCCCGCCGATGATCAGGTTCGACGAGGACCTGGTCCCGGGCGGCAAGAAGATATCCTTCCTGTTCGTGGCCATCTGCGGGGCCATAGTCGGCTTCGTGGCCGCGATCATGGGCGTGGGCGGCGGCTTCCTGACCTTCCCCATGTTCGTGTACATCCTGGGCGTGTCCTCGTTCACCACCGTGGGCACGGACATCCTGCAGATCATCTTCACCGCGGGCTACGCCAGCATCAGCCAGTACGCCATCTACGGGTTCATCTTCTACACCCTGGCCATGGGCATGCTCCTGGGCTCGCTCATCGGCATCCAGCTCGGGGCCCTGACCACCAAGCTGGTCAAGGGCATATACATCCGCGGCTTCTACGCCACGGCCATCCTGGCCGGGTTCCTGAACCGGCTCTTCGCCCTGCCCGGCAAGCTCGGAGAGATGAAGTACATCGCCCTGGACAAGGCCACCGGCAACATGCTGGCCAATGTCGGAAACTGGGTCTTCTTCATCGTGGTCGGGATATTCGCCGTCTGGGTGATAGGGACGTTCTTCAGTAAAATAGGTGAGTTGAGGGAGGGCTAAGAGATGATTATCACCGACAAGAAACACTTCACCTGGGGCCTGGCGATGGCCATCGGCTTCGCCGTGGTGCTCGTCTACATGTTCACCCCGTCGTTCGACGGCATGAACGCCTTTCACGCCTCGGACAAGATGTTCAACACCATAGCCAAGGGCTCCACGGACTACATCCCCGGGGTCGTTGAAAAGGCCGCGGCCTTCAACGGCCAGGACTTCGAGGTCAACATCCTGGCCGGAAAGCAGGACCTGGCCCCCCTGGCCGCGGACCTGCTCAAGGCCAACAACATAAGCGTCGAGACCTCGGCCGACGGCCTGCGCGTGTCCGGGGACCTCGGGGCCCTGCTCAAGGCCGCGCTCGACGACTCCCTGGCCATGTACGAGAGCAACGAGGCCAACAAGAACGGCGCGGCCGTGGCCGCCAAGTACAACATGCCCGAGAAGCAGGCCCTGTACGTCTGGTGGAACATCCTCTCGTCCGCGGCCAAGGACCTGGATCAGCAGAAAAAATTCAAGCAATCAAAGATTGTTAAGACCGCGATAGCCAAGGGCGTGGAAGTCGGATACAACTTCTACGGCATCCAGAAGGAGAGCGCCGGCAGCAAGGCCGGGACCCTGACCTTCGCCCTGATTTTCTACGTCGTCTACACCATGTGGTGGGGCTACGCCATTTTCTTCATGTTCGAGGGCCTGGGCCTGGAGATGAAGAAGGGGGCGAAGAAGGAGATGTAACCCCAAACCCGAAGGCGGGCCGTGAAGGTGGCGGATTTTTTCAGTTGGCTGCCCTTTGGTGGACAAAGGAAAAAATCCAGGAGCAGTCTGGAGACCCTCCGAGCCGACTTCACGGCCCGCTATCATCATTTCAAGCTCCTGCTCAACGCCAACAACGAGACCCACGAACTCATGCTGGACATGGAGGAGGCCCTAAGGGGCCTGACTCCGTTCGGCATGCACTTCGTGCGCGCCGCCTGCACCAGGATGTCCACGGCCGTGTTCCAGATGGTCAAGCACCTGAACGAGCTGGCCCCGGGAAAATACCCGCGCCTCCAGGAGCGGTTCAAGGACATCCAGCAGGACATCAACCCCCTTGTCTGGCCCAGGCAGGCCCAGAGCCCGGGGCCCCTGGTCATGGACCTGGCCGCGGTCACCCGGGCCGACCAGGACCTGGTCGGCCTGAAGATGGCCAACGCCGGGGAGATGAAGAACCGCCTGGAGCTGAACGTGCCCGACGGCTTCGTGGTCACGGCCGCGGCCTACCGCCTGTTCATGGACCAGGGCCGGCTCCAGGAGGAGATCGACCGCCGCATCCAGGCCGCCGAGATCTTCGACCCCGAGGAGGCGGCCGGCCAGGGGACCAGGGAGCTGGCCGGCCGGGCCGAGCTGCTGCGCCTGAGCGCCTCGATCCAGGACCTGATCAGGGAGACCCCCCTGCCCGCGGGGCTCGAGTCCGCGATCTTCGCGGCCTACGACGGCCTGGCCCGGGGCCGGGACCTGCGCCTGGCCATGCGCAGCAGCTGCCAGGGCGAGGACCTGGAGTCCTACTCGTTCGCGGGCCAGTACCGCACGGCCCTGAACATCGACCGTGCGGGCCTGGCCCCGGCCTACAAGGACGTGATCGCCTCCAAGTACAGCCCCCAGGCCACGGCCTACCGCCTGAGCCGGGGCGTGCCCGACGAGGACGTGGCCATGTGCGTGGGCTGCATGCCCATGGTCGAGGCCAGGTCCGGGGGCGTGGCCTACTCCAGGAGCCCGGTGGACATCGCGGACACCAGGGTCTTCATCCACTCGGTCTGGGGCCTGCCCCGGGCCGTGGTCGAGGGCTCGCTGGAGGCGGACGCGTTCATCTTCTCCAGGGAGCGCGGCCTGCCCCTCAAGCACATGTCCCTGGCGCGCAAGACGCGCAGGTTCGTGTGCGACAAGGACCGCGGGGTCTGCCTGGCCGAGAACACCGGCGAGCAGGCCGGGCTGCCGTCCATCGACGAGAAAACGGCCCGGGACCTGGCCGAGCTGGCCGTGGGCCTGGAGGCCTACTACGGCTCGCCCCAGGACATGGAGTGGGCCCTTGACGGACAAAACAACCTGGTCATGCTCCAGTGCCGGCCCCTGAAGCAGGTCGGCGAGGCCCAGAAACACGCCCTCCTGCCCCGGGGCCCGGCCCTGGGCCCGGTCCTGGTCCAGGGCGGCGAGACGGCCAGCCCGGGCGCGGGCGCGGGCCCGATCTATCCGATCCTCAAGGACTCCGACGCCCTGAGCTTTCCCCAGGGCGCGGTCCTGCTCGCGGAACAGGCCCTGCCGCGCTGGGCGGCCATGCTCAACTGGGCCTCGGCCGTGGTCACCGAGCAGGGCAACTCGGCCGGGCACCTGGCCAACGTGGCCAGGGAGTTCGGGGTCCCGGCCCTGTTCGGGGTCGGCAAGGCCATGGACAGGCTCGCGCCGGGCCAGACAGTGACCGTGGACGCCACGGGCAAGGCGGTCTACGACGGCCGGATCCGGGCCCTGCTGTCCACGGCCCCGGCGGCCAGGAACCTCATGAAGGGCAGCCCGGTCTACGCCGCCCTGCAGGCCGCGGCCGAGCACATCCTGCCCCTCAACCTGCTGGACCCCGAGGCCGTGACCTTCCGGCCCCGCCACTGCCGGACCTTTCACGACCTCACCCGGTTCTGTCACGAAAAGGCCGTGGAGGAGATGTTCTGCTTCGGCACCGAGCACGACTTCCCCGAGGCCGCGGCCAAGCAGCTCTACAGCGGAGGGGCCAAGCAGTTCTGGGTCGTCAACCTGGACGACGGGTTCAAGGTCCCGGTCAGGGAAAAGCTGGTCCGGCTCGAGGAGATCGCCTCCATCCCCATGCTCGCCCTGTGGCTGGGCATGACCGCGGTGCCCTGGGCCGGGCCGCCGCCCGTAGACACCAAGGGGTTCATGTCCGTGCTCTTCGAGGCCTCGGTCAACCCGGCCCTGGTGCCGGACATGAAGTCCCGCTACGCCATGAAGAACTACTTCATGATCTCCAAGAACTTCTGCAGCCTGCAGTCGCGCTTCGGGTTCCACTTCTGCGACACCGAGGCCCTGGTCGGGGAGAGGACCCGGGAGAACTACATCAGCTTCCAGTTCAAGGGCGGCGCGGCCAACATGGACAGGCGGGTGACCAGGGCCAGGTTCGTGTCCGAGATGCTGGAGGCCTTCGACTTCAGGACCCAGGTCCGGGAGGACAGCGCCTCGGCCCGGATCGAGGGCCTGGACCAGGCGTTCATGGAGGACCGGCTCAAGATCCTGGGCTATCTGATAATGCACACAAGACAACTGGACATGGTCATGGCCGACGCCGCGTCCATCAGCCAGCACCGCAACAAATTAATGAAGGATATAAAGGAGATAGTCCTCAAGGGCTAGGCCCGGCCCGGCCCTTGGGGAAGTGGGAAAAAATCGGTCCGGGAGTGCGCAATTTTTACGCACCGACGACCCCCGGCCCAGGGGCCGAGACAAAGAAATCCAATGACCTCACAGGGGCTCGGATTTGGCACATTGATTGCTCATGGCCCAGTCAGTTGTTTTAATCCCAAACTCTCCGGAGGAATCGAGATGAAAAAGCTTCTTTTCGCATTGGCCCTGGTCCTGTCCATGACCGCCCTGGCCTTTGCCGGCGCCAAGACCGGCGACATCACCGTTGACAGCAAGGTCGACAAGGTCACCAACGTGGGCATGGGCATGGGCGTCAAGGCCGAGACCAACGTGCATTCCGTTGACGTCAAGGACGGCTCCAAGACCGGCGACATCACCATCAAGGGCAAGGCCGGCCAGGTAACCAACGTGGGCATGGGCATGGGCGTCGAGTCCAAGACCAACGTGGGCAGCGTCAAGGTAGGCGGCAAGTAGTCGCCGGACCGGACTCAACCCGACTGAAAAAAGGGCCCGCCGGAGAAATCCGGCGGGCCCTTTGCATTCACGGTCCCCGGCTAGCGGGCCGCGGACGGCTCCGGGCCAAGGACCTCGCGCCGGATGCCGTCCACGATGCCCCGGCAGGTGGCCTCGAGGTTCTTCGCGTCCAGGACATAGAGCTTCCAGTCCTTGATGATCTGGGCCCGGCAGGCGATGCCCTCCAGGCCCTTGCCGAAGCCCGCGGGCACGGCCTCCAGCGCGGCCTGGGCGGCCAGGGGGGTGAGCACTATGACGCTTAGGCTGTAGCCCAGGACCCTGTTTCCGGCGTCGCTCACCGGCAGGGCGATGACGCTTATGAAGTAGTTGAAGTCCTCGTCGTCCAGGACCACGCCCGGGGCGGCCAGGAGCCGGTCCCTGAACTGCCCGGCCACGACGTCCTTGAGCCCGCCGTTGGCGGTCACCCGCAGGGCGACGCGGGCCTCGGGCCCGGCCGCGCGCGCGGCCAAGACCCAGGCCGACACGGCCAGAAGCGCGCAGCCGACGACCAGCCCGCTCAGGGCCGGGCCGCGGCCGCCGAACAATGACCCATTAGACCGGAGCATACTTCATATCTGCCCTTTTTCAATTCCGTTTTCAAGCCTTTTGACCCCTCTGGATTGTTGCCCTGTTCTGGATTAGGCTGGTTTGGGCCTCGCGCAATCGGACGCGGCCAAGGCCGGGAGGCGCATGGATCAAGATCGCAGGACCTGGCGCATAAGCATCACCATCAAGCTGCTGGTCTGGTGCCTGACCCTGGTGGCCATCTTCTACGCCACCACCAGCTACCTGTTCGTGCGCATAAAGGACGTGGTCGCCGACTCCGAGGCCCTGGTCGACGTCAACTACGAGATCGAGCTGGCCGCCCAGCGCCTGATCCAGACCCTGCTGTCCGTGGAGGAGAACCGCAAGCGCTACGAGATCCTCCAGAAAAACGTCTACATGGACTACGTGATCGAGGACCTGTCGCGCTTCGGCAGGCTGCTGAACCAGACCCTGGACAGCCACCCCGCGCTCAAGCCCGCCCTGAAGCCCCTGACCCAGGAGTTCAGCATCACCCTGTCCAAGGGCTCGTCCCCGGCCGCCCTGCTCATACCCGACGCCACGGTCAACTCCTGGCTGGAGAAACTCTCCGCGGTCAGGCGCGACAATCAGCGCCAGATGGAGGCCCGGCTGAACGAGCTCAACGCCAGGGGCCAGCAGGCCGCGCGCATCGGGTTCATCGGGCTCATCTTCTCCATCGGCCTGGGCCTGGCGGGCAGCCTGTTCATCGCCTACAGGCTCAACCTTTCGCTCGGCGACATCCGCAGGGGCATCAAGGAGATCGGCCGCGACGGCCGGATCGAGCCGGTCCGGGTGCGCTCCAACGACGAGCTCGGGGAGCTGGCCACGGCCTTCAACAACATGGCCGAACGGCTCAGGCTCGAGGAGCAGATGCGTTCGGACTTCATCTCCATGCTCAGCCACGAGGTGCGCACCCCGCTGACCAGCATCCGCGAATCCAACGTCCTGGTCCGGGACGGGGTCTTCGGCGAGGTCAACGAACGCCAGAAGCGCTTTCTGGACATCTCCCTGCAGGAGATCGAGCGCCTGTCCGCCCTGCTGGAACGGCTCATGACCGTGTCCAGCCTGGAGGCCAGCCTGCCCGAGCTGAACATCGAGGCCCTGGACGCGTCCACGCTGATCACCTCGGCCCTGGACAGGATCAGGCCCGCGGCCGTGTCCAAGGACATCGCCCTCAGGGCCGAGACCCCGGAGCCGCCCTGCCCGGTCATGGCCGACCGGGACAACCTCCAGCAGGTGCTTCTCAACCTGTTGGGAAACGCGATCAAGTTCTCCTCTCCGGGCGGGCAGGTCACGGTGTCCGCGGCCCGCTCCCCGGACAAGGCCGAGGCGGTGTTCAGGGTCCGGGACCAGGGCCTGGGCATCCCCGAGGCCGAGCAGGCCTACGTGTTCCAGAAGTACTACCGCCACAGCTCGGTGCGCGGCAGCGTGGACGGGGTCGGCCTCGGCCTGTCCATATCCAAGGCCATAGTCGAGGCCCACGGCGGCCGCATCTGGCTCGCGAGCGAGGAGGGCGCGGGCAGCGAGTTCTGCTTTTCCCTTCCCTTGGTCCAGGCGATGGTATAAGAAAAGGCCATGAAAACAAGGCCGGCGCTCGTTCCCATGCTCAAATCCCTGACCCTGGTCCTTGTTGCCTCCCTGTTCTGCGCCTGCGCGACCAAGGGCCCCGGAAACCGCTCCGGCGGGGAGCAGCTGTACGCCCAGGCCAAGGCCGGTTACCTGGCCGGCGACTACGCCCGGGCCGCGGAGCTGTTCAGGCGCGCGGCCGGGGAGCCGGGCGGCCGGAACGCGGGGCCCAGGGCCCTGTTCGGGCTCGCCTGCGCCGGGCTGGCCAAGGCCCAAACCGAACAGGACCTGGCCGCGGCCCGGGCCGACTGGAGCGGGTATCTGGCACGCGACCCCAAGGGCCTGGCCTGGGATCCGGAGCTCATGACCCCGCTCCTGCTCCATCTGACCGGGGCCTGCGCCCCGGGCCCCCAGACCCTGGCCGGGCAGGAGCCAAAGGCCCTGGCCGGGCAGCTTCCGGACGCGGACCGGAGCGCCGAGCTGCTGCGCAACAGGGTCAGCGCCATGGAGCAGATAGGCCTGCTCAAGAAGGCCCTGGACGACAAGGCCGAGGAGATAGAACGCCTGCGCCGGCAGATACTGGCCCTTGAAAGGCTGCACCTGGAGCTGTCCCACCGCAAGCAAGGATTCCAATAAGCCCGATGCCCGGTAAAAGCAGCGACAACCCGCAGGCCGCCTGCGGGCCCGACGGCCGGACGATCCTGGTCGTTGACGACGACGCCGCGATCCTCGAGGTCCTGGAGGCGCGGCTGGCCTCGGCCGGGTACCGGACCCTGGTCTCGTCCAGCGCCGAGACAGCCCTCAAGACCCTGGGCCGGGAAGAGGTCGACCTGATCATCTCGGACGTCAAGATGCCGGGCATAGGCGGGGCCGGCCTGCTCAGGGAGGTCTCGAACGACTGGCCGGACATCCCGTTGATCCTGCTCACGGCCTACGGGACCATCCCCGACGCCGTGGACTTCATGCGCACCGGGGCCGCGGACTACCTGACAAAGCCCTTTGACGGCAACGAGCTCCTGGAAAAGATCTCCGGCCTGCTCAAGGCCCGCAGGAGGCCGGGCGCCGGGGACGCGGCCATAAGCGAGGTCCTGTGGGGCGGCCGCAGCCCGGTCATGCGCAAGTTCTACGAGCTCCTGGCCCGGGTCTCCCACAGCGAGGTCAACGTGCTCATCGTGGGCGAGTCCGGCACGGGCAAGGAGATGATCGCCCGCATCCTGCACCGCCAGAGCCCCAGGGCCAAGGGCCCGTTCGTCACCGTGGACTGCGGCTCGACCCCGGCCAGCCTGCTGGAGAGCGAGCTCTTCGGCCACGTCAAGGGCTCGTTCACCCACGCCCTCAGGGACAAGAAGGGCCTCATCGAGGTCGCGGACAAGGGCACCCTGCTCCTGGACGAGATCGGAAACATCTCCCCGGAGATGCAGACCAGGCTGCTCAGGTTCCTTCAGGAGCACACCATCCGAAGGGTCGGCGACACCAAGGAGATACCCGTGTCCTGCCGGGTCCTGGCCGCGACCAACGCGGACCTGACCGCCCTGGTCAGAAAGGGCGCCTTCAGGGAGGATCTGTACTTCAGGCTCAAGGTCGTGACCCTGAACGTGCCCCCGCTCAGGGAGCGCAGGGAGGACATCCCCCTGCTCGTCGAACGCTTCCTGGAGGAGTTCTGCAAGGAGCAGGGCCGGGCCCGGATCACGCCCTCGCCCGAGACCATGAGGCTGCTCATGGCCCACCCCTGGCCGGGAAACGTCCGGGAGCTCAAGCACGCCCTGGAGGCCGGGGTGGTCTTCTGCAAGGGCGGCGCGCTCAGGCCCGAGGACCTGCAGATCGAGGCCGCGGGCGGCGCGAGCGGACCGGACGAGGCCTCGCTGTCCCTGGAGGACAACGAGCACCAGGCCATCCTCAGGGCCCTGGAGCGTTCGGGCTGGGTCAAGAAGGCGGCCGCGGACCTTCTGGGCATAAGCCGCAGGGCCATCCACTACAAGATCAAGAAGTACGGCATCAAGGTCCCGGAAAGGGAGCGCTAGTCGGCCTCGCCCTGCGTCCGGGCATGGAGCTCGCTCAGGGTCTGAAGCTGCTCGATGCCCAGGGAATAGGCCCTGGCCTCTATCTCCTCGATGCGCCGGACAAAGGCCTGGACCAGCCTGTGGTCCAGCTTGCCCTCCCGGGCCTCGTCCTCGATGATCGACAGGGCCTGGTCCTTGCTCGAGGCGGACTTGTAGTGCCTCTCCTGGATGATGGCGTCGTAGATGTCCACGATGGACAGCATGCGGCTCTGCACGAGTATGTCCTCGCCCCTCAGGCCGTCGGGGTATCCCGAGCCGTCCAGGCGCTCGTGGTGCTGGCGGATGATGGTCAACAGGTCCTGGAAATCCTTGCGGAACGGGATGTGCTGGAGGATGCGCTGGCTCTCGGCCGGGTGCCTCTCGATCTCCTGGCGCTCCTCCAGGGTCAGGTTGCCCCGGTGGACCAGGAAGCTGTCCCTCTCGTCCCTGCTCAGGACGTGCAGGGTCCGGCCGTCCGTCTCCAGGTACCTTCGGCTGAGCTCCAGGATGAACTCCCTGTCCTCGGGGCTGGTGACCGTGGACGCGTTTATCCCCTTCAGCCGCTCGTAGTCCTCGATCCACGACGAGCGGTTCTCGACCCCGAACAGCTCCAGGCGCAGCCTGATGATCTCCATGAGCTTCTCGGGCACCCGGCGGTGCTTGGTGAGCACGTCCTCGCGCACGCCTATCTTACCCACGTCGTGAAGGATCCCGGCGTAGTATATCTCCCGGACCTGGTCCTCGGAAAACTGGATATCGGGAAAGGACCGGTCCTCGTTCAGGAGTTGGGCAAAGGCCACGACCAGCAGGGCCACGCGCTCCGAATGGCCGGCCGTGTAGGGGTCCCGCGAGTCGATGGCCTCGGCCAGGGCCTGGAGCATGGCCGCCATGAGGGTCTGGATGCCTTCGAAGTTGGAGGCGTTGCCCAGGGCGATGCCGGCCACCGCGGCCAGCACCGAAAGGCTCTTCGGGTGCCCGGAGTCGAACGGCGAGCCGCCCTCGCTTGCCAGGACCAGGCAGCCCTGGCAGGCGTTGGGAGAGGTCAGGGGCAGGACCAGCAGGGCCCTGATCGAGGGCAGATCGCAGTCCCACCTCGGGTCCTGGTCGAGCTCGTTGACGATCTCGGCCTTGCCGCTCCGAACGACCTCCTTGAACAGGGAGCAGTCGACTATCCTGGACAGCTCCTGCTCGTCGGAAAACCCGAACCACTCCAAGGGACTGAACCTGTTTCCGGAGCGCGTGGGCGCAAAAAGCGCCGCCCTGTCCGCGGGCAGGGCGGCGCCGCGGCATTCGCGCAGCAGGGCCCGGGCCACGTCCTTGAACCTGAGGGTGGTGTTGAACTCGATCACCGCCCGGTGCAGCAGGGCCAGCTCCCGGTACTTGGCCAGGGCCTCCTCGCCCACGGCCCGGCGCGCCGACTCCAGCTCCATGAACCCGTGCAGGCAGAAGGACAGAAACCCGAGCTGGGCCTCGGCCCGTTCCCTCTCCGGCCCGGGCCGGCCGGAAAGGCCCGGCACGCTCAAGACCAGGCGGCCCAGGCCGTCGCCGTTAAGCCCGATGTCCAGGGACAGGACGTCTCGGGACTCCAGGTCCACGGCCTCGGCCCCCGGGCCGAAAAATATCCCGGGCGCGTCCTCGAAAACGAGCCCCAGAGTGGCCTCGTCTCCGACAAACCTCGCGGCCTGGCGGAGAAAATGCCGAAGAAGCCCGAGCTTGAGATATCTTCTGGGCGTGGCCATGGGCCGCTGTCACCGCCTTTGATCCCTGCCTGCGGTTCGACGGGTCAGGCCAGGCCCAACATGTCCTTGGCGACCTTGAGTATCTCGTCCGGGTCGAAGGGTTTGGTCAGATACATGGCCGCGCCCATGTCCAGGCCCTGCTTGCGGTCCACCTCCTGGCCCTTGGCGGTCAACAGGATGATCTTCAGGGAACTGAGCTCGGGATCGTTCATCACCGTGCGGCAGACCTCGTAGCCGTTCATCTTGGGCATCATGATGTCCAAAAATATCAGGTCCGGACGCACCCGGCGTATCAGGTCCAGGCCCTCCTCCCCGTCCGAGGCGGTGAATATCTCCACCCCGTAGTCGTCCTCCAACTCCTCGAGGGTCTGCTCCAAAAGCATCTTGATATGAACCTCGTCGTCCACTATCAGAATCTTCCCCGCCATCTCGCTTGCGCCCCTCCTGTCTTGTCCGGCCCCGCCGCTGGCATATCGACTTGTCCCAATTTGAACCTTTTTTCATCTCAATACAAGCCCTTTCGCCGCCAGGCCCCGGCCCCGGGCCCCCTGCCCCTATGGGCCGGCCGCCCGGCCCCGGGAACGAACACCCCGCGGCCCGCCATCTCAGCCCCCTGATTCCCCGATGGGAAGCTCCAAGGTGAACACGCTGCCCTTGCCCGGCTCGGAGCGGGCCCAGATCGCGCCGCCATAGTGCTCCACTATCTGCCGGCAGATGGCCAGGCCCAGGCCCGTGCCCCTGGGCTTGCCCTCGGTCGCGTCCCCGCCGTGGGCCTGGTGGAACTTGTCGAACACCCTGTCCAGGTCCTTTTCGGCTATGCCCACGCCGGTGTCCGAGACCCGGACCCGCAGGCGGCCGTTGTCCGCGACCCGCGCCTCGACCCGGACCCGGCCGGCCTTGGTGAACTTGACCGCGTTGCCCAGCAGGTTGGACAAGACCTGGCCGATGCGCTCGGGGTCGCCCTTGAACCGGGGCAGGTCCCCGGGCGCGTCGATCTCAAGGCCGAGGTCCGGCTTGTTGGCCAACTCCTCGCCTAGCCCGCGCGCGGCCTGCCGGATCACCTCGGCCAGGTCCAGATCCTGGACCCGCCACTCGGCCTGGCCGGACTCGATCTTGTTCAGGTCCAGGACCTCGTTGATCAGCCTGGTCAGGCGCTCGCCCTCCTGCTCGATTATCCTCAGGTTGTAGCGGATGCGCAGGTCCATCTTCTCCAGGGACGGATCGCCCGAGGACAACGGGTTGAAGAAGCGCTGGAAGTCCCTGTAGATGAGCTTGGCGAAGCCCAAAATCGAGGTCAGCGGGGTGCGCAATTCGTGGGACACCGAGGACAGAAACTCGGACTTCATCCTGTCCAGGTCCATGAGCCTGCGGTTGGCCTCCTCCAGGCTCAGGGTCTTGTTCCTCAGGTCCTCGGTGCGGGCCTCGACCATGGCCTCCAGGTTCCGGTTCAGGGTCTCGAGCTCCTTCTTGCGTTGCTCGTCCTTGTCCCTGGCCTGCCCGAGCCTGTGGACCATGATGTTGAAGTGGCGGGCCAAAAAGCCCATCTCGCCCCGAAAGTCCTCTTTGGCCCTGATCTCCAGGTCGCCTCCGCTGACCTCCCGGCAGACGCGCACCAGGTCCTGGATGGGCCGCAAGAACCTCTGCAGCACCAAGGCCACGGCAAAGGCCAGGATGACGATGGCCCCCAGGGCCGGCAGGAAGATGCTCCAGATGAAGCGCGGCAGGGCGGCCTCTATCTCCTGCTCAAAGGCCGTGGCCGCCACGTACCAGCCCGTGACCGGGTCCCGGGTGACCCAGGACACGGCCGGGCCGGCCAGGCCCCCGGAGTCGCCGGGCAACGCGGCCTCGTAGACGCACTTGTTCTCGCCCCACGGCCTCACGGCCGCGGCCTTGAGCATGGAGCACAGGGTCTCATCCGAGCCCGGCGGCCTGAGGTCCCGGAAGCTCTCTCCGGAGTTGACCGGGTGCCCGATGTAGGTGCAGTCCTCGTCAAAGCAGAACACGTAGCCGGTCTCCATTATGCCCATCTCGCCCAGCCTGGCGCGCAGGTCGTTGAGCCTGATCCGGCGCCTCTCGGCCATGGCCTCCTCTATGTCGCCCATGGGCATGGCCGCGCAGACCACCACGTCCCAGGGCCGGTAGTACCTGGCCGCGGCGAGCCTGAAGCCCCGGCCCTCGGACGGGTCCTCGGCCCAGGCGTACAGGGTGAAGACCGTCTCGTTGCGCCCGGCCGCCCGGGCCCGATCGGACAGGTCCTTGAACACGGTCTCGCCCTCGCAGTTCCTGAAGCCCGCGACCGGCCGGTCCCTGAACTCCGGCCGCGGGTGGATCACCAGCCTCAGGTCCGCGTCCAGGACAAAGACCGGCACCCTGGGCCCGACCACCCGGTTCAGACGCCGAAACGACGTGCTCCGGGCCTCGGCAAGGGGCCTGCCCCGCTCCCGCACCTCCTCCTCGTAGGAGTCAAGGAGGCTTATGACGTGAACGACCAGACCATTCAGGAGCTCCTTGCGCTGCTCGCGGAAAAACACGCGCAGCCTGTCCTCCCTGATCCTGTACCCGGCCACCAGCTCCACGGCGCTGCGCAGGACGGAGTAGGCCGAATCATCCTGAAGCCGGTAGACCATGCGCCTGCCGATGGACCTGGAGACCAGCATGGCCGCGACCGCGGTCGCGACCGCCAGCAGGATGGTGGCCAACAGAAAGCGCCACAATGTGCTCTTGGGGATGATGGAGCCGCCGCTCCCCGGGGACGCGCTGAAGGACACGGCCTATCTCTCCAAGGGCTCCAGCCGGGGCAAGAGCCCGGCCCTTTTGCGCTGGGCGATCCACTCCTGCTCGCTGCGCGCGATCTCCCGCCCCGGCCGGCTCAGGATTATCTCGAAGCACTCGGGCCAGCGCGGATTTTGGAGCACCTGGCCGGCGGGCTTGCCCCTGACCAGGTACATGGTCTGGATCGACTGGTGGTCAAAGGCCCGCCAGGTCTGCTCGTCCTTGAGCAGCCTGTAGGAATGGCCCTCCAGGGCCCTGACCACGCCCGGGGCCTCGAACCCCCCGGCCCTGTCCACCGCGGACTTGTACTCGTAGACGATGGTGTAGGCGCTGGCCCCGGCCGTGCTCGGGCAGCGCCGGAAACGCTGGAAAAAATCGCTCACGAACCTGCGGCCCCGGGGATAGTCGTAGATGTAGGGCAGCTTCCAGTACCAGGGCAGGGTGCCGACCACGCCCTGCATGGCCCTGGGACCGGCCCTCTCGGCGATGCCCAGGGTCAGGTTGGGAACGACTATCTGGCAGCTGCGGCCCAGGCCCATGGCCTCGGCCTGGGCCAGGGCCAGGGCCAGGTCCTTTCCGAACAGGACCAGGACCAGGACGTCCGGCGCCTCCCTGGCCGCCCGCTCCAGGGTCAGGTGGAAGTCCACGCTGCCCAGGGGCGCGAGCAGGCCGGGGTGGACGTTCTGGTCCCGGCTCCCGGTGACCTGCCTGAGGCTGGCCTCGGTGGTCCAGCCCCAGGTGTAGTCCGCGGTGATGTAGAAGTACCTGCGGCCCGCGAAGCGCTCGTTGAGCCAGTCGGCCATGACCTTGGCCGCCATCCAGGAGTTGCTGCACTCCCTGAAGGCCAGGCGGTGGGCCTTTTCCAGGGTCGTGGACGTGGAGTAGGCCAGGGTGGCGAAAAAGAGCACCCCGCGCCTCTGGCAGATGTCCGAGGCCTCTTCGGCCACCGCGCTGGACGATCCGCCGAAGATCATCACGCAGCCCAGGTCCGCCAGCTCGCTGACGTTGAACCTGGTCTGGAGGACGTCCGAGGACGAATCCCTGACCACGATGTCCACCTCCCGGCCCAGGATGCCCCCGGCGGCGTTGATCTCGTCCACGGCCATGCGCGCCGCCCGGACCTGGTCCAGGCCCTCGGCCGAGTAGGAGCCGGTCAGCGGGCAGTTCATGCCCAGCCTGACCCGCTCCTGGGCCTCGGCCCAAAGCGGCGGGAGGCATGCGCCCAGAACCACGGCTGCGATCAGGCAGCGCAGGGAGATGTTCAACTTCGGCCTCAACTCACGGCCTCCGCTCAGGCGCGCCGGGACAGCGCGGCGACAGTACCCACCATTTTAAATATAAATGAAAGCGGGAAGCTGCTCAATGTCTTTTTATTGATTTAGGTTCTGGATACGCCGTGACGCTTCATGAGCGCATACAGCCTGGCCCTGGACAGGCCGGACATGGCGCAGGCCTCCCCGACCCTGCCCGAGGCCCTGGACATGAGCTCGCGCAGATAGCGCTCCTCCACGCGGGCCAGGACCTCGGTCCTGTAGTCCTTGAGCATGGGGAACCCGTTGCCGCCGAAGTCCGGGGCCGGGTCCTCGGGGTTGTGCCCGGGGCCCTCCTGAAGGGCCGAGCGCGCCAGCTTTATCCTGATGTCCATGGGCAGATGCTTCTGAAAGAGGATCATGTCCCTGCCCGCGGTGGACAGGGAGCTCTCCACGCAGTTGATGAGCTCGCGCACGTTGCCCGGCCAGTCGTAGGCCATGAGGCCGTCCAGATACTCGGATGAGACCCTCTTCATGGGCAGGTCCATGAGCCGGCAGTACTTGCCCAGGAAGTGCTGGAACAGCTTCCTGACGTCCCTGCCCCGGTCCCTGAGGCTGGGCAGGCTGACGGTCACGGTCCTCAGGCGGAAGAGCAGGTCCCGGCGGAACCCGCCGGCCTCGACCATGTCCTCCAGGTCCTTGTTGGTCGCGGCCACGAGCCTGAAGTCGCTGCCGACCTCGTGGGCCCCGCCCACGGGCCGGAAGGCGCGGGTCTGCAGGACCCGCAAAAAGGTCTTCTGCACGGACAGGGGCAGTTCTCCGACCTCGTCCAGGAACAGGGTGCCGTTGTCCGCGAGCTTGATCAGGCCCTCGAACTTGCGGTCCGCGCTGGTGAACGAGCCCTTCTCGTGGCCGAAGAGGATGCTCTCGGCCAGGTTCTCGGGCAGGGCGGCGCAGTCCACGACCACAAAGGCCTTGTCCCTCCTGTCGCTGTTGTCGTGGATGGCCCGGGCAAAGAGCTCCTTGCCCGTGCCGGTCTCGCCGGTGATGAGCACGCTGGACTGGGTCTGCGAGGCCTGGCCGATCCGCTCCAGGCATTCGAGCATCAATCTGCACTCGCCAACGATCCCGCTGCGCTTCAGGGTCATGGGCGGCAGCTCCGGCCGCTTGGTGCGGTGGTACTCCAGGGCCCGCTGGACCGGGAGCCGGATCTTGCTCAGGGTCGGCGGCTTGGTGATGTAGCTCCAGGCCCCGCAGCGCACGGCCAGCTCGGCCCCGTCCGGGTCGCCGCTCCCGGTCAGGATGATGACCTCGGGCGCGGAAAAGCCCTCCTTTATCCTGGGCAGGATGTCCAGACCGTTGCCGTCGGGCAGCCAGACGTCCAGGATGACCACGGCGTAGTCCCCGGCCCGGGACATCTCCAGACCGGTCTTCAGGCTGTGCGCGGCCTCGGCCGTAAAGCCCATGCCCTGGATGGCCTCGCACAGGGCCCGGCACATCATCTTGTCGTCGTCCACGATCAAAATCTTCGACATCACCGCGCCCCCGCCCGCTCGGCCCGTTGCGAGGCCCTGGCCGTGTCCAGAAGCCTTCTGATGTTGCCGGCCAGGACGTTCACGGAATAGGGCTTCTTGAGAAACTCGGCCACGCCCATGGCCTTGCCCCGTTCAATGGTCTCGGCCTCGTACCAGCCCGAGCAGATCATGATCGGCACCCCGGGCCGCAGGGAAAGAAGCCTCTCGGAGAGCTCCAGCCCGGTCATGCCGGGCATGGTCTGGTCCGTGAGCACCAGGTCGAAGGCCTTGGGGTCGCGGCCGAAGGACTCAAGGGCCGCGGCCCCGCCGGCCCGGGCCTCGACCTCGTAGCCCATGCGCTCCAAGGCCAGCCTGTTTGCCTCGAGCACTATGAAATCGTCGTCCACCAGGAGGATGCGCTCCAGGCCCTTGGCCAGCAGATCGCCCCTGGCGAACTCCTCGGGCACCTCCATGGGGTCGGCGGACTTGGGGATGAGCACGTAAAAGGCCGCGCCCTTGCCCTCCTCGCTCTCGACCCTGACCGCGCCCTTGAGGTGCTTGGTGACGATGCTGTGGACCACGGTCAGGCCCAGGCCCGTGCCTATGCCCGCCCGCTTGGTGGTGAAGAACGGATCGAATATCTTGCCCATGTCCCTGCCGGCGATGCCGTGGCCGGTGTCCCTGACCGTGAGCAGGACATACGGCCCCAGGGCGGCCGAGGGAAAGCCGTGACGGCCGCCCTCCCGGATCTCGACCTCCCTGAGGGCGATGGTCAGGACGCCCCCGTCCGGGCGCATGGCGTGGGCCGCGTTGGTGCACAAGTTCATGATCACCTGGTGGGTCCGGGTCGGGTCGGCCATGATCAGATCGTCCTCGGCCTCGAACCTCTGCTCGATGCGGATGGTCGCGGGCAGCGAGGGCCGCAGCAGCTTGAGACATTCCCTGACAATGCTCGAAAGCCTGAACGCGACCGGCTCGTCGTCCTCGCGGCGGTGGCCCAGGTTCAGTATCTGGTTCACCAATGACTTGGCCCTGTTGGCGGCCTCCAGGATGTGCCCGAAGGAGCGCCTGACCGGCTCGGCCTCGGGCAGGAGGTTCAGGCCGAGCTCGGAGTAGATGATTATCGGGCCCAGGATGTTGTTGAAGTCGTGGGCGATGCCGCTGGACAGGGTGGCGATGGCCTCCATCTTCTGGGCCTGGCGCACCTCGCGCTCCAGTATCTCCACGTTGGTCACGTCCCTCCAGATGCCTACGTAGCCCAGGGGCACGCCGTAGCGCCCCCGGATGGGCGAAACCGTGGCCTGGCAGAGGATGTCCGCGCCGTCCTTCTTGGCGCAGGTCACCCTCCCGGACCAGACCTCGCCCTGGACCATGGCCTCGGCCATCTCTTGATAACACCTGTTGGCCGCGCCGCCCTTGTACAGGCCGTCCACGCCCTGGCCCTTGATCTCCTCCTGGCTGTAGCCCATGGAGGTCTCGAAGGCCTGGTTGACATAGCTGATGGTGAACTCGGAATCAAAGATCACGAACGCCTCGCCGGCCTGCTCAATGGCCGAGGCCAGACGCATGCGCTCCTCCTCGTCCCTCTTGGCGGCGGTGATGTCCCGAATGAACACCGCCACGGCAAAGACCTCCCCGTCCCGGTCCAGCACGGGATTGGCCCGGGCCTCGAGCACGTTGCCCGATCCGGTCCGGTCCTCGAACCTGTGGGGCGCCCGGGTCCGGGCGATCTTCTCGATCACCGCCCTGCTCTTCTTGAGCAGGTTGATGCGCAGGTGGTCGTACAGGCAGGAGCCGACCAGCCCGTCCAGGGGCATGCCCAGACTCTTGGCCATGGCCGTGTTCGCGGCCAGGACCGTTCCGGACAGGTCCATGAGCAGGGCGTAGTCCGAGGTCGCGTCGAGCAGGGTGCGCAAGCTCCCGTCGCCGGCCCCGGAAACGCCTTTCTGACCAGGCGCGGCATGCTTCTTTACCCCGGCCATTGATTCCTCCTCGCGCAACAGTCGCGGCCCGCAGCGGGTCAAGACGCGGAAGACACGCCCCGATGCCCGCGCGGACCCTGACAAGGCCAGGCGCAATATCCTGTTGAACAGGATGACGGACAAGCCACAAGAGAAGGATTGCGAATGAGAATCATCCCCGACCCCAATCAACTCCGTCCGTCTTGGAACGCGAGACAAAAACCCGTTTTTGATAGCCCTGGTCCACTGGAGCGCCTTTTGTCTATAGTATATTAAATTAAAAAATTTTTTCAAGCCCGTTTAGGAAAAAAAGAATAGTTTTTTCTTGCCGGACAAGACAAAATCTTTCGGGACAAAACATTTTCAGGGCTTTTCAGGGCCCGCCTTTCGGCCCAAGTCCCGGGCTTGGGTCGGCTTGTTCTCATAATAATTGAATTTATTATTTTCGGTACGCTTATTGGTTTAAGAACATTAGAACACGCCCAAGGGCTTGCGCCGGATCACGGGATTGGCAGGGAATGCTCTTTAACTTCAAGCCCTTAACCGAAACAAGGAGTCTGGGCCGTGGTCACCCTGGGAAAGACCTTTTTTTTCACTTCACCTGATCGGTTCAGGGGAAAAAGGGTACAGGAGGCCGGGCAAAGGGAGTTTCGGCCTTGAAAAGAAGAAAGTGGAGCCCGGAACTCAAGGCTCAAATCGTCTTCGAGGGGCTGACCGGCAAGCCGATTTCGGCCTTGTGCAAGGAGCACCGGATATGCCCGGGCCAGTACTACAAGTGGAGGGACCACTTGCTGGCCAATTCGTCCAAGGTCTTCGAGGCCCGGAAAAGGGGCGGGAACGACGCCAACCTGCAGATGGAGAACGAGAAACTCAAAAAGCTCGTCGGCGAGCTCACCCTGGCCCTGCAAAAGGACGTCCAGGGGAGATGACGCCAGGGCCTCGCGCCCTGGCCCAAGGGGGAAAAAGACATGGCCAACAGGATAGGGGTTTACGTCTGCCACTGCGGGACCAACATCGCGGGCAAGGTGGACAGCGTGGGCGTGGCCAAGTTCGCCTCGACGCTCAAAAACGTCGTGGTCGGCCGGGACTACAAGTTCATGTGCTCGGACCCGGGCCAGGAGATGATCATCCGGGACATCAAGGACCTGGGCCTGAACCGGGTGGTCGTGGCCTCGTGCTCGCCCAGGCTGCACGAGAAGACCTTTCAGGGCGCCTGCCAGCGGGGCGGCCTCAACCCGTTCCTGTTCCAGATGACCTGCATACGCGAGCACTGTTCCTGGGTGACCAAGGACTTTGACGAGGCCACTGAAAAGGCCAAGCACCTGGTGGCCGCTGCCGTGAGCCGGGTCAACTACCACGCGAAGCTCTATCACCGCGAGGAGAACGTCCACCCCGACGTGCTCGTGGTCGGCGGCGGCATCGCCGGGATCCAGGCCTCCCTGGACGTGGCCAAGTCCGGGCACAGGGTCCACCTGGTGGAGCGGGACGCGTCCATAGGCGGACACATGGCCCAGTTCGACAAGACCTTCCCGACCCTGGACTGCGCGGCCTGCATCTCGACCCCGAAGATGGTCGCGGTCTCCCAGGAGCCGAACATCAACCTCATGACCTACAGCGAGGTCACCGAGGTCAGCGGGTTCGTGGGCAACTACCAGGTCAAGATCAAGCGCAAGCCGCGGTACATCGACGAGACCAAGTGCACGGGCTGCGGCCTGTGCATGGAGAAGTGCCCCAAGAAGGTGCTCAGCGAGTTCGAGGAAGGCATCAGCATGCGCCGGGCCGTTCACCGCAACTCCCCCCAGGCCGTGCCCAACATCCCGGTCATCGACGCCGCGAACTGCCTCAAGCTGACCAAGGACAAGTGCGGCAACTGCGAGAAGTTCTGTCCCTCCGGGGCCATCGACTACACCCAGACCGAGACCGAGCTGGAGCTCGATGTCGGGACCATCGTCCTGGCCACGGGCTACGACATCCTCGACCCCACCCCGCTCAAGCAGTACGGCTTCGGCCGCTATCCCGAGGTCTACACCGGGCTGCAGTTCGAGCGCCTGAACAACGCCGTGGGCCCCACCGGCGGCAAGATCGTCATGAAGAACGGCCAGCCCCCGGAGAGCGTGGCCATCATCCACTGCGTGGGCTCCAGGGACAAGAACTACCACGAGTACTGCTCCCGGACCTGCTGCATGTACGCCCTCAAGTACGACCACCTGATCAAGGACAAGGTCGGGCATCACGTAAAAATCTTCAATTTCTACATTGACATGCGCTGCTTCGGCAAGGGCTACGAGGAGTTCTACCGCCGGGTCCAGGAAGAGGGCGTGTCCTTCATCCGCGGCCGGCCCGGGGAGATCACCGACCAGGCCCAGACCCCGGAGGAGGAGGGCAAGCTCATCGTGGTCAGCGAGGACACCCTCCTGGGCCGCCGGATCCGGGTGCCCGTGGACATGGTCATCCTGTGCACGGCCATGGAGCCGCGCAAGGACACTGCCGAGGTGGCCAGGATATTCGGCATCAGCCAGGGCATGGACGGCTTCTTCCTGGAGGAGCACCCCAAGCTGGGCCCGGTGTCCACGGCCACGGACGGAATCTTCCTGGCCGGCGCCTGCCAGGGGCCCAAGGACATCCCGGACGCCGTGGCCCACGCCTCGGGCGGGGCGGCCCAGGCCATGGCCCTGGCGGCCAGGGGCAAGGTGAGCATCTCCCCGACCACGTCCTGGATCAACCCGGACATCTGCATCGGGTGCAAGATGTGCATCGGCCTGTGCGCCTACTCGGCCATCGAGTTCGACGAGCGCAGGGGGGTGTCGGTGATCAACGAGGCCATGTGCAAGGGCTGCGGGAGCTGCGCCGGGCACTGCCCGAGCGGGGCGGCCCAGATCAAGCACTTCACGGAAAAGCAGATATTCAACGAGCTTGACGGCCTGTTGATGGCCGTGCCGCCCGCGCCCCGGGCCAAGGAAGAAGAGGAACCGGTCAAGGCCGAGGACACGGCCGAGGCCGCGGCCTGATCGGACGCTGATTCAGGAGGATCACATGGAAGAATTCGAGCCCACCATCGTCGCCTTTGTCTGCAACTGGTGCACCTACACGGCCGCGGACCTGGCCGGCACGGCCAGGATGACCCAGTTCCCGAACGTCAGGCTCATCCGCATGATGTGCACCGGCATGGTCGATCCCAAATACGTGATCAAGGCCCTTTTGGCCGGGGCCGACGCCGTGCTCATCAGCGGCTGCCACCCCGGGGACTGCCACTACATCAACGGCAACTACAAGGCCAGGCGCAGGGTCAAGCTGCTCCAGGAGATACTGACCGGCTTCGGCATCGACACCCGGCGGGTGAAGCTGACCTGGGTCGGCGCGAGCGAGGGCAACGAGTTTGCCGAGACCGTGAATCATCTGGTGAACGAGATCAGGGAACTGGGCCCCATCGAGACCAGGGAATTGATGGTCGTCTAAGCGCGCCGGCGGGCACATCCGCCGGGGAGGATAAACATGGCAACCACAGCGAAAATCGAGGTCCGGGACAAGAACCCCGTGGCCGCGTTGCAGACCTTTTTGGCCCAGGTCCTGGAGGACGAGTACGTGGCCGGCGTGCTGGCCCCCAGGCACCTGAACGACAACGGGGCGCTCATGCCCACACTGGTCACCGACCCGGCCATGCTCGACCGGGTCGATCCCCTGGCCCCGGCCTTTCCGTTCAACGCGGCCAAGACCCTGGTCAAGCTGACCAACGGCGAGATGGTCAACAAGGTCGCCGCGGTGCTCAAGCCGTGCGAGATCAGGGCCTTCGTGGAGCTGGTCAAGCTCAACCAGGGCAACATGGACAACGCCCTGCTCATAGGCGTCGACTGCCTCGGGTCCTTCGGCAACACCGAGTACCTGAACTACGTCAAGGACGCTGACCCCATCGCCTCGAGCCAGGAGTTCGCCAGGGCCGCCCTGGCCGGGGAAGAGTCCCCGGGCGGGACCCCGATAGCCAAGGCCTGCATGGCCTGCGAGCATCCCTCCGCGGTCCAGGCGGACCTGAGCATCGGACTGGTGGGCCTGGACATCGACGACCACCTGGTGGTCTCGGCCCACACCGCCAGGGGCGAGGGCCTGCTCTCCAGGCTGGGCCTGCCGGACGTGGCCGAGGCCCCGTCCAGGGCCAAGGCCATGGCCGAACTGGTGAAAAAGCGCACGGCCTTCCGGGACAAGATGTTCGAGGAGACAAACGAGGCCACGGCGAGCGTGGAAAAGCTCGCCCGGTACCTGTCCGGGTGCGTGAACTGCTACAACTGCAGGGTGGCCTGTCCGGTCTGCTACTGCAAGGAATGCGTCTTCGTCACCGACGTCTTCGACCACAAGCCCTGGCAGTACCTGGATTGGGCCGGGAACAAGGGCATGCTCAAGATGCCCACGGACACGGTCTTCTACCACCTGACCAGGCTGGCGCACATGAGCACGGCCTGCGTGGGCTGCGGCCAGTGCTCCAACGCCTGCCCCAACGACATCCCGGTCATGGAGCTGTTCAGGACCGTGGCCGCGCGCACCCAGGCGGCCTTCGGATACGAGGCCGGCAAGAGCACGGACGACGCGCCGCCCCTGTCGGTCTTCCAGGAGAAGGAGTTCTCCGAGGTCACCGGGGGCGTGGACTAGGGACCGTTATGGGGCCCGGCCCTCGGGCCGCGGGCCGGACACAAGCCGGAGGATGGCATGAAAAAGACATACGGAGCCCTGGTGGTCGGGGCCGGAGTCGGCGGGATCAGGGCCGCCCTGGACCTGGCCGAGACCGGACAGAGCGTGGCGCTCATAGACAAGAAGCCGAACATCGGCGGCATCCTGACCCAACTGGACTACCAGTTCCCGAACGACCACTGCGGCATGTGCAAGATGCTGCCCCTGACCGAGAGGGACGGCTCCTCGCAGTTCTGCATGCGCAAGGGCCTGTTCCACCGGAACATCGACATAATGCTCTCGACCGAGGTCACGGCCCTGGAAGGCGAGCCCGGCAAGTTCATGGTCACCCTGCGCAAGCGCTCGGCCTTTGTGGACCCGAACAAGTGCATCGGCTGCGGCAAGTGCTCCGAGGTCTGCCCGGTCAAGGTGAAGAGCGACTTCAACGCCGGGCTGACCAAGCGCTCCGCGATCTATCTGCCCGTGCCCCACAACATCCCCAACCACTACGTGGTGGACCTGGACAACTGCCTGCGCTGCTGGCAGTGCTACAACGCCTGCCCCACCGGGGCCATAGACTTCAAGTTCGAGGAGCGCCAGGGCTTCCACATCCTGGTCGCCGATTCCGACCCCAAGACCTTCGAGGACATGAAGGACTGGCTCCAGGACCAGAACTTCCCCCTGCGCCACGTGTTCGACGGCGACGCGGCCGTGGACGCGCTCGCGGACCAGTCCCGGCAGGTCCGCATCCTGTTCCTGGACATGGGCCTGCCCGGCTCGGACCCGGAAAAGGTCCTGCGCCGCGGCCTGGAGCTGAACCCGGACCTGCACGTGGTGCTCATGGCCCAGCCCGACCAGGAGCAGGCCGCCAGGGAGCTGGCCGGCCAGGGGGCCAAGGACGTGCTCCTCAAGCCCTTTGAGCCCAAGCGCTTCGTGCCCTGGCTGGACAAGCTCTACATGCGCATGATGTCCGACGAGACCCTGGACCTCGACGTGGGCGCGGTGATCCTGGCCGGGGGCTTCGAGTGCTACGACCCCGGCGAGGTCGGGGACGTCCTGGGCTACGGCCGCGAGCCGGCCGTGGTCACCTCGGTGGAGTTCGAGCGCATGTGCAGCGGCACCGGCCCGAGCAACGCCAAGCTGATCAGGCCCGGGGACAACAAGCCGATCAAGAAGATCGCCTGGCTCCAGTGCGTCGGCTCCCGGGACCTCAAGAAGAAGGCCGACTACTGCTCGTCGGTCTGCTGCATGATCTCGATCAAGGAGGCCCTGCTGGCCAAGAAGCTGACCAAGGGCGAGGCCGAGACGACCATCTTCTACATGGACATGCGCACCTTCGGCAAGGAGTACGAGCGCTACCGCCAGAACGCCGAGGCAAATGACGGGGTCAAGTTCGTGAACGCCAGGATCCACTCCGTGGTCCCCGCGGACCAGACCTCGGGCAGCAAGGACATCAAGGTCCTGTACCTGGACGAGGCCGGCCGGCTCCAGGAGGAGGTCTTCGACCTCCTGGTCCTGGCCGTGGGCGCCAGGCCGCCCGTCGGGACCAAGGAGCTGGCCGAGGCCCTGGGCATAGAGACCAACGAGTGGGGCTACTGCAAGACCCGCTACTTCACCCCGTCCAGGACCAGCGCCTACGGCATATTCGCGGCCGGCTCCTACAACGGGCCCAAGGACATCGCCGAGACCCTGATCCAGTCCGGGGCCGCGGCCCTGGAGGCCTCGCGGATCATCACCATCTACGCCCCGCTCACCGAGCGCACGCCCGAGCCCCAGCCCGAGTACCGCAACGTGTCCCGGGAGACGCCCAAGATACTCATCGCCCTGTGCACCTCCTGCCCCATACTGGAGCAGACCGTGGACATGGACTCCCTGGTCGCCAGGCTCGGCGGCCTGGCCTCGGTGGCCCAGGTGGCCAAGATCGGCAGCGCCTGCACCAAGCCCGGCTGGGAGGAGATCGAGGCCCTGGCCGACAAGCATTCGCCCAACCGGATACTGATCGGGGCCTGCCAGCCCTACGCCTACATCCCCAAGCTCAGGGAGCTGGGCCAGACCATCGGCCTGAACCCGGCGCTCATGGACGTGGTGGACATCTTCACGCCCACGGCCGCCCGCCAGGGCGAGGACAAGGGGGCCGTGGAGCGCGAGGTCTTCTCGGCCCTGTCCATGGCCTCGGTCCGGCTCCTGGGCGCGGACCCGACTCCCCTGCCCCCGGCCACCCAGGTCACCCGCAAGGCCCTGGTGGTCGGCGGCGGCCTGGCCGGCATGACCGCGGCCATGGGCATCGCGGACCACGGCTACGCCGTGAGCCTGGTCGAGGAGCAGGAGACCCTGGGCGGCCAGGCCATGAACATCCGCTACACCCTGAACGACGAGGACCCGGTCAAGTTCATGGAGGACCTGATAGATTCGGTCCAAAAGCACCCCAACATCACGGTCTACAAGGACGCCCGGGTGGTCTTGTCCTCGGGCCGGGCCGGCCGGTTCACCAGCGTCATCGCCACGGACCAGGGCGCGGTGTCCTTTGACCACGGCGCCACCGTGCTGGCCACGGGCGGCCGCGAGGCCAACGTCTACGACTACGGGTTCAGGGTCCACAAGTGCGTGATGACCCAGCGCGAGCTGGAGGACCAGCTGGCCAGCGGCGCCCTGGACACCTCGGCCCTGTCCGGGGTGGCCATGATCCAGTGCTGGCGGTCCAGGGACGAGGGACGCAGCTACTGCAGCCGGGTGTGCTGCGGCCAGGCCCTGAAGAACCTGCTCATGCTCAAGAAGCGCAACCCCGAGCTGCCCGTGTACGTGTTCTACCGGGACATCATGACCTACGGCTTCGCCGAGACGTACTACACCCAGGCCCGCAAGGCCGGGGCCGTGTTCATCCGCTACGACCTGAAGGACAAGCCCAAGGTCGAGTTCGAGGACAAGGTCCCGGTGATCACGGCCAGGGACCCGATCCTGCAGCGGGAGATCCAGGTCCGGCCGAGCCTGCTGGTCCTGTCCGGGGGCATAGAGCCCAACGAGGTGAGCGATCTCCAGGAGATGTTCGGGGTCGAGGTCAACGCGGACGGCTTCTTCCAGGAGGCGGAGTACAAGTGGCGGCCCGTGGACTTCCTCAAGCAGAGGCTGTTCATGTGCGGGCTGGCCAGGGCCCCGGGAAACATGAGCGAGACCATCGCCAGCGCCAAGGCCGCGGCCCAGCGGGCGGTGCGCATCTTAAGCGAGATGAGACTGACCAGCGGCAGCGTCATCGCCGAGGTCAGGCACAGCCTGTGCTCGCTGTGCGGCAAGTGCATAAGCGTCTGCCCCTACGGGGCCAGGAGCCTGGACCTGGAACAGGACATGATCCTGGTCGACGAGCTGCTCTGCCAGGGCTGCGGGGCCTGCGCCGCGGTCTGCCCCAACAGCGCCAGCCTGCTCAGGGGCTTCCGGGACCAGCAGGTCCTCTCGGTCATCGACGCCGCCCTGAACGGGCTGAACTACGGCCGGGCCCGGGCGGCGGAACCCGAAACAGCGACCCAAACCGAGGGCGGTGAGTCATGAGCCAGACAGAGGTCAAGGACACCAAGACCAAGAAGGCCGACCTGGAGGCCAGGGCCCTGGCGGATATCCAGGACATGGTCGCCGCGTGCATGCAGTGCGGCACCTGCACCGCGTCCTGCCCCAACTCGTTCGCCATGGACTACACGCCCAGGCAGATGTGGCGGATGATCATCTTCGGGATGCTCGACGAGGTCCTGAAGAGCAAGACCTTCTGGCTCTGCTCGGCCTGCTACACGTGCACCCTGCGCTGTCCGCGCGGTCTGCCCCTGACCAGGGCCATGGCCGCGCTCAAGCGCCTGGCCGCGCTCAGGGGCGGGGAGCAACGCAAGAAGGCCGCCTTTTACAAGGAGTTCATCAACAACGTCCACAAGTACGGCCGGGTCCAGGAAACGGGCCTGATGTTCAGCTACTTCACGACCATGATGGACCCGTTTTTGCCCCTGAGCTACGCCCCGCTGGGGCTGAAGATGCTCGGCAAGGGCAAGCTCCACCCGCCCTCCGGGGCGCACAAGGGCAAGCTCGACGCCATTTTCGACAAGGTAAAGCAAATGGAAGGCACGACATGAGATACGCCTACTACCCCGGGTGTTCGCTGACCGAAAGCGCAGTCGAGTTCGACGTCTCCACCAGGGCGCTCATGACCGCCCTGGGGGCCGAGCTGGAGGAGGTCCCGGACTGGACCTGCTGCGGCGCAAGCGCGGTGGAGGCGGTCAGCAGGCTTCTGACCTACGCCCTGCCGGCCAGGAACCTGGCCCTGTCCGAACGGGACCTGCCGGGCCTGGACATGCTCATCCCGTGCAGCGCCTGCTACCTGAACCACCTGCGGGTGGAGCGGGAGGTCCTCGGGGAGAAGGGGCTGCGGGGCGAGATGGACGAGATTCTGGCCGCGGACGGCCTCAAGTACGAAGGCACGGTCAAGGTCAGGCACCTTCTGGACGTGCTGACCAACGACATCGAGCTCAAGGCGGTAAAGGAAAAGGTCGGCCATGCCCTGCGCGGCATGGTCCTGGCCCCCTACTACGGCTGCCAGATACTCAGGCCGTACAAGGTCTTCGACGATCCGGAGCGGCCCAAGACCATGGACCCGCTGATCAAGGCCACGGGCGCCGAGCCCCTGGACTGGAGCATGGGCTCCAAGTGCTGCGGCGCCTCGCTCATGGCGACCAAGAAGGAGGTCGCCCTGGAGTCGGTGGCCGCGATCCTGGCCGCGGCCAAGGACGCGGACGCCATCGTAACCGTCTGTCCCATGTGCCAGATGAACCTGGAGGCCTACCAAAAGCAGGCCCTGCGGGTAAACGGCCGGGCCAGGCCCATCTCCATCGTCTACCTGCCGCAGGTCCTGGGCCTGGCCTTCGGGCTCTCGGAAAAGGACGTGCTTCTTGACAAAAACATGACCGTGACCGAAAGGTTCCTAAACAGGCTCAGGAATCCTGAGCCTCCGGAAGAGCCGGAGGCCAAGGACGCGCCCGCTGCCGAAAAACCGGCCAAATCCCAAGGCAAAACCGAACCGGCCAGGGAACAAGGCACCCCGGCGCAGTGACTGAGTGGAGAACCCTTCACAGGAGGATGCGCATATGTTCAAGGACATCGTTTTAGCGGTCACCCCATCGGAGATCTGTGAATGCGCTGCCGACGCGGCCTTCTCCTTCGCCCAGAGGTTCGAGGCCAAGCTGTACATCGTGCATGTGGCCGGCATCCAGCAGGGCTGGGGGGCCATCGAGCACCTGGCCGCCTCCGGCGAAACCGAACGCATCAGGCAACAGATCGAGGAGCACTACGCCGAGAAGCTCAAGGGCGTCCCCGACTACAAGGTCATCGTGGTCCCGGGCATGCCCCACGCCGAGATTCTCAGGCTGGCCAGGAAGTTCAACTCGGACCTGATCATCATGGGCCCGCACACCAAGGAATACGCGGAAAAGCGCTCCAAGATGTGGGGCATGACCGGCAGCACCCTGGAGCGCGTGAGCCAGAAGTCGCGCTGCCCGGTGATGATCGTCACCAGGGCCACGCCCTACGGCGAACAGTCCTTCGCCAACATCGTCGTGGCCACGGACTTCTCCGAGGCCGCCGAATGCGCCGTGAGCTACGGCAGCCAGCTGGCCAGACAGTACAAGGCCAACCTGAACGTCTTCCACGTCCTGGACATCGAGGGCCTGGCCGGGCAGATGGCTCAAACCGAGATCGACCGGCGGGTGAACGAGACCAAGCAGAGGATGGAGAACGAGTTCGGCGAAAGGCTCAGCGGGGTCAAGAACTGCACCTACGACTGCTGGGAGGGCAAGCCGGCCATGGAGATCCTCAAGATCGCCAGGATGAAGGAGGCCGACCTCATCCTCATGGCCCACCACTCCAAGGAGACCGACCCGGAAAAGGCCTTCCTCGGGTCCACGGTCACCCAGGTGGCCCTGAACGCCGCCTGCCCGACCATGAGCATCAACCGGTACTTCGACCTGCGCTGCGGGCTGATGTACGACCAGACCGGCGAGGCCAAGGCGGTCTAGCCGGAACCGCGGAACAAGGGCCCGGGGCTTCTCCCCGGGCCCGCAAGGCCGAGGGCGGGCCGCCGCCCCGGCGCAAACCAGGAGGCCCAAATGTCCGAAGCAGCCGTTGCAGTCAAGACGGTCGACCTCAAGGGGGGGACCTTCAAGCATCAAATCATGGACCTTCTGCCCGACGGCGGCAACCTGAACCTGTGCCTGACCTGCGGCCTGTGCTCCTCGGGCTGCCCGGCCACGGGACTGGAGGACATGGACCCCAGGAAGTTCCTGCGCATGCTGGTCCTGGGCCTGGACGAGGAGGCGGCCAAGTTGCCCTGGGTCTGGATGTGCACCATGTGCCAGCGCTGCATCTACGTCTGCCCCATGCAGATCAACATCCCGGAGATCGTCTACCGGGCGCGCGAGACCTGGCCCAGGGAGGAGCGGCCCAAGGGCATCCGCGGCTCCTGCGACCAGGCCCTGAACACGCCGACCAACAGCGCCATGGGCGCAAAGCCGGACGATTTCAAGTTCGTGGTCGAGGACGTGGTCGAGGAAATCAGGGAGGCCCAGGAGTGCTGCAAGGACCTGGTCGTGCCCATGAACAAGAAGGGCGCGCACTTCTTCCTGAACCAGAACTCCCGCGAGCCGGTGACCGAGCCGGACGAGATGGTCCCGCTGTGGAAGATACTGAACCTGGTGGGCGCGGACTGGACCTACTCCGACGTGGGCTGGGGGGCGGAGAACTACTGCATGTTCCTGGCCGACTCCGAGGCCTGGGAAAAAATCGTCCGCAACAAGATGGAGACGGTCGAAAGCCTGAAATGCAAGGTCTGGCTGAATACGGAGTGAGGCCACGAGTTCTACGCAGTCCGGGCCGGACTGCAAAGGTTCGACATCAAGACCAGCTTCAAGCTGGACAGCATCATAAGGTATTACGCCCAGTGGATCAGGGAGGGCAAGCTGCCGGTCAACTCGGACTGGAACAAGGACCTGAAGATCACCTTCACGGTCCAGGACCCCTGCCAGCTGGTGCGCAAGTCCTTGGGCGACCCGGTCGCCGAGGACCTGAGGTTCGTGGTCAAGTCCGTGGTCGGGGAGGAGAACTTCATCGACATGTACCCGAACAGGTCCAACAACTACTGCTGCGGGGGCGGGGGCGGATTCCTCCAGTCCGGGTACACCGAGGCCAGGAGGGCCTACGGCAAGCGCAAGTTCGACCAGATCATGGCCACCGGCGCAAAGTACTGCATCGCGCCTTGCCATAACTGCCACTCCCAGATACATGATCTGTCAGAACACTTCGAGGGGGGCTTCCCCGTGGTCCACCTGTGGACGCTGATCTGCCTGTCCCTGGGCATCCTCGGGGAGAACGAAAGAGAGTATCTCGGCCCTGACCTGGCCGAGGTCGGACTTTAAACAAAGGAAAGGCCATGGCCATAGTCATCGACGAGGAAGCGTGTGTCGGTTGTGAGTCCTGTGTGGAGACCTGCCCCGAGGTCTTTCGCATGAAGGACGGCGAGGAAAAGGCCCAGGTCATCGACCCCGAGTCCACGGCGGACTGTGTGGACGAGGCCATTGACCTGTGCCCCAACGAGGCCATCTCCAGGACCTGACCGCGGATCAAGGCGCCGAATGACAGGGGCCGGGCAATCGCCCGGCCCCTGCTGATATTGCTTGAGGCCTAGGCCTTGGGCGTCTTGGCGGGCTTGACCCTTTCGGCCACCGCGCATTCGGTGGTCAAAAGCAGCCCGGCCACCGAGGCCGCGTTCTGCAGGGCGATGCGGCTGACCTTCTTGGGATCGATGATCCCGGCCTCGATCAGGTCGCCGAACACCCCGGTCTCGGCGTTGAAACCAAAGGCGTCCTTGCCGGCCTTGACCTTCTCGACCACTGTCCCGCCCTCGAATCCGGCGTTGGCCGCGATCCGGAACAGGGGCTCCGAAAGGGCCCTGCGCACGACCTCCACGCCCGCGGCCTCGTCCGGGTCCGCGGTCTTGATCCGCTCAAGGGCCGCTGCCGAACGCAGAAGACCCACCCCGCCGCCGGGCACGATGCCCTCCTCGGCCGCCGCGCGGGTGGAGTTCAGGGCGTCCTCGACCCTGGACCGGCGCTCCTTGAGCTCGACCTCGGTGGGCGCGCCGACCTTGATGACCGCGACCCCGCCCACGATCTTGGCCAGCCGCTCCTGGAGCTTCTCCCGGTCGTAGTCCGAGGTGCTCGCGGCGATCTCGGACTCCAGCTCGCGGACCCGGGCCTCGATGGCCGCGTCCTGGCCCCGGCCGTCCACGAACACGGTCCGGTCCTTGGCCACCGTGACCTTGCGGGCCGAGCCGAGGCAGTCCAGGCCGACCCGATCAAGGCTCGTGCCCATGTCCTCGGACACCAGCCTGCCGCCGGTGACCACGGCCAGGTCCTCGAGCATGGCCTTGCGCCGCTCGCCGAACGCCGGGGCCTTGATCGCGCAGACCTTGAGCGTGCCGCGCAGCTTGTTGACCACCAGGGCGGCCAGGGCCTCGCCGTCCACGTCCTCGGCCACGATCAAAAGCGGCCTGGACATCTTGGCCACCTTCTCGAGCAGGGGCAGCAGGTCCTTGAGGCTGGAAATCTTCTTTTCGTGGACCAGGATCAGGGGCTCCTCCAGCTCGCAGGTCATCTTCTCCGGGTTGGTCACGAAATAGGGCGAGAGGTAGCCGCGGTCGATCTGCATGCCCTCGACGACCTCCAGAAAGGTCTCCATGCCCTTGGCGTCCTCCACGGTGATGACCCCGGCCCGGCCGATCTTTTCCATGGCCTCGGCCAGGATGGCCCCTATGGTCTCGTCGTTGTTGGCCGAGATGGTCCCGACCCGGACTATGTCCCGCCTGCCGCGCACGGGCCTGGCCATGGCGGCCAGCTCGGCCACCGCGGCCTCAACGGCCTTGTCGATGCCGCGCTTGATGGACATGGGATTGTGGTCCGAGGCCACGAGCTTGAGGCCCCGGTTGAATATCGCCCGGGCCAGGACGGTCGCCGTGGTCGTGCCGTCGCCGGCGATGTCGTTGGTCTTCTGGGCGACCTCCTTGACCATCAGGGCGCCCATGTTCTCGAACTTGTCCTTGAGCTCGATGTCCTTGGCCACTGTGACCCCGTCCTTGGTCACCTTGGGCGCGCCCCAGGACTTCTCCAAAAGCACGTTGCGGCCCCTGGGGCCGAAGGTGACCATGACCACATCGGCCAGGGTGTCGACGCCCTTCTTGATGCCCTTGCGGGCCGAATCCTCGAACTTGATCCTCTTGGCTGACATCATCCCCCTTCCTTTCCTTATCGCCTTGCGGCCGGCTAACTCTGAACCAGGGCCAAAATCTCGTCCTCGGCCAGGACCACGTGGTCCTCGCCGTCGAGCCTGAAATCGGTCCCGGCGTAGACCGCGAACACGACCTCGTCCCCGGGCTTGACGCCCAGGGCCTTGCCGTCCCTGCGCCGGCCAGCGGCCAGGACCAGGCCGCGCATGGGCCTCTCCCTGGCCGTGTCCGGGATGTACAGGCCCGAGGCGGTGCGGCCCCGATCCTCGATGCGTTTGACTATCACCCTGTCGTGAAGCGGTTTCAGGCCCATGATTCTCTCCTTGTCCGCGACTGCCGGGATTAATTCTTAAAGACCCGGGCCTCAAATGAGGCCCGCTGGAAATTAAACAGCCGGCCGGAATTGTCAAGGCCGCGGGGCCCTGTTCCGGGGCCAAAGGCAGGGCCGCTGCCGTTGCCGCGGCCTTGCCTTTGGCCGGGTTAGCGGCTAGAAATCTATGATGGCATATCAGGATCAACCCGCCGGGGGGCAAAACCGCCGCCTGGTGGTCGTCTCCAACAGGCTGCCCGTGGCCCTGGAAAAGACGGGCGACAAATGGACCCTCAGACCCGGGGCCGGGGGCCTGGTCACGGCCCTGGCCCCGGTGCTCAGGGAGCGCGGCGGGCTGTGGATCGGCTGGTCCGGCGCGGCCGGGGCCGGCGACGAGATCCAGGCCATGCTCGACGCCCATTCGCGCCGGGCAGGCTACAGCCTGCATCCCATCGAGCTCGACGAGGACGAGGTCGGGGGCTACTACAACGGCTTCTCCAACGAGATCGTCTGGCCCCTGTTCCACGACCTCCAGTCCCGGTGCCGCTTTCTGCCCGAATACTGGCGCAGCTATCTGGAGGTCAACTTCAAATTCGCCGAGGAGGTCGCCCGACGCACCAGCCCGGAGGACTTCGTCTGGGTCCACGACTACCACCTCATGCACCAGGCCTTTTTCATCAAGAGCATGGGGGTCAAGCGCAACACCGGCTTCTTCCTGCACATCCCCTTCCCGGCCCCGGACATCTTCCTCAAGCTCCCCTGGCGCTGGAAGCTCATCCAGGCCCTGCTCGACTTCGACCTGCTGGGCTTCCAGACCATGCGCGACCGCCAGAACTTCATCCTCTGCGCCCGGGCCCTGGCGCCCGAATGCCGGGTCAAGGGCCGGGGGGCGGTGGTCACGGTCGGCATCGGCCAGCGCGAGGCCAGGGCGGGCAGCTTTCCCATAAGCATCGACTTCGACGACTTCGCCGGGACCGCGGCCGGGGACAAGGTCGCCGCGATGAGCCTGGACATCCGCGAGGCCCTGCGCCAGCGGACCCTGATCCTGGGCGTGGACCGGCTGGACTATACCAAGGGCATACCCGAGAGGCTGCGCTCGATCAGGACCACGTTCAGGCGCTATCCGGACCTGAAGGGCCGGATGACCTTCATCCAGATACTGGTGCCCAGCCGCGAGGCCGTGGGCGAGTACCAGGACCTGAAGACCGAGGTCGAGCAGCTGGTCGGGCGCATCAACGGCGAGTTCTCGTTTCCGGGCTGGGTCCCGGTCCACTACCAGTACCGGAGCCTGCCGCGCGAGGAGCTCATGGCCTACTACCGGGCCGCGGACATGGCCCTGGTCACCCCGCTGCGCGACGGCATGAACCTGGTGGCCAAGGAGTACTGCGCCTGCAACGTCTTGGGCAACGGGGTCCTGATCCTCAGCGAGTTCGCCGGGGCCGCGGCCCAGCTCCAGAAAAACGCCTACCTGGTCAACCCCCACGACCTGGAGGGCGTGGCCCGGGCCATCCACAGGACCTTCTACTGGGACAACGCCGAGCGGGCCAGGAACATGGCCGGCCTGCGCGCCTCGATCCGCAGGCAGGACATATACTGGTGGCTGGACTCCTTTCTCAGGGCCGGGCTGTCCGGGGACCTGGGGGGCTTTCCGGCCCAGAGATCGGTCTGCTTCGCCGGGCGCTGAGCCCGGGCCTCAGGGCAGGCGCCTGGCCCCGATGTAGCGCTCGCGCCAATAGGGGTTGTCCAGGGGGTCCTCGCGCACCCGGCCGCCGCTCTTGGGGCTGTGCACGAACAGGCCCGGGCCGCTCACGATCCCGGCGTGCAGGCCCTTGATCCCGGACTCGATGCGGAAGAAGACCACGTCGCCCAAGGCCAGACGGCCTTCGGACACCGCCCGGCCGGCCCGCTGCTGCTCCCAGCTCGGCCTGGGGACGGCCAGGCCGTTCTGCCTGAAGGCCCACCAGACCAGGCCCGAGCAGTCGAAGCCCTCGGCCGGGGACTGGCCGCCCCATCTGTAGGGGCTGCCGATCTGGGTCCTGGCGCTTCGGGCCACTGACCGGCCGAGGTCGTCGGGCCGGGCCCCGGGCGGGGCGACCGAGAGCCCGGCGCAGCCCGGGACAAGGACCAGGGCCGCGAGCAGGGCCCAGGCAAGGGGCCCGGGCCGCAGGGCCGCGCCGCGCAAGGGCCTGTCCAGGGCCTACCTCTTGACCCGCAGGAAGGACTTGACCCCGCGCGAGCCGGGCACGCTCCTGGCGTGGGCCTCGGCCCGGGCGAGCTCGTTCTGCGAGCCGACTATGCCCATGAGGATGATGTGGCACTGGACGACCTTGACGTCCACGTTGGTGGACCAGATCTGGTCGTCGTTGATCAACAGCTTCTTGGTCTTGGCCAGCAGGGTCAGGTTGTCCGTGGTCCCGCAGATGTCGCCCTGGATCTTGGGCAGAAAGTAGTCGGTCACCGTGCGCACGCCGGGCACGCTCCTGGCCAGAGACACGGCCCGGTCGATCTGGACCCTGCTCTCGTACTCGCCGACCAGGATCACCCGGCCCTCGTAGCAGGCCGCGTCGAAGTCCAGGTACTTGATCTTGTCGTCCTCCAGAAAGCGCTTCTTGATGATGAAGGTGATCTTCTCGTCGTTGTAGACCGTGCCGACGTTGCGCTCGTCCACGGCCGTGCCGTAGGTGGCCCCGCAGCCCGCGGCGGCCGCGCAACCGACAAGGCAAAGGACCAGGATCAGGGCTCTCATCATGTCCGCTCCTTGGCTTGTTTTGTGGCCCGGGCAGGAGGCCCGGACAGGTCTACGGGCTCGATAATCCACGAAACCGGCCGAAGAGGCAAGCCCGGCCGGGCCTTCGCGGACCTCAAAACCACGACCCCGGGTCAAGCCCCTCGGGCACGGCGAACGGCCCGCTCCAGGGCACAGGGGCCTGGATCTCGACATCCTCGAACCTGACGCCCAGGGCGTGCAGGAGCATGCCCCGGCCGCTCTTTTGGCCGCCGTACTTGAGGTCTCCGAGCACCGGGAAGCCGCGCTCCGAGACCTGGGCCCTTATCTGGTGGGTGCGGCCGGTGAGCAGGCGCACGGCCACCAGGCTCGCTCCCGGCCCGGAGGCCAGAAACCGGATCAGGGCCCTGGCCGGCCGGCCCGAACCCGCCCGGACCCTCTCGCCCCGGCCGGCCGGGACCTTGGCCAGCAGGTCCTCCATGAGGCCCTGCCCGCGCTGCGGCCAGTCCCCGGAGACCCAGGCCAGATAGGTCTTCTCGACCTTTCCCGCCCGAAACAGGGCCGAGAGCCTGGCAAGCCCGGCATAGGTCCTGGCCGCCAGGAGCAGGCCCGAGGTGTCCCGGTCCAGGCGGTGGGCCAGGACCGGGCCGAACTCGTGGTCCGGGTACATGGCCGAGAGCCTGAGCGCGGCGCTGTCGGTCCGGCCCGTGCCGCCGTGGCTGCACAGGCCGCCGGGCTTGTTCACGGCCACCAGCCAGTCGTTCTCAAAGACCACGTCCAGGGGTTCGAGGTCCCGGGCCACGGCCTCGGGCCCGGCCGCGTGGTGCGGGGGCAGCCGGACCTCTTGCCCGGCCGCCAGGCGGTCAAAGGGCCTCTTGCGGCCGCGGTCCACGCGCACCTGGCCGGTGCGGATCCAGCGCAGGACCGCGGACTCGGGCACGGCCCTCTTTAGGCGGCGCAGGATGAACTGCAAGAGCTTCTGGCCGGCCTCGGCCTCGGCCACGACGAGCTTGGCGACCCCGGGCACGGCCAGGCCTCCGGCTACATGAGCCTGGGCAGAAAGGTGACCAGCCCGGGGAAGAGCATCATCAGGGCCACGCACACGGCGTAGGCGGCCATGAAGTAGCCGACCCCGGAGAAGACCCGGTGCATGGGCACCTCCGGGACCATGGACGCGACGATGAACGTGTTCACGCCCACAGGCGGGGTGATGGCGCCCATGGTCGTGACCACGGTGATGAGCACCCCGAACCACAGCGGGTCGTAGCCCATGGCCGTGACCAGGGGAAAGAAGATCGGGATGGTCACCAGAAGCAGGGCCAGGGCGTCCATGACCATGCCGCCCAGGGCGTAGATGGCGCAGACCAGGACCACGATGATCCAGGACGGCACAGGCAGCCCGGCCACCGCGTCCGCGGCCTTGAAGGGCAGCCTGGTCACGGCCAGGAAGCGGCCGAAGATGACCGCGCCGGTCACGATGACCATGATCATGCTCGATATCCTCAGGGTGTCGGCCACGGCCAGGCAAAAGGCCTTGAACGACAGCCTGCGGGAGACGCAGCTTATGGCCAGGGCCAGGGCCGCGCCCGCGGCGCCGGCCTCGGTGGGCGTGAACAGCCCGGCGAACAGCCCGCCCATGACCAGCCCGAACAGGACCAGCATCTCGATGGACCCGGGCAGGGAGCGTATCTTCTCGGACAGGGTCGTGGCCGGTCCGGCCGGGCCCCAGTCCGGGCGCCTGCGGCAGAGGGCGTAGACCGTGGCCAGGAACAGCCCGGTGAGCAGCAGGCCCGGGACCATGCCCCCCCAGAACAGGCGGCCTATGGACTGGCCGGTCTGCAGGCCGATGACGATGAGCACCACGCTGGGCGGGATGACCACGCCGAGCGTCGAGCCCGCGGCCACCGAGCCGGTGCTCAGGATGTCGTTGTACTTGTACTTCTTCATCTCCGGCAGGGCCACGGTGGCCATGGTCGCGGCCGTGGCCGTGTTCGAGCCGCAGATGGCCGCGAACCCGGCGCAGGCCAGGACCGTGGCCATGGCCACGCCGCCCCTGATCTGGCCCATCCAGGCGTAGGCCGAGCGGTAGAGCCTCCTGTTCACGCCGGAATGAAAGCAGATCTGGCCCATGAGGATGAACAGGGGGATGACCGTCAGCCCGTAGGACGAGAACACGTTCCAGATCTCGGTGCCGAGCATGGCCCTGGCCGCGTCCGGGCCGATGACCCAGGCGAACCCAACAAGCCCGATGACGCCCATGGCAAAGCCCACGGGCATGCGGGTCACGAATATCACGACCAGAAGCAGGCCGATGCCCAAAAGGCCGATGAGCACCGGGTCCATCAGCAGGCCTCCCGGCCCGAGACGGCCCTTAAGAAGTCCGCGAACAGGGCCAGGGCGATGACCAGGCAGCCCAGGGCCGTGGCGAATACGAACGGGTGGTAGACGAACCTCAGGGTCTCGGACAGCTCGCCGGTGCGGACCAGAAAGGCCGCCCACTTGAAGGCCTCGATCCCGGCCAGGCCGAAGAAGGCGCAGGACAACAGGCTGGACGCGGCATCCAGGGCCCGGCGCACGGGCCGATGGAAATGGCGGACCAGGAGCCCGACCGCGATGTGGCTCTTGCTGATCTGGGCGTAGCCCAGGGAAAAGGCCGCGGCCACGGCGCCGAAAAAGCCCATGAGCTCGAAGGCCCCGGGCACCGGCGACCAGACGGCCCGCAACAACATGTTGGCGCAGGCCAAGACCATCATGGCGACCATGAGAATCCCGGCCACAAAGGCCAAAATCCTGCATGCGCCCTTGGCTGCGGCGTCCAGTGCGTCCATCATGCCTGCCTGAGGATGAGCGCGGCCGCGCCCGGGTCTCCGGGCGCGGCCGCGGCCCTATTTGGCGTATTGGGCCTCGTACTTGGCCTTGAGCTCCGCGAGGTCCTTGAGCACGGCCTCGGCGGGCAGCCCGCCGGCCTGGGCCTGGGCGGTCCACTCGTCCACCAGGCCCTTGGTCTTGGCCTCGGCCTCGGCCCGGTCCGCCGCGCTCAGTTCAAAGACCTCGATGCCGTACTTCTCCTTGGACCAGTCCAGGGACTCCCTGACATGGGCGTCCATGTACCTGCCGGTCCACTCGGCCTGCTCCCGTCCGAGGTCGTCCATGACCTTCTTGACCTCCTCGGGCAGGGAGTTCCACTTGTCCAGGTTCATGACCACGGCGAACGGGTAGACCGGGAAGTCGGTCACGGTCTCAAAGCGGCAGATCTCGGCGAAGTTGAAGTCCTTGAGCACCTCCAGGGAGGACAAAAGCCCCTGGACCACGCCCTTTTGCAGGGCCTCGGGGCACTGGGACATGGGCATGGACACCGGCGTGGCCCCGAGCAGGCCCAGGACCTTGCTCGGCGTTCCCGAGGCCCTGAGCTCCAGGCCCGCAAGCTCGGCCAGGGTGCGCACCGGCTGCTTGCTCATGATGTTGCTCGGCGCGGAGGTGAACATGGTCAGGACCTTGACCCCGGCGAACTCCTTGGGCTGGTACTTCAGGTACAGGTCCCAGAGGGTCAGGCTGGCCACCGTGGACGAGGTGAAGCCCACGGGCAGGTCGGTGACGATGGACAGGGGAAAGACCCCGGGCTGGTAGGACATGCACAGGCAGCCTATGTCCGCCTGGCCCTCCTGCACGCCCCGGAACATGTTCTTGGCCTCGAGCAGGGTCCCGCCCGGGTAGGTGTCCACCTTTACCCCGCCGTTGGTGCGGGCCTCCACCTCGGCCTTCCAGCGCTCCATCTGGACGCAGGGAAAGGTCGGCGCGGGCGGGAAGTTGGCGTAGCTGAGCTTGATCGTTGCCGCCGGGGCCTTTTCCTGGCCCTCGGCCGACTTGGCCTCTTTCTTCTGCTCCCCGCCGCAGGCGGCGAACAGCAGGGCGGCGGCCGAAAGGACCGCCAGCCAAACAAGCGCTCTGGTCTTCATGCTCTCCCCCTGATGTAAAAAAACTCGGCCCGCGGTCTTGCCCCGGCCGGGCCGTCCAAGGCGATCAGTTGTCCAGATTCAGGTCATAGGTCAGGACAACGGTCTTGCGGTGCGCGAACCCGACGACCCCGGGAAAGGTGTTCAGGCACACGCAGAGGTCCTTTTTGCCGTCGTTGTTCAGGTCCGCGAGGCAGAAGTCGACCACCGTGCCCTTGATGCGCCGGGTCTTCCAGGCCAGGTTGAGGCCCACCCCGTCCCAGAACATGGAGTGTATCTCGCCCTGGGAAAAGGTCTTGTAGCGGTCGAATATCTCGGCGGCCACGGAGATGTCCTTGTTGAGCAGCAGCTCGTACTGGGACCTGTCGAAGCTGACCGGGACCATGCGCATGGGCACGTTGTAGGTGTCCATGTAGTCGTCCACCTTGCCCGGGCCCATGCCGTACTGCCGCCTGCTGACCTCCAGGATGATCATGGACGAGTTGTAGGTCTCCTCGGAGGCGTACTGGATCTCGCAGTTGGGCGAGTAGACCTTGAGCCGGTTGAAGTCGTCCACGACCACGATCTTGAACCCGCCGGCCTTGTCCGGAAGATAGGCGATGTTGAACACGTTTCCAAACGGCGGGACCTTGATCTTCTTGCCGCCGACAAGCTCCCCGCCGGAAAAGTGCATCTCCTGGACCGCGTCGGTGTCGAACAGGCCGCGCCTGCCCCTTTTCTGGCCGATGAGCGTGGAGGAGAAGGTCGGGGGCATGCCGATGACGTTCAGATACATCCTCAGGTTGTCGGCGATGGTCTTGAACCCGCCGCCCTTGAAGGAGAATATCGTCGAGTGCGGCCCCTGGTCCCTGTAGGCCGAGACCAATATCTCCATGGCCCCGTCCCTGTCCAGGTCCACCAGGGACATCCTCAGATAGGTCGCCTTGCTGGACAGCTCGACCTCGCCCAGGGGTTTGAGCTTGCTGTCGTCGAACTTCCAGACCGAGAGCTTGTCGTCGCCCAGGAGCACGACCTCGTTCTGGCCGTCGCCGGTAACGTCGCCGATGCCCATGCCCCGGGAGGGAAAGCGCAGGGTCTGGCTGCGCCAGCGGCCCGTGGTCTCGGTGCCGCCCTCGTAGCGGAACTGGGGGTTGAGCGTGGTCGGCTGAAACCCGGCCTTGTCCTGGGCCATGACGATGTCCGGGTTCTGGGGGCCGATCTGGGCGACCGGGGCCTGCTCGATCTCCGCCTTGTTGTCCTCGGCCGGCCGGCCGAAGACCTTGGCCCGGATGTCCACGGCCGTCTGCTGGAAGCTCTGGATGATCTGGTCCATGGGCACCTGGCTGGAGCCGCTCCAGGCGGTTCCGTCCCGGCCCTTGAGCTTGACCCCGATGTCCGCCTGCTTCTCGACTATGGTCACCGCGCCCCAGACCAGGTAGTCGACGCCCAATTTGTCTATGGCCGCCAGGGCCTGGGACTCGGTCCCGGGCGCATTGGCCAGCCCGGCCTGGGCGATGCTGGCCTTCTCAGCCGGCTCGAAGTGGCCGGGCCAGGCCAGACGCGAGCTGAGCATGGACGGGATGGCCTGCTCCAGATACCTGTAGGCCTCGGGCCCGCTGTAGGAGAAGGGCGTCACGGCGAAGGTCTTGAGCTCCTGGGCCCGGGCCGGAGAGGCCTGGAGCAGAAGGCCGAGCAGGGCCAGGCAGAGCAGGGCCCGGAGGGCCGAACGCGGTTTTGCGATGGTCATGACGATATCCCTCCGCATCCGGGCGTCCGGCCCGGACATGCTGGCGTTGCGCGCGGGCGGCGGCGCGGGCGGTCTCGCCCGCGTCCGGTCCCGGCCGCGTAGGAAGTCATGTATCAAGTTCTTTTGCGCTATGCAAAAAAAACTCCCCTTGCCCGGAGTTGATTAAACCCGGGCCCGGCATTATGCCTTGGACGCGGCTTCCGTCCCCAAAAAACACAGGCCGAGGCCCAGGTCATGAGAGATCGCCAGCGCTCGTTCAGGATCGCCCGGCCCGGCCGCGAGGCGGCCGTGCTCGGCCTGTTGTCCGCCCAGGGCTTTGAGTCCGAGGCCGAGCCCTTCCTTCCCCTGGCCCGGCGCCTGGTCCGGGAGCCCTTTGCCCTGGGCTCGTCTCTGGCCGCGCGCTTCGGGCTGATCTACATCCAGGACCGCTCGTCCATGCTCCCGCCGCTCGCGCTCGACCCCGGGCCCGGGGCCGCGGTCCTGGACATGTGCGCCGCGCCCGGCGGCAAGACCGGGCTGCTGGCCTGCCTGGTCGGACCCAGGGGCTTCGTGCTCGGCCTGGAACCGTCAATGGACAGGCTGGAGACCCTGCGCCGGAACCTGAGGCGCACGGGCGCGGCCAACGCGGCCACGGCCAGGGCCAGGGCCGAGCGCCTGGAATACGGGCTCGGGTCCTGGGAATTTGCGCTCCTGGACCCGCCGTGCAGCGGCTGGGGCACCGCGGACAAGAACCCCAGGGTCCTGGACCTGTGGACCGGGGACAAGATCGCGCCGCTCGCCGAGCTGCAGCGCGTGCTCCTGCGCCGGGCCGCGGACCTGCTGGCCCCGGGCGGCAGGCTGGTGTACTCGACCTGCACCACCAACAAGGCCGAGAACGAGGACCAGGTCATCTGGGCCGCGTCCGAGCTGGGCCTGGACCTGGAGCGCCTGGCGGCCCCGCCCGGGTTCGAGACCAGCGAGCCCCTGGGCCTTGACGGGGTCCTGCGCGTGGGCCGCGGGCCCGGCGCGGGCTGCGGGCCCGGCGCGGGCTGCGGGCCCGGCGCGGGCTGCGGGCCCGGCGCGGGCGGGGAGGCCGGAGCGGGCCAGGGCTTTTTCGTGGCCAGGCTGAAAAAGCCCGGCCGGCCGGTTCAGGTCTCTGAGGCCGGGCCCGAACAAATTCCGGGCCGGGACCTGGACGGCCAAGAGTCGGCCTCAAAGGCGGAGTTGACCTTTGATCGGCTGCCCCCGGGCCGGGTGCGCGGCTTTGAGGGCCGGGCCTTTTTCCTGCACCAAAAGGCCCTGGCGATCATGCCCGAGGACGCGTCCTGGCAGGGCTTTTTCCTTGGCCGGTACACCAAAAACGGCTTCCGGCCGGACCCCATGGCCGAGATTCTGCTGCCTGAAAGCCCGGTCCCGGGCCAGAGCCTGGACCTTGACCGGGCCCTGGACCTGGAGCGGCTCTTGTCCGGCCAGAGCCTGGACGCGCCGCGCGGCAAGGGGCCGCTCGGGCTCTACTTCCAGGGCCTCGGCCTGGGCTGGCTGACGCGCAAGGGCGCGCGGGCCGTGTGGTCCGGCCGGGTCTAGGCAAAGGCTTTGACAAAGGCGGCCGGAGCGGGGATAAAATGGGGGTGCGCGGCCGGGAAGGGACGGCCTGAAAGTCGTTGACAATTGGTTTTGGCCAAGCTACAAGCGGCTTTCTCGCGGGCGGGTAGCTCAGTTGGGAGAGCATCGGCCTTACAAGCCGGGGGTCACAGGTTCGAGCCCTGTTCCGCCCACCAGCGACATTGAATTTCGGAGCCGTAGTTCAGTTGGTTAGAACGCCGGCCTGTCACGCCGGAGGTCGCGAGTTCGAGTCTCGTCGGCTCCGCCAACAACATCAACAGCCCCTTCGGGGGATTAAGCTATAGGGCCAGCTGATTCTGTCAGTTGGCCCTTCGCCTTTTCTGGGCCCGGCCTTGGGCCTTTTTGCATACAGAGTGGGTGGTCGCAAGGAATACGCCCGTGAATGCATGTCCAACGGCCTTTTAGTTTGCCCATTTTATTTTGAGTCGGAGTACTCCCAAAATCCGTCGCCAATCACCTTGTACGGGACCAGGGCCGGGCAGATCATTCGCGCCGCTGCAAAGGCGTCTTGTTCCCGGACGATGATGATTGAGATTACCCCGTTCGCAACACCGTCCATTTCCGGGACGTCATTCTGTAGAGGTTCACCGTTTGCCGTGATGAAAATACGTGTCCCATACCAAACTCGCCCTCCATAAGGCTGTCGTATTGTGCATTTTTCCTTGCGTAGCTTTGCAAGGGCTTTTGCCGCATCCTCTTTCAGCTCCAAATAAAGAACATGGAAATTGCCCTGGTAGGAATCGATATTCCAATGTCTGGCATCGACACGGACAATCCTGATCTTCGCAACATTCCGGCAGGAAACGTCAAACACTTCTTGGGAGAACGCTGTCGATGGGATGAGCAGAAAAACAAGGACAAGGAGTTTTTTCATCGGTCTGTTATCCCCGGATGAGGTACTGGATGGTCGAGTTGTCGCCGCCGAGATAGATAATAAATACTTCCCAAGGAACGGGAAGTTCACCGAACTTAGTGAAATCAAATGCCTCGACCTTACCTGGCCACATAAGAGACGTTGCCTCCCAGTTCGTTTGGTCAACACATATTCTCGCACCAGCCCAAAAAGGTCCTAAGCTCCTGATCTCAACAGTGATTTTTTGCCCTGCTTCAAACTTTTTGGTGACGTGGTCTTCAAATCCCTGCAACTGTTTTATTATGCTAACGCTTGGTATGGATTCCTGTCTAATCTCGCATTTGCAGTTCGGATGGACAGGCCGGGATTTTCCGTGAACCACAAGCCTTTCATGGCCTGGCACTTCTCGCACGCATCGGGTTTCGGCGCGTATTTCCAATAGGTGTTTTTTTCTCCTCCGGCAACACCGACCATATGTTTGGGCATACCGTATACGAGCTGATCGTCTCCGGTGTGTTTAATCCGCTTTTCACTCATGATTCGATTTTCCTTGTTCTTGGTTTTCAAAGTGCGCCTGAAGCGCTCCGGATTTTGCGGAGAATCATAACACCGGTTTTTGAAAACCAATTGATAATGGATGATAACGGACAGGATCGGGCGAAAGAGGATATAAAAGGACAACCGTAAAACACTTGACAGGGTTTTGAAAAAGCCGTTGCCAGCTGGGTAATGCAGAATGGTCGAGGTCCCCGCGCCCCGTCCTGGGGCCCGGCCCTGCGGGCGCTCTCGCCTGCGCGCCGCCTCCCTCCACCGGGGAGGCACCTTGGTGCCTTCCTCCGTCCTTTGTCATCGAACACCTCCTGGGGATCATTCCCTACCCCTCAATTGGGTGTTCCAAAAAAACCGTACCCCGCCCCAGATTGATGCTGGCTAGGGCGAGAGGCAGGATGGGTCAAGGGGGAAAGAAAGGAAAAAGCATTGGCCGAGTTCCCATGGTGGGAACTCGGCCAAACGTTCTCACGAGAAACCTGAGGCTATGAATGCATCGTCTTCACGGTCGAAAGCGCCTGGAGCGCGTCCTCCACCGAGATGTGCGGCTTGAGTTCGTGCACCCTCCGAGCCTGGACCGGTTCGTCCTCCTCGGGGGATTCGATGCGCACCCAGAGCGCGGTGGCCAGTTTTTCCAGGTCGGCGACGCCCTTCGCCCCGAACCACTCCGCCACTGTGCGCAGGGAGGGCTCCGCGGAGCCGATCTTGCAGGAGTGCTTCCTCAAAAAATCCTCGCCGACCTTCGTGAGCCGGAAGCGCGGCCCATAAGGGGGAGTGATTTCATGGTCCAGCAGGCCGATGGCCAGAAGCATATTCAGGGAGTCGTGCAGGTCAAAGGAATAGGGCCCGTGCTTGTACAAAATAAAATCGAAACCCGTCTGGATTTCGCATTCCTTGTCCAGGAAGTACATGGCCTTCTGGACATGGGTTTCCCCCGCCCAACTGCCTTGCCCCCTGAGATTGTCCACCATCGCCAAAACCGTAACCGCGCTGGTGATGTCAATCATGGCATTCCGTCCTCGGTTTGAGGTAACTGTCTACGTTGTTCTTGACCCAAGCGCAAGCCTTATCCCTGAGTTCAGGGGCGACGAACAGGTACCAGGCCGTGGCCTCGTGCAGAGAGAACAAGACCTTGGATTGGCTGCGCGCGGAAATAATCCGGTCGTTGCTGTTTCGGATCGGGAAATCGTCCCTGCTGGCCATGGGCTTGGCCGTCTTGTCCACCAGGACGTTCTCCGCCCCGAATTCCTCCTCAAGCCCTCTGGTGATGTCCTCCAGCACCTTTGAGTTCTGCGCCAAATCTTGGGCCATGGTCTCGTAAGCTTTTTTGAAGTGCGTGCGCCGATAAATCCGCTCGGCGTGGGCATGTCCCGGCAGCGAGGGATCGCAGGCGGCTTTTCGAATAAGAACGAGGATCTCGTTGTCCGTTATTGCCAGAAAATCCTTCAGCTCCGTGGGATAAACCCCGCACGGCAGGCTCTCCCGGAGAAACGCCGCCAAATGCAGGTCGTAGATGCGCCGGATCGCATGAAAATAAACCTGGGAGAACATGAGGTAGCGGGCCACGAGAAGCGATTCCGCCACCTGCATGCCGCCCAGTTCGATGCCGAGTTCCGGTTCTGGGCTGTACTCCTGAGTTTTGTCTTGGGCGACCCCCGGCAGGATGCGCATGGTGTCGATGAGCCGGTGGTGGTCGAAATGCCCGTAGGTCACACCAGCGTGCAGCGAGTCCCGCAAGAGATAGTCCATGCGGTCCGCGCCGAACACCTCGCCGGTGATGATCTCCGACAGAATCCTCTCCCAGGTGGTAAACGGCTCCAGCTCCGGGGCCTCTTTCCGTCCCACAGCGATCTTGGCGATAAGCTCCGCTTCCGGTTGCGGCTTATGGGCATTATCCCAAATGTCCTGCATCTCCTCCAAGATAAAACGCTTGGTCATGGTCTCATGGCTGATCCCATTCGGCAGGAGGCCTTCGGCCGCGTGAGAGAAAGGCAGGTGCCCCAGATCATGACACAACGCAGCCATGCGAAGAATCTTTCTCCAGTAGGACAGGCGGCCTTCCTCTTGAATCTCCGGCAGCCTGTAGCACACGTCATTCGGGAGCTTTCGGATGTTGTCTCGCCTCGTGATGGTGTCGAAGATGCGCGAGGCCAGCTCCATGCAGCCGAGGGAATGCTCGAAGCGGCGATGGGTCGCTCCTGGATAGACCTGATAGGTCATGGCCAACTGGTGAATGTGGCGGAGCCTCTGAAAGGGCTCGGAGTCAACGACCTTCCGTTCCTCGGGGTCGAGGCGGATGAAGACGTGGAGAGGGTCCCGGAATTCGTGGCTGGATTTGAGCATGGCGCTTTTCGCTCCCTCTCTCATACCTCAAACACCTTCAGCACCTCATCCCTGTAAGCGGTCCACAGTTTTTTGGACACTCATTTGTCCTAACCAGGCCACCCCTGGCATGGAATTGGCCTGTGCTTTCCTGACCTGGGTCGGGGTCTTGTAGCCGTGCCGACCGACAATCCACTTCCGGTTGTAGGTATCCTTGAATTCCAGCAAGGCCAGCCTCAGTTACTCGACGGTATCGAACTGCCTGACCCAGAGCAAGTTTTCCTTGAGGGTGCATACAAACCGCGCCCCCAACCCCCCTCAGCAGACCGTGCTCGACCTGAACGCGTCCTCATCGATGAGCCGGCGCTGGGCCTGGACATTGGTCGCCACGCCGCTGACCACGGTCTCGGCCAGGGCCCGGCGCATGCGCTGCACGGCCTGGTCCCGGTCCCGGCCAAGGGTGATGATCTTGGCCACCAGCGAGTCGTACCAGACCGGGACCTCGGCCCCGGGGAAAAGGGCCGTGTCCACGCGCACGCCCGGACCGCCCGGCAGGGACAGACCGCTCACGGTCCCCGGGCAGGGGGCCTGGGTCGCCGGGTCCTCGGCGTTTATCCGACACTCGACGGCGTGCCCGCACAAAACCACGTCCTCCTGGGCCAGGCCCAAATCGTTGCCCGAGGCCAGCAAAAGCTGCTCCCGGACGATGTCCACGTTGGCGACCATCTCGGTGACCGTGTGCTCGACCTGCAGGCGGGTGTTCATCTCCATGAAGTAGAAGGCCCGGCCGTCGGTCAGAAACTCCACCGTGCCCGCGCCCGAGTAGCCTATGTCCCGGGCCAGGCGCACCGCGGCCAGGCGCATGTCTCGGCCAAGATCCGGGTCGATGAGCGCGGCAGGGGCCTCCTCGACCAGCTTCTGGCGGCGGCGCTGCAGGGAGCAGTCGCGCTCATAAAGGTGCACGGCCCGGCCCCGGCCGTCGCCCAGAATCTGCACCTCCACGTGGCGCATGCCGCTCAACAGGGCCTCCACATAGACCCGGTCGTCGCCGAAGCAGGCCTTGGCCTCGGCCCTGGCCTCGGCCAGCTCGCGCTCCATGTCCGAGGCCCGATCGACCCGGCGGATGCCCCGGCCGCCCCCGCCAGAGGCCGCCTTGAGCAGCACCGGGTAGCCCAGATCGCCCGCCGTCTCCAGGGCCTGGGCCGTTCCGGCAACCGCCCCGTCGCTGCCCGGGATCACCGGAGACCCGGCCCGGGCCGCGGTGCGCCGGGCCTCGATCTTGTCGCCCATGAGCCGCAGGCAGTCCACCGAGGGCCCGACGAACCCGATTCCGGCCTCGACGCAGGCCCGGGCGAAGTCCGGGGACTCGGACAAAAACCCGTAGCCCGGATGCACCGCGTCGCAGCGAAAGGCCTGGGCCGCGGACAGGATGGCCCCGGTGTTCAGGTAGCTGCGGGCCGGGTCGGGCGGGCCGATGCACACCCGCTCGTCTGCCAGGCGCACGGCCAGGGAGTTTCTGTCCGCCTCGGAGTGGGCCACGACCGCGGACACATCCATCTCCCGGCAGGTGCGCAGCACCCGCAGGGCGGCCTCGCCGCGGTTGGCGATGAGCACCCGGCCGAACACTGCCCCGGCCTCAGGACCCGATGGGTTCGATGATAAAAAGCGGGTCCCCGTACTGCACGGGCTGGCCCTCGGCGGCCAGGACCTCGGCCACCCGGCCGGAGGCGTCGGACGCGATCTCGGTGTACATCTTCATGGCCTCGACAAAGCCCAGGGCCTGGCCCGGCTCGACCAGCGCGCCCACGGGCGCGAGCACCCGGCCGTCCTCCCGGGCCCCGGGCCGAAAGGTCCCGACCAGCTGGCTGGTCACGGTGTGCGCCCCGGCCCGTTGGCCGCAGTCCCGGCCGCCGGACGCCCCGGCCGCGGATGTCTCGGCCGCGGATGCGGGCGCGACAGACCCGGCGGCGGGCCCGGCCGCGACCACCGCGCCGCGGCGCACGATCCTGACCCGGCCCCGGCCATCCTCGACCTCCAGGCTGTCCAGGTCCCATTTGAGCGCGATGCCGATAAGCTCCTCGATGCGCGAAGCGTCCATCAGCCCCTCCGGGGTCTTTGCCTGTTTCTCGTCCCTGGGCATGTTGTCTTCATCCTGCGAATAGGTGTGGGCGGGGTTCTTGCCCCTGCCGGTCTTTCGCGGTCTATTATCCATCACTGCGGCCCTGCTGCGCGGCCCTGAGCAGGGCCCTGCGGTCCACCTTGCCGATGGAGGTCAGGGGCAGATCATCCACAAAGGCCCATCTCTCGGGCAGCTTGCGCGCGGCCAAATGGTCCAGGACGAACTTCTCCAGGGACTTGACCGCGGGCGGCCGGGCCGGGTCCCGGGGCAGGATGAAGGCCATGAGCACCTGGCCGTGCTCCTCGTCCGGGACCCCGACGACCCCGCTGGCCGCGACCCCGGGGTGCTCGTCCAGCACGGCCTCGACCTCGAGCGGCGAGATGTTGCCCGTGTCGTGGATGATGGTGTCCTTGATCCGGCCCTCGACGAAGTAGTAGCCGCCCGCTCCGCGCCTGGCCAGGTCCCCGGTCAGGAGCCAGCCGTCGACCAGGACCTTGGCCGTGTTCTCCGGGTCGTTCCAGTACCCGGCCATCATGGCCTTGGTGCGCACCGCGATCTGGCCGGGCCCGTCCGGGCCGGCGTCGAGGCCGTCGGGGCCCAGGAGCCGGACCTCGGCGCCCTGGATGGGCAGGCCCACCGAGCCGCGCCTGGGCTCGCCGTAAGGCGGCACGACCAGGTACCCGCCGCACTCGGTCATGCCCAGGCCCTCGCGCAGTTCCAGGCCGGTCTTGTCCCGGAACAGGTCGTAGAGCCCGGGCGTGGTCTTGTCCCCGCCCGTGTAGAAGGCGACAAGGCCGGCGAAGTCCCCGGGCCGGAAGTCCGGGTCTTCGAGCGCGGCCCGCAGGTGGGCCGGGCCCGAGGCCGCGAAGGTCGGCCGCCAGGCGCGCAGCAGGTCGAGCAGGCCCTGGGCCGTGAAGTGCCTGGCGAGCACGGCCGTGCCCCCGCAAAGGGCCATGGGCAGCAGCAGGTTGGTCAGGGCCGCGGCGTGGCAGAGCATGGAGGTGGACAGGAACACGTGCCCCGGGCCGTGGCGGAAGGTGGCCGCGCGGTTCAGGGCGTTGTTCTTCAGCGAGCCGTGGGTGTGGGTCACACCCTTGGGCAGGCCGGTGCTCCCCGAGGTGTACAGGATCACGGCCGGCGCGGCGTCGTCCATGTCCGGGGTCTCCGGTTCCGGGTCCCGGTCCCCGGCCTCCAAAAGATCGGCCCAGGCCCGGCCGAGCTCCCCGCCCGAGGCCTCGACCTGGTAGCAGGCCAGCCCCGGCGCCGCGGCCAGGATGTCCGGGGCCTTGTGCGCCAGCTCCCGGCAGAAGAGCATGACCCGGGACCCGGAGTGCTTGGCGGCCCGGGCCGCTTCCGCGGCGTGATCGTAGTAGCTGATGGCCACGGCCACCGCGCCGAGCCGGAAGCAGGCGAAATAGGCCGCGGCCAGCTCCAGGCAGTTGCCCATGTGCACCAGGACCCTGTCCCCGGGCATAACGCCCGCCCTGCGCAGGCCGCGCGCGAAACGCCGGGCCATGGCCTCCAGGCCCGCGAAGCTCAGGGTGTCCTTGTCCACCGCGAAAAAGACCTTGTCCGGGTTGCGCTCCAGGGCCTCTGTATACAGGGCGTGCAGTTTCATCTCCATCCTCTTTGGGCCTCACCCGGCCGGTTGTCCGTGTCCGCCGGCTACAAAGCGGGCCACCCGGCCGCGCAGATCGCGCCAATCAACGACCTCGTCCAGCAGCCCGGCCCGGGCCAGGACCTCGGGGTCCCGGGCCCCGGCGAGCATCCGGTCCAGGGCCTGCCTGGCCGCAGGGGCCATGTCCCGGTCCGCGCTGAAGCGCTCCAGGGCCTCGGGCCCGAAGACCGAGATCGAGGCCTTGGGCAGGGCCAGGAACTCCACGGGCTCGAAGCCCGGCCCGGCCATGGCGTACAGCCCGGCCGAGTAGGCCTTGCGCACCACCAGGCACATCTTGGGGACCCGGCTGCGGGCGATCGCGGACATGAGCTCCGCGGCCTCGCGGACATTGCCCCGGCGCTCGACCTGTTCGCCGACCATGAACCCGGGCGTGTCCGCGAAAAAGGCCAGGGGCAGGCCGAAGGCGTCGCAGAACCCGATGAACCGGGCCATCTTGCGGCAGGTCTCCGGGAAGATGATCCCCCCGCGCACCAGGGAGTTGTTGGCCACCAGGCCCAGGACCCGGCCCTTGACCCGGCACAGGGCGGTCACGCACTCCGCGGCGTGCAGGGCCTTGAGCTCCAGGATAGAGCCGCTGTCGGCCACGGCCTCAAGGACCAGGCGCATGTCAAAGGCCGCGTTGAGGTCCTCGGGCAGCGCGGCCTCGGCAGAGGCCGCAGAGGCGGCCGGGGGCGACTCCTCGCGCACGGGCAGGGCCGCTCCGGCCCGGTCCGGGACGTACTCCAGCCAGCGCCTGGCCCAGGCCATGGCCCCCCTCTCGGTCCTGGCCAGGGCGTCGCCCAGGCCCGAGACCTCGCAGTGCATGCGCGCCCCGCCCAGGCGCTCGAAATCCGTGTTCTGGCCGGTCATCAGGCGCACCGCGTCCGGCCGGCCCACGCACACGGCCGAGCCCTGGACCATGACCGCGGCGTGGCCCAGGGCGGACGGAAAGGACAGGGCCGCGCCGACCTGGTTGAAGACCACGCAGATCATGGGCGCAACGGCCGAGAGCCGGGCGAGCAGGCAGTAGCCCCGGCCCACTCCCCGGCCGTCGGCCAGAAGCCTCTGGGCGTCCGGCGGGATGGGCGTCTTCCCGGCCGCCCGGCGCACGTGCGCCGGGGTGTCCAGGATCAAGACCACAGGGGCCGGGTCGCGCTGGACTTGCTCCAGGAACGCGACCTGCTTGAGCATCTGGTCCATGGGGCTCTGCGCGGCCGCGCTGCCGTCCGTGGCCGAGACGTACGCCCGGCGGCCGTTGACCTTGATGCCCGCGGCCAGAAGCCCGCAGCGGCCGACGGGCGGGAACTCCTCCAGGCTGCCCGGGTCCGCGAGCAGGCCGACCCTGTCCCTGGCCGCGGAGCTCACGCCCCCTCCAGGGTCGGGTCGTAGACCTCGAAGGTGCGGCTGAGCATGTCCAGCCAGACCACGCGCGGGGCGAACACGATGTCCCGGGCCGGCCGCAGCCCGGTCAGGATCAAGGCCGCCTCGGTGGCCACCAGCCCGCCGTTCAGGGCCGCGGCCCCGGCGCAGGTGGACAGATACGGGACCTCGCCCCTGGCGAAACGGCCGACCAGGGGCCCGTAGCGCGCCTCGCCCAGGATGCGGTCCAGGGGGAGGACGTACCCGGGCCAGAGCGAGGGGTCCTCCGGGGCCCGGAAGAACTCCTCCAGGGTCATGCCCTGGGGCTCGAATATGGCCATCAGGGTCCCGAAGCCCGGGATGGGCGCGGTCAGGTTCAAAAGCCCGCTCTGCCTCGCGGCCCGGGCGAACGCGGCCTTGTGGTCGAAGCCCAGGTAGTCGATGGCCTCGACGACCAGGTCGCTTCCGGCCATTAACTCGCGCAAAAGATCGAGGTCGGCCACGGGCTCCTCGATGACCTCGATCCTGAGAAAGGGGTTTATGTCCCGGAGCATCTCGGCCGTGG
>JAFGBU010000026.1 GCA_016932995.1 Desulfovibrionaceae bacterium
CCCGAAGGGGCGGCTCAAGGGGTCCCGAAGGGGCGGCTCAAGGGTCCCGAAGGGGCGGCTCAAGGGTCCCGAAGGGGCGGCTCAAGGGTCCCGAAGGGGCGGCTCAGGGGGGCCGAACCCTGGCGCCCGGACAGGCCCGGACACACGGCTCAAAGGGGGTTGAACATGGACGACGCTTCCGGGTTCGAGGCCTTTTTTCAGAGGCTCTGCTCGGCCACGGACATCCGCACCCAGGCCGATCTGGCCAGGGAGCTCGATCTGGGCCGGGCCGCGGTGTCTTTGGCCAAGCGCAAGGACCAGGTCCCGGCGCGCTGGGTCCTGGACCTGGCCGGCCGCTACGGCCTGGACGCCAAGTGGCTGGAGACGGGCCGGGGTTCGGCCCGGCCAAAGGCGGCCGGACCGGGCCCGGAGTACTCCCTGGTGCCCAAGGTCGTGGCCAGGCTGAGCGCGGGCGGCGGCTCGTTCGAGACCGCGGCCGAGGTCGAGAATCACTACTCGTTTCGCTCGGACTGGCTGAACGCCCGGGGCAACCCCAGGCGCATGGTGCTCATGTCCGTGGTCGGCAACAGCATGGAGCCGGAGATCCGCGAGGGCGACCTGGTGCTCATCGACCAGTCCAAGATCGACATCTACTCGGGCGGGATATACGCCGTGGGCGTGGAGGACACGGTCATGGTCAAGCGCATCGAGAAGCTCCCCGGGACCCTGGTCCTGCACAGCGACAACACGGACTACGCCCCGGTCCGGCTGAGCGGGGACGAGCTGCTGAGCGTCCGGGTCATCGGCAAGGTCCTGTGGGCCTCCAGGGAGTACCACTAGGCCCCTTTTTTTGACCCCTGTGTCGTGTTTTGATGTACAATGTCAATGATAAATTGATAAAACTCAAGGGCCGTCAAGCCCAAGGCCAAGGAGGCGCGTCATGCAGAGGCGTTTTTGCGCCTGCGGGAACAGGTTTTTCGTGGATTACAGGGCCCTGGCCGGGTCCATGTGGCTGGCCACGATCTTCAGGGTCGGGTCCGGCCGGTTCAGGGCCCTTGAGTTCTGCCCCTGCTGCGGCCGCAGGCTGAGCATAGACTCCCTGCGCTGATCCCGGCCCAGGGCCCCAAGCCGCGGCCCGGTCAAGATCGCGGACCCGCTGCGGTCCCGCGGCCCCGGGGTTCAGGCAACGTGCTGTTTTGAACGGCCCGGGCCCAGGGCTTCAGGTCCCGGGGCGCCGCGCTGAACGCCTCGGCTCAGACCAGGGACTCCACGGCCTCGGCCACGGCCCGGGCGTCTGGCCGGTTGAACCTCTCCTGGGGCGGGGAAAAGGGCACCGGGATGTCCGGCGCGGCCACCCGCCTGACCGGGGCCTTGAGGCTTTCAAAGGCCTGCTCCGCGGCCAGGGCCGCGATCTCCGCGCCCAGCCCGCAGGTCTTGTTGGCGTCGTGGACCACGACCAGGCGGCCGGTTTTTCTGACCGACCCGAGCACGGCCTCCCGGTCCAGGGGCGCCAGGCAGCGCAGGTCCAGGACCTCCACGGACAGGCCCTTTTGGGCCAGGCCCTCGGCCGCGGCCAGGGCGGTGTGAACGGCCGAGCCGTAGGCCACGACCGTGCACTCGCGGCCCGCGCGCACGACCTCGGCCCGGCCCAGGGGCGCGCGCTGGTCGCCCTTTGGGTATTGGCCTGTCGTCCAGTACAGGGGCATCTCCTCGACCACGACCACCGGGTTGGGGTCGAAGATGGCCGAGAGCAGCAGGCCCTTGGCGTCGGCCGGGTTCGAGGGGAACGCGACCTTGAGCCCCGGGCAGTGGGCCAGCCAGGCCTCGAGGTTGTGCGAGTGCTGGCACCCGGCCGAGAAGTTGACCCCGGCCTTGACCCTGACCGTGAGCGGGAACGAGGTCTTGCCCCCGCTCAGGTAGCGCAGCTTGGCCGCGTGGTTCACGAGCATGTCCGAGGCCAGGGTGATGAACGGGAAGAACATGATCTCGACCACGGGCAGCAGGCCCATGGCCGCCGCGCCCACGGCCAGGCCCATGATCGCCGCCTCGCTGACCGGGGTGTCCTTGACCCTTTCGGGCCCGTACTTGGCAAGCAGCCCTGAGGTGGGCATGTTCGGGTCGGCGTGGATCGAGACCCCGACGCCCTCGCCGGCGACGAACACGCGCTTGTCCAGGGCCAGGGCCGTGTCCAGCGCGGAATTGATTGCCTGTCCGAATGTCCCCTTGGTCATGTCCGCTCCTGCCTGCGTCCCGGGCCTGCCCGCTCAGGCCCAGAGGTCCTCGAGGGCCTGGTTTGGGGCCGGGTAGGGGGCCTGCTCCGCAAAGGCCACGGCCTCCAGGACCCGGGCCCTGGCCTGTCCGCGCACGGCCCGGTCCTGGTCCGCGGACAAAAGGCCCTCCTCGGTCAGCCTGCGGCCATAGGCCTCCACAGGGTCCAGGGCCCGCCAGCGCTCGATCTCGTCTTTTGGCACGTAGTGCTGCCGGTCGTATTCGCCGTGGCCGCGCATGCGGTAGGTCCTGGCCTCCAGGAGGGCCGGGCCGCGTCCAAGGCGGCAGGCCTCGGCCAGTGTCCGGGCCCGGGCGAATACCCGGTCCGCGTCGTTGCCGTCGACCGTCTCGCCAATCATGGCGTAGGCCGCGGCCCGCTGGCTCAGGCTCTCGACCGGGCAGTGCTCGGCCAGGCCCTGGGCCCCGGCCCAGCGGTTGTTCTCGCAGATGAACAGCACCGGCAGCCGCCACAGCGCGGCCAGGTTCATGGCCTCGTGCACGCTGCCCTCGGCCGCGGCGCCGTCCCCGAAAAAGACCGCGGCCAGGGCCTCTTTCCCGGCGTATTGCAGGGCAAAGGCCGCGCCCGCGGCCAGGGGCGGCCCGGCCCCGACCACGGTCGAGGTCATCAGGACGTTCAGCTCGGGCGCGGCCATGTGCAGGGTGCCGGACTTGCCCTTGTTGATCCCCGCGGCCTTGCCCATGATCTCGGCCATGAGCAGGCCGGGCTCGGCCCCCCTGGCCAGGAGGTGGGCGTGGCTGCGGTGGTTGCTGACCACCACGTCCTCGGGCGAGAGGGCCTGGACCACGCCCACGGCCACGGCCTCCTGGCCGGTGGCCAAAATCTGCATCCCGGGCAGGCGGCCGCGTTCCGCGGCCAGCTCGGAGATCTTGTCCTCAAAGGCCCGGCACAGGACCAGCTTGGAGTACATCTCAAGCCGCCGGGCGGCGTTTTTCGCGGACATCAGGCCCCCTGGGAGCGCGCCCCGGGTTTTGGCAGGGGCCAAGGCCTTGGCCCCTGGGCAACAAGTCATTTCCCGATCATTGCCTTTTGCAAAGATTATCGGATGGATGCCGGCAAGGCAAGGGGATTTCGAGGCCCTGTTTCAAGGGCCCGGCAGGGGGCCTAGACCCGGGCAATGGCCAGGCAGCGGTCCAGATAGTCGCTGAGCTCGGGTTTCTGCAGCGGCTTGGGCAGGAAAAAGGTCGCCCCGAGCTCGAGCAGGTTGGAGATGTCCCGGACCCCGACGAACGCGGACATGATGATGATCGGCAGGTCGCCGAACTCGTCGGACTGCCTGATGATCTGGATCAGCTTGCGGCCGTCCATCTGGGGCATGAGGATGTCCGTGACCAGGATTTCGAACTTGTTGCCGGCCATGAGCGTCTCCAGGGCGTGCCTGCCGTTGGGGCTGACCAGGACCTCGTGGCCCATGCCCTGGATGAGCTTGACGGCTATGATCTGGGATGCGCGGTCGTCCTCTGCGATCAGGATTCTGGCCATGGCGCACTCTCTGTTTTTGTCCTTGTTCGGCTTTAATATAAGCGTTTGAATATATGATAAAGCATACCCGGGAAATAAAAGCAAGGCCCGGAGTGAATTTCGCCCTTGGCCCGCGGCTCGGGCTACTCGCAGAGGACCTCGACCCGGTACTTGAAGCGCGTAAAACCCCACGGGCCGCGGGGCTCCTGCATCAGCTCCAGCCAGCCGCTGCGGTCGAAGCAGTCCGGCCCGCGCTCCAGCCATTCGGTGCATTTCTTCGCGCTCGTCCTGGCCCGGGCGGTGAAGGTCTGGCCGTCGCCGTCGAGGCAGCGCAGCCCGGCGATGGCCTCGTAGTCCGAGGCGTCCGAGCTCAGCTGCACGCAGGCCCGGCATCTGGAGTACTTGGCGTCCACGGGCAGGCGCACGGTCCCGCCGCACCAGGGTGTGTAGAAGCAGGAGTAGTCGTAGTCCTTGGCGAAGATCAGGTCCTCGCACCGGGCCTGGCCGGGCAGGGCCAGGCCGGCCAGCAAAAAAACCAGGATTCGGGCCGCGGCCCGCAAGGGATTGTTCATCCTTCCCCCAAAAAAGGCCATCTCGGCGGCCGCCCGGGCCCCTTCGCCCTTGCGGCCGCCCGATGGATGAAGGCTAGACCTTTTCTATCCGCAGGGAATCGTCGAATCCGCAGGTCAGCTTGAAGGCCTTGCCGCCGGCCTGAAGCTCGAAGTCGTTTCCCGGGAACAGGGTCACCGCGGGCGACCAGTCGTCGTTGAGCATGACGTCCTTGGCCTCGCCGTTGGAATCGAATCTGACCGTGGTCCCGTCGCTCAAGGTGATCGTTTCGCCGTGTTTGATGTCCACAGGGATGTCCGCCTCGGTGAAGTTGCTCATCTCGGTTTCTCCTTGAATGGGGTTTTCCGTATTATGCCTTGATTTATATACCGACCTCAAAGTCCTGTCCATGAAATTTGGCCTGTCCGGCCCCCGGCCCTGGCGGTGAAAATCATTATGTCCCGGCCGCGTGTTTGTTGCCTTGTCCGGGTTTTGCGTGTAACCAAATTTTGAACCGGACAACCGCGTCCGCTCAGCAACAGTCCGAAATCCCTGGGGGAAGTCATGAAGCGAGCAAGCCTCGTCCTGTTGGCCGCCCTGGCCGCGCAGTTTTTTTGCCCCGCCCAGGCCTTTGCCGAGCAGGTGAACATCTACCAGGGCAGATATCAGCTCATGCAGGTCGAGTACGACAGCTACGAGACCAAGGGAAAGGTCACCAAGGCGGTCAAGACCGAGGCCCTCCTCAAGGTGGACACGGAACAGGGCAACACCTGGATACTTGTCGACGACCTCAAGGACGGCAAGATCGTCAGGCGCTGGGACCTGATCACCAATTGACGCGGCCTGTTGCCCGGCCGTCTCGGATGCGGAAAAAAATAATGTTTGGGAGGTAGCAGTGAACAAGGCCTTTTGCTTGCCGGCCCTCGCGGTCGTCTGTCTGATCCTTGCCTCGTGCGTGACCACCGGGACCCAGACCACGGTCGAGACCCCGGACCAGACCGTTCAGGAGGCCGCGGCCTACGAGGGCCCCAGGGCCAGGATCGCCGTGTCCAGCTTCAAGTGCAAGTCGGCCAACTGCGGGGGCGAGATAGGCTCCGGCCTCTCGGACATGCTGGCCACGGCCCTGTTCAAGAGCAACCGTTTCGTGGTCCTTGAGCGCGGCGAGGGCCTCAAGGAGATACAGGAGGAGCTGGCGCTCATGGATTCCGGCTACGTGGAGGCGGGCAAGGGCCCGACCAAGGGCTCCATGGAGGGCGCGGACATCCTGGTCACCGGCGGCATCACCGCGTTCGAGCCCGACGCCGGGGGCATGGGCGGGGCCCTGGGGGCCGGGTTCCTGGGCATCTTGGGCATCAGCGGCCAGGCCAAGGAGGCCTACATCGCCGCGGACATCAGGCTGGTGGACGTCAGGCGCGGCCGGGTCATAAACGCGACCAAGGTCGAGGGCCGGGCCTCGAGCTTCAAGCTCGGCGGCATCGGCGGCGGGATCATCGGCAGCGTGCCCCTGGGCGGGGCACTGGGCGGGTACAAGAACACGCCCATGGAAAAGGCGGTCCGGACCATGCTTGACGCGGCCATAAACGAGATCGTCAAGCTGGTGCCCGAGTCCTACTACCGCTATCCGGCCGGCAAGTGATTTTCGTTCCCTGAGCCCGAGGGCCCGGCACGGTGTCCTGTGCCGGGCCCTCGGGCTTGGTCCTGCGCATTTTACAAAACCAATTCAATAAGCTAATCAAGGCAATAGCCAAAGACCGAGACTGGGACCGCTTCGAGAGTCCCGTTGCGCGCCCCGGCCGGGAGGGACCGGCCCGGGTCCGAAGGAGGGGCGCGTCCATGACCTCAGGGCCCAAGGACAAAATGGAGATTTCCTCGCTCAAGGACTTTTACCGGCTCATGGCCCGGACCCGGGAGGTCCGGGCGGCCGTCGTCTCGGACCTGCTGGCCGGACATGCCCCCGGGCCCGGGCCGGAGCAGGAGCTGTCCTTAGCCCTGGCCGCGCTTTCGGCCATACCCCCGGGCCGGGGCCCCAGGACCCTGGCCCTGGACCGGACCAGGACGATCGAGATCGACCTCGGCTACGAGATCGGCGAGCTTGAAAAGGACCTCTTCTATCTCGGAAACGGCGAGCAGGCCTTTTTGGAGCGCCTCGCGGCCATGCACCCCGGGTTCAAGGACCAGGTCAACGAGGCCCTCGGCCGCCTGGCCGGGATCAGGTTCAACTGCTTTGTCACCGACCGCGACGGCACGACCAACAACTACTGCGGCCGCTACCGGTCCTCGATCCAGTCGGCCTACAACGCGGTGTTCCTGTCCCGTTTCGCGGGCCGGGCCGTGAACAGCCCGATCATCATGACCTCGGCCCCGCTCAGGGACTTCGGCCTGCTGGACGTGAGCGCCAATCCCCAGGGGACCTTCATCTACGCGGCCTCCAAGGGCCGGGAATGCCTGGACCTGGCCGGGCTGCGCCGCTCGCACCCGATCGACCCGGCCAGGCAGGCCGTGCTCGAGGCGCTCAACCAGCGGCTTTCAAAGCTCATCGCCCGGCCGGACCTGGAGAAGTTCGGGCTCATAGGCTCGGGCCTCCAGTTCAAGTTCGGCCAGACGACCATAGCCAGGCAGGACATCACCGGGTCCGTGCCCGAAGGGGAGTCCCTGGGCTTTTTGGAGACCATCCGCTCCCTGGTGGCCGAGCTGGACCCGGCGGGCGCGAACCTGCGCATCGAGGACACCGGCCTGGATGTGGAGATCATCCTGACCATCGAGGCCGGGGACGAGGGCCTCAAGGACTTCGACAAGGGCGACGGGGTGAAGTACCTCGACCGCGAGCTGGGCCTGGGCATGGCCCGGGGCCCGAACCTGGTCTGCGGGGACACCTCCTCGGACCTGGCCATGGTCAGGGCGGCCATGGAGCTCTCAAAGGACACCTGGTCCGTGTTCGTGACCGTGAAACAGGACCTGGCCGCGCGGGCCAGGGACATCTGCCCGAGGGCCCTGACCCTGCCCGAGCCGGACATGCTGGTCACCGCGCTGGGCCTTTTGCCCGCCGGGCGGCTTCTCTAACCATGTGCAGATCAAGGGGTTTGTAGTGGGTTCAGGAACATCCCGGGTGGCGGCGCAGACGCCCAAGGCCTGTCTCGGGGGCGTGATATTCGACCTGGACGGGGTCATCACCAGGACGGCCAAGGTCCACGCCATGTCCTGGAAGACCATGTTCGACGAGTTTTTGAAAAAGAGGTCCGAGAGGGAGAACAAGCCCTTTGTCCCCTTTGACCGCGGCGACGACTACCTCAACTACGTGGACGGCAAGCCCCGCTTCGAGGGCGTGCTGAGCTTTTTGAAGTCCAGGAACATCCGGCTGCCCTACGGCAAGACCGACGACCCCTCGGACAAGATGACCGTCTGCGGGCTGGGCAACAGGAAGAACGATCTGTTCAGGGACGTGCTCCGCCGCGAGGGCCCGGAGGTCTTCGAGTCCTCGGTGTCGTTCATCAAGGCCTTGAAGGCCAGGGGCGTGTCCGTGGGCGTGGCCACCTCGAGCAAGAACTGCCGCCTGGTCCTCCAGCTGGCCGGGCTCGAGGACCTGTTCCAGACCAGGGTCGACGGCCTGGTCTCCGAGGAGTTGGGGCTCAAGGGCAAGCCCGAGCCGGACATCTTTGTGACCGCGGCCCGCAACCTCGGGCTCTCGCCCGGCGAGTGCGTGGTGGTCGAGGACGCCATCTCCGGGGTCCAGGCGGGCAGGAACGGAAACTTCGGCCTGGTCCTGGGCGTGGCCAGAAACATCCAGGGCGAGCTGTTGAGGCGCTTCGGCGCGGACCAGGTGGTCCAGGACCTCTCCGAGATCACGCTCCAGGACCTGGACGACTGGTTTACGCGCGGCATCGAGGACGACGCCTGGACACTGACCTACAACGGCCTGGACCCCGGCGACGAGAAGCTCAGGGAGACCCTGACCGCGGTGGGCAACGGCTTTCTGGGCACCCGGGGCTGCTTCGAGGGCGAGAGGGCCTCGTTCTTCTACTATCCGGGCGCCTACATCGCCGGGGTGTACAACAGGCTGGCCTCCACGGTGCAGGGCCGCGAGATATGGAACAACGACCTGGTCAACTGCCCCAACTGGCTGCCGGTGGAGTTCAGGATCGGCAACGGCGGCTACGTCAGCCCGCTGTCCCTGGAGCTTTTGAGCTACTCCCAGACCCTGGACATGCGCCAGGGGGTCATGAGCCGGTCCATGGTCTGCAGGGACAAGCTGGGCCGCATCACCCGGGTGCACAGCCGCAGGCTGGCGAGCATGGCCGACCCGCACGTCTGCGCCCTGCGCTACGACCTGACCCCGTGCAACTACTCGGCGCCGGTCACCTTCCGCTCCTCCCTGGACGGAAACGTGATCAACGACGGCGTGGCCCGCTACCGCCAGCTCAGCTCCCAGCACCTCTGCCGGGTGGCCGGCGGCGCGGCCGGAGGCGGCGTGTACCTGGAGGTCGAGACCACGACCTCCAAGCGCCACATAGCCATGGCCGCCAAGACCGCGGTCCTGGAGAACGGCAGGGAGATACAGGCCGCAAGGTCGGTGTCCCAGGACCGGATGTGCGTCATGGAGGAGGCCGCGTTCTTCGCCCACGAGAACAACGTCTACTCCCTGGAGAAGTTCGTGGCCGTGCACACCTCCCTGGACACGGACAAGGCAAGCCTGAGGTCCACGGCCCTGACGACCCTGTCCGGGGTCTCGACCTTCAGGGGCGTGCACAGCCCGCACGTCAGGGCCTGGAAGGCGCTCTGGGACAAGGCCGATTTCCGGATAACCGGCGACCGGTTCGTGCAGCGGGTGCTTAGGCTGCACATCTACCACCTGCTGGTCACGGCCTCGCCGCACAACCCGGACATCGACGCGGGCATGCCGGCCAGGGGGCTGCACGGCGAGGCCTACCGGGGCCACGTGTTCTGGGACGAGATATACATCATGCCCTTCTACGACCACCACCTGCCCGAGACATCCAGGGCCCTGCTCATGTACCGCTACAGGCGCCTGGCCGCGGCCAGGCGCTACGCCGCGGACAACGGCCACCAGGGCGCCATGTACCCCTGGCAGACCGCGGACGACGGCTCCGAGGAGACCCAGGAGGTGCACTTCAATCCCGAGAGCAGGACCTGGGGCCCGGACCTGTCCCGCCGCCAGCGGCACGTGTCCATCGCGGTCTTCTACAACCTCTGGAAGTACGTGAACAACTCCGGGGACAAGGCCTTCCTCAGGGACTGCGGGGCCGAGATGATGATCGAGATCGCCAGGTTCTGGGCCGACATCGCGGTGCTCGATCCCCAGACCGGCCGCTACCACATCTCCGGGGTCATGGGCCCGGACGAGTTCCATGAGAAGCTCCCGGACAGCGACGAGCCGGGGATCACGGACAACGCCTACACCAACATCATGGTCGTCTGGCTCATGGAAAGGGTCCTGGAGCTGGTCGAGGACCTCAGCCCCGCGGTCAGGGCCAGGCTCAAGAAGACCGGGTTCTGCATGACCGAGACCGAGAAGTGGCGCGACATGACCCGGAGGATGAACGTGGTCTTGGGCAAGGCCGGGATCATAAGCCAGTTCGAGGGCTACATGGACCTGGAGGAGCTGGACTGGGCCTACTACCGCAAGAAGTACTACAGCATCCAGCGCATGGACCGCATCCTCAAGGCCAGGGGCGATTCACCGGACCGCTACAAGGTCGCCAAGCAGGCCGACGTGCTCATGACCTTCTATGTGCTCCCTCCGGCCGAGGTCCGGCGCATCCTCAGGCAGCTCGGCTACAAGGTCGGCAACGCCATGAAGCTCTTGCTCGACAACTACAAGTACTACGTGAAGCGCACCAGCCACGGCTCGACCCTGTCCAAGGTCGTGCACGCGATCATCTCCAGCTACGTGCTGCCCGGGGACACGGCCTGGGCCTGGTTCATGGAGGCCATGCGCAGCGACGTCTTCGACACCCAGGGCGGAACGACCATCGAGGGCGTGCACTGCGGGGTCATGGCCGGGACCGTGGACGTGGTCATCCGCTACTTCGCGGGCCTGGACCTGTCGGGCGAGGTGCCCGAGATCAACCCCCAGATACCGGCCCACTGGGGCGCGCTGTGCTTCAAGCTCTGCCACCGCAGGGTGTGGTACAACTTCGAGTTCACCAGGACCGCGCTTAGGATCGGGGTCAAGGGCAAGGGCGACAGGCCCATCCGGCTCAGGGTCCTGGGCCGGGACATCTCGCTTGCCCCGGGCGAGGGCAGGGAGATAAGCCTGGTCGACGCCTGACGCCCGGCCGGACTCTTTTTGAGGCCCTTTTCAGGGCTAGTCGTCGAAGCTCTTGGCCGGGCCCGTGGCCTTGCCCATGGCCTTGCCCTTTTCCAAAATCTTTTCCCTGGTCCAGGCGGCCGGGTCCTCGATCCGTTGGGCCTTTGGGCCGAGGTCGTAGGACTTGGCCCTGAGTATGGCCTCCACGGCCAGGGGCGCGGTGTCTCTGGCGTTGAACACGTTGACCAGAAGGTCGAAGACGAAGTCCTCCACGGCCCTGGCCATGCGCTCGCGGACCTCCGGGACCTGGCCGAGCATGCGGCTCTCGAAGGGCAGGTTGAGCTTCTTGTAGTCCCCGCCCTTGAGCCCGTTCTTGTCCGCGTAGGCGACCATGTCCGCCCAGAGCCCGTCGCTCACGCCCTGGCCCTTGACCTTGGCAAAGGCCCCGTTCTCGTCCAGGATGGCGTTGCCGAACTCGTTGACCTTGACCCCCCAGGCGATCATCTGCAGGGCCGTGGCCACGTTGGCCTTGGTGGTGCGCGTCTTCTCGGCGATCCGGCGCAGGCGCTCGGAGTTGTTTCCCGAGGTGCCGTGCTGGGCCCCGGACATCTTGTACTTGGCCAGGGCCTCGTGGATCTCGGCGGTGAGCCCGACCTGGATGCCCGCGCCCGTGGCCTCGATGCCGTGGGTGGTGCCGTTGTTTAGGGCGATCCAGTCCGGGAACAGGCCGTTGGCGTTCAGGCCCTGGATGAGGAACACGGCCTCCTGGGGCGTGGACAGGCCCTCCTTGCCCTTGATCTCCCCGACCTCGGTCTCGTATCCGGCCCAGGCCGGGATGAGCGGGGCGAGCTCGATGTTGGCCAGAAGGTTCTGGTCGTCGGGCAGGTGCGAGGCGTCCATGGCGATGGAGGTTATTCCGGCGTCGAAAAGCGAGGGTATCTCGGTCCTGGCCGGGTCCACGTCCTTTTGGGACTTGATGCCGTAGTGGTCGGCGTGCACGGCCACGGGCACGGTCACGCCCAGCTCGTTGCACAGGGCGTCGGTCCTGCGGGCCAGGTTCCACATGTTCGTGGGGCAGTAGGTGCTCTCGGACCTGGCGATCTCCAGGATCACGGCCGCGTTGGCCTTTTGGGCGGCCATGAGCACCCCGCGGATGACCGGGAGGTTGCGGCCGTTGGCCGCGATGGTCATGGCCTTGCCCTTGGCCGTGAGCGCCCGGTCGATGACCTTGCCGCTGACTATCAGGGCCCTGGAGTTGGGAAAGAGCCTCTTGATGTTCGGCGGCCGCCCGATCTCAAGGGCCTTTTCAAAATCAGCCGTCTGGTGCTTGGACATGGTCTGCCTCCTTGAGGTCATGGGCCTTGGGTCCGGCCGGACCCAAGGCCCCGAATCGGCCTTGGAACAAAGCCCTCCGCGGGCCCTGAAACCGGGCCCGGCCTACTTGCGGCCGAGCTTGGTGATCATTTCCTCGACCTCGCCGTAGCCCTCCTGGTAGAACTTCTCCTCGTCGGGATCGAGCTCCTTGAGCAGGCGCAGGAACTCCCCGGCGTGCACGCGCTCCTCGTCGGCGATGTCCGTGAGCACGGTCTTGGCCAGCTTGTTGTCCGTTGACTCGGCCAGCTGCATGTACAGCTGGACGGCCTCGTACTCCGCGGCCACCAGGTAGCGCACGGCCCTGACCAGCTCGGCGGGGGTCAGTTTCCTGTCGTTTTTCAGTCCTGAAAAGGGGTTGGCGAACTCGGGCATTGCCTTCCTCCGGTGGTTTTTCGGGCCCGGCCGCTGGGTCGGACCCGGGTTGCCGTCAGCATCTTGCAGTATGCCCCTTCAGGCGATGTAAAGTCAATGAATGATGGTGAGTGCGGGATTTTTTCAGGGGTTGCGGGGGCCGTTTTTTTTGCAGAAAGGCCTTGCGCTTTTCAGCGCGAAGGTGTTTTTTGTTGAATAACCGGGCGTTGCGGCTCCCATGTGCGGGCGCGGCCGTCGCGGTTTTCGTTGCCCGGGAGGGGTATGCCGCAGACCCTTGCCTTCATGCTCATCGTCCTGCCTTTTCTGGCCGGGGCGGCCTGTTTTTTTCTGCGCGCCAGGGCCCTGCGCCAGGTCATAGTGCTCGGGACCGGACTTGCGCTGGCCGCCTCGGCCCTGATCCTGGCCGCCAAGACCCCGTTCGCCGTCAGCCCGGGTTCGGTCCTCGGGGTCGCCCCGGGCCTGGTCGTGCGCCTGGGCGACTTCGCGCTCCTGGGTTTGATCTTTTACTACGGCAGGCGGGACAAGAGCCGGCTGGTCATGTTTCTGGCCGCGGCCCAGGCCGCGATGCTTGCCGTGTTCGAGGTCTTCATCCTCGAGCACCAAACGCACCCGACCCTGGCCTGCGACAGGCTGTCCCTGGTCCTGGTGCTCATCGTCTGCCTGGTCGGCCCGCTCATCTGCGCCTACGCCCTGCCCTACATGCGCGGCCGCGGCCGGCCAGCCGGGGCCGGGCAGCCGGGATTCTTCATGGCCATGATCGCGTTCCTGGGGGCCATGAACGGCCTGGCCCTGAGCAACGACCTGATCTGGTTCTACTTCTTCTTCGAGATCACCACCCTGTGCTCGTATCTGCTCATCAGGCACGACAAGACCGACATCGCCCGGGAAAACGCGCTCCGGGCCCTGTGGATCAACTCCCTGGCCGGGCTGCTGCTTCTGGCCGGCGTGGTCTGGATATACCTGGCCAAGGCCAGCCTGGACATCCGGGCCCTGGTCTCGGCCGGGACCTTTTCCGGCCCGGCGCTCTTCGCCCTGGTCCTGGTCTGCGCGGCCGGGCTCGCCAAGGCGGCCCAGCTCCCGTTCCAGGGCTGGCTCTTGGGCGCCATGGTCGCGCCGACCCCGGTCTCGGCCCTGCTGCACTCGAGCACCATGGTCAAGGCCGGGGTCTTTCTGGCCCTGCGCTTCGCCCCGGCCTTTGCCGGGACCGCGCTCGGCCGCGGCCTGGCCCTGGCCGGGGGCCTGTCCTTCCTGGCGGCCGCGGCCCTGGCCGTGGGCCAGAGCAACGGCAAGAAGGTCCTGGCCTACTCCACGGTCAGCAACCTGGGGCTGATGATCGCCTGCGCCGGCCTGGGCTCGCCCTGGGCGCTCGCCGCGGGCGCGCTGCTCATGATCTTCCACGCCCTGGGCAAGGGCCTGCTCTTTTTGTGCCTCGGCTGCGTCGAGCAGAGGATCGGCAGCCGGGACATCGAGGACATGCGCGGCCTGTTCGCGGGCATGCCCCTGACCGCGGGGATCACCGCGGCCGCGGCCCTGACCATGATCCTGCCGCCCTTCGGCATGCTTTTGTGCAAGTGGATGGCCCTGGAATCCGCGGCCGGGAGCCTGGCGCTCGTGGTCCTGCTCGCCCTGGGCAGCGCCCTGACCGTGCTCTACTGGACCAGGTGGGCCGGGGGGCTGTTGGCCGGGGCCTACTCGGGCCCGGCCGCGGCCGAGGACCAGCCCCGGCTCATGCGCTGGCCATTGGCCCTGCTTCTGGCGGGCGCGTTCGCGGCCTGCGTGTTCGCGCCCGGGCTGCTGCGCGGCCTGGCCCTCCCGGCCGGGGCGGTCCTGGCCCCGGACCCCATGGCCGCATTCAGGCTCTATCCGGCGCTCCTGGCCGCGGCCGCGGGCCTGGCAGCGGCCTTGTGGGCCCTGTCCGGGGCAAGGACCATCAAGCGCCCCGGGCCGTACATGTCCGGGCTGTCCATGCCCGGGCCGGGCGCCTACCTGGGGCCCATGGACAGGCCGGTGGCCGTGGCGGCCGGGAACTACTACCTGGACAGGTTGTTCGGCGAGCGCAGGCTCACGCCCTGGGTGAACGCCGCGGCCGGGCTGATCCTGCTGTTCACGGCCGGGGGCGCGCTGTCATGAGGGCCTTTTTGTGCGCTCTGCTGGGAGTAGTGCTCGCCCCGGTCATCGGCGGGCTGCTCTGCGGCCTCGACCGCCGGATCAGCGCCCGGATCCAGTCCAGGGTCGGGCCGCCGCTCATCCAGCCCTTCTACGACCTGGCCAAGCTCTGGGGCAAGGAGCGCGCCTCGACCGAGCTCTGGCAGCCGTTCTGCGCCGCGGCCGGCCTGGCGGCCTCGGCCTCGGCCGCGGCCCTGTTCTTCTCCGGCGGCGACCTGCTGATGATCTTCTTTGTCCAGGCCGCGGGGTCCGTGTTTCTGGTCATCGGCGCGCTGGCCTCGGCCTCGCCCTACAGTCAAGTTGGCGGGCAGCGCGAGCTGCTCCAGATGCTCGGCTACGAGCCGCTCCTGATCCTGGTCGTGGTCGGCCTGGGCCTGGCCGCGGGCGGGTTCGGGGTCGGCGCGGTCCTGGGCCTCGGCGAACCGCTGCTGCCCAGGCTGCCGCTCCTGTTCGCGGTCCTGGTCCTGATCCTGGGGGTCAAGCTGCGCAAGTCCCCGTTCGACATCGCGGCCTCGGCCCACGCCCACCAGGAGATCGTCCGCGGCGTGCACACCGAGTACTCCGGACCCTACCTGGCCATGGTCGAGCTCGCCCACCTCTACGACATCGTGCTCATCCTTGGCCTGTGCGCGCTGTTCTGGGCCTGCGCCTGGTGGGCCATGGCCCTTTTGGCCGCGGCCGCCTATCTGGCCCAGATCGTGGTGGACAACGCCTCGGCCCGCCTGTCCTGGCGCTGGCTGCTCGGGGTCGCCTGGCTCGGCGGCCTGCCCCTGGCCGTGGCCAATCTCGTGTGGCTTTATGCGCGCTGAGGGGACATGAGGATGTTTGAGCGCTTCATGAAAAAGTCCAGGCTCAGGTCGCCCTGGCTCCTGCATTTCGACTGCGGCAGCTGCAACGGCTGCGACATCGAGGCCCTGGCCTGCCTGACCCCGCTCTACGACCTGGAGCGCTTCGGGGTGGTCAACGTCGGCAACCCCAAGCACGCCGACCTGCTCCTGGTCAGCGGCGCGGTCAACCCGCGCAACCGGAAGGTCCTCAAGAACCTCTACGACCAGATGCCCGGCCCCAAGCTGGTCGTGGCCATAGGGGCCTGCGGATTGTCCGGCGGGATATTCCGCGAGGCCTACAACGTCGTCGGCGGGGTGGACCGGGTCATACCCGTGGACGTCTACGTGCCCGGCTGCCCGGCCCGGCCCGAGGCGATCATCGACGGCCTGCTGCGCGGCCTGGACATCCTGGCCGCGAAACAGGAAGGGGGGCGGGGACGATGACCCGGGGCATAGGCCTGGTCGCAGTGGAGGACCTGTTGGCCGAGGTCGCGGAGAGAAAGGCCCGCGGCCTGCGCCTGGCGGGCATGACCTGCGTGGAGCTCGACCGGGACAGCGTGGACTTGATCTACCATTTCGACCTCGGCCCGGAGCTTGAGAATTTCCGGGTCACGGCGCCCAAGGACCGGCCGATCCCGAGCATCTGCGGGCTGTACCCGGCCGCGTTCCTGAACGAGAACGAGATCCAGGGCCAGTTCGGGCTCAGGTTCGAGGGCCTGGACCCGGACTTCGGCGCGACGCTGTTCCTGGACGCCGAGAGCGCGCCCGCGCCCTATTGCAGGTACAATGTGCTCCGGACCAAGGGGGGCCGCTGATGGCCAGGACCGTGATCCCGTTCGGGCCCCAGCACCCGGTGCTGCCCGAGCCCATCCACCTCACGCTCACGGTCGAGGACGAGGTCATCACCCGGGCCGTGCCCTCGCTGGGCTACGTGCACCGCGGCCTGGAGAAGCTGGCCGAGGTCCGCGACTTTTACCAGCTGATCCAGGTCTGCGAGCGGGTCTGCGGCATCTGCTCCATGCAGCACGCCATGTGCTACTGCCAGGCCGTGGAGGAGCTGATGGCCGTCGAGGTCCCGCCCAGGGCCCGGTTCCTGCGCGTGATCTGGGCCGAGCTGCACCGCGTGCACAGCCACCTGCTCTGGCTCGGCCTGTTCGCGGACGCCCTTGGCTTCGAGAACCTGTTCATGCAGCTCTGGCGGGTGCGCGAGAGGTGCCTGGACATCCTGGAGGCGACCACGGGCAACCGGGTCATCGTCTCGGTGAACGTGATCGGCGGGGTGTGCCGCGATTTGGACCCGGACCGGGCGCGCTGGATACTTGAGCAGTGCGGGTGGATGGAGACGGAGATCAAGGGCCTGTTCGGCCCCCTGTTCAAGGATTTCACCGTGAACCGCCGGACCAGGGGCAAGGGCCTGCTCACGGCCGAGCAGGCCCTTGAGTCGGGGGCCTGCGGCCCGACCCTGCGCGGCAGCGGCGTGGCCCGGGACGTGCGCCTGGAGGGCTGCGCCGCATACGGTGAACTGGACTTCGAGCCGGTGTCCGAGCCGGACGGGGACTGCCGGGCCAGGGCGATGGTCCGCTACCGCGAGACCCTGCAGGCCATGGACCTGGTGCGCCGGGCCCTGGCCAGGCTGCCCAAGGGCGAGATAGCGGCGAAGGTCAAGGGCCGGCCCGAGGGCGAGGTCGTAAGCCGCGTGGAGCAGCCCAGGGGCGAGTGCCTCTACTACCTAAAGGCCAATGGGACCGAGAACCTGGACCGGCTGCGCATCCGCACCCCGACGTTCGCCAACATCCCGGCGCTCATGGCCATGCTGCCGGGCCTGGAGCTGGCGGACGCGGCCATGGTCGTGCTGTCCATCGACCCGTGCATCAGCTGCACCGAGCGCTAGGGTCGTGGCCATGAAGGGTGTCTATATGTTGAAGCGCGGGCCTTGGCTCGAATGCCGAGGGGTCTTGAATCCGGGGGGCGGATCGTGGCCCGGATGATCCCGAACATGCTCAGAAGCCTGGTCCGCGGCCCGGCCACCAGGCGCTACCCGGACCAGGTCCGCGAGCCGTTCGCCGGGTCCCGCGGCGAGCTGGTCAACAGGATCGAAGGGTGCGTCTTCTGCGGGGTCTGCGCGCGCAGGTGCCCGTCGCAGTGCCTGAGGGTGACCAGGGACAAGGAGGCCGGCCTGGGCGCCTGGGAATACGATCAGTCCGCCTGCGTGTTCTGCGGCCAGTGCGTGGAGCACTGTCCGACGGGCTGCCTGGAGCAGCTTGGGACCTGGGCCCCGGCCTCGGAGCACAAATCCAGGGTCCTGCTCAGGGCCGGGCTCAAGGTCCGGGACAGGGCCGAAAACAGGGGCGGGGAGGGTGAACAGGGCCCGGCCGAGGCGGATGAAACCGGCTTCCGAGGATAGGGGTCTTCAGACCCCTGCGCAGATGCGGGCCAATATCCGGTCCAGCTCCTTCACGTCCACGGGCTTGGCCAGGTACTCGTCCATGCCCGCGGCCAGGAATTTCTCCCTGTCGCCCTTCATGGCGTGGGCGGTGACCGCGATTATGGGCAACCTGGACCTCTGACCCAGGCTGCCGGCCCTGCGTATCAGCCTGGCGGTCTGGACGCCGTCCAGCTCCGGCATCTGGATGTCCATGAGCACACAGTCGAAGTCCTGGTCCTTCAGGAGCTCAAGGACCTCTCTGCCGTTGCGGGCGCAGACCACGCAATGGCCCTTGATCTCCAGGAAGCGCTTGAGCATCAAGCGGTTGATCCGGTCGTCCTCGGCCACGAGTATCTTGAGGCCCGGCCCCGCGTCGCCGCGCCCGCCCCCGGCCTGGTTCTCCCTGCCTTCCAGTTCCATGCCGCCCTCCCTGCCGCGGGCTTGGTGCAAGGCCGCTTGCTTCCCCTCAAGGTCCGCCGGGGGAGGCCATTAGGGCCTGTGGTTTGAATTTTAGCAGAAACGCTGACGGCTTGTCATCCGCCCCGGGCCCGCAGGGCGGAGGCGATCTTTGGCCCCGGCGCATCCCGGCCCGGGCTTTAATTTGCCGCCCATTTCCGTTAGGACAAGACCTCGGCATTCAAAAGACAGGACCATGAGCGACAAGGAAAAGAAAAAAGACGAGCCCGTCCTGGGGCTGGACGAGCTGCGCCGCCAGGTCTCGGAGCTCAAGGCCTTCAGGTCCGAGCTCAAGTTCGCGGACGAGGCCCTGCGCATGTCCGAGGAGCGCTACCGGATCGTCGCGGACTTCACCTACGACTGGGAGATGTGGCAGGCCGACGACGGGACCATGCTCTATGTCTCGCCCTCCTGCGAGCGCATCAGCGGGCATCCGCCGGAGCGGCTCATGGACGAGGGCTTCATGCGCCGCATGATCCACGAGCAGGACCTGGGCCTCTGGGACCGGCACGTGGCCCAGATGGCCGACAATGACCACGGGACCCTGGATTTCCGGATCCGCCACCTCCAGGGCATGGTGGTCTGGATATCCCTGGAGGCGCACCGGGTCAGGCGGCCGGACGGCGAGTCCCTGGGCGTGCGCAGCAGCCTGCGGGACATAACCGAGCGCCACGAGGCCGAGGAGAAGCTCAGGGGCGAGGTCGCCGAGCGCAAGCGCGCCGAGCGGGCCCTGAAGGAGAGCGAGGAGCGCTACAGGACCATCGCGGACTTCACCTACGACTGGGAGATGTGGCAGGCCGACGACGGGACCATGCTCTACGTCTCGCCGTCCTGCGGGCGCATAACCGGGTTCGGTCCGGACCTGTTCATGCGGGACATCAAGTTTTTGCGCGACATCATCCTGGACGCGGACCGGGCCTTGTGGGATCGGCACGTGGCCGAGATGTCCGGGGCCGAGCACAGCTCCGCGGACTTCCGCATCCGGCGCAAAAACGGGGCCGAGGTCTGGATATCCCTGGAGGCGCACCGGGTCAGGCGGCCGGACGGCGGGTCCCTGGGCGTGCGCAGCAGCCTGCGCGACGTGACCGAGCGCCGGCGGGCCCAGGAGGCCCTCAGGGAGGCCCACGAGCAGCTTGAGCGCAGGGTCCTGGAGCGGACCAGGGAGCTGAAGGTCGCCAACGAGCACCTGCGCCAGGAGATAATGAAGGGCGAGCTCGTCCGGGAGAACCTCCACCGCTCCAGGGAGGAGTTCAGAAGGCTTTCCATGCACCTGCAGGAGAGCGTGGAGGAGGAGCGCACGCACATCGCCAGGGAGATACACGACGAGCTCGGCCAGAACCTGACCGCCCTGAACATGGGGCTGTCCAGGCTGACCAGGTTTCTGCCCGAGGGCAGCGTCCAGGCCCTGGAAAAGATCGGGTACATGAAACAGATCATCGACGAGACTATAGGCTCGGTCCAGCGGATATCCCGCGAGCTCAGGCCGGGGCTCCTGGACGACCTGGGCCTGGTCTCGGCGGTCAAGTGGCAGGCCGGGGAGTTCGAGAAGCGCACGGGCATCAGGGTCGAACTGTCCGCGGACCAGGTGGACCTGCCCCTGGACAGCGAGAGGGTGACCAACCTGTACCGGGTCTTTCAGGAGGCCCTGACCAACGCGGCGCGCCACTCCGGGGCCTCGCTGGTCAAGGTCAGGCTGCACCGGACCGGGGACATGGCGGTCATGGAGGTCCAGGACAACGGCTCGGGCATAACCAGGACGGCCATGAGCGCGGCCGAGTCCTTCGGGCTGATCGGCATGCGCGAAAGGGTCCACGCCATGCGCGGGGTGCTGGAGATCTCGGGATCGCCCGAGACCGGCACCAAGGTCTGGGTGGGCATCCCGCTGCGGCCGGGCAAGGAGGGCGGACGGTGAAGATACTCATTGTCGACGATCACGCGGTGGTCCGCAGGGGGACCATCGAGATAGTCTCCGACTTTTCCGACGACGTGGAGTTCGACGAGGCCGGAAGCTCGGCCGAGGCCCTGGACAAGGTGGCCGCCGGGGGGCACGACCTGGTGCTTCTGGACATCTCCCTGCCGGACGAGAGCGGGCTCGAGACCCTGAAGAAGATTCGGGCCGCCAGGCCCGGGCTGCCCGTGCTCATCCTGAGCATGCACCCCGAGGAGGAGTACGCGGTCAGGACCTTCAAGGTCGGCGCGGACGGCTATCTGGCCAAGGGCTCGGCCCCGGACGAGCTGGTCAACGCCATCAGAAAGGTCCTGTCCGGCGGCAAGTACGTGAGCGCCTCGCTGAGCGACAGGCTGGTCAGCGAGCTGGTGGAGCCCAAGCGGACCAAGAGGCCCCAGGAACTGCTCTCGCACCGGGAGTACGAGGTCCTGGCCATGCTCGCCAAGGGCAACAAGCTCACGGCCATAGCCGAGGACATGGGCCTGAGCGTCAAGACCGCGAGCACCTACAAGACCAGGGGGATGAGGAAGCTGGGGCTTACGAACAACGCCGAGCTGGTGCGCTACGCCATGGCCCAGGGCATGCTCAAGGACTGAGGCCTGTTTTTTTACACAAAAAGGCGAGCCCGGAATGGGGCCCGGAGGGCCGGCCGCACTGTAGGAATAGTCGGCGGCCCTGCGAAAAAAAGTCCTACAGGTGTGGAAAACCCTGGGGCCTGATCCGGGTCTTGTTCGTGGTTTGAGTCTGAAAAAAGCCTGAGACAGGAAAACGCCCGAAGGACTCGGGCGTTTTGAGTCGGCCGTGGCTGAGCGGCCGACGCGGACAGCGCGGATCAGTTCACGGCGCCTTCGAGCCCGGTCTGGCCCTGGGGGCCTTCAAGCACATCGAGCTTCTTGAGCAGGCGCTGGACCAGTCCCTCTAGCTCCCAGATTCTGCCCCTCAAGTCGGCGATTTCATTGCTCAGCCGTTCGCAGTCGTAGATGTCCCTCTGCCTCTTGAGCATGATCCTCTGCTCATAGTCCGAACCCTGTGGCATATCCCCTCCCAGGCCGGACCCGCCGGCCGCGCACGGCGCTCGGCTGCGCCATGCCGAAATATCCAAAAAGGCCCTCTCGGCGATCTTGAATGCCTTCTACACACGCCTTTGCGCTGTAACGCCGCGCTACGGCAATGCAAAACCAACGAGGCCTTTTTGGAGTCTATTAGACTTATAGGCCCTTTCTCCTTTAGCGGCAAGAATTATTTGTTACTGTAGGATAAATCTTACAAAGCGTAGGACAAATATTACAATGTTGATAAATAATTTTTTCCTGTGTACCTGTCTATGACCGTTTTTCGCCGGCCCTTGCGCAAGGGCCGGCGAAAAACGGTCGGCCCTGGGGCCGGGTCCTTTGAGAACGGCGATATTAGAGTGATTCAAAATAAATATAAACAATCAGTCTAAAGGAGAGCTTCGAATGTCGTTGAGCAGACCAAATCGCAGTGCGGCGACTCTGACCGCCACCAGAGTGGAACCGGCGCCGGGTTCCGGAATTTGCGTCACCTGTCTGGATGGTTGCGAGGGCCCCTGCGAGATCGGGCGCTCCGCCCTCAAGGGCCGGGAGGTCATCTACCCCCAGCCGTTCGGAAAGATCACCGCCGGGTGCGACAAGGACTATCCGGTGGATTTCTCCCACTTCAACATCCAGGGCACCTGCGTGGGCGCCGTGGGCATGGAGGCCGACTCGGACAAGGCGACCTTCCCGTGCGTTGACTGCGCCACCGAGCTCGGCGGGGACGGCGGCATCAAGCTCGACTTCCCGGTGTTCACCGGCGCGGTCGGGTCCACGGACATCGCCCGCATCAACTGGGAGCACGTCGCGGTCGGCGCGGCCATCTCCGGGATCATGGTCGTGGCCGGGGAGAACATCTGCGGCATGGACTCCAACGCCGAGTTCAAGAACGGCAAGATCGTCAAGTCGCCCGAGATGGAGAGGCGCATCAAGGCCTTCAAGCAGTGGTACGACGGCAAGGGCGGGGTCATCATCCAGGCCAATGTCGAGGACACCAAGCTCGGCGTGCCCGAGTACGCCATCCAGACCCTGGGGGCCGAGATATTCGAGCTCAAGTGGGGCCAGGGCGCAAAGGACATCGGCGGCGAGGTCAAGCTGCACACCCTGGAGCGGGCCCTGCAGCTCAAGGAGCGCGGCTACATCGTCCTGCCCGACCCGGCCAACCCGGCCGTGCTGAACGCCTTCAAGGCCGGCGGCATCACCGAGTTCGAGCGCCATTCGCGCCTGGGCATGGTCACCGAGGAGGGCTTCTACAAGGAGGTCGAGAGGCTGCGCAAGCTCGGGGCCAAGTACGTGACCCTGAAGACCGGGGCCTATCGCCCCGCGGACCTGGCCCGGGCCATCAAGTTCTCCTCCGAGGCCAAGATCGACCTGCTGACCATCGACGGCGCCGGCGGCGGCACCGGCATGAGCCCCTGGCGGATGATGAGCGAGTGGGGCATCCCCACCGTGCCCCTGGAGTGCCTGATGTACGAGATGTGCCGGAAGCTTGCGGCCAAGGGCGCCTATATCCCGCCCATCGCCGTGGCCGGCGGCCTGTCCCTGGAGGACCACCTGTTCAAGGCCATGGCCCTGGGCGCCCCGTTCGTCAAGGCCGTGTGCCTCGGTCGGGCCATGCTCACCGCGGCCATGGTCGGCAAGACCCACGGCAGGCTCATGCAGGAGAAGACCGAGCTCGAGGGCGGCAACAAAGAGGACGGCTTCCTCAGCCTGTTCGCCACCGCGGCCCAGCTCAAGGAGCGCTTCGGCAAGGACTTCTCCAGGCTGCCCGCCGGGGCCATCGGACTGTACTCGTACATCGACCGCCTGCGCCAGGGCCTGCAGCAGCTCATGGCCGGGGCCCGCAAGTTCGCCCTCAAGCACCTCGAGCGCTCGGACCTGGTGGCCCTGACCCGCGATGCCGCGGACATGTCCGGCATCGACTACGTCATGGATTCCGACAAGAAGGAAATCGAAAGGATTTTAGGCTAATATAAGGAGTGAGCATCATGTTACACGTCATCTGCAACCACAACTGCAAGGACTGCTTCGCCATGCACGTCTGCGCCACTGGCGCGATCCTGGAGCAGGACGGGCTGATCTACCTGGACACCGCCAAGTGCATCGGCTGCGGCAACTGCAAGCGCATCTGCACGGTCTTCGGCTACGGCGGCCTTGAGCGCAAGGACATGCTCCGCCTGAGTCAGGGCCGGGCGCGCACGCCCGTGGCCCCCCAGATCGGACAGCCGGTCCAGATCCAGACCGGGGCCGTGTAGCCGGGACCCAGGGCCGCGCCCCGGCCGGGGCGCGGAGCATGACGATCTTGGCCGGAGACGGCCCCCGGGGGATGATCCCCCGGGGGCCGTCTCCCCGCCCCCTGCGCCCCGCGAGGGGCCTTCTTTTTTTCGCCTTTTGTCGAACCCGGCGTCCGGACCTGGACATGGCCGGACATGCAGTGCAATAGAGAACGGCAGGTCCGGATTTTGAGCACTGAAAACGCGAGAGGTTCACATGCCACAACACGTCGTCGTCATCGGGGCGGTCGCCCTGGGACCCAAGTCCGCCTGCAGATTCAAGCGCCTGGAACCGGATTCCAAGGTGACCATGATCGACAAGAGCGACATCATCTCCTACGGGGGCTGCGGCATCCCCTACTACGTCTCCGGAGAGGTCTCCGAGGCCATGCAGCTGCGCACGACCACCTTTCACATGCTCCGTGACGAGAAGTTCTTTGCGGACTGCAAGGGCGTCGATGTCCAGGCCCTGACCGAGGCCGTGCGCATAGACCGCGCGGCCAAGAAGGTCCACGTGCGCAGGGTGGACACCGGCGGGCAGGCGGTCCTTGACTACGACAGGCTGGTCCTGGCCACGGGCGGCCGGCCCCGGCGGCTGAACCTGCCGGGCGAGGACCTGCCGGGCGTGCACTACGTGTCCAGCCCGCACGACGCCGTGAGCATCAGGCAGGCCGTGACCAACGGCGAGGTCGAGAAGGCCGTGGTCGTGGGCGCCGGGTTCATCGGCCTGGAGATGGCCGAGGCCTTTGCCGACATGTGGGGCATAGAGACCACGGTCATCGAGATCGAGGACCAGATCATGCCCAGGTACATAAGCCCGGTCCTGGCCAGGATGGGCCAGACCCACATGGAGGACAACGGGGTCTCGTTCCGCCTCGGCCAGACCGTGCTGCGCCTGGAGGGCGACGAGCGGGTCAGGCGCGTGGTCACCGGAAAGGGCAGCCTGGACGCGGATTTGGTGATCATCTCGGCCGGGGTGATCCCCAACTCCGAGCTGGCCGTCCAGGCCGGGCTTTCGGTCTCCGAGAGGGGCGGGATCAAGGTCGACAGGACCATGCGCACCTCGGACCCGGACATCTTCGCGGGCGGCGACTGCGTGGAGATAATGAACCAGATCACCGGCCAGCCGTTCTACCTGCCCATGGGCTCCATGGCCAACCGCCAGGGCCGGGTCATAGGCACCAACCTGGCCGGCGGCAAGGCCGAGTTCGACGGCGCGGTCGGGACCTACGTGGTCAAGATATTCGAGAAGTCCCTGTGCGGCGCGGGGCTGTGCCTTTCCGGGGCCGAGCGCTTCGGCTTCGAGGCCATGAGCGTGCTCCTGGTCCAGCTCGACCGGGCCCACTTCTATCCGGAAAAGGAGCTCATGACCCTGGAATTGGTGGTCGAGAAAAAGACCAGGCGCGTGCTCGGCATCCAGGGCTTCGGCAGCAAGGGCGACGCCACCGTGGGCCGCATCAACACGGTCTCGGCCATGCTCAGGCACAGGCCCACGATCGCGGATCTGAGCAACCTGGAGATGGCCTACTCCCCGCCGTTCTCCTCGGCCGTGGACATCCTGAACACCATCGGAAACATGGCCGAGAACGCCCTGGACGGCAAGAACAGGGGCTTTTGGCCCAATGCCTTTCCCAGGCTCTGGGAGGACCGGGACAGCGGGGAGTGCTTTTTCCTGGACTGCCGGGAGGCCGCGGACGCCAAGCATCACCTGGAGGCGCACCCCGAACACTGGCACAACATACCCCAGGGCGACATCGCCAAGAGGCTCAAAGACATCCCCAGGGACCGGACCGTGGTGCTCATGTGCAACACCGGCGGGCGTTCCTACGAGGCCCAGATCACCTTGGACCACCACGGCTTCGACAAGGTCCTGAACCTCCACGGGGGGCTGGCCGCGCTCAAGGCCTGGGGCTTTGAAATCTGATCCCCCGGGGACTGCCCGGGCGCCTGCGGGGCCGCGCATCTTCATGCGCGGCCCCGCAGTTTGAGTTTCCGGTTCACACGGGGCGTGCATTGATGTTAGCATGGCCTTGCGGTCAAAAGGCCGCATCGTGCGCGGACCCTGCACCCTGAAGCCAAACGGCCGCCCAGGCGGAAATGGAAACGGCTCATGAGCGTCAAATCCAAACTGCTTCTGCTCTTCGCGGTCCTGTTCACGGCCTTTGCCTTCATCTTCATCGTCAACACCAAGGGCAGCGAGGTCATGACCAGGATGCGCGCCTTGGAGGAGTTCTCCGCCGACGCCTTCATAGACGTCCTGCACATGCGCCGGCACGAGAAGAACTTCATAATAAGAAGCAAGCTGGAATACGTGGACAAGGTCGAGAACTACTATCTCATGGCCAAGTCCAGGATCAAGGCCATCAGCAGCATCTCGGATCTGCCCGAGTGCGACCACGCCCTGTCTTTGCTGGACAACTACTGGGAGAGCTTTTCCAACCTGGTGGACAGCGAGATACATCTCGGGCTCAGCGTGGATCAGGGGCTGCTCGCGGACTTCAACCTCGCGGCCGGGCGCCTGGAGGCCGTTTTCGAGGCCGCGGCCGACAGGGACATGTTCGTCAGGCTCCTGATCATGCGCCGCACGGAGAAGAACTTCCTGCTCCGGGGCGGCGAGGAGTTCGTGGACCAGGTCGCCGCCTCCCTGACCGAGCTCAGGGCCGAGATATCCGCCAGCAAGCTCGCCCCGGCCCAGAAGATCGACTGCCTGGCCGCGCTGAACGACTACGAGGAGGCCTTCAGGTCCGTGGTCAACATCCAGCGCCTCAGGCGCACCCTGAACGTCCGCTTTGTCCACGCGGCCCGCGAGATAGAGCCGATCATCATCCACATCCGGCAGTACTCGCTCCAGGAGCGGGCCAGGATATCCAGCCTGGTCAACCGGCTGATCCTGGGCATAGAGCTGGCCACGGTCCTTGCGGTGTCGCTGTTCGTGATCTGGATCATCTACTCCATAACCCGGCCCTTGGCGGGCATCAGGGCCTACTCCCACCAGGTCGCCTCGGGCGACCTGGAGGCCGGGCCCGACGTCAGGCTCAAGGCCGAGTTCGGGGCCCTTTACCAGGACATCAACCAGATGGTCGGCCGGCTCAAGGAGAAGATAGTCCAGCTCCAAGAGGCCGAGCAGGAGGCCGTGCGCGAGGCCGACAGGGCCAACGCGGCCATGCGCAGGGCCGAGGAGGCCAGCCGCATGAAGTCAGTCTTCCTGTCCACGGTCTCCCACGAGCTCAGGACCCCGCTGACCTCGGTGCTCGGGTTCGCCAAGATCATCTCCAAGAGGCTGAGGAAGGTGGTTTTTCCGCATCTCTCGGAGGTGGACGAGGAGTGCAGGCAGGCCGTGTCCCAGATCGAGGGCAATCTGGACATCGCCCTGGCCGAGGGCATGCGCCTGACCAGGCTGGTGGACGGGGTCATCGACCTGACCTGCCTCCAGGCCGGGGAGGTCGACTGGGAGGTCTCCGAGCAGGACCCGGCCGCGATGCTCGATGAGGCGGCCGTGGCCGGCCGGGACCTGGCCCGGGAAAAGGGCCTGGCTTTTTCCGCCCAGTCCCAGCCGGACATGCCCAGGACCCCGGCCAGCAGGCGATGGCTGGTCAAGGCCCTGGCCAACCTCATGGACAACGCCGTGAAGTTCACCGACCAGGGCTCGGTGGACTGCCGGGCCGAGGTCGTGGGCCGGGAGGTGGTCTTCAGCGTCAGGGACAGCGGCAAGGGCATCCCTGTGGAGGAACAGGGCAAGGTCTTTGAGATGCTCAGGCAGCTGGGCGACCATTTGACCGGCAAGCCGCCCGGCCTGGGCCTGGGCCTGGCCGTGTGCAAGGAGGTCGCCCTGCGCCACGGGGGCCGGGTCTGGGTGACGAGCGAACCGGGCAAGGGAAGCGCGTTTTACCTCTCGATCCCCGCGACCCCGGGCCGGGCAGGGGAAAAGACGTCCTGAAGCGTCCGGCCGGTCGCTTCGGCCGGAACCTTGCTAAAAAGGCGGCCTTGCTATAGCCTTTTCAAGGCCGCTGCGGCCGCCCGGGCCCGCTGCGGGCAAGGGGGCGCGCAGCGCATCCGTGACCGCGTCCGGAAACGCCGTGTCGGCCTGCGCGGGCCCTGCCCGTAGCGGAGGACATAGATGCAAAGCCAGGGCTATTCCAAGCTTAGAAGCAAGCTCTTTCTGGTCATCCTCGCCTTTTCCCTGGTCCCGCTGTTCGCCCTGAGCCTGTTCATGCACCTCCAGTTCAGTCGGACCTACAACGACAAGATCCAAAGCAACCTGGAAATCGTGGTCGAGAACAAGCGCAAGGGCCTGGACATGTTCCTGGAGGAGCGGGTGGCCCAGCTGCGCAGCCTGGCCAGCACGCACTCCTTCAACGAGCTCAGCGACAACGCCTTTTTGAACAACCTGTTCCTGACCGTCCAGGCCGGCTCCAAGTCCTTCGTGGACTTCGGGGTCATCGACCAGAAGGGCGATCACGTGGCCTACGCCGGGCCGTATGCGCTCAGGGGAGTCAACTACAAGGACGAGGAATGGTTCCACGAGGTCATGCTCAAGGGGCTGTACATAAGCAACGTGTTCATGGGCTTCCGCAAGTTCCCCCACTTCATCATCGCGGTCATGCGCCGCGAGGCCGGAAGGTCCTGGATACTCAGGGCGACCATAGATTCGGACGTCTTCGACTCCCTGGTCAAGACCGTCCAGGTCGGCCAGGGCGGCGACGCCTATCTGGTCAACGACAAGGGCGTGCTCCAGACCTCCTCGCGCTTCGCGGGCCGGGTCCTGGACAAGTGCGCCTTTCCGGACAAGGTCGAGGCCTTCAGCGGGGTGCGCATCCGCAAGGGCGAGACGGCCGGCCGCGAGATCGTGGCCGGCATGGCCTGGCTCCAGGAGACCGACTGGCTGCTGGTGGTCAGCGAGGACCCCACCGAGGGCGTCGGCCCCCTGCTTCGGACCCAGTCGATCATGGTCATCCTGGCCTTTTTGGGCATTGGTGTGATAATGACCGGCACATACCTGGTCACCAAGTCCATCATCGTCAAGCTCATCAGGGCCGACCGGGAAAAGGCCTCGCTCGACGCCTCGCTCATGCAGTCCAGCAAGATGGCCGCCCTGGGCAAGCTGGCCGCGGGCGTGGCCCACGAGGTCAACAACCCCCTGACCATGATCAGGGAGAGCGCCGGATGGATCAAGGACCTTCTGGTCGACGAGGACCCAAAGAAGATAAACAACTTTGATGAGATAGAAAAATCATTGAACAAGATCGAGTACCATGTCGACCGGGCCAAGGCGGTCACCCACCGCATGCTCGGCTTTGGCCGGCGCATGGAGCCCATGCAGGAGAACGTCTCCCTGAACATGCTCACGGACCAGACCGTCCAGTTTTTGGAAAACGAGGCCCTGCACAGGAACATCCATATAGACAAGGACCTGTGCCAAGGGCTGCCCGAGATCACCACGGACTCGGCCCAGGTCCAGCAGGTGCTTTTGAACATCTTGGAGAATGCCATCGACGCCGTGGGCCGGGACGGGAATATCCGCATCCGCACCGCGCTGGGGGCCAACTCCAGGGAGGTGCTGGTCTCGGTCTCGGACACCGGCCCGGGCATCCCGGAGGACAAGCTGTCCAGGATATTCGATCCATTCTACACCACCAAGCCCGTGGGCGAGGGGACGGGCCTTGGTCTGGCCATAACCTACTCCATTCTCCAGAAGATAGGCGGCCGCATAGAGGTCGAGAGCAGTCCGGGGCAGGGGAGCACGTTCATGATCTATCTGCCCTTGGGCAGGTAGGGCCGTGGAGAACGCTTAAAATCGGGCGGAGGGTGCATGGAGAAGACAAGGGTGCTTGTCGTGGACGACGAGAGGGACTTCGTCGAGCTGTTCATAAACCGGTTCAGCAAGCGGGACCTGGACGTGGCCGGGGTCACCAGCGGGGCCGAGGCCCTGGACTATCTCGACCAACACGAGGTCGACGTGGTCGTGCTCGACGTCAAGATGCCCGGCATGGACGGTCTGGAGACCTTGCAGGAGATCAAGAAGAGGCATTCGTTCGTGGAGGTCATAATGCTCACCGGCCACGGCTCGGTGCAGTCCGGGCTGGACGGCATGAGCTACGGGGCATACGACTACATACTCAAGCCGTTCAAGATCGACGATCTCCTGAAGCGCATACACAAGGCCAGCGAGAGGAAGCTCCTCAAGGCCAAGGGCGGGGCGTGAGAAGCGAGAGGTCTTACGAGCTGGGGCCGCTCACCGAGCTGGTCCTCAGGTACGCCCTTCCAGGGGCGGTGCTCATCTTCTGCGTGCTCTCGCATTTCGCCGAGGCCTGGCAGAGCGTGCTCATGGGCCTGGCCCTGTGCCTGGCCGTGCTGGTCACGGCCCATACGCTGACCTCCAAGATCAGGCGCATCAGCCTGCGCAAGTCCGAGCTGGACATCCAGCTCATTCAGTCCCAGAAGATGGCCGCCATCGGCGTGCTCTCGTCCGGCGTGGCGCACGAGATCAACACCCCCCTGGCCATCATCAGCCAGGAGGCGGAGCTGATCCAGCACGCCTTTGGCCGGGGGGTCCTGGAGGGTCTCAAGGAGGCCCCGGAAATAAAGGATTCCGTGGCCCAGATAGTGCTCCAGGTAGACCACTGCCGGGAGATAACCCACAAGCTTTTGAGCTTCGCGCGCAAGAGGGAGGCCATCTCCCAGGAGACGAACATCAACGGCCTGATCGAGGATATGGTCCAGTTGGTGGAGCGGGAGGCCAAGCTGAACAACATTCGGATAAATCGGAAATACGCCCAGGGCCTGCCTCCGGTGGTCACGGACCCGTCCCTGCTGCGCCAGGTGGTCCTGAACCTGCTGAACAACGCGGTCCAGGCCATCCAGGACGGCGGCGAGGTGACCGCGAGCACCGGGCTGGAGGGCCAGAACATCGCGGTCATGAAGTTCACGGACACCGGGTGCGGCATTTCCAAGGACGACCTGGCGAACATCTTCAATCCGTTCTTCACGACCAAGCCGCCGGGCAAGGGCACCGGCCTGGGCCTGTCCATCTGCCTGACCATATTGGAGCGCCTGGGCGGGACGGTCAGCGTACAGAGCGAGCCCGGCAAGGGGACCACATTCGCGGTCAGGCTGCCGGTCGGCCGCAGGGTGGGGCAATAAGAGCAATCAATCTAAAAAAGGGGGGATTCATATGACGCTTGAGACCAGCGTGCTTGTGGTGGACGACGAGGAGCGGTTCAGCAGCAACATGGTCAAGCTGCTGCAGGTGAACAAGATCAAGGCCAAGGCCGTGAACAGCGGCGAGGCCGCGCTCAAGGACGTGGCCGAAAACCAGTACGACGTCATCCTCTTGGATGTGAAGATGCCCGGGCTCACCGGCACGGCCACCCTGAAGCGGCTGCGCGAGGCCGGGTGTTCGGCCAAGGTCATCGTGCTCACCGGCCACGCCTCGGTGGACGACGCGGTGGAGCTTCTGAACACCGGGGCCTACGACTACCTGCTCAAGCCGTGCAAGACCGAGAAGCTGCTCAAGATGATCGGCATGGCCCACGAGCAGAAGATGATGGAGGACAAGGGCGTTTCCTGAGGCCGGATCGGCCGCTCAGCAAGCGGTCTACATGGCCCCGGGGTCGAAGTGGTAGTTTTCCTCGCGAAAACACTTGGCCACCGCCTCGACGCTGGCCTCGTTGACCATGAGCATGTCCATCTGTCTGGTGAATTGGAGCAGGCGGCCGAGGCTCTCCAGCCTTTGCTGGAGGACCTCCTGTTCGTATTTCTGGATCCGGGCCACCACGCGGTCGCCCGTGACCTGGACCTCGAAGCCGAGCTCCTCGAGCATCAGGGCGATGGCCCGGGCCCTCCTGTTCCGGCGCAGGTCGTTGGCCGCGCCGCCCTTGAACTGGAACTGGATGTAGTTGTTGTTGACCCTGAGCCCGCAGTAGGCGTCCAGGATGCTGTAGTGGTAGCCGACCCGGGAGCTGAAGTTCAGGTACTTGTCCGAGATAATGGCGTAGCTCTTGTCGCCGAAGCGCTCTCCGGCCATGTCCGGCTTTGAGAGCATCTGCTGGCTGACGACCGAGAAAAAGCCCTTCAGGTCGACCGGCCTGGGCTCCATGCTCCGGAGCCCCTTGTGGAGCATGCCGTTCAAAAGGGCCCTGAAGGGCGCGGACACGACCTGGTCCTGATTCACCTTGCGGCCGGCGGCCGCCGCGTCCCTGACGCCGCCTCCGAGGTCGATCACATACAGGTCCAGGGGGATGGGGGCGACGAGTTTCCTGGCCACCTCGCCCTGGTCCGAGACCACGTCGCTGATGGCGAACATCTCGGTGTAGCAGAACTCGTGGATCAGGCGCATGAGGTCGTGGACGGTCTTGCAGTTGGCCGGGGTGAAGGCCTCTGACTTGGGGTCCATGAGGTTCAGGGGCACGACCAGGTCGGCCAGCTCGCGCAGGGTGTCGTAGACCGGGGTGCCCTTCATGAGCGCGCCCCTTTCCTGGACCAGCCTGGCCAGCTCCTCGACCCGGCCCCGGTAGACCCGGCCGGAATAGGCGTCCACGGTTATTTCCTCGTCCTGGCGCAGGTCCCTGGACGCGGTTGCCGTGTTCAGTATGGACGGCACCCGGTACTCCCTGGCCAGGGAGGCCATGTGGCCGGTGACGCTGCCCGAGTCCGTGAGCAGGGCCTTGGCCTTGGGAAGGACGAGGCCGTATTTGGGCGAGGCGTGCTCGGCCACCAAGACGGCGCCTTCCGGAAAGCGGGTCAGGTCCTGGTCCTGTCTGACGTGGAACACGCGGCCGAAGCCCACTCCCGGATAGGCCACCCCCTGGCCCTTGAGCACGACCTCGTACCCGGGCACCAGGTCCAGGTCGTCCTGGCCGGCCTCGGCCGCGCCGGGCTCGGTGCGCAGGGGCCGGGCCTGGAGCAGGATCAGCCTGTCCTCGGCGTCCAGGGCCCATTCGATGTCCTGGGGCGATCCGAAATGCCTCTCCAGGGCCAGGCCGTAGCCGGCCAGGACTTGGGCCTGTTCGTCCGTGAGGCAGGGCCTCTGCTGAAGCGCGGGCTCAACGGCCTCCTCCTCGACCACCCCGCCCGCCTTGTCCACCAGGCGCACGTTCTTGGTCGAGATGTCCCTGCGCAACAGGCGCGGCGGGTCGTCCTTGGAAAACACGTACACGTCCGGGGTGACCACCCCGTCCACGGCGTAGGCCCCCAGGCCCCAGACCGCGTTGACCATGATGTTGTCCTCCAGGAGCCTGAACGGGTGCCGGGTGTACATGACCCCGCTGGCCTTGGAGGAGACCATTTCCAGGCAGGCCACGCTCATGGCGATGTCGTCCACGGGCACGCCCTGGTGCAGCCTGTAGGACAGGGCCCGGGGGGTGAACAGGCTGGCCAGGACCTGCTTGTAGGCGTCCAGGATCTTGGACCTGGGCACGTTGAGCACGGTCAGGTACTGCCCGGCAAAGGACAGCTCGCTGTCCTCGCCGATGGCGCTGCTGCGCAGGGCGACCGGGACCTCGTCGCGGCCGGCCTCCCGGCACATGGCCTCGTAGGCGGCCTCGATCTCGGCGCTTAAGGCCTCGGGGACCTGGGCCATGATGAACAGGCGCTGGATGTCCTCGCTCGCCCGGACAATGGTTTCGGTGTCGTTCGGATCGAGCTCCAGCTTGAACCTGCGGATCTCGTCCATGCATTCGTTGGCCTCGATGAAGGCCCGAAAGGCGTCCGTGGTGATGGCGAACCCGCTCGGGATGGGCAGCTTGGCCTTGCTCTTGATCTCGCCCAGGTTGGCGTTCTTGCCGCCCACGCAGTCGACCATGTCCTTGGATATCTCCGCGTACTGGCGGATGTCGCCGCAGCTTGCGTGCTCGCGCTTGCGCTCGGTGACCGCGTTGATGCGCTCCCTGAGCCCGGACATGACCTTCTTGAGGATGGGATACCTGCGGCCCGAGAGCTGATCGTAGCCCCTGACCATGCGCTCGGCGTGAAAGACCAGCCTGGAGGACTGGGAGCGCACAAAGGACAGGCCGAAGACCACGTCGCCCCGGAGCTTTTCCTCCATTTCCGTGATTAGCTGCAGCAGCTCGGAGTTGGAGTCCAGGACCTCCTTGAAGTTCGAGTACTTGATCTTGAAGGCCTGGCCGGCCTCGGCCTGGCCGCCGGCGGCGCGTGCGCCCTTGAAGAAGTTGAGTACCCGTCGGAACATTTCAGCTCCCGCCAAGGATCTTTTCGCCCCTAGGGCTTGGCCGCGACGACGTATCTGGTGGACGGCCCCCGGCCGACCTTGTTCAGCAACCCCTTTGCCACTAGGTCCTGGAGATCGTAAAGCGCGGTCCGCGCGGGCAGGTCCCCGCCGACGATGTTCTGGTAGTCGGTGCGGCCTATCTTGCCGAGTTTGAGGATTTGAGGAAAGGCCTTTTTTTGGCGCGGGCTCATGCCGAGCTTGGGCATGGCCGGTTCGGGGTCTTGGCCTGGCTGCTCGTTTGTCCGGTCCGCGGCCGGGGGCTGGTCGGCAAGAGGGGTCCCGGGCTCCCGGGCCGGGGCGTCGTGTTGCTCGCGCACGGGCCTGGACACCAGGTCGCTGACCACTGCGGCCGGTCCGTCCAGGGTGCCGATGGGCGTCTCGCCCTCCAGATTGATGTCCGTGGCCTGGATCAGCTCGCCCTCGACCATGACCGCGGCCCTGGTGATGCAGTTGATGAGCTCGCGCACGTTGCCCGGCCAGTCGTAGTCCCTCATCTTGACCAGGGCGCCCCTGCTCAGGCCCAGGCCGTGTTTGTTCATGATGCTTTCGGAGCGCTTCAGGAAGTACAGGGCCAGAAGGGGGATGCTTTCCTTGTGCTCCCTGAGCGGCGGGGTGTGGACGGTCAGGACCTTGAGCCGGAAGTAGAGGTCCTCGCGGAACAGCCGCTGGTCGATGAGCGCGGACAGGTCGGCGTTGGTCGCGGCCACCAGCCTCACGTCCACGTCCACCTCCCGGTCGCTGCCCAGGGGCTTGACCTTGCGCACCGCGATGGCCCTGAGCAGGGACTGCTGGACCCTTTGCGAGGCGGCCTGGATCTCGTCCAGGAACAGGGTCCCGGCGTTGGCCTCCAGGAAGGCGCCCTTGCGCTCGGTCTTGGCCTCGGTGAAGGCGCCCCTGACGTGGCCGAACAGGGCGTCCAGGAGCAGGTTCTCGTCCAGGGCCCCGCAGTTGATGGCGATGAAGGGCTTGCTGGCCCGGCCGCTGTGGTTGTGGATGGCCTCGGCGGCCAGCTGCTTGCCGGTCCCGGTCTCGCCCACCAGGAGCACGTCCACGTCCACCCTGGCGGCCTTCAGGATGTCCGACTTGAGCTGCTCGATCTTTGGGCCCTGGCCGAGGATTTCCGGCAGGGGGTCCCGGGCCTGCTCGTCCAGGGGGCCGAACATGGCCTCGTCTATGGGGGCCTTCTGCTTGAGCCTGACCGAGCGGATGGTCTCGTCGCGGATGCGGATCTCCTCCATCTGGTCCTTCATGGTCGAGATCATGCCGTTGACCGCGTTTATGAGCAGGCCGGTCTCGTAACCGGAGTAGGGCAGGTCGATCTGGTCCAGGGTCTCTCTGGAATGCATGGCGCTGACCGCCTCGGACAGCCTGAGGATGGGATTGCTGATCACCCGGCTGAGCAGGTAGATCAGCGTGGCCAGGGCGAAGATGGCCGAGAGGGTGATGATCAGCATGACGTCGAGCTGCTTGTAGCCCGCGGCCAGGGGAAGCCTCGAACGGTCGATGTAGGCGATGCCGGCGTAGATGATGGGCGGCTTGCCCTCGTTTTGGGTGAAGATGACCGGGGCGTATGACAGGAAGTAGCTCTGCACGAGGCTCGACTCCTCCAGCTTGTCCGGGAGGGTCAGGAGGTCGGACTTGCCGAGCCGGATGTCGTTGACCATCTTCCAGTAGTGCTTGTTCACCGAGGCCGGCCTGAAGGCGCAGGAAAGGCCCGGCTTTCCCAGGGTGCCCTCGAAACCGGAGCGCACTTGGTAGGTGGCCAGGTCGGGGTCCTTGCGCTCGACGTCCTCGGACTGGAACAGTATCCAGCCGCTGGGTTCGAACATGTAGCTGAAGCGGGGCTCCGGGGTCCTGGGATAGGCCCAGATCGGGGACTTCGGGGAGTTGTACAGGCTCAGGACGTCGCGCACCTTGCGCACGTCCAGGCCGAGGAGGAGCAGGCCGGGCCTGGAGTCGCCCCCCATGGCGTACGGCGTGGCGAAGCGGATGATGTGGTAGGAGGCGATGTTGTTGGCGTTTTCAATGGTCGGCAGGGGGTAGTGGACCTCCAGGACCTCGGATATCCAGACCTCGCCGGTTTCGAGGGGGTAGGCCTTTTGCAGGCTCACAAAGGGGTTGGGCTTGATCTGATCGATTTTTGCCGGGGCCATGGACCGGACCCCGTCCGGCTGGGAGACCAGAAACACGTGGCCGTCCCCCTGGGCCGAGATGTAGGCCAGCTCCCTGTAGCCCTTGCGGACCACGGTCTTTTGGCCGATCAGGAAGTCGCGCATCCTGGTCTCGTCAAGGGCCTGCTGGGTGATGTACAGCAGGTCGCGGCGGCACGAATCCAGCAATCCGTTGATCTCGTGGGTCAGGGCCAGGGTCTGGACCCTGACGTTCCTCTGCAGGGCTATGTCCAGGTAGGTGTCGGACAAATGATAGGTGATGTAGCCGGTTATCATGAGCACAATGACCACCGAGGGGATCAGGGTGGTCATGAGCTTGGTCTTCAGGCTCAGGGATCGGAAGCCGAAGGCGCTGCTGAACAGGCTGAATATCCTGGTGTTTATGGGGGCGAATATGGCCATCTTCTTTGCAACTCGCAGGTCTTGTTTATTGCGCAAATTTTTCGCGCAAAAAACAGGTTTTGTCAACACGCAAAAAAAACAAATTTTCCAACATGCTGAAAATATGAGAATAGCGGCCTGCCGGTCGTGTTCTCAGGGGGTCTCCGGTTGGCATGCGACTTGCTGAACGGCATCACGCAGACAAGGGCGCGGCCCCGCGTGCGGGGCGTTATTCCTGAACGGGCCTCGGTTGTCCGAAAGGATTTTTGTTTTTTTTGATTATAAATAGGATATAAAGAAAATATGAATATGAATCTTGCCGGAGGCTGAGGATTGTTTGCGCCCTGCTCCCGGCAACGCCTGGGGGCGGACGGGGCCACGGCGTGGTCGGCTGTCCGGGGGTGGGCAAGGCCGGGTCTTTGCCCGGGCCGGCGCGGAAAGGAATGACAACCTTCGCTTCGGGTAATCAAGAAAACGGAGGCCGTGTGATGGGCGTAAGGCAAAAGATGTATTTGCTGCTGGGGATAGTGATCTTTGGGTTCACGCTGATCTTTGCGGTCAACAAGATCGGCAACAATATCCTGTCCGGGATGCTCGACCTCCAGGTCCTGGCCAAGGACGGCCGCATGGATCTCTTGCAGGCCCGAAGACAGGAAAAAAACTTCTTCATGCGCAAGGAGCTCAAATACATCGACGCCCTTGAAAAGAGCGTCAAGTCCATCTCCGACAAGTTGGCCTTTATCAAGGCCAAGGACTCCGGGATGGCCGGTGATTGTGACAAGGCCTTGGCCTTTTTGAAGGCCTATCAGAAGGATTTTCAGGACATGGCCAGGATCGAGCAGGAGATCGGCCTCACCGAGAAGGAGGGCCTGCGCTGGCAGTTCATTGTCGCGGCCAGGGCCCTTGAGAAGGAGTTCAAGCAGTTCGACGACACCGGGTTCGTCATCGGCCTGCTCCAGATGCGCAGACAGGAGAAGAACTATCAGCTGCGCAGGTCCGACGAGTACCTGGGAAAAATGAACGCCGACCGCCAGAAGCTGGTGGACCGCGTGGACTCCTCGGAGCTGTCTTCAAGCGAGAAGGCCAAGCTCATGGAGGTGCTCAAGGCCTATGACGAGGCCTGGGGCGCCTATGTCCGGGACCTCAAGACCGAGGAGGAGACAGAGGCCTCCCTGATCAAGTCCGCCAGGGACCTCGAGCCGGCCATCGAGAAGGTCGAGGCCCACTACAACGCCAAGAGGGACGAGCTGTCCAGGCAGCTGGACCTGGCCACCCTGGGCATAGAGATATCCGCGGCCGCGGTGGTGACCCTGATCATCCTCTGGCTGGTGGTCTCCATCACCAGGCCCTTGGCCGCGTTGCAGGCCTTTGCCCACGAGGTCGCGGCCGGAAATCTCAAGGCCAAGCCCAAGGGCGAGTTCAAGGCCGAGTTCGGGCAGCTGTGCGTGAACATCACGGGCATGATCGCCCAGATCGAGGAGCAGTTCGCGGCCGCCAAGGGCAAGGAGCAGGAGGCCCGGGAAAACGCGGAAAAGGCCATGGCGGCCATGGAGGACAGCCGGGCCAAGGAGGCCCGGCTGGGCGAGATGGTCGAGAGGATGCGCCAGGTGGCCAAGGACGCGGACCAGATAGCCGAACGGGTGTCCTCGGCCTCTGAGGAGCTTTCGGCCCAGGCCGAGCAGATCAACAAGGGGGCCCAGCTCCAGCGCGAACGCGTCGAGGAGACGGCCACGGCCATGGAGCAGATGAACGCCACGGTCATGGAGGTCGCCAGGAACGCCGGCGACGCCTCGAGCAACACCTCGGACGCCAGGAGCAAGGCCGAGGAGGGGGCCGAGGTCGTGAACCGGGCGGTGGGCGCGATCCAGCGGGTCAACACCCTGGCCGAGGGGCTCAACGCGAACATGCGCCAGCTCGGCAACCAGGCCGAGTCCATCGACCAGGTCATGAACGTGATCAGCGACATCGCCGACCAGACCAACCTGTTGGCGCTCAACGCGGCCATCGAGGCCGCCCGGGCCGGCGAGGCGGGCCGCGGCTTCGCCGTGGTCGCGGACGAGGTCCGCAAGCTGGCCGAGAAGACCATGGGCGCGACCAAGGAGGTCGGCGAGAACATCGCCGCCATCCAGGAGGCCACGCGCAGGAACATCCAGCACATGGAGGAGGCGGCCATGGCCGCCAAGCAGGCCACCGAGCTGGCCAACGAATCCGGCCAGACCCTGAACGAGATCGTGAGCCTGGTGGAGCAGAACGCCAGCCAGATGGCGAACATAGCCACCGGCGCGGAGCAGCAGTCCGCGGCCTCGGAGCAGATCCACCAGGCCCTTGAGGACGTCAACAGGATCGTGGGAGAGACCACGGACAGCATGGGCCAGTCCACCCAGGCGATACACGAGTTGGCCTCCATGTCCGAGAACCTGCGCAAGCTGATCTTGGAGCTCAATGTAGGCTGACCCGTCCGGAGACGGGATTTCATATCCAGGCCGGCCCGGCTCAAAGAGCCGGGCCGGCCTTTTTCACGGCCAGGCCAGGCAATCTCGCAACGGACCCGGTAGGCCAGCCGGGGCGCGGGACGCGATGCGCAACGGTCCGGGTGGCAAATGGGCGGCCTGCGCATGCTCAAGGCCCCGAACAGCACGGTCCTTTGCCGGGACGCGCCCCTGCGCTTGCGCAAAAAAACTGTCCCGCAAGCCGGATTTGCTGGATTGCCCAGGGACGCGGGCCTCCGGGAGGCGGGGATTTTTGCCGGATTTCAAGACGCATCTTTTTGTTTTTATGGGATTTTATATCTAAAATTATACCCCGTCAGGTTTGGCACAAGCCTTGCTGGAGTGTTGTGCGAATGTAAGATGATTGCGTGGTTTTCTGGCCTGATCCCAGGGGCCTTGGCCATAGCCGGAAGGGCATTGGCAAGGGCATTGCCGGAAAAGCCCGGGCCGCTTGCCCGGCATCGCAAACCAAGGAGGGCGCTTAAGGCCGCAACAATCTTGCAGGCATTTGAACAACGGATCAGGGGTCCGGAGGGCGGCGCGGTCGCGGCCGGGCCAGGGAATGGAAACACTGTAAAACTGGAGGATGGTATGCGTAAAAGGATCGCAAGCCTGTTCGCCATCGGGGCGGCGCTCAACCTGCTTTTGCCCGTCCTGGTCTGGGCGGGGGGGCCGAAGGCCGTCGACCTGGTGGTCGTGGCGGACACCCGGGTCCTTAGCGGGGTCAACAAGTACTTCGCCAACCTTTACAACACCAACATTTTCCTGTTCGCCATCTGGGCGGTCGTGCTCACGGCCGTTCTGGGTTGCGTGCTCGGCTGGATCATGGACATCATCATGATGCGCACCGGCCTGGACCTCAAGTCCAGGAAAATCGTGGAACACTAAGCCTGGGAGAGGTGAAATATGGACTGGTTGTACATGCACATGCCCATCTCGGGCGTTGAGATCCTCTGGCCCGGCCTGGTGCTCATCGGCTTCTCCGTCGGCGTCATCGGCGGGTTCTTCGGAATGGGCGGGGCCTGGATGGTCACGCCGGGCCTGAACATCCTCGGTTTCCCCATGGCCTTCGCCATCGGCACCGACATCGCCCACATCGCGGGCAAATCAATGGTTTCGACCATGCGCCACTCCAAGTTCGGGAACGTGGACTACGTGCTGGGCTTCGTCATGGTGGTCGGCACCATGGTCGGCATCGAGATCGGCGCCCAGCTGGTCATGGCCCTTGAACGCATAGGCCTGGTCGGGTCCGCAGTGCGCTGGGTCTATGTCTGCGTGCTCGCCCTGATCGCCTACATGGTCTTCAGCGACTACGCCAAGGCGGTCAAGAAGAAGAAGATGGGCGACGTGGACAAGGAAAAGGGCGCCGAGGGCATCATCTGGTACAAGACCCTGCACAAGATAGCCATCCCCCCGATGGTGAACTTCAAGGTCTCCGGCTTCCGCTGCTCCGCCTGGCTGCCCATTGTCGTCAGCCTGGTCTGCGGCATCCTGGCCGGCTTCCTGGGCATCGGCGGCGGCCTGCTGCGCATGCCCTCCCTGGTCTACCTGATCGGCTGCCCGACGCACATCGCGGTCGGCACCGACCTGTTCGAGGTCATGATCTCCGGCCTGTACGGCGCCTTCACCTACACCTTGAAGGGCCGCATCGAGATCATCGCCGTGTTCGTCATGCTCACCGGCGCGGCCATCGGGGCCCAGATCGGAACCGTGGCCACCAAGTACTCCAAGGGCTACGGCATCCGCATCGCCTTCGGCCTGGCCGTCCTGTGCTGCATGGTCTCCATCATCCTCAAGCAGCTCAAGTACGACGCCCCGGCCGCGGTCCTCATCCTGACCGCCATCGGCCTGATCTGCGCCTACATCATGAAGATCATGTTCCAGGGCGCGGCCAAGGAGCTGAGGGACAAGAAGGCCGGAGCGGCCGCCAGCTAGGGGCCGAACCCAAAAGGTAACATCGGGGAGAACAGAAATGAGAAAGAAAATAGCGATCAGCGTAATCTGCACGTTCCTCCTCAGCCTTTGCCTCTGCGGCGCGGCGATCGCGGCCGAGGCCGAGGTGCTCCAGGGCAAGACCCTGGAGTTCAACAAGGAGGCCAAGACCCTGACCATCGAGGAGTATGACCTCAACTTCGACAAGGAGTTCAAGTACGGCCATCCCACGGGCATCCAGAGCACCGTGGACCTGACCAACGCCCAGGTCGGCATCGAGCCGGCGCCCGGCGACATCGTCAGGATCGCCTACTATCCCAAGGGCGATGTCAAGGACGCCATCAAGGTTCAGAACGTGACCAAGCAGAACCTGATGAAGAAGTAGAACCCCCACTCGCAGGTCGGGGCCCGTCCTTGCGGCCGGGCCGCAGGGGCGGGCCCCGATGATCAAAACCAGGGAGCCGGAATGCTTGAGAACAAGACCAATCTGAAGCAGAAGATAGTCATCGTCTGCATGGACGTCCTGCTCCTGGCCGAGCTGTGCCTGAGCATCTACCTCGGCTATCACGACAAGGAGAACATCACCCTCATCTTTCTGCGCACCTTTGTCCCCCTGTGCCTGGCCACGGTCGTCTGCGCCCGGATATTGATCAGGCGTTTCAGCGACCTTCGGGGCCAGGAGGTGGCGCTTTCCGAAAAGAAGGGGTAACAAGCCGTCCTGCGGGCGGGGCCGCCCCTGGCCCGCTTGAGGAAAATGCGGACGCCGTGTCCGCCCGGCGCCGCCGGCGGCTTCACTCAAACCCCCTTTGCATCTTGTGAGAATACCGGACAAACTGCTTACCGCCCTAACCATTGCGCTCATGGCCGTGCTGGCCGTGTCGGTCTTCGACACCTGCCACGGCAAGCCGGACTCGGAGAACGTCTTTTACGGCCTGACCGGGTCCGCTGACTTCATCACCGGCAAGCTCAAGACCGGCCCGCATCTGGATTTGGGCATCGGCGAAGAGGCCGACGAGGCCATGACCGAGGAGGCCCTGGACTTCGTCTCGGACAACCCCCTGCTCAACGTCCGTTTTTTAGAGGTCAAGGGGCGTTTCTGGCGCGGCCTGCTCGAGGTCCCCAGGGACGCCAAGCCCGGCGACTACAGCTTAACGGTTTTTCTCACCGGCATGTCCTTCGCGGGCGAGCCCAGATACACGGTCAAGGTCTATAGCGACGAGAACGCCTACAAGGCCCAGTTCCGTTCCTACACGGAGCGCAGGTTCGGGTTCAGGCCGATCTGGATCGCCGTGGCGGCCCTGTTTCTTTTGGCTTACTGCCTGTATGCCTCCTACCGGCGCTCCGAACGCAGGCTTTCGGTCCTCCAGTCCGAGGGCGTGGGCCCGATCTACAAGCTGGCCAAGCCCAGGAAGGCCACCCAGTGGGAGGTCCTCTTCGGGCTGGGCGCAAGGCACGGGGTCAAGCAGGGCGACCGCCTTGTGCTTCTGGACAGGAACATGAACGTGGTCGGCGAGATCACGGCCAGCAAGGTCGAGGACGAGGCCTCCTGGGCCCTGGTCGACCTTGATAAAAATATCCACCACAGTTACCTTGTGGCCCTGGAAAGGAAAGGGCCTTCGGACCGCGGGGAGCGATAGCCGCCGCCCGGCCCCCTTTGCCCGGGCCCCGGCGCGGGTCCGCCATGTCCTGAGGCCGGGATTTCGCGGCCCCGGCGCGGGCGTCTGCCGGGGCCCATAGCCTTTCTATCAACCCGCCGCCGGCGCGCGGCGTCCATAAAGGCGGCCAGCATGAGCGAAATGCGAGTCCTTCTGGTTGACGACGAAGCGGAGTTCCTGGAAATCCTGACCAAGCGGCTCAAAAAGCGCAATCTCGACGTGAGCCAGGCCTCGAGCGGACGCGAGGCCATAGCGGCCGTCCGGGAGGGGTCGTTCGACGTCGTGGTCCTGGACATGAAGATGCCGGACATGGACGGGATCGAGGTCCTGCGCGAGATCAAGTCCCTGCGGCCCGGGGTCGAGGTGCTCATCCTCACCGGGCACGCCAACATGGAGGCGGCCGTGGAGGGCATGGAGCTGGGCGCCTTTGACTACATGCTCAAGCCAGCGACCATCAACGAGCTGATCTTCAAGCTCGAGGACGCCTACAAGAAGAAGCAGGCCAGAGACAACAGGGGTTGAGGGCCGTCTTGGCCCGCAAGCGCAACCGCGGGGGCCCGGCTCCCCACGCCCCGGCCCCGCAGACAAGGGTGACGCCAGGACCATGGCCGGTTTCCTGACCGCGCTCAAGAGCCTGCTCGGCTGCGAAAAAAAGGCCGCCCTGACCGAGGCCGGGCAGGAGGCCTTGAAGCGCGCCTACAGGGATCGCTGCCAGCAGTTCAAGCTCCTTTTGGCGGCCAACAACCGCGCCCTGGAGGTCATGGCCGACATGGAGGAGGCCCTTCGCGGGGCCCGGCCCTTCGGCATGAACTACGTCCGGGCCCAGTGCACCAGGGTGTCCTCCAACGTCTTTCAGATCGCCAAGGGCCTGAACGACATCTGCAACGGCAGGTACGAGGCCCTCTACGCCCGGTTCAAGGACATCCAGCTCAAGATCAACCCCCATGTCTCGGCCAAGCGGAGCGCCAAGTCCGGGCCCCTGGTCCTGCCCCTGAGCGAGGTGGACGCGGCCATGGCCGGCGAGGTCGGCGGCAAGGTGGCCAACCTGGGGGAGATATGCAAACACCTCGGGCTCAGGATCCCCTCGGGCTTCGCGGTGACCGCCAGCGGGTACCAGCGGTTCATGGACTTCAACGAGCTCCAGCCCGAGATCGACAGGCGCATCCAGGCGACCGACGCGCGCAGGCTGGACGAGGTCCACGCCCAGAGCTCGGACATCCAGCAGCTGATCATCCGCTCGGCCCTGCCCGAGGACCTGGAGCAGGCCATCGTCGAGCACTACCGGCGGCTGGAGTCCGAGGCCGGGGCCCGGGTGCGCGTGGCCATGCGCAGCAGCGCCCTGGGCGAGGACCTCTTGGACACCTCCTTTGCCGGCCAGTACCGTTCGGAGCTGAACGTGGGCGGCGGGGACCTGTTGCAGACCTACAAGGAGATAGTCGCCAGCAAGTACGGGGTCACGGCCATGACCTACCGCCTGAACAGGGGCATCCCGGACGAGGACGTGGCCATGTGCGTCGGCTGCATGGTCATGGTCGAGGCCGCGTCCGGCGGGGTGATGTACTCGCGCAACCCCATGAACATCCGCGACGACGCGGTGATCATCAACGCCATGACCGGCCTGCCCAAGTCCATCGTGGACGGCAGCGTGAACCCGGACATCTTCGAGGTCTTACGGGCCCGGCCCATGGCCGTGCGCGGGCGCAGGATCGCGCTCAAGGACTACAAGTACGTCTGCGATCCCCAGGAGGGCGTCCGCCGGGTGGCCGTGACCGGGGACGAGGCCAACGAGTCGTCGCTGAGCGAGGAAAAGGTCCTGGAGCTGGCCGGGCTGGCCGTGCGCATAGAGGACTATTACGGCGCGCCCCAGGACATCGAGTGGGCCGTGGACGCCGGGGGCAGGGTGACCATCATCCAGGCCCGGCCGCTCAAGCAGATCGAGACTCTCGGGCCCGAGGCCCCTGCGCCGGCCGCCGGGGGGTCGGCCCTGTTGAGCGGCGGGATCACGGCCAGCCCCGGGGTGGCCGCGGGCGAGGTCTTCGTGGTCCGCAAGGACATGGACACCCTGCGCTTTCCGGACGGCGCGGTCCTTGTCGCGGCCCAGTCCCAGCCCCGCTGGGCCACGCTCCTGAACCGGGCCTCGGCCGTGGTCACGGAGATGGGCAGCGCGGTTGGGCATCTGGCCAACGTGGCCCGGGAGTTCGGCGTGCCGGCCATCTTCGGCGCGGCCGGGGCGGTGCGGATATTGGAGGGCGCGGGCCTGGTGACCGTGGACGCCACGGGCCGGGCGGTGCACAGGGGCGAGATGCCGGAGCTCCTGGCCAGGCGCGAGAAGCCCAAGAACCTCATGGCCGGCAGCCCGGTGCACGAGGCCTTAAAGGCCGCGTCCGAGCACATCATCCCCCTGACCCTGCTCGACCCGGACTCGTCCGGCTTCAGGCCCGAGAAGTGCCGCACCTTTCACGACATCACCCGCTTCTGCCACGAGAAGTCGGTGCGCGAGATGTTCCAGATGGGCTCGAAGAACGCCTTTCTGGAGCACTCCAGCAAGCAGCTCGTCTGCGACGTGCCCATGCAGTACTGGGTCATCGACCTGGAGGACGGGTTCAAGGAGCGGGTCGAGGGCCGCACCGTGCATCTGGACAACATCGCCTCCAGGCCCATGCTCGCCATCTGGCGGGGCATGGTCGCCGCGCCCTGGTCCGGCCCGCCGCCCGTGGACGCCAGGGGCTTCATGTCCGTGCTCGCCGGGGCCGCGGCCAATCCGGACCTGGAGGCGTCCATGGGCTCGGCCTTTTCGGTGCGCAACTACTTCATGATCTCCAAGACCTTCTGCAGCCTGCAGTCCAGGTTCGGGTTCCACTTCTCCACGGCCGAGGCCGTGGCCGGAGAGGACCCGGCCGAGAACTACATCAGCTTCCAGTTCAAGGGCGGGGCCGCGAGCCTGGACCGCAGGCTCCTGCGGGCCAGGCTGGTGGGCGGGATACTGGAGGACTTCGACTTCCGGGCCGAGATAAAGGAGGACGCGGTCTTCGCCAGGCTGGAGGGCTACCCGCGGGATTTCGTGGAGCAGCGCCTGGAGGTCCTGGGCTACCTGATAATCCACACCCGCCAGCTGGACATGGTCATGTCCGGCCCGGCGGCCGCGGCCGAGCACCGGGCCAAGATCATGGCCGATCTCGACAAATTGGGGCGCGACAAGGCCTAGCCGGGCCTTCAGCGCCTGCGCCTGGGCCTCGGGCTTATGGGCGTCTTGAGCCTCGCCTTGACCCGGGCGCTCGGCGTCTGCAAGGCTTGGGCGGGCTTTTTGGGGATCAGCCTGTCCAGGGTGAACGAGTAGAGCTTGTCGCGCAGCGCGCTGTTGATCTGCGTCCAGAAGTCGCAGGTGGCGCAGATGTCCTTGCGGGGGCAGGTCTTGCCTCCCTTCCGGCAGTCCACGAGACTCACCCCGCCCTCAAGGACCATCACCAGTTCGCCCACCGTGATCCGGCTCGGGTCCCTGGCCAGCAGGTACCCGCCCTTGGCCCCGAACCTGCTCTCGATGAACCCGGCCTTTTTCAGGTCCCGGGTGAGCTTCTCCAGGTACTTGACGGGCAGCCCCTGTCGCTTGGCCACCTCCTTGATGGGCACGGGCCCGGATGCGCAGTTCTGGGCGATGTCCACGATCATTCGTAGGCCGTACCGGCTTCTGGTGGAAAGGCGCATCGAGGTCCTTGGCGCAGGCCTTGGTTCACCCGGCCGCGGTCCGGCCCGGGAGGTGTTGATACGGGAAACGCAGTGCCCAAGGCCCGTTCAGGGCAGCGGGGATGGTCCAATACATACCCAAAAGGTATAATATGCAACACGCCTTTGTTTTTGATTTTTTGTTGCGGGTTGTTCAAGGTCCGGACCAGAATGTCCGCATTGGATTGAAATCTATAGCGCGCAGATCGGCAAAGTCAAGGCCGCGCGCCCGGCGTCCCGCCCAAGGCCCGGGCGGCCTTGGCAGCAGACGAAGTCTTCAAGAACCAGGCCTGAAAGGCCGCTTTTCGGCAGGGGCCGCGGGGCTCACCAGGGCCACAGGGCCCTGAGCCGGTCCAGGCTCTGGTCCAGGTCCGGCCCCACCTGGACCTCCAGGGTCACGGCCAGGGGCTCGGCAAGCCGCGAGAGCTGCTCGAACAGGGGCTTCCAGTCGATGTTGCCCCGGCCCAGGGCCAGGTGCTGGTCCTCGATCCCGAAGTTGTCGTGCAGGTGGAGCTGATTGATATGCGGGCCCAGGGCCGTGATCCAGTCCCTGGCCGGGCCCCTGCCGAACACCGCGTGGTGGCCCACGTCGAAGCAGATTCCGGCGCCGAGGCCCGAAAGGCCCCTGGCCAGGGCCAAGAGCTCGTCCGGCGTCCTTTCCCAGACGTTCTCCAGCATCAGGCGCGAGCCCAGGCCGGCCAGCTCCCGGGCGAACCAGGACCAGGTCTTTAGGCTGGCCTCAAGCCACTTGTCCCGGTAATAGTCGTGCCTGCGGTCCTCGAACCCGGCGTGGCAGACCACGGTCTTGGGCCGGATCACCCGGGCGGCCTCCAGGGTCTGGGCCAGCCGCCTTCGGGTCAATGCGCGCACCCCGGGGTCGGACGAGCCGGCCGAGAGGTCCACGAACGGGGCGTGGAAGGTGGCCGTGAGCCCGGCCTCGGCCAGGTCCTGGGCGGTCTTTTGGTAGGCCGCGGGCCCGAAGCGCTCCAGGATGCCGGCGCTGAAGCATATCTCCGGGTTCAGCCCGGCCCCTGTGAAGGCCTCCAGGTCCTGCTCGTAGAGCTGGTGGAAGTAGGTCTTGACCTGGATCTTGCGTTTCAGTTCCTGCATGGCGGCCAACCTGGGCTGCTACCCGCTTTGGGGTCCGGGTTCAAGGTCCATGACCGGCCGGGCCAGAGGCCTTTCGCTCACAACAACTGGTCCGGCGAGGGCCTCGGGACCTCCACGCCCCGGACCAGGCTGTAGCCCTTGGCCTTGAACAGCCTGACGCAGGCGTTCACGGCCTCGGCGTCGTATTGGGACCCGGCCTTGGTCTGGATCTCCATCAGGGCCTTCTTGATTCCCTGGCTCGGCCGATAGGGCCGGTGCGAGGCCATGGCGTCGACCACGTCGGCCACGGCCAGGATGCGGGCCTCGATGAGGATGTCCTTGGCCCTGAGCCCCTGTGGGTAGCCCGAGCCGTCGAGCCTCTCGTGGTGCTGGAGCACGATCCTGCTGACCGGCCAGGGAAAGTCCACGGGGTCCAGGATCTCGAAACCGACCCGGGGATGGGTCCGGATTATGGCCATCTCGGCCTGGTTCAGCAGGCCGGGCTTGTTCAGGTAGGCCGAGGGCACCGAGTTCTTGCCTATGTCGTGGACCATGGCCGCCATCCTGAGGCCGTCGATGCGCTCCTGGTCGAGCCCCATGTCTTGGGCCATGGCCGTGGCCAGGTGCGCGACCCTTTTCTGGTGCCCGGCCGTGTAAGGGTCCCGAAGCTCGACCAGACTGGTGAAGGCCGAGACCACGCCGTCCAGGGTGCCCCTGATCCTCTTGAGGGCCTCGATCTCCCGACCGGCCAGGATCAGGCCGTGTTGCTCGAGGCCGCTCTCAAGGGCCTTTTTCATGTCATCAGTGGCAATCGGCTTGGTCATGAACCTGAACACATAGCCGTCGTTTACCGCTTTGACGGCATTTTCCATGTTGCCATGCCCGGTAAGGACCATGCGAACTGTGTCAGGATGTCTATCTTTGACCCTTGACAAAAAGCTCAGCCCGTCCATGCCCGGCATGCGCAGGTCGCTGACCAGGACCGCGAACGGGCCTTGGGCGTCTATGATCTCCAGGGCCTGGGCCGCGCTGGCCGCGGTGTTGAGCTCGAAATCCGCAAGCGTCCTCTTGAACGAGGACAGCAGGTTCTGGTCGTCGTCGACCAGGATGATCTTTCTGTTCATGCGGCCTCCCGCCTCGCCCGGCGGTTGTGACTCCTAGGGCACGAGCATGGATACGGGCTCCCTGATCGGGTCGGATTGGGCGTAGGCCCTGAGCCGGCTCAGGATGACGTTGGTCAGCTCGTAGCTCTTGCGCATGATCAAAAGCCCCGAGGCCGAGCGGACCTCCTGGTTGGTGATCATGCCCGGGCTTAGCTCGGCCACCGAGAGCTTCTTGACCGTGAACCTGGCCTCCACCCCGAGCATCCCCTCCAGGTAGTACATGAGCTCCGGGTCGTAGAGGTCGGAGTCCTTCTCGATCTCGGCAAAGGCCTCCTTGGGCGATTTCATCTGGGACAGGTGCATGTCGTAGTCCAGCACGAGCTTGAGTATCCGCGCGCCCAGGGGGATGTCCTCTCCGGCGATCTTTTCCCTCGGATTTCCGGTGCCGTCGTAGTTCTTGTTCTGGTACATGATCATCTTGGCCACCCCGGCCATCCTGGGTATCCTGGAGAGGAGGTCGTAGGCGATGGTCGGGTGCATGTCGTAGACCTGCTGCTCCTCCCCGTTCAGGGGCCTGTTCTCGGCCACCTTCTCCAGGGTCTCGGGCTTCAGGGTCACGCAGCCTATCTGGCTGAGCATGGCCGCGATCTCGTATTGCCAGAGGTTTTCCGGGTCCTTGTGCTCGGCGATGTAGCGCACGTACCTCTTGATCCTGGACGAGGTGTCGAAGGCCACGGGGTTGACCATGGACAATATCTCCGAGCACAGCTCCACGCTGCCGCTCAGGGTCTTGTCCAAGAGCTCCCGCTCGGCCGTGATCAGCCGGTACTGCTCGAGGCACTGGACCAGGGTGTTGACCAGGGTGCTCATGTCGCAGGGCTTGGTCAGGAACCGGAACACGTTGCCCTCGTTGACCGCGGAGATGGCGCTCTCCAGCTCCGCGTACCCGGTGAGCATGACCCGGACCGTGTCCTTGGACAGGTCCCGGACCCTGGCCAGAAAGTCGATGCCGTTCATGCCGGGCATCTTCAGGTCCGAGACCACCACCGCGAACGGGCCTTCCTTCTCGATCGCCCGCAGGCCCTGTTCGCCGCTCTCGCTGGTGCTGAGGTTGAACCTGTTCCTCAGGTTTCTTCTCATGGAGTTGAGGATGTTGGGATCGTCGTCCACGAAAAGTATTTTTTCCCGCATGGTCGTCTCCGTGCCCGTGACGCTGCCGGGCGTTCGAGTCCTAGTTGTCGGGGAGATTCGACCCCGCGCCGGCGGACTCGGGTTCGTCCTTCAGGGAACAGATTTTCTCGGCGATCTCTTCCCATTCTTGGGGTTTTTTGGCCAGGCCCAGCCGCTCCAGCAGGCCGGGCTCAAAGTCCTGCCTGGCGTAGTGCTTGTTTATCACGCACAGCCTGTGGTCCAGGATGTTGGCCGCGTACACGCCGATCAGGGGGCTGAAGCCCTTGGCCAGGACGCAGGGGGCGTGGTGAAAGGCAATGGCCTCGACCACTGTGCCCGACAGCCCCCACAGGCCCATGAGATAGGCCCCGACCTCGGCGTGGGTGGCGTCGAAGACCTCGGACTCGACCTGCCAGGGCGGGCGGTTCTCCCGGCGCACCTCGGCCAGGACCGACTCGTATTGCCCGGTGAACCTGACCGCCAGGATGAGCTTTCCCACGTCGTGCAGCAGGCCGGCTATGAAGCAGTCGTCGCAGGTCTGCCTGTCCGCGCCCTCGGCCTCGGCGATCTTCTTGGCCAGGCTGGAGACCCTGATGCAGTGGTCCCACAGGCCCTTGATGGCGAACAGCCTCTTTTCCATGCTGAAGGAGGAGAACACGTGGAGGGTCAGGACCAGGGCCCTGATGATGTTGATGCCCAGCAGGGTCACGGCCTGGTTCGGGCTGCTTATGTGCCGGCAGAACCCGAAGAACGAGGAGTTGACCAGCTTGAGTATCTTGGCGCTCATGGCCACGTCCTGGGACACGATCTTGGCCACCCTGGCCAGGGAGGGGTCCTTGGAGTGGAGCTCCGCGGTTAGCTGGGCGAAGAGCTCGGGCGCGGTCGGCAGCGAGTCTATGCTGCTGATCAGCGACCGGATGACCTGGCTGTGGGCGTACTCCTGTATTTTGAGGGTCCGCTGGACGACCTCCTTGAGGGTCTCGGTGTCGCAGGGCTTGGTGATGTACTGGTGCGCGGGCATGACCGCCTTCAGGACCAGGTCCAGGTCCGAGTAGCCGGACAGGACTATGCGCGCCGCCCGGGGCTGGAGGGCCTTGACCCGGTCAAGGAGCTCGGCGCCGTCCATGCCCGGCATCTTCATGTCCGAGACCACGGCGTCCATGGCCTGCGAGGCCATTATCTCCAGGGCCTCCTGGCCGCTGTGGGCGAAGAACATCTTCCATTCGCCGCGCATGTCGGACAGGGACCTCTTCAGGCCCTTGAGCACCTTGTCCTCGTCGTCGACGAACAAAACCGCTTTTCTGGTCATTGGCCGGGCGTGTCCTGTTGCAGCGGCAGGCGGATGATGAACGTCGTGCCCTCGCCGGCAGTGGTTTCAAACGATATTTCGCCGCCCAGGCGCTCGCTTATCTGGGTCCTGGCGATGGACAGGCCCTGGCCGCTGCCCTTGCCGACCGCCTTGGTGGTGAAGAAGGGGTCGAATATCCGGCCCTGGATGTCCTTGGGCACGCCGCCCCCGGTGTCCTTGACCCGAATCTCGACGCCTCCCCTGTTGAGCCTGGTGCTGATCTCGATGCTCCCCTTGGCCGCCGGATCATCCCCGAGCTTCTCGGTTATGGCGTGGGCCGCGTTGGTGATCAGGTTCAGGATGAACTGGTTGAGCTCCCCGGGCACGCAGGGCGCCGGGGGCAGGGAGGGATCCAGGTCGGTCTTCATCTCGGCCACGTATTTCCACTCGTTGCGGGACATGGTGATGGTGTTTGCTATGGCCGCGTTGATGTCCACGGGCGTGAGCTCCTCGTGGCCCGGGTGGGCGAAGCGCTTGACCGACTGGACGATGTCCGAGATGCGCCCCACCCCGTCCAGGGCCTCGTTGACCGCGCCCGTGATGTCTGCGGCGACATCCTCGAATCCGAGCTTTTCGGCCGCCCTGTCCGCGGCCTCCAGGGCCTCCTCGGAGACCGCGCCCTGCTTGAGCTCCTTGAGCAGCCGGCCGTAGCTGGTCATGGCCCTGTTGATGCCCTGGCACACGTCCTTGAGGAACTTGAGGTTGCTGCCCACGTACTGGGCCGGGGTGTTGATCTCGTGGGCGATCCCCGCGGCGAGCTGGCCGATGGACTCGAGCTTCTGGGCCTGGAGGAGCTTCTTCTCCATCAGCCTGGCCTCGGTCATGTCCGTGACCACGGCGAAGGAGCCTGTGAGAGCGCCGTTTTCATCGAACATGGGGGCCGGAGAAATCATGACCGAGGAGCTCTCGCCCCGGCCGGTCTTGAACGTGAATTCATAGGGCTTTTTGGGCGATTCGCCTGGCGTCTCGGACAGGCAGGGGGCATACTCCGGGTCGAGCGCGGCCTGGACGGGCCGGCCTATGAGCCTGTACCTGTCCAGCCCCACGATCTCCGAGAACCTCTGGTTGGCGTAGTCGATGCGGCCTTTCCGGTCCATGACCACCAGGCCCTCCTGCATGCGCTCCACGAGCATTCGGAACCTGGCCTCGCTCTGCCCGAGGTCGTCGAGGGCCCGATGGACCTCGGTCACGTCCCGGCCGTAGACATTGGCGTCGTCGTGGCCGGGGTTGGAGGAAAAGGTCAGGGCGAAGACCCGGCCGCGGACCCGGTGCTCTGTTTCCTGCTCCGTGCGGCCGCTGAGCGCGGCCAGGAAGTGCTCGCGCCATTCCTCGGGCGCGGCCTCTCCCGGCTCGACCCCGAGTCGTTCCCTGGCCGGGTCGTTGGCGTAGAGCACGGTCCCGTTCCTGTCGATGCGCATGACCGGCTGCGGGTTCTCGTTCGGGAACCTGGCCAGGACCTCCAGCTCGCGCAACACGGCCTTGCGCTCGGTGATGTCCTCTTTTATGCCGATGAAGTTGCTCGGATTGCCGTCGTCGTCCTTGACCGGAAAGATCACCGCGCGTTCCCAGATGTCCTGCCCGGCCGTGGACAGGTCGTGGAACTCCCCCCTCCAGGTCTGGCCGGAGCGCAGGGTCTTCCACATCTGGTCATAGATCTCGCCGGGCGTGTTTTTGGCCCTGATCGCGTCCACGTGCCGGCCGATGACTTCCCCGCGTCCGACCCCGGCGGTCTCCTCGAACCTTTTGTTCACGTACTCGATGACCCCGTCCGTGTCGGTTATGACCACGGTGGACGGGCTCTGCTCCACGGCCTGGTAGAGCTTGCGGACCTCGGCCAGGGCCAGCTTCACGGCCGTCAGGTCCTCGTACACGGCCACGATCTCGCCCGTGGGCAGCTTGTATATGAAGTACTCGCGCCAGCCCCTGATCCTCTTGCCCTTGTACAGCCTCAAGGGGAAGTGCTCGGCCCGGCCGCTTTTCCAGATGCGCTGGAATATTTCCAACAGCTTGTGCTTCTTGTGGAAGTTGGGGAAGATGTCCAGGACCGGCTTGCCCAGGTGCTTCTCGGGGTCCAGGCGGTCCAGGTCCTGGGCGGCCCTGTTCATGTCCTTGAGCATGAAGCTTCGGCCGTCGTCCAGGGAGTAGAAGACCAGGGCCGCGGCCCTCATGTTCTCGAACAGGCTGCGGTACCTGCTCTCCATGTCCATGAGCACCCTGGAGGCCTTGGCCAGGCGTTCTTCCTTGGCCCTGAGCCGGGCCGCGTCCTTGCGGCATTCGGTCAGCTCCTGGATGAGCTGGGTTTTGGTCTTTTTTTCCTGTCCCATGGCCTAGCCGATGGAAGCGGTTTTTGCCCTCGAACAACTAATTTCATAAAACTAATAAGAACCGGAGGCAAAGAAAAGAAAAAACAAGGGGCCGGTCCGGGACCGGCCCCTTGTTCGTTTCGCCCCCGCCCGGGCGCTAGACCGCGTACTCGAATATCGTGATGTCCGTGTTGGTCACGTCGCCATTGGTCTCGGTGACCACGGCGATGAGCGTCTCTCCGCCCACTGTGGTCGAGTCCGGGTCGTAGTAAAGCTTGCCCGTGCCGGATTCGGGGTCGCTCTCGCTGCAGTAGACAAAGCCCTTGGTCGCATCCGACCCGAAGTCAGTGGTCCCGTCGTAGGTCGCGGCGTCCTCGTAGGAGAAGTTGAACTCGCTTAAGGCGCCGAGCGGCAGCATGGCGAACGAGCTGTCCGCGAAGCTGAAGAAGTCTGTTCCGTGCGTGAAGTCGCTGACGCTGTCCCCGCCCTGGGCCGCTGCGTAGTACTTGAAGTAGTCCGCGCCCGCGCCGCCGGTCAGGGTGTCCGCGCCTGCGCCGCCGACCAGGATGTCGCTGCCCGCGGCCCCGGAGATGGTGTCGGCCAACTGGCCGCCGGTGATGATGTCGTCGCCCGCGCCCCCGGTGATGCTGAAGAAACCATTGGATTCCTGCGAGCCGTTGAAATTCAGGGCGCTGTTGGCGCCGAGGAGGCTGCCGTCCACGATCAGGGTCTCTTCCGGGCCGACCACGCTGTCGCAGGGCGCCGCCCAGGTGTCCGCGTCCCCGAACACGACCTTTTCCACGTTCGTCACCCCGTCCAGGGCGTCCGTATCTTCGCCCGTAGAGGTGTAGGTCAGGGTGTCCGTGCCGTCGCCGCCGTTGATCGTGTCCTCCCAGGTCAGTTCGGCGCCCATGACGATCAGGTCGTCGCCGTCTCCGGCGTCCACCGTGTCGGTGCCCGCGTTCGGGGTGATGATGTCGTTCTGGCTGGTCCCGGTCAGGGTGTCGTCGTTGGCCCCGCCGGTCAGGGACACGGTGTCGGCCGCGTCCCAGTTGACAAAGGTGAGGCCCGAGAGGTCCACGGTCTCGCCCTCGCACCCGGAATGGATGTCCAGGTTGTGCGTCCCGCTCCCCTGGGCCTCTATCTCCCAGGTCTGGCCGTTGGCGTCCGAGCAGTTGAAGTACGCGGTCACATTATTGGCCAGGACGATCTTCTCGACGCCCGAAAGACTGGCCAGGGTGAAGTCGTTGTTGCCATCGACCTGTAGGGTGTCGGTGCCGTCGCCGCCATTGATGGACTCGCAGGACTCCACGTCCCCGGCCGCGAAGATGAAGGTGTCGTCGCCGTCGCCGCCGGAGAGGGCGTCCGCGCCCGCGCCGCCGGTGATCGCGTCGTCGCCTCCAAGGCCGTTTATGGTGTCGTTTCCGGCCTTGCCGTCCATGGTGTCGGCGTACTCGGTGCCGTCCTTGGCGTCGGCCCCGGCCGTGCCCTCCCAGACGATGCCTTCGGTCCCGGCCCCGCCCCCGTCGTCGTTGCCGTCGTCGTCAGTGGTCGTGTCGTCCCCGCTCGGCTGGGCCCCGGGGTCGGTCAGCAGGGCCTGGAGCATGGCCAGGAGCTCGGCCCCGCCGCCGAGCACAAAGGTCTCGCCAGTGGCCGTGACCAGGATCAGGCTGCCGTCGTCGCCGATCTGGATGTCCAGGATGTCGCCGATGTGCAGGCCCAGGTCCTCCAGGCTGACGTCGTCGCCGTCGTCGCCGTTGTCGCCGCCGTCATCGCCGTCGTTCCCCTGTCCCTGGCCGCTGCCCGGCGCGCCCTGCTCCATGGAGTCGTGGGACAGCTCCTGGAACTGCTGGAACTGCTCCGGGGTCATGAGCACCACCGGGCCCAGTCCCCAGGCCGCGGCGTTGACCATCTCCCCGGCCGAGCCCAGGATCTGGAGCTGGCCGGTCGCGGTCAGCTTGACCTCCACGGGCTTGCCGTCGAAGATCAGGATCATGTGCTGCTCGGGCTGACCGCCCCCCGGGATGTTGTGCCCGGTCTCGGTGCCCCGGATTCCGATGGTCGCCAGCGGGCTCTGGAGGTTGAAGTTCTCGGGGTTGTGGTCCACGATCTCGCCGGTCACGGCCCGGAAGGTGCCCTGGACCATCTTGAACAGGACCTCGCCGGACCGGGTGTCGTCATTGTAGACGTATTTGTCGAGCTCGATGCGCGAGTCCCCGCCCTCGCTGAGCAGGGTGTCGTCGTTGAAGCGTATCTCGATGGCCGAGCCCGGCCCGGTGACCACGGCCTCGCCCTGGTAGACCGAATCCCCCTGGGACAGGTCCCTGGTCCCGGACCCGGACTCGGCAAAGGCGTTTCCGTGCAGAATGACCACTTGGCCTATGGATTCGCCCTGGGTCATGGCTTAAGTCCCCCCTGTTCGGCCCTGCGGCCAGGACTTGTCAACATCTATTTGTTTAAATCAAAAAAAGCCCTTGGGCAATGAAAATTATTCTCTCAAACGTTGACCGCAGGGCCCGGGCCGTTCTATTTCCAGGCAGGCGGAGCGCTTTTATACCCGGAGGAGGCATGAAACTCAAGGTCGGCGTGCCCTATGCCAAGCACGGCCGGATCACCGAGGCCACCCTCAAGAGCCTGGACGCCCTGCGCGCCTGCGACGGCTTCGAACTGGAGATACAGACCGTCCAGGGCAGCGCCATTGCCAGGGCCAGGAACTACATGATCAACAACGGGTCCTCGGAAGATCTGCGCCAGCGGCTCGAGGGCTTCGACTGGTTCCTGGCCGTTGACGCGGACATCGCCTTTGATCTCGGCCAGGTCAAGCGGCTCCTCGCGCACGGACTGGACATCGTGGGCGGGGCCTATCCGCCCAAGGCCGGCGAGGCCAGGATCACGGCCGGCCGCTTTGCCGGGGTCCCGGGCTACTCGCCCCAGGACCACTGGCTGGGCGACGACGCGCGCGGCCTCCAGGAGGTGGACTGGGTCGGAGCGGGATTTCTGCTCATGCGCAGGCAGGCCTTGGAGGCCATGGACTTCCCCTGGTTCAGGCACCACATGGTCCGGCTGGAGGAGGGCGGCCGCATCCGCCAGCAGGAGGCCTTCGAGGACTTCGGGCTGTGCATAAACGCCCGGCGCTGCGGGCTCAAGGTCTTTGTGGACTGCGACTGCCGGGTCCGGCACGTGCCCCATCCCAACGAGCGCCCGCCCCAGCCCGGCATCGCCGAGGCCCTGAACGGGCTTCTGGCCAACCGCGAGGCCATCATCGGCCACCTCAAGAGGCTCCAGGCCGAGATCGAGGCCCTGCGCGCCGAGCGCGGCAAGGACCAAACCTAGCTCACTTGTCTTTTTGGCGCTCGATCCTGGCCCAGGTGTCGCGCAGGGTCGTTGCGCGGTTGAACACCGGCCGGCCGGGCGTGGAGTCCGGGTCCAGGCAGAAGTAGCCGTTGCGCTCGAACTGGAATATCTCGCCCGGCTTGGCCAGGCAAAGGCCCGGCTCGACCATGCACCCGGGCAGGACCCTGAGCGAGTCCGGGTTTAGGAGCTCCATGAACTCGGCCTCGTCGGCCCCGGAGGGGTCGGCCGCGGAGAACAGGTTCCCGTAGAGCCGGACCTCGGCCCGGACCGCGTGCGCGGCCGAGACCCAGTGCAGCGTGCCCTTGACCTTGCGGCCGTCCTTGGACCACCCGCCCCGGGTCTTTGGATCAAAGGAGCAGCGCAGCTCGGCCACCTCGCCCGAGGCGTCCCTGACCACATCGGTGCAGGTCACGTAGTAGGCGTAGCGCAGCCGGACCTCCCGGCCCGGGGCCAGGCGGAACCACTTGCCCGGCGCCTGCTCCCGGAAGTCGTCGCGCTCCACGTACAGGACCCTGGAGAAGGGGACCATGCGCCGGCCCATGGCCTCGTCCTCGGGGTTGTTGGCGAACTCGAACTCCTCGGTTTGGTCCTCGGGGTAGTTCTCGATGACCAGGCGCAGGGGGTCGAGCACGCCCATGACCCTCGGGGCGCGGCGGTTCAGGTCCTCGCGCAGGCAGTGCTCGAGCAGGGCCATGTCCACCAGGTTCTCGGCCTTGGACACCCCGATGCGCTCGCAGAAGGTCCTGATCGACTCCGGGGTGTAGCCCCGGCGCCTGAGCCCGGATATGGTCGGCATGCGCGGGTCGTCCCAGCCCGCGACGCGGCCCTCCCGGACCAGCCGGATGAGCTTGCGCTTGGACAGCGCGGTGTGGGTCAGATTCAGCCTGGCGAACTCGTACTGCCTGGGCCTGGGCTCGATGCCCAGCTCGTCCAGGACCCAGTCGTACAGGGCCCGGTTGTTCTCGAACTCCAGGGTGCAGATGGAGTGGGTCACGGCCTCGATGGCGTCGGACAGGCAGTGGGCGAAGTCGTACATGGGATAGATGGGCCACTTTTGGCCGGTGCGGTGGTGCGGGACGCGCTTGATGCGGTACAGGGTCGGGTCGCGCAGGACCATGTTCGGATGGGACATGTCTATCTTGGCCCGGAGCACCCTTGAGCCGTCCTCGAACTCGCCGGCGCGCATGCGCCCGAACAGGTCCAGGTTCTCCTCGACCGGGCGGTTGCGCCACGGGCTGTCCTTGCCCGGACTGGTCAGGGTCCCCCGGTTCTCGCGGATCTCATCGGCGCTCTGGTCGTCCACATAGGCCTTGCCCGCCTCGACGAGCCTTGAGGCGTAGGCGTAGAGCCGCTCGAAGTAGTCCGAGGCGTAGAACAGCCCGTCCCCCCAGTCGAAGCCCAGCCAGCGCACGTCCTGCTTGATGGACTCGACGTACTCCACGTCCTCCTTGACCGGGTTGGTGTCGTCGAAGCGCAGGTTGCACCTGCCCCCGAACTCCGCGGCCAGGCCGAAGTTCAGGCAGATGGACTTGGCGTGTCCGATGTGCAGGTAGCCGTTGGGCTCGGGCGGGAACCTGGTCTGGACCCGGCCGTTGTAGGCCCCGGCCCGGACATCGGCCCGGACTATGTCCTTGATGAAGTTGGATGGGGCCGCGGCCGTGGCCGCTGGTCTTTGGTCCTTGGTCATGTCCTTGTCCCGGCTGAAGAAGGAGTTTCGCCCGGGGGAACATAAGGCAATCGGCCCTGGCGGTCAATTCACCGGCCCTGCCCCGGCGCCGGTTGAGGACCCGTCAAGGGCCCGGGGGCCAGGGGCTTGGCGTCCGGACCGCCCTGCGCAGGACCAGGTCCAGGTCCCGCATGTCAAAGGGCTTGGACAGGTAGGCGTCCATGCCCGCGCCCAGGAACTTCTCCTCGTCGCCCTTCATGGCGTAGGCCGTGATGGCGATGATCGGGATTTTGGACTTGCCCGAGAACCTGGAGGAGGTGCGGATGGCCCTTGCCGCGGTCACGCCGTCCATTTCGGGCATCTGGATGTCCATGAGCACGCAGTCGAAGTCCTCCTTGTTCACAGTTCCAGGGCCTTTTCGCCGTTGTTGGCAAAGACCGATTCGTGGCCGAGCTTGTCGAGCATGTGCCGGGTCATTATCAGGTTGACCCGATCGTCCTCGGCGACCAGGATGCGCAGGGGGCTTGCCTTTTGGGCGGCCGGGAGTTCACGGACCGCGGGACGCGCCTCGGCGCCGGCCTTGCCGAAGGAAAGGGCGAAGTGGATGGTCGTGCCCCTGCCCGGCTCGCTGTCCGTGGACAGCGAGCCGTTCATGAGCGCCAAAAGCTTTTTGACTATGGCCAGGCCCAGGCCCGCGCCCTGGTACTTGCGCGTGTAGGAGCCGTCGGCCTGGGTGAAGGGCTTGAATATCCGCCTCTGGGCCTCGTCGGACAGGCCGATGCCCGTGTCGCTGACGCTGAACAGGATTCTGTGCCTGTTGTCGTCTAGCGGCGAAAGCCTGCTCGCCGTGATCCGGACCGAGCCCTGGTCCGTGAACTTGATGGCGTTGCCCACCAGGTTGAAGAGTATCTGCCTCAGCCTGGCGTCGTCGCCCCGGATCAGATGAGGGATGGCCCGGTCCACGTCCAGGATGAGGTCCAGGCCCTTGTCCGTGGCCTGGATCAGGAAGCTGTTGGAGACCAGGCCCAGGGTCTTGCGCAGGTCGAAGTCCTTGTCTCTTATGTCCATGACCCCGGCCTCCATCTTGGATATGTCCAGGATGTCGTTGATCACGGACAACAGGCTCTTGCCCGAGGCCATGGCGGTGTTGATGAAGGATTTCTGCTCCTCGTCCATGGCGGTCGTGCCCAGGAGCTGGAGCATGCCGAAGACCCCGTTCAAGGGGGTGCGCAGCTCGTGGCTGATGTTGGCCAGAAACTCGCTCTTGGCCTTGGAGGCGACCTCGGCGTTCTCCTTGGCCTGGACGAGGTTCTCCTGGACCTCCTTGATCTGGGAGATGTCCGTGTGCGCGCCGATCACCCGCAGGGGCGAGCCGTCCGGAGCCCGCTCCACGATTTTGCCCCTGGTGTATATCCACTTCCAACCGCCGTCCTTGGCCTTTAGCCTGAACTCCATATTGTAATCGTCGGCCCGGCCCTGGAGGTAGTCGTCGAAGGCCTTTTGGAAGCGCTCCTTGTCCTCGGGGTGGATGTTTTGGTCGCAGAAGCAGCCCAGATTTCCGATCTCGCCGTCCCGGTAGCCGAGCATCTCGGCGAGCTTGGGGGAGTATTTGAACTCCTCGGTCTTGAGGTTGTAGTCCCATATCCCGTCGTTTGTGGCCTCGATGGTCGTCTTGAGCAGCGCCTCGCTCTGCCTCAAGGCCTGCTCCGAGCGCAGCCGCTCGGTCATGTCCATGGCCAGGCAGTATATCTCCCTTTCGCCGTCCGGCCTCAGGTGCGCGACGTGGCTGGCGTATACGGACAGGGGGGTCCCGTCCTTGGTCTCAAGGTCCATGTCCGCGCAGGGCAGGGTCCCTGTCCCGGACAGGGCCTCCTCGACCTCGGCCGCGAACTCGGCCCTTTTGCCGGGCGGGACGATCAGCTCCTCCAGCCTTTTGCCCAGGGCCTGGGCCGCGGGCAGGCCGAAGAGCCTTTCGCAGGCCCTGTTCCAGTAGATCACCCCGCGCTGCCTGCCGTAGCCGATCACGGCCAGGGGCACGTCGCTGACCAGGTCCCTGAACTTGGTCTCGCTCTGCTCCAGGGCCTGTCGGGTGGAAAAGACCTTGGCCAGGCTCCTGCGCACCAGGTAGAAGATCAAGACCGAGGTGGCCAGGACAAAGGCCGTGCCCTTGCATATCTGCAGGGCGGTTATGGCCTTGGGCCCGTCGAGCAAGACCTCGACCAGCCAGTCCGAGGCCAGTATCCAGACGAACCCGAGCGCGGCGTAGATCAGGCTTATCTTCAGGGCCGGGCGGAGGTGTTGCGAGCGTTGAGCCATGTCTTGTTCCCTTGGTTCGAATTCGATCCCCGGTCCGCGGCCGCGCGTCGGGTGTATATCTACTAATCTTTATTACCCTTGAAGCCGCGGGAGGCAACAGGAAATTACAACCAAGGGGTCTTTGAAGGCGTTTTTCGGCGGCCGGGCCGGCTAGGCCTGGCCCGGGCGGACCTGGGCAAGGACGCGGGCGAACTCCCTGTCGAGCTCGGAATGCAGCCGTTGGACCGGTTCCAGGTCCCCGCGGTCCGCGGCCGACTCCAGGTGCGAGAGGATGCCCTGGCAGGCGTCCGCGCCCATGTTTCCGGCCGCGCCCTTGAGCCGGTGGCAGAGCCGCGCGGCCTCGGCCAGGTCGCCGGTCCGCAGGGCCGCGTTGAGCTCCGAAAGGCCCTGGGTCAGCTCGGCCAGCGAGGTCTCGAAGATGTCTTTGAAGTCCTCGGCATCCACCCCGAGCCGCTGTCTGGCCTGTTCCCGGTCCAGGAGCGCCGGGGCCCGGCCCTCGGGCGGCCGGCCGCGGTCCAGGTGGGTCTGGAGCAGGCCGGACATGGACTCGAAGTCTATGGGCTTGGTCAGAAAACCGTCGGCCCCGGCGCGCAGGCTCTTCTCCTTGACCGAGGTCAGGGCGTGGGCCGAGAGCACGATGATCGGCACCCGGGGGTCGAGGACGTTGTTTCCGGCCCGGATGGCCTCGATGGCCTCGAACCCGTCCATCTCCGGCAGGCCGATGTCCATGAGCACCAGGTCGAACGGCTCGGCCGCGAGCATGGAAAGGGCCTGTTTGCCGGTCGTGGCCACCGCGTTCTCGTGGCCCATGGCCTTGATGTGGGCCTGGGCGACCTTGATGTTGGCCGGGTTGTCCTCGACCACCAGGATGCGCTTGGCCCCAGAGGCCTTTTTCGGCCGCTCGGCCGCGCTGGTTTCAGGGGCCGCCCGCCCGGGCCCGGGGGCGCGTTCGGCCCGTTTCAGCGGGACCAGGAACCTGAACAGGCTGCCGCCCCGGGCCGGGCTTTCGGCCCAGATGCGGCCGCCCATGAGCTCGATGATCCGCCTGCTGACCGCAAGCCCCAGGCCGGTCCCGGCCTGGCGCTTGTCCGGGCACGGGGCGGCCTGGGTGAAGCTCTCGAAGATGGCCTACGTCTTGTCCGGGGGGATGCCGATGCCGGTGTCCTGGATGGAGACGAGCAGGAGGAACCCGTCCTTGCCCGGGGTCATCCCGAGGTCCGGGTACTCGTTCGGGCCGGGCGAGGAGGCCTTGAGCGACACCCCGCCGGACTCGGTGAACTTGATCGCGTTGCCGAGCAGGTTGATGATCACCTGGCGCAGCCGCCTGGGGTCGGACTCGGCCCTTTCGGGCAGGGTCGGGTCGATGTCCATGCTAAGGGACAGGCCCTTGGCCCTGGCCTGGGCCTTCAGGATGAGCCCGGCGGACTCGATCGCGGCCGGCAGGTCGAAGCTCTCGAACGACAGGTCCAGCTTGCCGGCCTCGATCTTGGACAGGTCCAGGATGTCCGAGACCAGGGACATGAGATGGTCCGCAGCCACCTTGACCGCCTCCATGTGGGTCCGCTGCTCGGGGCTGGAGGCCTCGCGCATGGCGATCTCGGTCATGCCGACGATGGTGTTTATGGGCGTGCGTATCTCGTGGCTCATGCTGGCCAGAAAATCACCCTTGGCCCGGCTGGCCTCCTCGGCCGTGTCCCTGGCCTCCTTGAGGTCGGTCTCGGCCCTGACGCGGCAGTTGACCTCCTGGCGGAGCTGGGAGATGGCCAGATTGAGCTCCGAGTTGCGCTCGATCAACAGCCCGACGCCCGCGCCGATCACGGCCAGAAGAAAGGTTATGGTGATGCCCATGAGCCGGTTCGCGGCCACGATGGCCTTGAGGCTGTGGGCGTTTATGTCCATGCCCACGACCCCGAGGATGGCCCCGAACTCGTCGCGCACCGGCGCGAACCCCGAGACCCAGAAGCCCCATCTGTCGGTGTACGGGCCGACCAGGTCCGTCTTGCCCGAGGAGAAGATGGCCTTCAGGCCCTCCGGGGCCTCGTCGTAGACCAGGCCGGGGCAGGCGTAGTCCTCCGAGGTCGGGGGCTCGGTGTCCAGGATGAAGACCACGTTTCTGTCGGCCGGGCGCATGCCGACCAGGTACACGAAGCGGATGTCCTTGTTGGACAGCCTGATCTTGTTGAGCTGCCTGAGCAGCCGCTTGTAGGACGGGCTGTCCGTGTCGCCCGGCTCGCCGGAGAGCATGCGCACCTCCTCGGGGTCCAGGGCGTTGCCCACGGCCGCCACGCGCATGAACAGCTCGTTTCGGATCGATCTCTCGGCGTTGTCCCCGAGCGAATCGGTGAAGGTGAAGCCCAGAAATATCGAGACCCCCACGGCCGAAAGCCCCAAGGCAAAGGCGAATATCTTCTGTTTGCGGTGGCGCTCAGGGCCGTCCTGCCCAAAGGCCGTGGTCCTGGCCAGGACCACGGCCACGGCCATGGCCAGGGCCGCGGAGAGCACCGCGAAGGCCTCCGAGGCCGTGGACGGGGCCAGGGCCGCGAGCCCCTGGCCCGAAACCAGGATCGCGGCGTAGGTCCCGGGCAGGATGGTCACGGATGCGGCGTACAGGGCGAGCAGGGGATAGAACGGACCGGACAGCGGCGGGCTGTCCGCCTTTCGGCGCACGAGCATCCATATCCCGGCCAGGCAGAGCAGGCCGCTGACAAGGCCCAGCCCGGCGAGCTCGGAAAAGGCGAAGCCCGGCACGCCGTAGAACACGGCCGCGGCCGCGGGCAGGATCAGGAATATGCCCGAGAGCACGTAGCCCGAGCTGCGCGGCCTGCCCGAGGGCAGGCCCTGTGAGCCGAACAGGGCCAGGAAGAACAGGGCCAGGGCGTGCAGGGACACGGCCAGGGCCGGGAGGTCCTGGATGCCGGTGAAGGCCTTGCCGGCCAGGACCAGGGCCAGGGACAGGGCCAGGGACAGGGAGGACAGGCACAGCCACAGCCAGTGCAGCTGCCTGCCGCGCCTGAACATGTTCCCGGTGAACGCGGCGATGAAGAACAGGCCCAGGCCGTGGGCGAAATGTATGAAGTCCAGGCGCTGGGTCAGGAATTCGTGGAGCATGACGGATACGCATAACCCCTACGGATTTTGTTTACAAGCCGCGGGGTCGCGTCGCCGGTCCGCACGGTCCCTTGGCCCGGCACGCGGCCGGGTCGCGGGGCCTTGCGGGCTAGCCTTTTTTGGCCGTGATCTTCTGGTGGTGCTCCGAGCCCTCGCGGACCATGGTCGACCCGCAGGCCGGGCACTTCTGCTCGATGCAGCGCACACTGCTCTGGTGGACCTCCCTGCGGCCGCACTTGGGGCACACGCAGTAGCCTCCCGCGCCCATCTGGTGCTTGCGTTCGATGGCCATTTTTCCTCCTGTTTTCGGGTCCGCCTTTTGCCGATCAGGGACGGGCCGTTATTATAATTGATCAAGGACCGGTTGTCAACGCGCCTTGGATTCGCGCCGAGCGCAACGGCCCCTGCCCGTTGACCCAGGCAGAGGCCCTTGTTCCCAAACCAGGGCAACCTACTTCAGCGGCGTGGCCGCCACTCGTTGTTCCTGGGTCATGGCGGCAAGCTTTTTGACCTTGCCCAGGTCGAGGCCGAGGCCCGAAGCGACCCTGGCCCCGTAGTCCTTGTCCGCAAGATAGAAGATCGCGCACTGTCGAAGCTGAATCGGCCTGGGCACCTCGCCCATATTCCCGACGATGTTGCTGACCAGATTGGTCCGGTCCTGATCGCTCATGACCCGGCGATAGAGGTTTCCGGCCTGTACGTAGTCGTCGTTCTTGTGCCCGAAGACGTGGCGGGCGGCTTCGCCCTCCAGCGGGATGCCCGGCTCGAGCGACACGCCGTCGGGCTCGGGGCCGCCGAAGCTGTTGGGCCAGTAGTTGGGGCCGCCCTTGCCGTTGTCGTCCACGCGCATGGACCCGTCGCGCTGGTAGCTGTTCTCCGGCGCCTTCTTGGGCCGGTTTACCGGGATGAGATGGTAGTTCGGCCCCAGGCGGTGCAGGTGGGTGTCGTGGTAGGAGAACAGCCGGCCCTGGAGCATCTTGTCCGGGGACACGCCGATGCCGGGCACCAGGTTGCTGGGGTTGAACGCGGCCTGTTCGACCTCGGCGAAGTAGTTCTCCGGGTTCCTGTTGAGCACGAGCTTGCCGATGGTGATCGGCGGGGCCTCCTTGTGCGGCCAGACCTTGGTGATGTCGAAGATGTCCCAGGCGAAATCCTCGGCCTGCTCGGGGCTTAGAATCTGCATCTCAAGGGTCCAGGAGGGGTAGTCCTTGCGCGCGATGGCCTCGTGCAGGTCGCGGGTGGCGTGGTCCGGGTCCCTGCCGCACATCTCGGCGGCCTCGGGCCCGGTCAGGTTCCTGATGCCCTGGTCGGTCTTGAAATGGTACTTCACCCAGTAGTAGTCGCCCTTGGCGTTGTACCACTTGTAGGTGTGGCTGGAGTAGCCGTTCATGTGCCGGAAGCCGGCCGGGGTGCCGCGATCCGAGAACAGGATGGTCACCTGGTGGATGGATTCCGGGGTGAGGGACCAGAAGTCCCAGGCCATGGTCGGGTCCTTGAGGTTGGTGGCCGGGTTCCGCTTCTGGGTGTGGATGAAGTCCGGGAACTTGAGCGGGTCGCGGATGAAGAACACCGGGGTGTTGTTGCCGGTCATGTCGTAGTTGCCCTGCTCGGTGTAGAACTTGAGGGCGAAGCCGCGCGGGTCGCGCTCGGCGTCGGCGCTGCCCTTTGACCCGCCCACGGTGGAGAAGCGGGCAAAGACCTCGGTCCTCTTGCCGACCTTGGAGAGGAACGCGGCCTTGGTGTACTTGGTCACGTCGGCGGTGACCTCGAAATAGCCGTACGCGCCCGCGCCCTTGGCGTGGACCACGCGCTCCGGGATGCGCTCGCGGTCGAAGTGGGCGAGCTTTTCCAGCAGGTGGACGTCCTGCATGAGCGCGGGCCCGCGCGGCCCGGCGGTCCAGGTGTTGAGGTCGTTGCCCAGCGGGCAGCCGAAGGAGCCGGTCAGGGTCTTTTTGCCTTTGGCCATGGCTGTTCTCCTCCTTGGAATAATGTTTAACCGATCGAGCCGTCCGGCCTCGGTCCGCAGAGCATTCTCGACAAGGGGCAAAATGAGAATAGCTCTTTTTTAGAAAATAAGTCAACGGCGTTTGGTTTTGATTTGAACAAAAGGGCTGGACCCTGAAAGGCAGAGCGGCCCGGGATGTGGACACGACCGCCAAGGGCCGCGCGCCCGGCGTGGTCCGGGCCAGGGGCCTGCGCAACTGGTTCGGCGACGGCTCCGACGGCGAGGTTGTTATCTCGGCCGACACGAGCCTCGCCTTGACCTTGGACGGGGACATGGTGGTCAAGAACTACGAGTCCCTGACCATTGACGAGGGCAAGACCCTGAGCGTGCAGAACCGGTGCAAGGGGTTGCTCGTCTATGTCCGGGGCGACTGCGCTATCAACGGGACACTGTCCATGACCGCGCGCGGGGCCCACGCCGACCCCGTGGCCGCGGGCGTGTCCGAGGCCGGCCTGCTTTTCCGGCGTTTCAAGTCCGGGGAAACCGAGTCCAACGCGGAGACTGACCTTTTGTCCGGGGCCGGGGCCGACGCCGTGGCCGCGGAGAACAACCAGCCCCAGGTCTCGGGCAACGGCAAGGTCTACGCCATCACCAGGGCCGGGGCGGCCAAGGGGTCGGGCGTGGTCAATTCCAGCGGCGGCAACGGCGGGGCCGGGACGAGCGGCCAGTCCGGAGGCGGCGGAGCGGGCGGAGGCGGACCCTCGGTGCGCGGCGGTCACGGCGCTGACGGGAGCTGCTTTTCCGGCGGTCCAGGCGGGTCCGGGGGCTGGACCGCGACCGGCGACGACGCCGACCCCAACGGCGGGCCCGGCGGAGGCGGCGACTTCGGCGGCAACTCCGGCGGCGCGGGCAACCCCGGCGGGGCCGGGGAGGGCCACGGCGAGTCCGGCGACGACGGCACGGGCGGACTCATCGTGCTGATCGTGGGCGGGGACCTGACCATCGGCGCGAACGGAAAAATCGAGTCCAACGGCGCGGACGGCGGGGACGGGGTCTCCGCGGACTGCACCGCCGGCGGGGCCTCGGGCGGCGGGCCGATCCTGGTCCTGTACGCCGGGGACCTGTCCAACTCGGGCACCATCCAGTCCAACGGCGGGTCCGGCGGGACAGGCGTCGGCCAGGGCAAGATCGGCGGCAACGGCGGGGCCGGGTCGATTCAGGGTCCGACACAGATAGCTGCATAAGGAGAAGGCAATGAGCTATGTCATCCTGCACAACGAGAACGACGCGGGGTCGCGTGATTTCGTGGCCGCGCACGGCCAGGGCAACGAGGTGCTGGACTGGTACAACGACGCGGCCGCCCGGGCCGCGTTCGAGGCCGCGCATCCCGGCGTGACGCCCAGGGCCTTTCCCGCGGTCTTGGTTGAGGCCCCGGCCTATCGCCTGGTCCGGGCGGACGCGGACTGCAAGGTCCACGAGGAGGGCGTGGACGCGGTCGAGGTCCTGGTCACGGTGCCGGGGTCTTGGGACGACGTGACCGCGTTCGAGGCCTTTGCGGCCAAGCGCGCGGCCGACAACCCGGCATAGGTAGGGCTGGCCCGCTGCCGCGGGTGCGTGGAGTGTCGAGAGGGAGCGGAAAATTGAGGGAAGGGGAGACAGAAGAAGGCCCCGGGTGACCGGGGCCTTCTTGGTTTTTGATGTCTTTGCTATGTCCTTTTTATTCCTTCAAGGGGAATTTCCCATCCAGCGGTCTTGGCGACTCCATGCATGGAGTCGCCTTCCACCTTTGCCGTGAACCGCAAGGGAATCTCCAGCGCATTGTTGAAGAGCGGATCCGGGGACCCGGCATAATGCCGGGCGACGAGATCCCCGTTCATTTGGTCCCCATTGATGTTCCCTTTCCCAATGTAGTAGTATTCTGAGTTGCCACCGGTCAGGGTGTCGCCATGGATGGTCACGGTCAAGGAGGCGAGACGCCCCTGCACGTTGAACAAAATGGTCCATAATCCTTCAAACATATTATTTTTTCCTTTGGGATTAATCCCATGCCCCGCCGGCCGAAAGACCGGCGGGGCATTTATATGGGCGTTGATGAAATCAATAGATTGCACGAACATGCCCGAGGAGCCGCAACAAGGGTCGTACACCCGCCCCTTGTAGGGTTCGAGCATCTCGACCAGGATTTTGACCACACAGCGCGGAGTGTAGAACTCGCCGCCCTTCTTGCCCTCGGCGCTGGCGAATCGGGAGAGGAAATACTCGTACACCCGGCCGAGGACATCCTTGGCGCGGCTCTCGGCGTCGCCGATGCGGATGTTGCTCACGAGGTCGATGAGTTGGCCCAGGCGCTGCTTGTCGAGGGCGGGCCTGGCGTAGTCCTTGGGCAACACACCCTTGAGCGAGGGGTTGTCGCGCTCGATGCCGGCCATGGCGTCGTCAACAATTCGGCCGATGGTGGGCTGTTTTGCCGCGCTCTTCAGATACGACCAGCGCGCCTCGGGGGGAACCCAGAAGATGTTCTGTGCGCGGTACTCATCCTGGTCTTCGGGGTCCGCGCCCTGCGCTCTCTCGGCTTCGAGCTTGGCGTGCTGCTCCTCGAAGGCGTCGGAGATGTACTTGAGGAAGATGAGCCCCAAGACCACGTGCTTGTACTCGGCCGCGTCCATGCTGCCGCGCAGGGCGTCCGCCGCCTGCCACATCTGGGCTTCGAATCCCAGATTGGCGGAATTTTTGTTTTTCTTGGTCTTGGGTTTTGCCATGATCATTTTCTCCTCAAAACGGCGGCGTTCCGCATCACTCAACGCCCAGCTCCCGGGCCAGGTGCAGGGTCCAGTGGTCCTCGGGCACGATGCAGACCGGGCAGCCCTTGCGGCGCATCCCCACGGCCGCCTCGATCTTGCGGCCGTGCGTCGAATGCGCCCAGTCGCGGCTGCCGAGAAGCCCCACCACCACCACGCAGCCGGACTTCACGGGCTGCTGCACGACCTCCCCGTCCAAGGAAAGGATTTCATGCTCGCAGTCGGCCCGGTTCCCGAAGGCGAATCGGCCGGTCAGGCAGAAGCGTTGGCCCGCGATCTCGATGTCCGGGAGCGGGGCGTCGAAGGGCAGGGCCGTGGCGAAATTCACCCCCACGAGCCGGTCCGGCTTGCCGGTCACCTGCTTCATGAGCTCGAACAGATCGTCTTTCTCGTCCTGATCCAGGCGGCCGTCCTCCAGGTACTCGACGAGCCGCACGCGGATGATGTCCGCCGGCCAGGTGCCGCGGATGTGGTCGTTCGCCCGGAGCCAGTCGAACAGGTATTCGGCCTCCTCCTGGCAGACGCGGCCGTCGGCGGCCACGCCCTTGCACAGCCCGATGAGCTCGTCGATGCTCCGATCCGCCACCTGGCGCGCCCGGATGAGCCGGCTGGGCGCCTGGCCGTGTTCGTCGCGTCTGATTCCCAGTGGCATTCGGCGTCCCTCCTTCCTCGGCGGCTATCCGATTCCTTCCAGTCCAACGATGAGAACTCGGACAAATTCGTCCTGGGAGACGGCGAGTGTGGCGTGATGCCTCCATATTTTCGGGCCGTCATTGGGGAGATAAACGGCAAGGCTGGCAAACCCTGGATTGCGCGGGATCAGGCGGCGCAACTCCCATTGGGGGGCGGGGCGCTCGATGTGTCTGAAGACGCCCTCGTGTCCCTCTTCCCGGATCCGGGTCAGGCGTTCGTCGATGATCTGGTCCGGAGGGCGATCACTGGACGGCCATTGCTCCTCAGTCTGCGCGCTGGCCGGAGCTGCCGGGATGGCTGCGTGCACTTGAACGACCACGGGCTTGCGGGGGTCGGAGCCGTGGATCGTGTGCCCGATCTGAAAGTTGAACAGCGACCCCTGCGTCCATTCCAGGATCGGGCGTTGCTTCTTCATCCTTCTGGTCAGCGTGCAGTCGAGCGGAACCTGGAACTGGGAACCGACCGCAAAGGCCCAGCCTTCGGCCCATTGCGATGGCGCCCTGACGCACGGCGCATCGACTTCCAGCGAGGGAAGCAGGTCCTTCGACCGTCTCGAGGCCCCATCCGGCAGGCGCGGCGTGAGCCTTTTCAAAAGGTCCAAGGAATGCTCCCTCAGGGAGTGCACAGGCAGTCTCGCTTGCCTCCGCGATTCTTTCACGGCTTCCTCTTTCCGTAGTCCTCAGCCTTCTCCATGAGCCGCCGGGGCTCCTCGCTGGTGACGATGGCCAGGATGGCCCGCTGCACCGTGGCGTCGTCGGCGTTGGCTTCGCGCAGCGCCCGCACCACGGTCTCGACGCGCTGGGCGAGGGGGTCGGTCGGCTGATCTGGTTTGCTCTCGGTCCGGAACATGGGTCCCTCGCCGAGAAGGAGCCAGTTGGCGTTGATGCCATAAGCGCGAATCCACTTGGCTAACGTGCTCCGCGAAGGCTCCCTGTCTGTGTTCAGGTAACCCGAGAGGGTCTGCCGCGTGATCCCGCCCTGCTCGGCGAATTCTTTGTCGCTGATTTTGAGCGTCTCGATAACCGTGCGGATACGTTTTTTAAATTCAGGATGAGACACAAATTTTACCATTTAAATAAATTTTGTTGACAATAAGTTAAAAAATGAATTACACCCCAAGTCAACATGACCCAACAACCCGAGGTGGCTTATGCAATTCCCTACTCCCGTTAACTCAATTCAGCCCACGCGGCAAGAATCCCTGCGCCTCTACCTGGGCCGGGCCGGGCTCTCGTTCCGTGAGATCGGCCGCCGGATCGACGTGTCCGGCGCGGCCATCGCCAAGCTCTGCAACCAGGAGACCATGCCCACCCGCAGACATGCCGAACTCATAGCCATGGGCATCCCGGCCGGGCTTTTGCCCGAGCCCCTGGACATCAAGCCCGGGCCCAAGCCCCGCGTCGGCTTGGCCATGGAGCGGGAATGATCGCCCGCGCGCGGATGCCCGGCATTCGCGTGCCCTGGGCCCGGCTAATGCGCGCCCGGCCCGTGGTTCCTGTTTCGCGCGGCCGGGCCCTTCGGCGCAAGGCCAGGCCCGGACGCCCGGCCAAGCCCAGGCAGTGCTTTTTGCCCGGGCTCGAACACCTCGGCCATCGTTCACGCTGACCTGGAGCTATAACCATGCCTGAAACCACATATTTTTCACCCGGTCCACGATAACCACGGAGGCGCGCTACCATGAGCCTGCTCAACGTCCTGCACGACCTGGCCATCCGCGCCCCGAGCGGCAAGCCCGCCCGGGACATCGCCGAGCGCCTGGGCCTGGCCTACTCGACCATGATGAGCCAGCTCAACGACGCCATCGAGACCCACAAGTTCGCGGTCGAGAACCTTTTGCCGTTCATGGAAATCACCGGCTCGGACGAGCCCCTGCACTACCTGGCCCGGGTCAGGGGCGGGGTGTTCATCAAGCTGCCCCGGGTTTCGGGCGAGGGGCTCAAAAGCCAGGAGCGCCGCGCCATCCGGGCGGTCAAGGAGTTCGGCGAGCTCATGGCCGAGTTCGAGGCGGCCCTGGAGGACGAGCGGATCACGGCCCGCGAGCGGCGGCGCATCGTCAGGGAGGGCTACGACGCCATCCAGGCGGTCATGGCCTTTCTGGAGAGCTTGGAGGTGGCGACATGATCATCCAAAGGCGGCTTGAGGATGCCCTGGGCCATGTCGAGGCCCTGATGGGCGAGGCATACCTGCCATCGGGCTATATGGCCGAGTTGGCCATGGCCCGGATCAGGTTGCGGCATCTGCTCCAGCGCGAGGCCGAGCGAGCGGGCCGCCTGGCCAGGCTGGTGAGTTCAAGCGGCCGCCGCTGCGAGCGCGGGGCGTACCAGGACTAGGGGGAGCTATGACAACGAGAGTCTGTCCGCTGCGTTCGGCCCGCGCCGGCCGGGACGTGCCTTGCACCGAGCGGTGCATGTGGTTCGGGCTCGCCGAGACCGACGCCCGGTACGCCAATAGGTGCGAGGTCGCGGCCGAGCGCGGCGAGCCTATGCCTGAGCGTATCCCGGCCTGTGCCCTGGCCGCGGCGGCCATGGAAGTCATGTTCAACGTGCCCGGGCCCAGACCCGAGAGCCTGGCCGAGACCGGGCAAGGGGGTATGTATGGCCAATGAGCTTTTCGCCTGTCTCATCGTCCTGGGGGCGATAAGCGCAATTTTGATGCTGTGGTGGCTGCTCGGGCGGTTGGCCAGGCGCGCTGGCCGGGACCTGGAGGGGGAGTGAAAACCCCAGCCAATAAGATCATCCAGGGCGAGGCTGGGCTGCTGGCCATGGAGGGCGCGTGATGAGGATCGTCTGCCCGCAACGCCTGCGGCCGGCCGTGGAGCAGATGCTCCGCGACCTGGACTGGTCAGGCCTGTGCGTGGAGCTGATCCCCGCGCCCGAGCCCATGCACCCGGATCATCGCATCCGCGCCGTGGCCGAGCGTAATCCAGATTGGTATCGTGAGCTGGCGCGGACATTCCAACGCGGGCGCAGGGCCCGGGCCCCTCGATACGCGGACCCTCGATTCAAGCGGGGTGACATCCACAGGGTGCTGCTTCTTTTGTTATCTCGGGGGACGACGTCCTGCTACGCCGAGCACCTGCTCGGCCAGGTCGAGCAGGTGAATATTGATTTTTCAAAGAGGGCGGCGTGATGCGTGATTTGACTGCTTGTGACAGACTTTTGGCTGACTTTGGCGACCCCATGACGCCCCAAGAGGTGGCCAAGGTCTTGGGGGTGGACGTGCGCACCGTGAAGAAATACTCTGAGTTACTTGGCGGCGTGCGGGTTGCCCCGGGACGCCTTCGGTTCTTTGAAAACCGAATAAGGAGAGTCATCGATGCCAACGCAGACCTTGCGTCGAGGCAAGACCCGGTGGCGCGCCGTGGTGAAGACCGGGGGCAAGATCGTCGCCAGC
>JAFGBU010000027.1 GCA_016932995.1 Desulfovibrionaceae bacterium
CGTCGAAGCCCGGGTGGTCATCGCCTCGGTGGAGACCTACCTGAAGTACGCCGAGGCCATCGGCTTGACGGCCAGCGCCGCGGCTCCGGCCTAGGCCGCTTTGGGAATGGACAGAGGGATGTGCGTTTCATCCGGAGGGGCCGAAACCCCGGCCCCTCCGGTGTCGCGCCGCAATAAGAAAGGAGAACCCACATGGGTCGCTTAACCGAAGACATGACCCGATTGTGTGGTGAGATCGTGACCCTGCGGGGGGCGCGGGGGGGCTTCGTGAGGGATTTGCGCCAAGACGTCGCCTCCCTGAGGGTCCGTTTCCGTCGAACCGAGATGGCCGAGAAGTCCAAGGAAGAGCGTCTGTCGGACTTGTTCGAACTGAAAAAGGCAGTGTCCGCCATGAAGTCGGGGTTTCGCCGGTCTCACGCGAGAATGGCCCGGGAAACCCAAAGAGGGCGACGGTCCTTTGTCGCCGATCTGAAGAAAAGGACGGCCGCCTTATTGCACGAATACGCCCTGGATCTGCGGGGCGCGCATCGGGCCTGGTTCGGTCCATCCCAGGCGGAGCTTCAGGCCCTGGCCGCGGCCGAACGGCGGGCCGCTGAGGCCCACATCAAGGCCGAAGAGGAGCGAAAGGCCCTGGCCGCGGCCGAACGGCGGGCCGCCGAGGCCCACATCAAGGCCGAAGAGGAGCGAAAGGCCTTGGCCGCGGCCGAACGGCGGACCGCCGAGGTCCACATCAAGGCCGAAGAGGAGCGAAAGGCCAGGAAGAAGGCCGAGCAGCCGCGGGCAGCCAAACTCCAAACCGAGGCCGAAACGCCGGCGCCGTTGGGACCCAAACCCCGCTCTTCCGGAAAGAAGAGACGCTGACGGTATGGGTGGCGACGATGGCGCCTGACGATTGGATCAACGAAACCGGCGCCGGAAGCGGGGCTGCCTGCCTCGCCCCGCTTCCGGCGCCGGCGACACATGTTACACCGAAGGCAAATTGTTTCACATCAGGCCGCGTAGCGGACTTGCCCGGCCTGAAAGAACCGTGCAACCAAGTCAGGTTTGCGTTGGCGACTGCGCGAGTACCCCCTCACCTTCTTGATCAATTCGGTCTTGTCGTTGGCCCTGCGCCTGCCGACCGGGTTGCTTTTCAGGTCCCGGTTCAACAACTCGTCAGGATTGAACTCCGGACTGTATCCCGGGAGAAGGAACAACCGGATGCGGTCCTTGCTGTCCGCAAGCCACGCCTCCACTTTTCGGGACTGATGGACCGGATGCCGGTCCACGACAAGAAGGACCTTGAAATTCGAATTCCCCTGATTGGCGGCGGCCGAGATCATGTCGCATCCGAATCTCTTGCCCGTCGCCTTGACCGCCGGGGGCTGTCCCTTCGGGCCCCAAGTTCGGCCCACCGCATGATCCGAGAGCAGCCCCAGTTCATCGCCAGAGGAGATTCTCGCTCCTTCTTCCCTGGCCCGTTGGCGGATGGCCGGGTATTTGTCCCTGAGCCAGTACCGAACTTGGGCAAGATTACGCTCATAAGCGCGGCGCATGGGCCCTTGAGGGCCGAAGCCCCATTTGTGAAGACAGCGCCCGACCGTCCGGAAGGACAGGTTCAGCTCAAATTTGCGGGCGGTAAGCGCTCCAACGGCCTCTCTGGTCCATGGCATGAACTGAGTAATAGCTTGTATCGTTTGTCAAATGATCACAGGAGGCCCCGCGATGATAGCCAAAAAAGGGAAACGAGCCGCCACGTCCAAGACGATCGCACTGTGCCACGAAGACAACATTGTTCCCGAAGCCAGCCCCACCTTCGTTGAGACACCGTATGTCCAGGACCTGACGCAACGCGCCCTGGCTTACCTGGAAGTGGGATATCCGGTCCACTTTGCCGGGCCGGCGGGGACCGGGAAAACGACCCTGGCCTTTCACGTGGCCGCGCAATTGGGCCGGCCGATCTCCCTCGTTCACGGCGACGACGAGTTCGGCAGTTCCGACCTCGTGGGCCGCCACTCCGGCTATCACAAGCAAAAGCTCATCGACAATTATATCCACTCCGTCCTAAGGACCGAGGAATCCATGAATCTCACCTGGATGGACAACCGCCTCACCACCGCCTGCCGGGACGGTTACGTCCTGATTTACGACGAATTCACCCGGTCCAGGCCCGAGGCGAACAACGCCTTTCTGAGCATCCTGGAGGAAAAGATCCTCAACCTTCCCAAGAACGCCAGATTCGGGAAGGGATACCTGGAGGTCCATCCGCGCTTTAGGACCATCTTCACCTCCAATCCCGAGGAGTACGCGGGGGTGCACAAGACCCAGGACGCGCTCATGGACCGCCTCATCACCATCCGATTGGACCATTTCGACCGGGAGACGGAGATCCAGATCGCCATGTCCAAGTCCGGCCTGGCCCGGGAGGATGCGGAGACCATCGTCGACGTGGTCCGGGAACTGCGCGGGGTGGGGGTCAACAACCATCGGCCCACGATCCGCTCCTGCATAGCCATCGCCAAGATATTGTCCTCCCGCCGCGCCCGGGCGCGGCGGGAGGACCCGGTTTTCCTCTGGGCCTGCCGGGACATCCTGCAAACGGATACGGCCAAGGTCACCCGGGCCGGGGAATCGCTCATGGGGCAAAAGGTGATGGAGGTGATCGGGACGGTCTGCGAATCCCGGGAGCAGGAACCGCGTTTCGCCGGCCAGGGCTCGGGCCTGGCGAGGGGGTGAGGGCATGGCCGTCATCAGGAGAAGCTTGCGGGACATCCGGACCCTGGCCGGCAGGGTCGGCAAGGTGAGCACGCCGCACAACGCCTTCATGCGCATCAGCCACATCGAACTGGAGAAGGCCCGGCGGAGCCGGGAGAAAGAGGCCGCAACCCAGTTGATTGCCGACATCGACGAGCGCATCGGGGAAATCGAGGCCGAAAAGGCCGAGATTCTGCAGAAGCTGGAGAATGGGCATCTCGAAACCGAGGTTTCGTCCGGGCCGGACCGGAAGGCCGGGGGCTTCAAGATCAGGTACTAGCGTCGCGTCCGGGAATGTCTTCGGTAATGGTACACCACGTGGTCATCATGGATGGATTTCGCGGACATCACCCGAGGACGGAAGGAGGTCGCTCATGCTCACCTTGAAAAACGTTCAGGCAGTTACGGAGCAAGCGCAACCTGAAGAGCTTCCGGGCGTGCCCCGCGTCCACGGGGCTGACCTCGTGGCGGGCGGAAATGCGCCGTCTGAGCCTTAATGACGTGGTCCTGGCCAACAATGAGCTGCGCCGCGTCCTCTTGGCGGAGCTATGGAACGCCCACCTCCGGCGATGCCGGTTGATCCGGGCGCTATAGGCCGGGGGATGGGCACCAAGCCCCCGCCGCTCCCGGGCGGGGATGCGCCATGCCCAGGTGGGCATGGCCTCAGCCGAACGGTCGGCGAAGGAGACTGAAATGCGAATCAATTGTCTTTCCTGCGGCCACAGGCTGGAACTGGACGAGGCCTATGACGATTTCGAAGGCCCGGTCAAATGCCTCTGCGGCGCCATGCTCAAAATCAGGACCCAGGAGGGCAAGCTCAAGGGGATCAGCCTGACCATGAAGCCCCATCCGCCGAGGGGGCAGGCCGCCTCCCCGGATTTGCCCGGCGAATGAAGCAGAGATCGGGACGGGGATCAGGACCCGGCCATGGCGCGGCGAGGTTTTCAATCCACAACACTCCAACACTGCGGGTGAGCTATGTCCGAGCGAGCCGACGCTGGAAAGACCGGCAAATATCTGTATGCCGTGGTGCCCGCCAATGCGGATTACGCCTACGGCTTTTCCGGGATCAACGGAAGCAATGTGTACGCCATCTCCAACGGGAGGGTGGCGGCGGTTGTCAGCGACGTTGAGAACAAGCGCATCCGCCCGGAACGGAGCCACCTGGCGGCCCAGCAGGCAGTCCTCAAGGGCCTGATGGCCGGGGAGGCGGTGCTGCCCATGACCTTCGGCATCATCGCCGACAGCAAAAAGGCGGTGCAGCGGATCCTCGCCCGCAACCAGGAAGCCTTCCTCAAGCAACTGCGGCGCGTGGCCGGCATGGTGGAGATGGGATTGCGGGTCTCCTGGGATTCCGCTAACATATTTGAATATTTCGTAAACACCCACCTGGAGCTGAAATTGGCCCGGGACCGCCTCCTGGATCCCGGCCGCAACCCCTCCCAAGAGGACAAGATCGAAATCGGCCGCCTGTTCGAGCGGCTTCTCAATGCGGACCGGGAAATCCACACCGAGCTGGTGGAGCAGATATTGTCCCCGTATTGTCGGGAAATCAAACGCAACAAATGCCTCCAGGAAAACAGGGTCATGAATCTGGCCTGCCTCGTCGCCAGCGGGGACCAGGTGAAATTCGAGGACGGCGTGTTCGAAGCGGCCAAGCTTTTCGACAACAATTTCGCCTTTGATTACAACGGGCCGTGGGCCGCGCATAATTTCGTGGAATTGGAGTTCGCGGTATGAGCCGGTCCGGCAAGCGGTGGCTCCATGCTGATCGTTGACGATATCCTGGCTTTTCCCATCCGGAGCATCCTGTGGATTTTCCGTGAAATCCACAAGGCGGCCCAGAGCGAACTCGAGAACGAGGGCGAAGCTATCACCGCCCGGCTGAGCGAACTGTACATGATGCTGGAAACCGGCCGGATAACCGAGGCCGAGTTCGACGCAGAGGAAAAAAAGCTTCTGGATCGCCTGGACCGCATCCATGAATCCGAGCCCCCCGGCGGAAGGCGGCGATGACGGGGGGAGATGAGTTCGGCGTTCGTTCACGGGGTTTGTGCGGCCAGCGTCGCCCGGGAGACACATGATCCTTCGTTCCGATATCCAGCCTGGGACCAAGGAGGAGCCCTCGTTTTTCCATGCTCCCGCGCCGCGTCTCCTGTTCTTCGGAGGTAAGGGCGGCGTGGGGAAGACCACCTGCGCCGCGGCCGCAGCCCTGAAGCTGGCGCGGTCTTCTCCCGAAAGCGCCTTCCTTCTGGTCTCCACCGACCCGGCCCATTCCCTGGCCGACAGCATCGCCGAGCTCGTCCCACCCGCGAATCTGCGCGTCCTGGAATTCGACGCGCAACAATGCCTGGAGGAGTTCAAGGCCGAACACCGGGACAAGCTCCTGGCGATCGCCGCCAAGGGAACCTTTTTCGACAACGCGGACCTCGACAGACTTTTGGATCTCTCCTTGCCCGGCCTGGACGAGGTCCTGGCCCTGATCGAGATCTCCGCCTGGGTGGAGTCCGGAAGCTACGAGACCATCGTCATCGACACCGCGCCGACCGGCCATACGCTCAGGCTCCTGGGCATGCCCGAGGTGATCCAGACCTGGCTGGGCGCCCTGGACGCCCTGCTGGCCAAACACCGCTTCATGCGCCAACGCTTTCGGAAGAAGCCGACGCACGACGAACTCGACATCTTCCTTCTGGATATGAAGGCCGCGGTCAAGCGGGTGAAGGGGCTCTTGCACGATCACCGGCGCTGCTGCTTCGTGCCGGTGATGCTGGCCGAGGAGTTGAGCATCCGGGAAACCGCGACCCTTTTAAGCGAGCTGAACCGGCAAAAAATCCGGAGCAGGGACATCGTGGTCAACCGGCTGTATCCGGCCAACGGCTGTCCGGTATGCGCCGATGCGCGGCGTCGCCAGCAACGGGCCCTTGAGACCTGTTATTCGGGCCTTGCGTCGGCCGGTTATTCCCTTTTCGGGGCGCTGTTGCAGCCTGAGGAAGTGCGCGGCGAGAGTCTGGCCTCCTTTTGGGAGAACATCACCGGGCTCGATGCGCCCGAAACGGCCGCCGCCGGAATGCCGCCGCCGCTTTCTCCCAAGGTCGAGGCGGCACCGAGGCGTCCCTCGGCCGAAACCAGGCTGCTTATTTTCGCGGGCAAGGGCGGGGTGGGCAAGACGACCTTGGCCTGCGCCACGGCGATGCGCCTGGCGCGCGACTTGCCGGGCATAGAGATATTCCTCTTTTCCACCGACCCGGCGCACTCCATCTCCGACTGCTTGGGCCTGCCGGTCGGTCCGGAGGCGATCCGCCTCTTACCGGGGCTCATGGCCATGGAAATCGACGCCGCGGCGGCCTTCGACTCCCTCAAAGAGGTCTACCGGCAAGAGATTCAAAGGGCTCTAGCCAAGCTGTTCGAGGGCTTCGACATGCCCTTCGACCGCAAGGTGGTGGAGCGGATGCTGGACGTGTCGCCCCCGGGCCTGGACGAGATCATGGCTCTGACCACGGCCATGGACTACCTGAATGAGGACGATCGGCGCATTCTCATCCTGGACGCCTCGCCCACCGGGCACCTCGTCCGGTTCCTGGAGCTGCCGCGCGTCATCGAGGACTGGCTACAGGCCTTCTTCGACCTGTTTTTGAAATACGATCTGTCCATGCGTTTGCCGGAATTCTCCCGGCGTTTGGTCAACATGTCCAAAAACCTGAAAAGACTCCGCGCCCTGTGGGAAAACCCGCGCCGGGCAGCGGTCTACGCCGTGGCCATCCCAACCGAGATGGCCTTCCAGGAAACCGGGGATCTGCTGGCCGCCTGCGCCCGGATTGGCTTGAGCGTGCCGGTCTTGTTCGTCAATTTAGCCACCTTGCCGGGCGAGTGCCCCTTGTGCTCGTCCCTGCACCGAAGGGAATCGGCGGTCGGGGAACAATTCCGGCGAACCTTTCCGGACGTGCACCAAGCGCTGGTGTACCGCTGCGGCGAACCCCTGGGCCTGGAACGCTTAAGCGAGCTGGGACAGGTCTTGTACCGGCCGCAGGGGAGGTCCAAGTGACAACGCCCAGGCCAAGGGACGCGTCGGCGGACGAGTATGAGCACGTCAGCCTGTGCGAGGCCCTGGACCGGATATTGAACAAAGGCGCGGTGGTTTTTGGGGAGTTGACGATCTCCGTGGCCGATGTGGATCTGATCTATCTGGGTGTCCAGCTCGTCCTCGCGTCCATCGAGACCGCGCGGGGCGGGCCGGACAAAGCGATGCGAAAGGACGAAACAAAGGGGCGAGACGATGAAGGCGCCGTCGGAAGCGAGGATGGATTCGCGGGACTTGGACGACTTCGCCAGGGCGTTGCAACGGGGAAACGACCGGTCGACGGGGGGGTCCAATCGGGAGGGCTTCAGGGCAACCGGCTGGATATCGGTGGGGAGAACGCCAAGAACGGACTGGGACAACTGGTCCTGACCCTGGTGAAACTCGTGCATGAGCTCTTGGAGCAACAGGCCATCCGGCGGATCGAGGCCGGCTCTCTCGGCGAACAGGAGATGGAATGGCTCGGCCTGGCCCTGATGCGGCAGGGGCAAGAGATTGACCGGCTCCGCAAGGAGTTCGGCCTGGAAGAGGACGATCTAAACCTGGACCTCGGCCCTCTCGGCCGGCTTTTCTAAGGTCCTTCAGGAGAGGAGCAGCCATGACACGAAACGACAGGCGCGGCGGCATCCAGAGTTCCATGCAGAGCACGAATTTGGCGGACCTCCTGGAGCGGCTGCTGGACAAAGGGGTAGTCATCGCCGGGGACATCAAGATTAAGCTGGTGGAGGTGGAGCTGCTGACCATCCAGTTGCGGCTGGTCATCTGCTCGGTGGAAAAGGCCCGGGAAATGGGGCTGGACTGGTGGCTGGACAATCCGGCGTTCAAGTCCGGGACCAACTCCCCCGAGCTTATGGAGTCCCTTGGCAACATCGAGGACCGGCTGTCCCGGATGGAAGCGGCCCTGGCTTCGTCCGGTTCGGCGTAAAGCCATGGGCGGCGCTTGACCGGTTTATTCCCGTGAACGGCGGAATGCGTAATGGACCGATGAACCGATTCAAAAACATATTCGTCATGTCGAAATCCAGAAGATATCGATATGAAAAATATTTTGAACAAGGCATCGCGAAAAAAATTCTGTTCCTCGACGACGAACAGATGATGCTCAGTTCTTTGAATCGAAGAATGCATAGGTTGCGAGAATGCTGGAACGCCGGATTTGTGGATAACGGTTATGCCGCTTTGGAAGCCATGGAAAATACAATATCGACGTAATTATTTGCGATCTATGCATTCTAGAGATGGACGTGGTTCAACTTTTCAAGGAGCTTAAGAGGCTATAGCCTCATGTTATACGGGTAATCCTGACCGGAGTTACGGATAGTGAAGGCCAAATAGTTTCTCTTCCAACGCATATTCATAGATATCTATCCAAGCCATGCAGCTAGGAATCAATAATAAAGCTACGTTTTATCTGCATTTGAAAGAATGTGAGTTTTACTTTAACAACAGGGGGGAGGACCTCTAGCAGGCGCCCCTCAAAATCCTCAGGGAAGCTCCCCTGTTCTAGTCATGACCCCTGGCAATAACGAGCTGAGTTGCGCGATTCGACCCAGCGCAACTTCGCCAAACATTTTCAGCACTGCCCTGGCCAACCCACCCGGGCATCCCAACCCTTGGAGTTGCCCCCATAAACCGGACACTCCTGTTGTGCACATGACCATCGCCGCCGTCCCGCCGCCTCCGACGGGTTCTTGTTGCGCCCATTCTCGGCGGCGGTCCCGGATGGCCAGGAACAGCGCCTCGATGGCCTCCTGGCGCGGGGTGTAGTCGATGGCCCCCTTCACCCGAGCGCGGGTGAAGGGGGCCAGGGCCTCGGAGCGCTGCTCCATGTCCGGCAAAAGCACCGTGGACTGGGCGATGGTGTTCTCCTCGTCGCGCCGGATGTTCTTGGGCATCAGGTGCCGGACCATGTCCCGGCAAAGCAGCAGGTGCTGGACGCGCTCCGGGGTGAGCGGGACGTTCGGCCGCGTGCGTAGCGGCTTGACCCGGAACCAGCGCTTGCCGTCCTCGATCCAGGACTCGATGCCCACCTCGTGTCTCTTTTCGATCTGCTCGATCATGCGCAGGACGCTCTGCTTCGAGCACTCCAGGTCCGTCTCACAACAAGCTTCTCAACCAGCTAAAAACACGGGTTAAACAGCGTAGGACAACCCCCCTTATTTTTTGTATATTCCCTTGACAAATTAACATTCGCTGGGGTTATGTATAAATATATATGGTTATTATATGGTCGATATTTTGACGAAAAACACTTCGGCACAATACGGGTTGCTCCGCACAGGCGAAGGGCCCGGGGTCGATTGACGGCCATGAACACAGCAAACAACCCGAAAGCATCGTCCAGGACCCTGATTTATCTGCCTATCGTCCATACCCTGGCGGACATGGGGGGCCTTGGCGAAACGGTGTTGCAAAAGACCCTCCAGAAGCTGGGCCGCAAGCGGTATTCCCGTAAATCCGAGGCCATAGACGCAATGTGGGGGGAAATCGAGCGGGTCGTGGGCGCCCTGCCCCTGGCCTGGGACAAGGTTCGCCTGTACCAGGACGGCTTGCCGGTCTGCGGCCGGGAGACGGATATCGTGACGGACCTGGCCCAGGCGGGGAGCAGAAACCATCAACTCCTGCTGCGCCTGATGCACAAGGGCGCGGCGCTCATGGGGACCGAATCGGCCGACCTGTTGGTGCAGGAATACCAATTGGTCCGGCAATCCCTGGCAGCCGAGGGCCCCGCCCGTTTAGCCGGAGAACCGCACTCATCGAAAAGCGTCGTCGGGAGCGCCGCGCTGCTTGAGCGCCGCGACCAGTACATCGCCCGGCGGATCAATGAAACCATCGGGCCGGGCGAAACGGGCATACTCTTTTTGGGGATGCTTCATTCCCTGGCAGCGCTGCTCGATAAGGATATAGGGGTGGAGTTCCCTCTGCATCGGCCCCTTGGCGGTTTCGGGGAGGTAAAATGACATTACGCAACAGCCGGGTGCTGATCGTCGACGACGAGGCCGATATTTGCCTGATGCTTTCCCACCTCATGGATCGCGAGGGGTTCATCAGCCTGACGGCCCATGACGGGGAGGCGGCCCTGAAAATGATCGCGCTCAAAAAGCCCGATCTGCTCCTGGTGGACATCAAGATGCCCGGCATGGACGGGATGGAGCTCCTCAAGCGGGTCAAGGAGCTGGATCAGGACCTGCCCGTGATCATGATCACCGCCTTCGCCCACGTCACCGGGGCGGTGGCGGCCATGAGGGGCGGGGCTTACGATTACCTGTCCAAGCCGTTCGAGCACGCCATGGTCGTCCGCCTGGTGCGTCACGCCCTGAACGAGAGGGTGCGCCGGCGGCGGCTTCTGGACATGGCCGACCAGGCCGCCGGGGACGCCTCCCTCAGGGACCGGATGGGTTGCAGCGAGGCGGTGAGCCAGATCATCGAAAAAGTGAATCAGGTGGCCAATTCCGACTTCAACGTGCTGATCCAGGGCGAAACCGGTTCCGGCAAGGATCTGGTGGCCCGCGCCATCCACCAGTTGAGCCGCCGCGCCAAGGGGCCCTTCGTCCCGGTGGACTGCGGAGCCATCCCCGAGACCCTCATCGAGAGCGAGATGTTCGGCTATCAGAAGGGGGCCTTCACCGGGGCGGTCGGGGCCAAGCCCGGGAAGTTCGAAATAGCCCGGGGGGGGACGCTCTTCCTGGACGAAATATCCAACCTGCCGCTGTCTTCCCAGGCCAAGCTGCTCCGCGTCTTGCAGGAGAAGACGGTCTACCGTCTGGGGGCCACCAAGGCCGTGCTTGTCGATGTCCGGCTGCTGGCGGCCACCAACCAGGACTTGAGCCAGAAGGACGCGGCCTTGATGCGCGACGATCTGTTCTTCCGCTTAAACGAATTCAGCCTGACCATCCCCCCCTTGCGCGAGCGCAAGCAGGACATCCCCTACCTGTGCAACCGCTTCCTGGCGCTCACCAACGCGGAGCTGCACAAGAACATCGGGGGAATATCTGAATCGTGCCTGGAAATCCTGACCGCGTACGACTGGCCGGGGAACGTGCGCCAATTGCGTTCCGTCATCCGCCGCGCAGTGCTCCTGGCCGAGGACACGATCACGGAAAAGCAGTTGGACATCAAGGGAGTCGTGGCCGCGGGCATGGCCTTCGTTCCCAGAATGCAAAAGATGCCCTGGCACGCCCACTCCTTCAAGGAGATCGTGCGCGACGGGGTGAACTCCATTGAAAAGGAAATCCTGGGCCGGGCCATGGAATACACCGGCGGCAACAAGGCCAAGGCGGCAAGGCTGTTGCGCATAGATTACAAAACCATGCACACCAAGCTCAAATAGTTCGGTCTGCAGAAACCGGGGGGAAGAGATGACTAGGAAAAAAAAGACGCCGTCCGGGGAAGAGGGCGCAACATGCGGTTTCCGCAGCCTGTTCACGGGGCTCGGGGAACTCATCGAGAAGGTCGGCTACCTGACCGAAAAAGGGGAAGAGCTGAAAAGAAGCAATGAGATCCTGGGCAAGGGCCTGGAAAAGGGGTTCAAGGGGGTCTACGGGATATCGGTCAAGATGGGCCTGGGCGACCGGGACATCAAGGTGGAGCCCTTCGGCAACCTCCAGCGGGACACAGAAACCGGAGAAGCCGAGGTCCAGGAGATCCGGGAGCCGGTGGTCGATGTCCTCGAGGAGAAGGACCATCTCCTGGTGGTGGCCGAAATGCCCGGCATCGGCGTCAAGGACGTGCGCCTCCAGGTCAAGGATGATCTGCTGACCATCGACGCCGCCAAGGGTGATAAGAAGTATCGCAAGGAGATACTTCTGCCCCGGAGCTACCCCCGGGAGAAGATAGGCATCTCCTGCAACAACGGCATCCTCAAGATCAAGTGCGTCCAGTGAACAAGGGATCGGGAGTCGGCATGCAGGAATTCGAAGGCGCGTCGCTCAAGCTCAAGGTGACGGAAGCCCTGACCAAGGATGTCGGCAGGGCTTACGCCCGCATGGGGCCGGAGGACCAGGAGCGGTTGGGGCTCACCATCGGCGACAGCGTGGAAGTCGTCGGGAAACGCAGGACGGTGTGTAAGGTGATGCCCGCTTACAAGGAATTGCGCGGCCAGTCCAGGGTGCAGCTGGACGGGCTGACCCGCGACAACACCGGGGCCGGGCTCGACGAATTCGTGCAGGTGCGGAAAATCGCCTGCCGCTCGGCCGAGCGGGTGGTGCTCACGCCGGTCACCCTCATCCCGGCGGACCGGGACCTGAAATACATCGGCAGCCTTCTGGACGGCCTGCCCGTTTTGGAGGGGGACAGAATCCGGGCCACCCTCTTCGGCAGCCGGTTCGCCGATTTCAAGGTGGAAAGCTTGAGCCCCAAAGGTCCGGTGTTCATCAACCCCACCACCGCTTTGGTGATCGGCAAGAAGCGCGGCGAGGAGTTCCCCCGGGCCGCGTCCTACGAGGACATCGGAGGACTCAAGGGCCAGCTCCAGCGCATCCGGGAGATGATCGAACTGCCCTTGCGCTATCCGGAACTCTTCGAACGCTTGGGGATCGACGCCCCCAAGGGCGTCCTTCTCCACGGGCCTCCGGGATGCGGCAAGACGCTCATCGCCCGGACCCTCGCCCATGAGACGGACGCCAACTTCTTCTCCGTGAGCGGGCCGGAGGTGGTGCACAAGTTCTACGGCGAGTCCGAGGCCCACCTGCGCAAGATATTCGAGGACGCCAGTCGCAAGGGGCCGAGCATCGTCTTTTTGGACGAAATCGATTCCATCGCCCCACGCCGAGAGCGGACCGTGGGCGATGTGGAGAAAAGGGTTGTGGCGCAGCTGCTCGCCCTGATGGACGGCCTGGCCAAGCGCCAAAACGTCATCGTCATCGCCGCCACCAACATCCCCAACGCGCTCGATCCGGCCTTGCGCCGCCCCGGCCGTTTCGACAGGGAAATCGTCATCCCCATTCCCGACCGGCACGGTCGCGAGAAAATCCTGGAGATCCACAGCCGGGGCATGCCTCTGGCCGGGGACGTGGACCTGTCCCACTTGGCCGATATCACCCACGGGTTCGTCGGGGCCGACCTGGAGGCCTTGTGCCGGGAAGCGGCCATGATCTGCCTGCGCCGCCTCATGCCGGACATCGATCTGGCCCTGGCCCATATCCCTTATGATCTCTTGGGGAAGCTCGAAGTGTACATGGATGACTTCCTGGCCGCCCTGCGCGAGGTGGAGGCCTCGGCGATCCGGGAGGTGTTCGTGGAGGTCCCGGATGTCCGCTGGCGGGATGTGGGCGGGCTTGGACGGGTCAAGGACCGCCTCAGGGAGGCGGTGGAGTGGCCCCTCAAGTACGACCGCCTCTTCAAGCAGGCGGGGATCAAGCCCCCCAAGGGGATTCTTCTGGCCGGGCCGCCCGGTTGCGGCAAGACCATGCTGGCCAAGGCCCTGGCCACGGAAAGCCAGGTGAATTTCATCTCCGTGAAGGGCGCGGAGCTTATGTCCAAGTATGTGGGCGAGTCCGAACGGGGGGTCAGAGAGGTCTTCCGCAAGGCTAAGCAGGCCGCCCCCTGCATCATCTTCCTGGACGAGGTCGACGCGCTGTTGCCCGCGCGAGGGTCCGGCGGATCGGATTCCCACGTTCCCGAACGAGTCCTCAGCCAGTTCCTCGCGGAGCTGGACGGTATCGAGGAGCTCAAGGGAGTTCTGGTGCTCGGGGCCACCAACAGGCTGGACATCCTGGATGGCGCGGTGCTTAGGCCCGGCCGGTTCGACGAGATCGTGGAGATTCCCGTCGCCGATAGACAGGACCGGTTGGAAATCTTTCAGGTCCACCTGCGGGACAAGCCCCTGGCCGAGGGGGTCGACCTGGAGGATCTGGCGGACAAGTCCGAGGGGCAAAGCGGCGCGGCGATCGCCTCCATCTGCAACAAGGCCGCCCTCAGGGCCGTGCGCCGGGCCGTGGATGGCCTGTGCCGGTCTCCAGACCAGGAGACCTGCGTGCTCATCGAGCCCGCCGATCTGGAAGCCGCCCTGGCGGCGGAGCGCGAGGCTTAGCATGTCCAGGGGATTGTATCTTTTCTGCCTGGCCCGTTCGGGTCTTTTACCCTCCTTCGAGGGGAGGGTGATCGATGGCCTGGGGCCCATGACCCTTCGCTCCTACCGGGATATCGCCGCGGTCTTGAGCGAGGTCTCCTTGGAGGACGCGATCGGCACGGATGGGGAAACAGGGCTGCGGGAACCCGTCCGGACGTGGCGGCGGGCTTTGCGGCACGAAGAGGTGGTGGAGAAGGTCATGTGCTCTTGCGGCGTGCTTCCGGCCCGGCTGGACACCGTTTTTTCCAGTTGGGAAAGCCTGGAACGGGTTTTGCGAGCCCACCACGAGATCATCTCGCGGTTTCTGGACCGGGCCGCCGGCCGCGATGAATGGGCGGTCAAGGCGTTCCTGGATCGGGCCAGGGCGAAAGAGGCCCTTTTTGCCGACAAGCTCGCCCAAGAGGAGCACAATCTGGCCGCGTCGTCCACGGGCCTGCGTTATCTTCAGGTACAGCGCCTGCGCAAGGGCCTGGGAAACGAAGCGAGCCAAAAAATGCGGGAGGCCTGCCTCCAGGCCGAGGTGCGCCTGCGCGGGCATGCCAATGATTTTCGCCGGCGGGATGTGCTTTGCCCGGAGGCCTGCGGAGACCGGGAGATGATCATGAACTGGGCCTTTTGGGTGCCCCGGGAAAACACCGATGCCTTCAGGGCGTGCCTGGAAGACGTAAGCGGCCTCCAGGCCGGCGGCGGTCTCGTTCTGGAATGCACCGGGCCCTGGCCACCGTACAGCTTCTCGCCGTGCCTGGAAAAGGAGGCCGCGTCGTGAGCCGCCTAGTGTACTGCATCCTGCCCCGGCCGGCGACGGACCTTGGCGCGCACGGGACGGGCGTCGACGGCCAACCCGTATGCTTGGTGTCGCATCGCGACCTGAGCGCGGCCACCTCGTTGCTGTCCAGGAAGAATATGCAACCCGACATCTCCCGGCTACGCGCCTATGAGCGGGTTGTCGCCTTGTTCCACAGCCGAAGCGCCGTCATCCCCATGCGCTACGGCTGCGCGGCGGATGACGAATCGCAGGTCGTCCGGATGGTTATGGAACATGCCGAGGAACACGGCCTTCTCCTCAAAGAGCTGGAGGGCTGCACTGAGATCGGACTGCGGATTCTGCCGGCGGGCCAGCCCCTGCCCGCCATGCCCCCTCCCTCCCCGGCCGGCGACGGCGCCTGCCCGCGTACCGGCTTGGACTACTTGCGCGCGCGGATCATTATGGCCGGGAGAAGCGTTGGCGGGAGGAGTGCCGCCAAACGGCCGAGCGCTGCCGCAAGGCCCTGGCCGGATGGTTCGTCAAATGCTTCAGCGAACCGCCCTCTCCCCGCACCCCGCTGTTGTCCATGTATTTTTTGGTGCGGCGCGGGGAAATCGAATCGTTTCGGCGAGCGTTCGACGAATACCGCGCGGCGGAGCCGGCCAAGCTGTTACTGACCGGTCCCTGGCCGGCCTATAATTTCGTGGCCATGGACCTCCGCCTCAAATCGCCGCAAAACCGTGAATGACCCCGTCGCAGGTTTATCCCGGGGGCCAAGGAGCAAAGGAAAGCCAGGCATGGAGATCGAGCCGGAACTGAACAAATCCGCCCAGTTGAAATCAGCGCATCGCTACCAGAAGCTCTACGAAATGCTTTTGGAAGCCATACCCTCTTCCGTGTTGCTCATTGACCATGATTTGCGCATCGTCTCGGCCAACCGGAACTTCCTGAAGAAGATGCGCTGTTCCCTGGACAACACCATCGGCTTCAGCCTCGCAGAGGTCTTGCCGTCCATTATCCTGGACCAGGCGAACATCATTTGGCGCATCAGCCAGGTATTTGAGAAGAACGAGGGCATCCAGGGAGAGCGGTTGACTTACCGCGCCCCCGGTGTCCCCCTGACCATCTACTATTACAGCATCCTCCCCTTTTCCTGGCGGGGAGTCGTGGAAAAGGCCATGCTGCTCATGGACGACGTCACGGAAAAAGTCCGCCTAAGCGAGGAGGTGCGCCGGGTGGAGCGCCACCTGGCGAGTATCGTGGAAAGCGCCAGCGACATCGTCGTGTCCACGGACCTGGATGGGAGCATTTTGACCTGGAACACCGCCGCCGAGAGGCACTCGGGGTTCAAATTTTATCAAATCAAGGGGCGAACCTTCTTTGATCTGTGCGTCGCCGGCCACCACGAGGACATAACCACGGTCTTCTCCAACCTGTGCGCGGGCAAGGAAACGCAAATGGGGGAATGGAGCCTGATGACCAGCGAGGGCGGCTCGATCCAGGTCTCCTGGGTCTGTTCCCCGATGCGGGATCACCAGGGGCAGACCACGGGCATGGTGGCGATGGGTCGGGATTTGACCGAACGCCACAAACAGGAAGCCCAGCTACTCCAATTGCAGAAGTTTGCCGCCCTGGGTGTGATGGCTGGGGGGATCGCCCACGAGATCCGCAATCCCCTGGCCATTTGTGTTTCCGCGGCCCAGTTCATCCAGGAAGACAACGTGACGGCCGAATTTAGGCAGCTCTGCGCGCACAAGATCAAGTCCGGAATCCAGCGGGCGTCGGTGATCATCGAGAACCTGCTTTGCTTCGCCCGCCCGGCCGCGCAGATGGACCTTCGGGAAATCAGCCTGATCCCGCTGATCGAGGCCACCCTGGCCTTGATCACCAACGAGGCCAAAATTCAAAAGGTGGATTTGATCCGCCAGATGCCCGATCATCCCGTGCTGATCAGCGGCATCGAGGGTCTATTGCAGCAGGCCTTCCTGAATCTGTACCTGAACGCCATCCATGCCATGCCTGAGGGTGGGATTATCACGACCGAGGTGAAGATGGTCAACAACGAGGTACGGGTGCGCATCGCGGATACGGGACACGGAATTCCCCAAGAGCACATAGATAAGATATTCGATCCATTCTATACGACATGGCCGGTTGGCAAGGGTATGGGCTTGGGCCTTTCCATCTGCTATTCCATCATCAAGCAACATTGCGGCAGCATCGAGGTGGCGAGCAATGGCGAGAAAGGAAGCGCGTTTACAGTCACATTTCCGACGATCTGATGCATCATGACGACAAGCAACGATAACAACAGCGAATTGATCCTCATCGTCGACGATGAAGTGGACATATGCTGGTCGCTTGAATATATACTGAATAAGAACAATTTTTGTACGGCCATAGCCACCAGTGCCCGCGACGCTTTGCTGACCCTGCGCAAGCAGCGCTTCCATCTTGTCTTCATCGACGCCAAACTTCCGGATATAGACGGCCTGGAGCTGGCCAGGCAGATCCGCCTTATTGATCCGCACATCAGCATCGTGATGGTTTCCGGGTATTTTTACGAGGACGACGTTTTGGTGCAGCAAGCCATCGGCCAAGGCCTGATCAGCGCGTTCATCAGCAAACCGTTCCTCCAGGAGGAAATCGTCAGGGTGCTCGACAGCCCGTTTAAAAAAGCGTCATCTGTATTCATGAACAAAGCGCAAAGCTAAAGGCGTATTGCATGCCAGCGTGCCGTGGGCCGAGGCAAAGGGTTGGTTCGCCTTGTCGGCGGGAGCACTTCAAGACCGGCTAGTTCTGCAATTCGCCTCCCTCATTCGCTGCAAGAGAAGGTTTAGGGACTACCCCCGCGCGGGCGGGGAAGCCTTCCCCCCGCCCTGATAGAGAGGGGATTGAAATCCCGCAAAGGCCATGCCCGTCCCTGCCGGGCCGGCGAATTTGGCGGCATGGCCTTTGCGGACCGCAAACCAACGCGACCGATCAGACGGCCCGGCTTGAGATTGCCATTCGTTTCGGCTAGATATGCAACGCCAAAACAAAAGCCGGAGAAACCATGGCCATCGCCCATCAGCTCAAAGACATCCTCGCCGACCTGAACATCCTCCCCCGGCGTCTCTCATTGCGCACCCCGGGCGTTCAGGCCACGGTTCCCATGCTGCGCGGGGTCTTCGGCGCGGCCCTGCACGACCTCGAACCGGACGCCTACGCCGAGGTCTTCATCGGCCTGGGCGGTCATGCGCACATCGCCGCCGTCCGCAACGTGCGGGAACTCATGCGCGTGGCCGTGCCGGAAGAACCGGTCGCAGACAAGAAAGATCAGGAAGGTGTGGACAGCGTTCAGCGGTTTTACGCCCCCATGCGATATGGGGACGCAGTGTATACCGTGTCGATGCTGGTGAAGAATTACAGAGGGAGCGTTTTTTTGAGGCCGAGGAAGTCCGTAAGCTCTACGATCTCCAGGTGGAAAAAGAGATGCCCGCTGATTCTCGCCAAGATGTCCGGCCGCCGGGGCAGAGGTCTTGGCTCAACGGGCACCGCAAAATTACCCTAAGGCGAATGCTCGAAGGCGTCAATGGGAGTGAAGGCGAAACTCTGTTTCAGACCGGCCCTGTGCTTGAAGTGCGTGGGGACGAGCTCGGCTCGGGCCTGTCTCTGAAAAAACTCCGTGACGCAGCAAAGCAAAAAGCCCCGGCTGCGGCCGAGGCTTCTTTGGACACCGCTCACGGGGCTACCCGGGGTTCGGGCTAGCTTGCCGGCAACAAAGCAAAGAGCGGTATCCGTAAAAACAACTTAGACATCTTCGCCGATGGAGTCAACATCGGCCTGCGCGAACCTGGACACACCTTCCACCAGGCCGGGCCCGGACCCAAGGGCGCGGGGAGTTGGCATCAAAAGAAACCCCGGCCGGAGCCGGGGATTCTGGGGCGTCGCCTCTGGCATTGACCGGCAAGGCCGGTTCAAAAATCCCCCGTACAATCGGGCTGGGCGACACCACAGAAATTGTATAGACCTTTTCGCCGACGGTGTCAACATCGGGCTGCGCGAACCTGGACACACCTTCCACCAGGCCGGGCCCGGACCCAAGGGCGCGGTCCAGTTCCTGGACGACGGCCGGGCCATGTTGCGCCTGTTCGAGACCGGGGACGTAACCACCGTCATCCACGAGACCGGGCATATCCTGCGCCGGCAGCTGGGCGAGCGCGACCTGGCCGTGATCGAGGCCTGGGCCGCCTACCACGAGCTGGCCGAGCCGGTGGCCGTGTTTGATTCCGCGACCATGGCCAACAGCTTCGTGGTGCCGACCGGTGCTTTTGACGCGCAGGGCCGGCCGATCCTGGCGGCCGTGCATCTGGCAGTGCGGCACGGGCGGCTTGAGGTCAACGAGATCGCAAGCGTCTACGGGCGTGAGAACGCTTCGGCGTGGTTGCGGCAGCAGATTGACGCGCGACGGGTGCTCTATCTGGATAAAAAGAAGGCCGCCGAGGTGCAGAGATCCGGCAGGCTCCAATCGCCAAGGGAGATGCACCGCGGCGGTAAAAAAAAATAGTCACCGAGGCCGACGTTGTCAAGCCCGTCACGCCCGAGGACCTGGCGGAGAGCGGACCCCGCTTCGCCCGGGCCGTGGACGAGGCCGCCGAGGTCGAACAGGCCAAGGGCGAGGACCCGGCCGCCGAGATCGAGGCCGAGCGCACCTTCTGCAACCAGATCCACGAGGCCCGGGACCTGGCCGTGCACCAAGTGGGATTGAGGGCCATGGCCCTACAGAGGGAGGTCCAGCATTTGGCCGAGGAACGATGGCGGATAGGCGGCCTTTGCAAGCCGCTTATCCATAGCTTGTCCACGATGGGGATGTGGGTGGTGTAACTATTGGCGCGGCATGGAGGATTCGAACCCCCGACCGTCGGCAGAAGACATTTGGTGTATCGTATCCCGAGATTACCCGCGATTACCTGATGTTACCTTTCTTGCCTAAAAAATGAAGTTTTTTGGGTCTAAACTCAAATGGTTTTTCTCTAGTTTTGGTCAAGCGATTTCGAAAAATTTGTTTTGGCGGTCAGGTTCGTTAACTAGTGGTCGTTTGAGGAGGGTTGAGAAGGTTTATAAAGACATTTGCTTCATCGAAGAAGAGAGTTGACTGTCATGTTTTATGCGGTTATATAATCTTTTAACTAATTCAGTCGAGAGGAAATTTCTCGTTTTAGATAACGTTGGATCATTGAACTCCACCAACAGCCTAAACCTTCAAAGTTAACAAGGTACGACATGGATTACTACGGATTAAAATCTATTATATCTTCGCAGAAGCAGCAAGTCATGCTTAGAAAAAATACGGATTCCTTTTTTGTGCCCACAGAACGGCAGCCGACCTATGTTGAGCCAAAATTCTCGAAGGTTGAGTTCCCTGTAGAAAAACCAGCCGTCATCTTGATTTCCGCCGTTGGGGCTTCCGGCAAGACGGCCACAGCCCAAGCCTTGTCCAAGGACACGGACATCCCGATTTTGGATTTGGCCAAGCACAAGCCCGTTGGCGATAGCACCCTCTCCGGAATTCTGATTGACCATTATCCTGACAATACGACAGACATCCTAATGGGGCTGGCTAAGGGTGAATGCGGTATCATCATCGACGGGATTGATGAGGGCAGGAATAAAGTAACCGAAGAAGCTTTCGAAGCCTTTTTGGATGATGTGGTCAAGCGCACCAAAGACGCGCAATATAATTCCATCGTTATACTTGGAAGAAGTGAAACCCTCATTAATACCTGGTGCTATCTTAAAGACCAGAATGCAAATGTAGGCTTATTAAAGATCAATACTTTTGATATAGATCAAGCAAAAAGATATATTGATATTCATGTTGCTGAATTTAAGTCAGTTCAAGAAACTATTTATAAAGAAGTAAGGGATGATATTTTAGAAAAACTTGGAGCCGCATTCAAAGTTGATGAAAAAGATAAAGATGCTTTTATTGCATTCCTTGGCTATCCACCTGTTCTAAATGCAATCTCAACATTGTTATGTGAGGAAAAGAACTATCACCGTCTCCGCAAGGAGTTAAACAGTGGAGACGGGGAAAATTTGGAAGTCAATCTTCTCATTAGCATCGGTGACTATCTTCTTGATCGCGAGCAAAAAGAAAAGGCCAAACCAAATCCCATCAACGAAATAGCGGACAATGTAGGGGGCCAGGAAGGCAATTATCTCAAAGAGAATCTCTACAATCGGCAAGAGCAGTGTGCGCGTATTCTCGCGTTGACACTTGGTTCTAATTTAAAGCGTAAGTTAATTAACGATCCAGGTATCAATCAAGCATATGAAAATAAAATCAAAATATTATGCTCCGAGCATCCTTTTTTACAAGAAAAAAAATTACGGAATCCTGTTTTTGAAGCAATCTCTTTGGCAAGATGCGCTCTTAGCGAAATAGATGAGTACCGGGAATTAGCTTTCACATATTCCATGCGTATTAAGCCGACATATCATTTGTTATACATTGTCGATGCTCTTTCTTCTGATAGAAAAGTCGATTTTTATTTTTTCAACATGCTTATGCAGTCGTGTACAGATTTTATTGGAATAAAATCGTCTATTTCAATCGATGTTGAAGGGGATTTGTGGGATGATGAAAATATAAAAAAAGGAAGTATGCTTACACTTTCAATTTATCTAGATAATGATTATCAAAAACGAACTTTTATTTTCAATTCTTCAGATGAGATAAATGAATCGGCCCAGTTCGGTCCAAATTTTATAAATACTAGAATGGCATTACCATGCGATATTGCCATGGTTGGAATAAATACAATACATATTTATGGAGAATGCTTAATATCAGCAAAAAATGTTGAGGTTAGATCGCCAGAGATTTTTGTATCTCGTCTTCCCCAATTGCATAAGAATGGGATGCCTTCACAAGCAAGTCTTACAGTTGATGCAAAAGATGTATTTGGTCATGTTGATATTATTTCTCCAAATGACGCATTAGTTGAAGTTATATGTTCTAGTCACAAACTTGACTATCCTTTATCAAAGCATGCAAAGACAATACAAAGGTCAATCCTACGCCCAGATATTCAAAAAAAGTACAATATACTTAGAAGAATACTTATCGTTTTTAGATCGCATTCTAGGGGTGGCTTGGCAAGATACAAAGGAAAAATAGAACATAGGCGTATTTTAAAGAATGATGGGAAAGCAGTACTGGAGGCGTTGTGTAGGGATGGCATATTAACGCATGACACCAATTTCTACTACATTCAGCCACAGGTCCTTTCCGAAAGACTGGGTATAAATTGGGATGATCTAAAGCAAAAGAAGTCTTCTCCACAGCTTGAGGAGTACCTTTCTAATATAAACCCAGTGTAAACAAGAGCACATAAGTAGAGAAGCCACCTTCATCCCTGAAGGTGGCTTCTCGAAAATTGGCGCGGCATGGAGGATTCGAACCCCCGACCGTCGGCTTAGAAGGCCGATGCTCTATCCTACTGAGCTAATGCCGCGCGCAGGTGGACTCCTAACTAATCAAGCCCGCCCCGCCGGTCAAGAAAAACGCTCGTTGCCTTGAGGGCCCTTCAACCCGACAATCCCCGCGCCCGCCAGAAAGTGTTTTACCTCTGGTTTCTTTTTCAATAACATTTAAACTTAGAAAGAAAAAAGTCCCAAAGATGCCGCCTTCTTTGAGGCCCTGGGCCGCGGCAGGGTCTTGCGCCTCCCCGGAGGTCCCCGGCCGCACCGTTTGAAAAAGACCGCTGACAGGATGGGACGCCGTGAAATCCATACTCCTTGTCGAGGACAGCAAGTTCTTCGCCTCCATGGTCCTCAGGCGCATCTACCAGGAGATGGACGTCAACGTGGAGTGGGCCGAGACCTACGCCGACGCGGTCAGGCTCATGGACCGGCGGCCGGACGACTTCTTCATCTCGCTTTTGGACCTCACCCTTCCGGACGCGCCGAGCGGCGAGATCGTGGACTACGCCGTGGCCAAGGGCATACCCGTGGTCGTGTTCACCTCCAACCTGGACGACGACATCAGGGAGGGCATCCTGTCCAAGAACGTGGTCGACTACGTGCTCAAGGAGAACACCGCCAGCCTGGACGCGGTCATCGCGAACATCAAGAGGATACACGGAAACAGCGGGATCAAGATTCTGGTCGTGGACGACTCGACCACCTCGCGCAAGTACGTGGCCGACCTGCTCCGGGTCCAGAAGTACGACATCCTGGAGGCCAAGAACGGCTTGGAGGCCCTGGATGTCCTCGAGGCCAACCCGGACCTGAAGATGCTCATCACCGACTACAACATGCCGGAGATGGACGGCTTCAGCCTCATTCGGGAGGTCAGGAAGAGACATTCCCGGGAGCGCCTGGCGATCATCGGGCTCTCGGCCTACGGCAACAACATCCTCTCGGCCCGGTTCATCAAGAACGGGGCCAACGACTTCATCAACAAGCCCTTTCTCAGCGAGGAGTTCTACTGCCGGGTGCAGCAGAACATCGAGATGCTCGAGTACATCGACAAGATCAGGGACGTGGCCATCAAGGACTACCTGACCGGGCTCTACAACCGGAGGTATTTCTTCGAGACCGCCAGGAAGACGCACGCCGAGTCCAGGCGTCAGGGCTTCGAGCTCGGCATCGCCATGATCGATCTGGACGACTTCAAGCAGATAAACGACACCTACGGCCACGACCTGGGCGACAAGGTGCTCGCCCGGGTGGCCGGCCTGCTCAAGGCGCGCTTCAGGGAGTCGGACATCGTGGCCAGGCTGGGCGGCGAGGAGTTCTGCGTCCTGACCGCGTACATGGACCGGGACAGGGCCTTTGCGGTTTTTGACGCACTCCGGGCCGAGATCGAGGCCCTGGAGATAAGGACGCCGGACAACGACCTGGCCCGGGTCACGGTGAGCATCGGCCTGTGCCTGGACAGGCTGGGCTCGATCGACGAGATGGTCAACAGGGCCGACGAGCTGCTCTACTCGGTCAAGCGCACCGGCAAGAACAAGGTCTACGTCTGCGCGGCCCCCGCCGTCCATTGACTGACGCCCGCGCTCCTGCCAAAGGGAGGTCTGGCCGGGGGGGGTCCCGGCCGGGGAGCCCTGATTGAGCTTTGCCGCGTTTTCCGATCTCTTGGCCTTTCTGGACCGCCTGGGCCAGTTCCGCATGGACCTGGGCCTGGGGCGCATGCGGGCCTTTGCCCGGGCCTTTGGCCGGGCCCCGCGCTTCGCCGTGGTCCACGTGGTCGGGACCAACGGCAAGGGCTCGACCTCGGCCTTTCTGGACGCCCTGGCCCGCGGCCACGGCCTGCGCTGCGGCCTGTACAGCTCCCCGCACTTCATCTCCGTGCGCGAGCGGGTCCTGGTGGACGGGGCCATGCTCTCCGAGGCCGAGTGGGTCGATCTGGCCGGCCGGGTCCAGGACATCGCGGGCCAAATCGACCTGACCTACTTCGAGTTCATCACCTGCCTGGCCGTGTTGGCCTTTGACCGGGCCGGGGTGGATGTGGCGGTCATGGAGGCCGGGCTCGGCGGCCGGTTCGACGCCGTCCGGGTCCTTGACCCGGACCTGACCCTGTTCACGGCCATCGGCCTGGATCATTTGGAGGTCCTCGGCCCGGGGATCGAGGACATCGCCCGGGACAAGGCCGGGGCCATGGCCCGGGGCAGGCAGGCTTTGAGCGGGCCGCAGGACGCCTTGGTCATGTCCGTGCTCCTGGAGGCGGCGCGCGAGGTCGGGGCCGAGCTGTCCCTGGCCGCGGACTCAAAACGCGCCGCCTCGCTGCTCGAGGCCGCGCCTCTCGGCCTGGCCGGGCCGCACCAGCTGGACAACGCGCGCCTGGCCCTGGCCGGCTGGCTGCGGCTGGCCCGAATGCGCGGCTGGCCGGTCAGGGAGGGGGCCTGCGGCCCGGCCCTGGCCGGGACCTTTTTGCCGGGCAGGTTCCAGAAGGTGGACCTTGAGCCGCCCCTGATACTGGACGCCGCGCACAACGAGCCCGGGCTGGTCGCGCTCGCCAGGGCCCTGGACGCGGCGGGCGTGGTTCCGGCCGGGGTCGTGTTCGCCTGCCTCAGGGACAAGGACCTGGCCCGGATGCTGCCCGTTGTCCGGGGCCTTGCCCGCGGCCCGCTGATCGTGCCCGGCCTGCCCTGCGAGCGGGCCATGGAGCCCGGGGTTCTGGCCGGGATGCTCGGGCCCGGGGCCCGGCCCGCCCGGGACCTGGCCCAGGCCCTGGACATGCTCTCCGGGTCATCCGGTCCGGTCCTTGTCTGCGGTTCCTTGTATTTGCTGGCCGAGTTCTATAAACTTCATCCCCGTTTCCTGCGCCGGCCCGAGCAGGCCCGAGGCGCGGCCACCAGTTGACCCAGGAGCTTCAAGTGTCCTCACTCTTGCGCCACCTCCCGTCAGTGGACCAGGTCCTGGCCGCCCTCGGGTCCGACCCCGAGCTCGGGTCCCAGCCGCGCGCCCTGGTCCGCTCCGAGGTCAACCGCTTCCTGGACCTGTGCCGGGAGCGGGTCCGGCGCGGCGAGATATCGGACCCCGGGGACCTGTCCCTCAAGGCCCTGCTGCCCGGGCTGCGCAGATCGGTCCGCGAGGGCTGCCGTCCGCATTTCCGCAGGGTCCTGAACGCCACCGGCGTGGTCGTGCACACGAACATGGGCCGCTCGCTCCTGGCCGAGTCGGCGGTCCGGGCGGTGACCGAGGCCTGCGCCCGGTACTCGAACCTGGAGTTCGACCTTGAGACCGGCGAGCGCGGCAGCCGCTACTCCCACGTGGAGGACCTCCTGCGCCGGCTGACCGGGGCCGAGTCGGCCCTGGTGGTCAACAACAACGCGGCCGCGGTGCTCATCGTCCTGGAGACCATGGCCCGGGGCAGGGAGGTCATTGTCTCCCGCGGCCAGCTGGTGGAGATCGGCGGGTCCTTCCGCATCCCCGAGGTCATGGCCAAGAGCGGGGCCGTGCTGCGCGAGGTCGGGGCCACCAACCGGACCCACTTAAGGGACTACGAGTCGGCCATAGGCCAGAACACCGCCGCGCTCATGCGCGTGCACGCCTCGAACTTCCGGATGATCGGCTTCACCAAGGAGGTCGGCCTGAAGGAGCTCAGGGCCCTGGGCGACACCTACGGCCTGCCGGTCATCGAGGACCTGGGCAGCGGCAACCTCGTGGACTTCCAGGCCCTGGGCCTGGGCGTGGAGCCCAGGGTCCAGGACGTGGTCGCCCAGGGCGCGGACGTGGTCACCTTTTCCGGGGACAAGGTCCTGGGCGGGCCCCAGGCCGGGATCATCGTCGGGGCCGGGAAGTATCTGGACCGGATCAAGGAGAACCCGCTCAACCGGGCGGTGCGCATAGACAAGATGACCCTGGCCGCCCTGGAGGCCACCCTGAGGCTGTACCTGGACCCGGACCTGGCCATGGCCGAGGTCCCGACCCTGCGCATGATCGCCATGAGCGAGGCCGCGATCCGCTCCCGGGCGGTCAGGCTGGCCAGGCTGGTCGTGGAGCAGACCGGCGGCCGGCTCAAGGTCGGCACGCGCAAGGGCGTGTCCCGGGTCGGGGGCGGGGCCTTTCCCGAGCGCGACCTGCCGACCGTTCTGGTGCGCGTCGAGCCCGGCCGGGTCTCTCTGGAGGACCTGAGGCGATTTCTGCTTGAAGGCGATCCCCCCCTGGTCTGCCGGGTCGAGGACGACGCCCTGTGCCTGGACGCCCGCACCCTGGGCCCGGGCGAGCTCAAACTGGCGGCCGCGGCCCTGGGCAGCGCCCTGGCGGCCCTGGACGATAAAAGGAGTGCATGATTTGGCCAAGAAAAAGACGCAGTTAGAGTTCACGCCCACCAACTGCTGGCAGGCCTACGCCTCGGACAGCCGGCGCAGGGCCGTGGACCGGCTGGCCGCCGGGTACATGGAGTTCATCAGCGTTTGCAAGACCGAGCGCCAGGTCGTGGCCTGGGTGCGCGAGCAGGCCCTGGCCGCTGGCTTTTCCGAGGACTTCAAGGATGCGGCCTGCCTGAGGGTCAACAGGGACAAGAACATCTTCCTGGCCCGCAAGGGCCGGGCCGGGCTGGACCAGGGCTTCAGGTTCATCGGGGCCCACGCCGACGCCCCGCGCATCGACCTGAAGCAGCGCCCCCTTTACGAGGAGGTCGGCCTGGGCCTGGCCAAGACCCACTATTACGGCGGGATACGCAAGTACCAATGGCTGGCCAGGCCCCTGGCCCTGCACGGGGTGGTGGTCAAGAAGGACGGCCGGGCGGTCGCGGTTTGCGTGGGCGAGGACCCCAAGGGCCCGGTGCTGACCATCGCCGACCTCCTGCCCCATCTGGCCTACAAGGAGGTCGAGAAGAAGGTCCGCGAGGCCTTTGAGGCCGAGAAGATGAACGCGATCCTGGGCCATGTTCCGGCCGCGGCCCCGGCAAAGGGCAAGGCCAACAACCTGGTCAGGCGCGGGGTCCTGGAGCTGCTCAACCGGGACTACGGCCTGGTCGAGGAGGACCTGTACAGCGCGGAGCTGGAGCTGGTGCCCGCCGGACCGGCGCGCAGCGTGGGCCTGGACGCCGCGCTCATCGGCGGCTACGGCCAGGACGACCGGGCCTGCGTGTTCACCGCCCTTTCGGCCATGCTCGCGGAGAAGAGACCGGCCCACGCCCAGGTCCTGCTCTTCTACGACAAGGAGGAGACCGGGTCGGACGGGGTCACCGGGGCCAAGTCCATGTTCTTCGAGTACTGCCTGGAGGACCTGTCCGAGGCCTGGGGGGCCGGGGCCAAATTGTCCAGTATATTCAACGCCTCCCAGGCCATTTCCGCGGACGTGCACCCGGCCGTGGACCCGGACTACCAGGACGTGCACGAGAAGCTCAACGCCGCGTACCTGGGCAACGGCCCGGTGATGTGCAAGTTCGGGGGCCATCGCGGCAAGTACGGCACCAGCGAGGCCCAGGCCGAGTACGTGGCCGGACTGCGCCGCCTCCTGGCCGAGGCCAAGGTGCCCTGGCAGATGGCCGAGCTGGGCAAGGTCGACGCCGGGGGCGGGGGCACGGTGGCCAAGTTCCTGGCCGTCTACGGCATGGACGTCATCGACATGGGCCCGCCGGTCCTGTCCATGCACAGCCCCTTCGAGCTGACCAGCAAGGTCGACGTCTACGCCACGCTTCTGGCCTTTCGGGCCTTTCTCAGGAGCTAGGCCCGCGGGCCGGCAGGAGCAGCCATGCATGTAGTGATGGGAACGGCCGGGCACATCGACCACGGCAAGACCAGTCTGATCAAGGCCCTGACCGGCATAGACTGCGACCGGCTGGCCGAGGAGAAGAAGCGGGGCATAACCATCGAGCTGGGCTTCGCCTTTCTCGACCTGCCCGGGGTGGGCCGGCTGGGCGTGGTGGACGTGCCCGGCCACGAGCGCTTCGTCAAGAACATGGTCGCCGGGGCCGCGGGCGTTGATTTCGTGCTTTTGGTCGTCTCCGCGGACGAGGGCGTCATGCCCCAGACCAGGGAGCACGTCGAGGTCTGCTCCCTGCTCGGCGTCGAGACCGGGCTGGTCGCCCTGACCAAGGTGGACCTGGTCGAGCCGGACTGGCTGGACATGGTCTCCGATGACGTCGCCGGCTACCTCGGGTCCACGTTTTTGGCCGACGCGCCGGTGATCCCGGTCTCCGCGCACACCGGCCAGGGCCTGGAGCGGCTCAAGGAGGAGCTGGCCAAGGCCGTGGCCGCGGTCCGGCCCAAGCGCCGCAACGACCTCTTCCGGCTGCCCGTGGACCGGGTCTTTGTCATGAAGGGCTACGGCACCGTGGTCACCGGGACCATGATCTCCGGGGACCTGTCCGTGGGCCAGGAGGTCCGCGTCTATCCCGGGTCCCTGACCGCCAGGGTGCGCTCGCTCCAGTCCCACGGCCAGGCCGTGGAGCGCGCCGAGTCCGGCAGCAGGACCGCGGTCAACCTCCAGGGCCTGGAGGTCGCCGACCTGGCGCGCGGGGACGTCCTTGCCCGGCCCGGGACCCTGTTCCCGTCCCAGGCCTGGGAGGTCGAGCTGACCTGCCTCAAGTCCTCGCCCAGGTCCATCAAGCACAGGAAGGAATTGCACTTCCACCACGGCTCGCGCGAGGTCATGGCCAGGGTCTTTCTCTTGGACCGCGAGGCCCTTGCCCCGGGCGAGACCGCCGTGTGCCAGGTCCGCTTTCAGGAGCCCCTGGCCGGGGTCTACGGCGACCGGGTGGTGCTGCGCTCCTTTTCGCCTTTGCGCACCGTGGCCGGGGGCAGGCTGGTCAGCCCCCTGGCCCGCAAGGTCAAGCGCTTTTTGCCCCAGGCCGAAAGGCTCTGGACCCTGGCCCGGGGCGGGCCCCGGGAGGTCGTGGCCCTGCAGCTCGAACGGGCCGGGACCGCGGGCCTGGACCTGGCCCTGATGTCGACCATGACCGAGCTGGAGGTCCGGGACCTGGACGCCCTGCTCAAGGACATGTGCGCGCGCCAGGAGGCCATCCTGTACGACCGCGACCAGGGCCTGTACGTCTCGGCCGTGGTCGCGGCCGAGCTCTCCCGGGGCCTCTTGGAGCATCTGACCGCGTTCCACGCCAAAGAGCCCATGAAGGCCGGTCTGCCCAGGGCCCAATTGGCCTCGGGCTGGGGCAGGGACCTTGCGGCCAGGCTCTTCCACCGCATCCTGGAGAGGCTGGTCAAGTCCGGGGAGGCGGTCATGGACCAGGACGCGCTGAGGCTCCCCGGGCACAAGGCCTCCCTGGCCTCGGACCAGGTCGGGTTGAGGCGCAGTCTCCTCGAGGCCTACGAGTCGGCCGGGACCGCGCCCCCGAACCTCAAGGACGTGTTGGCCCCCTTGGGTCTGGAGCCCAAGGAGGCGGCCGCGGTCCTGGGCCTGCTCGTGGACCAGGGCCGGCTGGTCAAGGTCAAGGAAGGCATGTACTTCAGCGTCAGGGCCATGGACGAGATCAGGGACAAGGTGGTCTCTTTTTTGGCCCGGAACCAGGACATGGAGCCGTCCGATTTCAGGGACCTGACCGGGCTGTCGCGCAAGTACGCCATCCCGCTCATGGAGCATCTGGACAAGGAAAAGCTCACCGTGCGCGTGGGCGACAGGCGCAGGCTCAGGAAGCGCTGACGGCCGCGGCCGGAATAAGGCGGGCCGGCCCGCGGGCCGGCCCGGATATGTAAAGGGGGTTTCCCCCGCGGTTCTTGGGGTGAGTGATGGGACTTGAACCCACGACCACCTGGGCCACAACCAGGTGCTCTACCAACTGAGCTACACCCACCGTGGAAGGAAGATTCATTTAACCGAGCCGCTGGCCGCGGTCAAGTCGTTTCAGGACCACGCGGCGTTGCCGGGCCGCGGGAAAAGGTTCCAAGCGAGGAGCGGGTGTTATGGACAAGCTGCTCATAGAGGGCGGGGTCCCGCTCAGGGGCGAGATCAGGATCAGCGGGTCGAAGAACGCGGCCCTGCCCATACTCATGGCCTGCCTGCTGACCGATGGCCCGGTGAATCTGTCCAACGTGCCCAGGCTCAGGGACATCTTCACCACCCTGAAGCTCTTGGAGCTTCTGGGCTGCGACACGGAGTTCACCCAGGACCGGGTCAGGGTCGCGGTCAGGGACCTGAAGTCCGAGGCCCCCTACGAGCTGGTCAAGACCATGCGCGCCTCGGTCCTCTGCCTGGGCCCGCTCCTGGCGCTCCTCTGCCGGGCCAAGGTCGCCCTGCCCGGGGGCTGCGCCATAGGCGCCAGGCCCGTGGACCTGCACCTCAAGGCCTTGGAGCGCATGGGCGCGAGGTTCGAGCTGCACTCCGGATACATCCTGGGCGAGTGCGACCGCCTGAGGGGCGCGCACATCAATTTTGACTTCCCCACCGTGGGCGGCACCGAGAACCTGCTCATGGCCGCCAGCCTGGCCGAGGGCGAGACCATCCTGGAGAACGCGGCCCGGGAGCCCGAGGTCCGGGACCTGGCCGAGTTCCTGAACGCCTGCGGGGCCAGGATCAGCGGCCAGGGGACGAGCATAATCAGGGTCCAGGGCGTGTCCTCCCTGCGCGGCTGCGACTACCGGGTCATGCCCGACCGCATCGAGGCCGGCACGTACATGGCCGCGGCCGCGGTCACCGACGGCGAGCTGTTGCTCAGGGACTGCCCGTTTCACGAGCTGGACGCCGTGGTCTTCAAGCTCAGGGAGATGGGCGTCTGGCTCGAGGAGTCCGACGACGCGGTGCTCGTCCGCCGCCACGGCCGGCTTGTGGGCGTGGACGTGACCACCCAGCCCTATCCGGGCTTTCCGACCGACATGCAGGCCCAGATAATGGTCCTCATGTGCCTGTCCGAGGGCGCGGGGAGCATCCAGGAGAAGATATTCGAGAACCGGTTCATGCACGTCCTGGAGCTGGTCCGGCTGGGCGCGGACATCAGGCTCAAGGACAGGACCGCCGTGGTCCGGGGGGTCAAGGGCCTGGCGGCCGCGCCGGTCATGGCCTCGGACCTGCGCGCCAGCGCCTCCCTGGTCCTGGCCGGGCTGGCGGCCCGCGGGGTGACCGAGGTCCAGCGCATCTATCATCTGGACCGGGGCTACGAGCGCCTGGAGGAAAAGCTTTCGGCCGTGGGCGCGCGGATAACAAGGGAAAAGGGCTGATCCCCGGGCCTTGGCCTGGTCCGCAAAGCGCTTTGCGTCCGGCCCGGCAAAGGCCATAACCCCGCAGGTGAACGCCGTGCTCAACGGGGCCGCCAAGAGGTTTGATCCTTCGTTCGGCCTGCTCGGCTGGCAGGTCCTTTTCCTGGCCTTTGTCCTCGGTCTTTTGAGCCTCGAATATCCGTTCGCCGCCTGCTGCGGCCTGGCCCTGGTCTGGGCCATGTCTTCGGCCGCCAGGCGCGGCCGGTTCGGCCCCCTGATCCTGGCGCTTTTTTTCCTGATCGGCGCGGGCTGGGTCCGGGCCCGGGCCCCGGAGCCCGCGGCCTCGGTCCCGGGCTGGGTCCTGGCCCGGGACGAGGTCCTCCTGGAGGGCCGGGTGGTCGAGGTCGAGTCCAGGCCCGGCCAGCGGATCACGGTCCTGCTCGCCGGGGTCAGGCGCGTTGACGGCCCGGCCGGCGAGCTGCCGGGCCTGGTCAAGTGGACCTGGCAGTATCCGGACCACAGCCCGGTGGAGGGCCGCACGGTGCGGCTCAAGGCCAGGGTCAGGCCGATTCGCGGCTTCGGGACCCCCGGGGCCTGGGACCTGGCCGGGCACTGGCGACGCCGGGGCGTTTTCTTCAGCGTCTACACCCGGGGCGCGGAGGGCGGCCCGCTGCCCGGACCCGGCCCCCAAGCCCCGGACCCGAGCCTGCGCCGGGCCCTGAGGCGGGCCGCTTTGCGGGGCGTGGCCCAGACCCAGGGCGGGGCCATGGTCCTGGCCCTGGTCACCGGGGACCGCTTCCTGCTCGAGGACCGGACCCTGGAGCTGGCCCGGGCCGCGGGCCTGGCGCACAGCCTGGCCTTGTCCGGCCTGCACCTGGGCTTTGTGGCCTGCCTGGGGCTCGGCCTGGCCCATCTCGTGGGTCTGATCCGGCCCGAGGCCTACCTGCGCCTTCCCCGGCCCAAGATGGCCGTGCTCCTGGCCGCGCCCTTGGTCCTCGGCTACGCCTGGCTGGGCCAGCCCTCGCCCAGCCTGATCAGGGCCGCGTGCATGTTCGGGTCCTGGGGCGCGCTGCTCTTGATGGACCGCGACCGGGTCCTTTTGGACGGGCTGTTCATGGCCCTGGTCCTGATCCTGGCGGTCTCGCCCCTGGCCGTGTTCGACCTGCGGCTCCAGCTCTCGGCCCTGGCCGTGGCCGGGATAGCCCTGCTCAGGCCCCTGTTCGGGCCGTTTTTTGCGCCCGGACCCGGCCGTGTGCGGCGCGTTGCGCACGGCGCGGCCCGGATACTGGTCATCAGCCTCTGCGCCACCCTGGCCCTTTTGCCCTTGACCGTGTCCTACTTCGGGACCCTGAGCCCCAACATCCTGCTCAACGTGGTCTGGCTGCCCGTGCTCGGGTTCGCGGTCCTGCCTCTGGGCCTGCTGGGCCTGATCGCCCAGGTCCTGGCCCCGGGCCTGGCCCTGGGGGCCTGGCTGCTTCAGGCCGCCTCGGCGATCGCCGAGGCCATGCTTTGGCTCCTGGAGCTTTTGGACGCCCGGGGCCTGTTGCCGGTGGTCGCGCTCCTTAGGCCCCTGTGGCCGGAGATTCTGGGCTGCGGCCTGCTTTTGATCTGCCTGGCCGCATACGGCCGGAGCCTGCGCGGCCGGGGCCTGGTCTGCCTGGGCCTGCTGCTCATGGTCCTGCCCCAGGCCTGGGTCATGGTTGGGGACTGCGCGGACCGCGTCGGCCTGGACGTGCTTGACGTGGGCCAGGGCCAGGCCCTGGTCGTCCGGACCCCGGGCGGCAGGCGCTGTCTGGTGGACGGCGGCGGCCTGGGCGGGGCGTTCGACGTGGGCGGGGCAGTGGTCGGACCGTATCTGGCCAGGGGCAGGCCGCCGGTGCTGGACGCCGTGGTCATGACCCACCCGGACCGGGACCACGCCCAGGGCCTGGTCTGGATACTGGGGCGTTTCAAGGTCGGCCGCTTCTTTTACAACAACAGCCTGCCCAAGGGGCGATTGGGCGAGGACCTGCGGGCCGCCATGCGGGCCGCGGGCCTCCGGGCCGAGGCCCTTTGGGCCGGGGACAGTCTGGACCTGGGCCGGAACACGGTCCTGCGCGTCCTGCATCCGGCCCCGGGCTTCGAGTCTCCGGAGAGCAACGAAAATTCCCTGGTCCTGGTCCTGGACTGGCAGGGCCGGGGCCTGGCCCTTCTGCCCGCGGACGTGGGCCAAAAGGGGATCAGGGCGTTTCTTAAGCGCCCAGGACCCCTTTCGGCCGACGTCCTGGTCCTGCCCCACCACGGCAGCGCGACCGGGTTGAGCAGGGAGCTGTACCGCAGGTGCGGGCCGAGAGCGGCCCTGTGCAGCTGCGGGTTTCTGAATTCCTTCGGCTTTCCCTCGGCCCGGGCGGCCGAGGCCCTGGCCGGGCTGGGCTGCCCGCTTCTGAGCACCGCGGACCTGGGCCTGCTGTCCGTGTCCTGGCAGGCCCAGGACGCCGGGCCGGTTGTTTCCGCGGCCTCAGGGGGCCGGGAATTTGATTTTATGGCCGACAGGAATTAAGCAATGGGCCGTTGGTTCCGCTTCAGGGCCCGCTAAGGGGTTCGCCGCCATCCGCACCGGAGGCCTGAATGATCATCCGCTGTTGGGGCGCAAGGGGCTCGATACCTGTTTCCGGCAGGGACTACTTCCGCTACGGCGGGGACACCACCTGCGTCGAGATCAGGACCAAGGACGACGAGATCATCGTCATCGACGCGGGCACGGGCATAAGGAGGCTGGGCAACAGGCTGGTCAGCGAGGGCCGCTTCGAGGTCAGCGTCCTGTTCACCCACTCGCACTGGGACCATGTCATCGGCTTTCCCTTTTTCAAGCCCCTGTACCGGCCCGAGGCCAGGATCGCGGTCCACAGCTGCCCGCTGTCCCAGGGCAGCATGGAGCGGCTCTTGGCCGAGACCATGCGGCCGCCGCACTTCCCGGTCCCCTTTGAGCAGGTCCAGGCCAGGGTCGACTACCGGGGCATCTGCCTGGATTCGATCGCCATCGGCGGGGTCAAGGTCAGCTCCATAGCCCTGAGCCACACCAACCCGGGCCTGGGCTACCGCTTCGAGGAGGACGGCAAGAGCTTCGTCTTTCTCACGGACAACGAGCTTTCACACGTCCACAGCGGCGGCTGCGGGTTCAGGGACTACCAGGCCTTTGCCCGGGACGCGGACCTGCTGTTCCACGACGCGGAGTACACCGGGTCGGAGTACGAGGCCAAGAGGGGCTGGGGCCATTCCCGTTTCGAGGACGCCCTGGACCTGGCCCGGTCCGCCGGGGTGGGCGGCCTGGGTCTCTTCCACCACAATCAGGACCGCAGCGACGACCAGCTCGACGCCATGCTCGGCAGGTGCCGGGAGCTGGCGCCGGACCTCGACTGCTTCGCGGTCGGCCAGGATTGGGAGCGCCGCCTTTAGGCCGGGCGGTTCTTTGACCACGCCCTGCGCTTCAGGGCCTGGAAGTTGAGAGCAGGGCGTTTTTTCAGGCTTTTTCGCCCTTGGCCCTTGGCCCACGGGCCGTTGCGGCTTCTTGATTTTATCGGCCGGAAATGAGAGCTTGTCCTTGTTGTTCGGCGTGGACGCCGGATTTGGCTTTCAGCATTTTTTTTGGGGGCCGGGATGAAAGTTCTCATAGTTGACGACGATTTTTACGCCAGGAGCATGATCCACGACATGCTGAAGCCTGTTGCGGACTGCGACATCGCGGTCAACGGCGACGAGGCCATCTTCGCCTTCAGGAACGCCCTGCGGGCGAACAGGCCCTACTCCCTGGTCTGTCTGGACCTGATGATGCCCGAGATGGACGGCCAGCAGGCCCTGAGGGAGATCAGGGCCATCGAGCGCGAGCTCGGCGTGCCGGCCGAGTCAGAGGCCAAGGTCGTGGTGACCACGGTCCTGGACGACGACTCCGAGACCCACGACGCCTTTTTCCTGGGCGGGGCCACGGCCTACCTGGTCAAGCCCATTGAAGCGGATAAGCTGTTCTCGGAGCTCAAGAGCCTGGGCCTTGACCTGGGGGTCGGTTCAAGATAGCCGCTTTCCTGCGGCCGGCCGCGGCGGGCCCCTTTCCCGGGCGCCATCCTGTTTGAAGCCGGGCCTGAAAAGGTTTATTGTGCGTTCAATCTCAAAAAACGCCCGCCAAGGGTTTTTTCATACGGTACGCAAGGCATGAGTCAGCTTCTCGGGGTCAAGTTCAACGATTACGGCCAGATATATCTGTACTCCTCCGGGCCGTTCGTGGTCGGCAAGGGGCAGAGCGTCATAGTCAAGACCGAGCAGGGCATGAGCCTGGGCCGGGTGGTGCTCATACGCGAGGACCCGTCCCAGGACGAAGGGGGCCAGGACCAGCACAAGTCCATATACCGGCTGGCCAATGAAGGCGACCTGCAGACCATGGACGAGAACCGCGAGCTCGCGGCCCGGGCCTTCGAGTTCTGCCGCCGGTGCGTCGAGGACCACGAGCTGGCCATGAAGTTGGTGGACGTGGAGGTCCTGTTCGACAGGGGCAAGATGGTCTTCTACTTCACCGCGCCCGGCCGGATCGACTTCAGGGAGCTGATCAAGGACCTGGTCAAGGAGTACAGGACGCGCATCGAGCTCAGGCAGATCGGGGTGCGGCACGAGACCCAGATGATCGGCGCCATGGGCAGTTGCGGCCAGGTCTGCTGCTGCCGCAGGTTCATGCGCAGGTTCGTGCCGGTGACCATAAAGATGGCCAAGGAGCAGAACCTGTTCCTCAATCCGGCCAAGATTTCGGGCATCTGCGGCAGGCTGTTGTGCTGTCTGAGCTTCGAGCAGGGCGGCTACGAGGACTTCAACCGCAAGTGTCCCAAGATAGGCAAGCGCTACCAGACGTCCATGGGCCCGCTCAAGGTCCTGCGCTCCAACTTCTTCCGCAAGACCTTGAGCGTGCTCCTCGAGGACGGGGAGGAGAGGGAGATACCGGTTGAGGACTGGCCGGGTCTGATCGGCGAGCCGTCGGCCGGCCCGTCGGCCAAGGACTCGCCGGAAAGGGATCGGCCCGAGGTCGAGGCCCCGCCCGCCCGGGACGAGGCCCTGGACACGGCCCTTGAGGCCGCCCCCGAGGCGGCCGGGGCCGAACCCCCCTCCAAAACCAGGCCCAAGCCGAGGAAGAGGCGCAGAAAGGCCAAGTCGGCCAGGAAGGGCTAGGTCCGCCCGGCCGTCCCCACTGCGCGTCGAGGAGCTCAGCACTTGGAAACGTTCTACGTCACCACGCCCATATACTACGTCAACGCCAAGCCGCACCTGGGGCACGCCTACACGACCATCATGGCCGACGCCTTGAACCGTTTCCACCGCTTGATGGGTCGCCAGACCTTTTTTTTGACCGGCACCGACGAGCACGGGGACAAGATAGTCAAGGCCGCCGAGGAGAACGGCCAGTCGCCCCAGGAGTACGTGGACAATATCAGCAAGCTCTTCAGGGACCTCTGCCCGCGCCTCGGGGTCGAGCACAGCGCCTTCATCAGGACCACGGACCCCAAGCACATCGAGTGCGTCCAGGCCATCCTCCAGAAGGTCTACGACAACGGGGACATCTACTTCGGGGAGTACGGCGGCCACTATTGCTTCGGGTGCGAGCGCTTCTACACGGAAAAGGAGCTGGTCGGCGGCCTGTGCCCGGACCACCTGACCAAGCCCGAGTACATCTCCGAGAAGAACTACTTCTTCCGCATGTCCAAGTACCAGGCCTGGCTGCTGGAGCACATAAACAGGAACCCGGAGTTCATCCGGCCCGAGGGGTACCGGCGCGAGGTCCTGAGCCTGCTGGAGTCCGGCGCCCTGGAGGACCTGTGCATATCGCGGCCCAAGTCCAGGCTCACCTGGGGCATCGAGCTGCCCTTTGACCGGGACTTTGTCTGCTACGTCTGGTTCGACGCCCTGATCAACTACATCAGCGCCCTGGGCTATCCCAAGGGCGAGAAGTTCAAGAAGTTCTGGCCCAGCGCCAACCACTTGGTGGCCAAGGACATCCTAAAGCCCCACGCCGTGTTCTGGCCGACCATGCTCAGGGCCGCGGGCATCGAGCCCTACCAGCGGCTGAACGTCCACGGCTACTGGCTGGTCAAGGACACCAAGATGTCCAAGTCCCTGGGCAACGTGGTCGAGCCCATGGCCCTTATCGAGCGCTACGGCCTGGCCGCGTTCAGGTATTTTCTGCTCCGGGACATGACCCTGGGCCAGGACTCGGGCTTTTCCGAGGAGGCCCTGGTGAACAGGTTCAACGCGGACCTGGCCAATGACCTGGGCAACCTGTTCAACCGGACCCTGTCCATGACCCACAAGTACTTCAAGGGCCAGGTCCCGGTCCCGGGCGACGAGGACCTGGCCGACGCCGAGATCAAGAAGCTCGGCCAGGAGGCCATGCGCGTCTATCAGGAGGAGTTCGCCGAGCTTCGCTTTTCCAGGGCCCTCGAGTCCCTGTGGACCCTGGTCCGGGGGCTGAACAAGTTCATCGACAGCAGCGCGCCCTGGGCCCTGTTCAAGGCCAAGAAGCGGGCCCGGCTGGGCACGGTCATCTACATCCTCCTGGAGCACCTGCGCAAGGTCGCGGTGCATCTCTGGCCGGTGATGCCCGGGGCCTGCGGCGAGATGCTCGCCCAGCTGGGCATCTCCTTCGACCCCCTGAAGGTGGACCTGTTGAAGGAGCACGACGTCTGGGGCCTGCTCGAGCCCGGCACGGGCGTGGCCGAGTCCTCGAACCTGTTTCCGCGCATCGAGGTGCCTGAGGTCCCGGCCAGCGGCCAGACCCTGGCGGGCGAGCGCAAGGCCCCGGCCAGGCCGCTGAAGGCGGCCCCGGCCGCGGGGCTCGAGTTCGAGGACTTCCAGAAGCTGGACCTGCGCGTGGGCCTCGTGGTCTCGGCGCGCAGGCATCCGGACGCGGACAAGCTCCTGCTCGTGGACGTGGACCTGGGCGAGGAGCGGCCCAGGCAGGTGGTGGCCGGTCTGGCCGGGTTTTTCGAGCCCGAGGACCTGGCCGGCCGCCGGGTGGTCGTGGTCGCCAACCTCAAGCCGCGCAAGATACGCAAGGAGATATCCCAGGGCATGATCCTGGCCGTGCATAGCGGCCAGGCCATGGACCTGCTCACGGTCGGCGGCCGGCCGGCCGCCGGGTCCAGGGTGTCCTGATCCCCGCAAGCCTGGTGGCAAAATAATTGCATTGCGCCTTTAAGACGGGAGGCTGACCGAACTAAAACGAAGAACCCGCAAGCCTGGTGGCAAAATAATTGCATTGCGCCTGTTGCGCCCGAATCGGGCGCAACAGGCCTTTTTTCGGAGGACGTCGGAGCTTGCGAATCGCCCTCATCCACGCCCCGCCGTGGAAGATATCCGCCCCCGGGGAGCCGCCCGATCCGGACGGCCAGGGGCCGCCCCGCGGCTACGGGGCCGCGGCCATGGACAACCTCGATTTCCTGTCCGTGCCCTACGGGCTCCTGTCCGTGGCCGCCCAGGCCCTGCGGGCCGGACACCGGGTCCTGGTCCTGAACCTCTCGAACTTCGCCTGGAGGGACGTGGAAAGGGCGCTCACGGGCCTGGAGGCCGAGGTCTTCGGCATGACCTGCCTGACCGTGAACCGCCGCGGCGTGGCCGCCCTGACCGGGCTGATCAAGGCCCTGCGTCCCGGGGCCCACGTCACTGTCGGCGGGCCGCACGTCACGCCCCTGGCCAGGGAGGTCCTGGACCGCTGGCCGGGCGTGGACAGCGTGGTCCTGGGCGAGGGCGAGGCCACTTTCCTGGAGCTTGTGGACCGGATTCGGACCAAGAGCCCCCTGGACGGCCTGGCCGGGGCGGCCTGGCGGGAGAACGGCGCAATCCGCGTCGGCCCGGCCCGGCCCAGGATAGCGGACCTGGACTCCCTGGCCCCGGTCCATGACTATTTTCCCGTGGACGCCCTGGTGACCTCGCGCGGCTGTCCTGGCCGCTGCACCTTCTGCGCCAGCAAGGTCATGTGGGGCGGCAGGCTCAAGTTCCATTCCGTGGACGCGGTCCTGGACATGATCGAAAAGGCGGTCAGGGACCACGGGCTGCGCGCCCTGGCGATCAAGGACGACACCTTCACCGCCTCCCGGGGCCGGGCCCTGGAGATATGCCGGGGCATAGGCCGGCGCGGGCTCAACTTCCTCTGGAGCTGCGACACCCGCGCGGACATGCTCGACGAGGAGCTGCTTTTGGCCATGCGTCTGGCCGGGTGTCAGCGCATCAGCCTGGGGGTCGAGTCCGCCTCCCGGGAGGTGCTCGAAAACATCAACAAGCGCACCACCCCGGAGCAGGTCCTCGCGGTCACCGGGCTGGCCGCCAAATACGGCGTCGAGGTCAGGTACTACATGATGGCCGGGAACCGGGGCGAGACCCGCCAGACCTTCGGCCAGAGCCTGGAGTTCGTGCGCCGGGCCGGGCCCAACTACTGCTCCTACTCGCTCCTTTCGATCTTTCCCGGCACCCGGGAGTTCGAGCTGTTGGCCGAGTCCGGCCTGGGGCCGGAGGTGTTTTTCGAGCACGACTTTCCTGAATTCGAGGTCTTTGCCGGCCGGCCAGAGGACCGGGAGGAGATCCGCAACCATGTCCTGGCCCGGCCCTTTGAGAGGGTCAGGCGCTACTCGGCGGCGGAGTGCGGGGCGGCCCTGGCCCTGACCCCGGGTCTGGCCGCCGCGCATATGGACCTGGCCGGGGCCTGCTGCCGCGAGGGCCGGTGGGCCAGGGGCCTGGAGCACGCGCTCAGGGCCATGGAGGAGGGCTACCCCCTGCCCGAGGTCGGGCTCAATTACCTGGCCTGCGCCGACGCGGCCAGGGGCGACTTGGCCTCGGCCAGGGCGCGCCTGGACCGGGCCGCGGCCGGCTACCCCTTTGACTTCGTGATCCGCAACCGGCGCAGGCTCGAGGCCCTGCTCGCGGGCCGCAATCCGGAACAGGGCCCGGGGTTGGACCCGAATTTCGAGTTCGCAACGACCATGAGCCCCGGGCAGCCGATCATGCCCGGGCCGGTCTCGGTCAGGCGGCCCCTGGGGCCTGGCTGAGGTCTCTCAGGCCCGCTTCCAGGGGGTCCGGGCTCAGGTAGGCCTGGGCCGAGAGCCGGATGTGGCCGTACTTGCGCGCGTAGCGGCCGAGCAGCCCGATCGGGACGCTCAAAGGGGTCGCGGACCCGGCGTAGGCCTTAACGGCCGCAAGCAACTCGGCCCTTTGCTCCGGGCTCAGGAGCCCTTCAAGCTGGCCCGCGGCGCGCGTGAGCGCCTGGACGTTTTTCTTGACCGTGGCCTTGAGCTTGAGGGCCTGGTTCAGCCGGACGAGATACTCCCGGGCCGCGTCCCTGTCCTCTTCGGCCTCGGCCGCCAGCCGGTCCAGGACGGGCAGGGCCCTTGGGCCGTGGGCCATGATCACCAGCCTGTGCCCGGCGTGAAAGCGCGCCACTCCGGCCGGGCCCGCCTCCATTGACTCTTGCCAGCGTCTGAGGGCCAGGACCCGTTCGATGAAGTTTTCGCGCCGGCCCGGGTCAAGGAGCCGGACCTCCTCCTCGACCGGGACCAGGGGGAAGCGCCTGCCGAACATCGCGGCCCACAGGCCGACGCCCTTCTTGAGCGCCCGGCCGCCGGGCCCGGGGTGGACCTTGACCCCGGACAGGCCGCAGCTCGGGGACTTGGACTTGAACACGTACCCGCACAGGTCCTCGGCCGCCAGCCGGTTAAGGACCTCCCGGCCCCAGGCAGTCATCCGGCCGCTCAGGTCCCGGGCGGTCTTGACCGTCAGGAGCCTGGGCCGGTCCGGGTCGCCGGTCAGGCGCATGGGCTCCCTGGGCGCGGGCAGGCCGCACTCGACCTCCGGGCAGACCGGGACCCAGCGCACGAAGCGGCCCAAGGCGTCGCGCAAAAAGGGGTCCAGCTTGTGGCCGCCGTCGTAGCGCACCTTCTCGCCGAGCAGGCAGCGGCTTATGCCCAGCTTGATCCTGTGCTCCACGGGTCCTGTCTCGGGTCTTTCGGGCCGCCCAGGCGGCCTTTGTCCGGTTCGGTCTTCGGGGGGAGGGCGGCCCGGCTCAGCCGGTCTCGGCCCGTTCGGCCTCGGGGTCCGCGGCCTCGGCCGCGCAGGCCATTATCTTGCTCGCCAGGCCCTGGCCGATGATCAGGTCCGAGCCGCGCACCTTGAGCCTGCACGGCCCGGACCCGGAATGGACGACCTCCACGGCCGTGCCCGGGGTCAGGCCCAGGGAGAAGACGCGGCAACGGGCGCAGGACCCGGCGCAGACCTCGCTGATGCGCACCCGGCTTCCGGTCGGGAAGGAGCAGAGCTTTTTCGGGCAGTCGTCTTTCATATTCCGGATGTTGAAAATAGATTTCAATATCCGTCTTGTCAATACCCCGGCGCGCCTAAAACGCGCCGGGCTTGTTTTTTCCCGGCGCGGCCCCAAGCGGCCGCGCTTGCCCCGTGGCCGGAGATGGGCTATTCAATCCGTTTCCGCGTGGTCCCGGCCTTGCCCGGCGGTGTCATATTGCTTACATCTGTGGTGCCGCGGGTTGCGGCCGGGGGTTTCAATTTCGGCGGTCATATGCCCAAGCGTACGGATTTAAAAAAGATCATGCTCATCGGCTCCGGGCCGATCGTCATCGGCCAGGCCTGCGAGTTCGACTATTCCGGGACCCAGGCCCTCAAGGCCCTGCGCGAGGAGGGCTACGAGGTCCTGCTGGTCAACTCCAATCCGGCCACGATCATGACCGATCCGGAGCTCGCCGAGCGGACCTACCTGGAGCCCCTGGACCCGGACGTGGTCGCCAAGATCATCGAGAGGGAGAGGCCCTGCGCCCTGCTCCCCACCCTGGGCGGCCAGACCGGGCTGAACACGGCCGTGGCCGTGGCCGAGGCCGGGGTCCTGGATCGCTTCGGGGTGGAGCTCATCGGCGCCTCGCTTGAGGTGATTAAAAAGGCCGAGAGCCGGGAGCTGTTCCGCAAGGCCATGGAGCGCATCGGCCTCAAGGTCCCCCGGAGCGGCATTGCCAGGGACCTGGACCAGGTCCGCGAGTGGGGCAGGCGCCTGGATTTTCCGATCATCGTGCGCCCGGCCTTCACCCTGGCCGGGACCGGCGGCGGGGTGGCCTACAACGTCGAGGACCTGGAGGCGATCGCGGCCCAGGGCCTGGCCGCCAGCCTCAAGACCGAGGTCATGCTCGAGCAGTCCGTGCTCGGCTGGAAGGAGTTCGAGCTCGAGGTCATGCGCGACCGCAAGGACAACTGCGTGATCATCTGCTCCATCGAGAACCTGGACCCCATGGGCGTGCACACCGGGGACTCGGTCACCGTGGCCCCGGCCCAGACCCTGAGCGACGCCGAGTACCAGAACATGCGCGACGCCTCCCTGGCCATCATGCGCGAGATCGGGGTGGAGACCGGCGGGTCCAACGTCCAGTTCGCCGTGAACCCCGAGAACGGGGACATGGTGGTCATCGAGATGAACCCGCGCGTGTCCCGGTCCTCGGCCCTGGCCTCCAAGGCCACGGGCTTCCCCATCGCCAAGATCGCGGCCAAGCTGGCCGTGGGCTACACCCTGGACGAGCTGCCCAACGACATCACCAGGGAGACCAAGGCCTCGTTCGAGCCGGCCATCGACTACTGCGTGGTCAAGATACCCCGGTTCACCTTCGAGAAGTTCCCGGGCGCCGAGGACTACCTGACCACGTCCATGAAGAGCGTGGGCGAGACCATGGCCATCGGCCGGACCTTCAAGCAGGCCCTGCAAAAGGGCCTGCGCTCCCTGGAGGTCGGCCTTACCGGCCTGGGCGCGAAGTTCGAGCCCGCGCAGGGCGATGTCGAGGAGGTCATGCCCCTTTTGCGTCGGCCCAACTCGCGGCGGCTGTCGTTCATCCGCCAGGCCATGCGCCTGGGCCTGAGCGATGCGGACATCCACGCGGCCACGTCCATAGACCCCTGGTTTCTGGGCCAGATAAGGGAGCTGGTGGACTTCGAGTCCGAGCTCAAGGCCTTTGGCGCGGCCGAGTCCCTTGCCCCGGAGAACGCGGCCCTTGGGCCCGTCCTGGTCAAGGCCAAGGCCTGGGGATACTCGGACGCCCAGCTCGCCGCGCTGTGGAAAAAGCCCCAGGCCGTGATCCGCTCCATGCGCGCGGGCCTCGGGGTCTTGCCGGCCTATTATCTGGTGGACACCTGCGCCGCGGAGTTCGAGGCCTACACGCCCTATTACTACTCGACCTACGAGCCCGGCCGCGAGACCGAGCCCGGCCAGGGCCGCCAGGTCATGATCCTGGGCGGGGGCCCGAACCGCATCGGCCAGGGCATCGAGTTCGACTACTGCTGCTGCCACTCGTCGTTCGCCCTCAAGGAGATGGGCCTGCGCTCGATCATGGTCAACTCCAACCCCGAGACCGTGAGCACGGACTACGACACCTCGGACCGCCTGTACTTCGAGCCCCTGACCCTGGAGGACGTGCTGAACATCGTGGACTTCGAGAGGCCCGAGGGGATCATCGTCCAGTTCGGCGGCCAGACGCCCCTGAACCTGGCCGTGCCCCTGATGCGGGCCGGCGCGCCCCTGCTCGGGACCTCGCCGGACAGCATCGACCGGGCCGAGGACCGGGAGAGGTTCCAGGCCCTGTTGAACAAGCTCGGCCTCAGGCAGCCGGTCAACGGCACGGCCCTGTCCGTGGACCAGGCCGCGGAGATCGCCGAGCGCATCGGCTATCCCGTGGTGCTCAGGCCGTCCTATGTCCTGGGCGGCCGAGCCATGGAGATAGTCTATGATCGGGCCGCGCTCGAGGCCTATTTCCGGGAGGCGGCCGTGGCCGCGCCGGAGCGCCCGATACTCGTGGACAAGTTTTTGGAGCAGGCCATCGAGGTGGACGTGGACGCCCTGTCCGACGGCTGCGAGACTTACGTGGCCGGGATAATGGAGCACATCGAGGAGGCCGGGATCCACTCCGGGGACTCGGCCTGCGTCCTGCCCCCGCACTCCCTGGACCAGGGCCTGGTCCAGGAGATCGAGCGCCAGACCAAGGCCCTGGCCGTTGAGCTCGGCGTGGTCGGGCTGATGAACATCCAGTTCGCGGTCAAGGACAAGACCGTGTACATCCTGGAGGTCAACCCCAGGGCCTCGCGCACCGTGCCCTTTGTCAGCAAGGCCACGGGCGTGCCTCTGGCCAAGCTGGCGACCCGGGTCATGCTCGGGGCCAAGGTCGCGGACCTGCGGCCCTGGGAGATGCGCAAGACCGGACTGGTGGCGGTCAAGGAGTCGGTCTTTCCGTTCAACCGCTTCCCGAACGTGGACCTGCTCCTGGGCCCGGAGATGCGCTCCACGGGCGAGGTCATGGGCCTGGACGAGTCCTTCGGCCTGGCCTTCATGAAGTCCCAGCTGGCCGCGGGCCAGCGGCTGCCGGACAAGGGCGTGGTGTTCTTCTCGGTCAGCGACCGGGACAAGAAGACGATCTGCCCTGTGGCCCGGATGTTCAGGGACCTGGGGTTCAGGCTTCTGGCCACCGGCGGCACGGCCGGGCTGTTGAACGCCGAGGGCCTGGCCTGCGAGGTGGTGCTCAAGGTCAACGAGGGCCGGCCCAATGTCGTGGACCGGATCAAGAACCGGGAGATCGACCTGGTCATCAACACCCCTTCGGGCAAGAAGACCAAGTACGACGCCAAGGCCCTCAGGCAGGCGGCCCTGTTGTACGGGATACCCTACGCCACGACCCTGGCCGGGGCCAAGGCCATGGGCCTGGCCATCAAGGAGAGGCGCGCCTTCGGCTTGAGCGTGCGCTGCCTCCAGGACTATTGAGGCCCGGGCCCGATGGGGTTACAGTTGCCGGGTTGCGGCCCTGAACGGAGGCTTTGCTGGCCATGAAGAGGGAGTATTGCGGGCTTTTCGGCATCTACGGGCACCCCGAGGCGGCCCGGATGGCCTATTTCGGGCTCTACGCCATCCAGCACCGCGGCCAGGAGAGCGCGGGCATCGTCACCTGGGACGGCCAGAAGATCCGCGAGCACAAGGGCATGGGCCTGGTGGCCGAGGTGTTCAACGAGCGGCACCTGGCCAGGGAGCTGAAGGGCGACATCGCCCTGGGCCACATCCGCTACTCGACCACCGGCGCCTCGCTCATCCGCAACGCCCAGCCCTTTCTGGTCCGTTTCGGCGACATGCACCTGGCCGTGGGCCACAACGGCAACCTGGTCAACACCCTGAAGCTCAGAAAGGAGCTCGAGGCCCAGGGGTCCATATTCCAGACCACCATGGACACCGAGATATTCGTCCACCTGATCGCCAAGAATCTGGGCAAGAACAGCCTGGAGGAGGCGATCATCAAGGCCTGCCGCAGGATCAAGGGGGCCTACTCGTTCATCATCCTGGCCAATGACAAGCTCATCGCGGTCAAGGACCCCAACGGGTTCAGGCCGCTGTCCATCGGCCGCCTGGGGGACAACTACGTCCTGGCCTCGGAGTCCTGCGCCTTTGACCTCATAGAGGCCGAGTACATGCGTCCGGTGGACTGCGGGGAGATGGTGGTCATCGAGGGCGGCAGGCTGACCAGCCACCGCATCTGCGACAAGGCCCCGACGAGCCACTGCATCTTCGAGCTCATCTACTTCGCCAGGCCCGATTCCTACGTCTTCGGCGAGCTGGTCTACGAGAAGCGAAAGCTCATGGGCGCGGCCCTGGCCCGGGAGGCCGGGGTGGATGCGGACTACGTCATGCCCTTCCCGGACTCGGGCAACTACGCCGCGCTCGGCTACTCCCAGGTCTCCGGACTGCCCCTGGAGCTGACCATGGTCCGCAACCACTACGTGGGGCGGACCTTTATCCAGCCCTCGCAGGACATGCGCGACTTCGGGGTCCGGGTCAAGCTCAACCCGGTCAAGAGCATGGTCAAGGGCAAGAGCATCATCATCGTCGAGGACTCCATCGTGCGCGGCACGACCATCCGGACCAGGGTCAAGAAGCTCAGGGAGCTGGGGGCCCGCCACATCCACATGCGGGTCAGCTGTCCGGCCATCCGCTTTCCCTGCTACTACGGGATCGATTTTTCGTCCAAGGGCGAGCTCATCGCGGCCAACAACACCAACGAGGAGATAGCCAGGTTCATCGGCCTGGACAGCCTGCACTACCTGTCCGAGGAGGGCCTGTTGTCCTCGGTCGCGGTCAAGGACGCCTATTGCCTGGCCTGCTTCAACGGCGAGTATCCGATCAGGCCGGCCTGCGGCGCGGGCAAGATGTGCCTGGAGGACGGCGTGGCCGTGCTCCCGGGCCTGGAAAAATGTTGTTAGGGGGCCTTGGTCCATGAACGGCAATGTCGGAGATCGAGACTGGCTGGAGTTGGCCCGCACGGTCCTGGACATCGAGGTCCAGGGCCTCGAGGCCGTGCGCGGCCAGCTCGGCGAGGGGTTTCTGCGGGCCCTTGAGCGCATGTCCGGCTGCCGGGGGCGGGTGATCACCTGCGGGGTGGGCAAGTCCGGGCTGGTGGCGCGCAAGATCGCGGCCACCCTGTCCAGCACGGGCACGCCCTCGTTTTTCCTGCACCCGGTCGAGGGGGCCCACGGCGACCTGGGCATGATCCGTCCCGAGGACGTGGTCCTGGCCATATCCAACAGCGGGGAGACCGACGAGCTCAACGCCCTGTTGCCCGCCCTGCGCACCATGGGCGCGGCCATTGTCGCGCTGACCGGCCGGGGGTCCTCGACCCTGGCCGAGCTCGCGGACATCACCATCAGGGCCGAGGTGCCCAGGGAGGCCTGTCCCATGGGCCTGGCGCCCACGGCCAGCACCACCGCGGCCCTGGCCGTGGGCGACGCCCTGGCCGTGTGCCTCATGGAGATGAACGGCTTCGACAAGAGGGACTTCCAGCGCATGCATCCGGGCGGGGCCCTGGGCCAGCGCCTGTCGTTGCTGGTCGAGGCCCTGATGCACAGCGAAGACCTGCCCGTGGCCCGGGACTCCTCGGACCTGGCCGCGGCCCTGGACATCCTGAACCGCGGCGGCCTGGGGCTGGTGGCCGTGGTCGATGGCCCGGGCCGGCTCGTCGGCGTGCTCAGCGACGGGGACGTGCGCAGGCTGGTCTGCCGGGGGCCGTTCGACGCCGGCCGGCCGGTCACCGAGTTCATGACCCGCTCGCCGCGCTGCGTGCGCTCCGGGGAGACCGCGGCCCAGGTCCTGGACCTCATGGAGATCAATCAGATAACCGTGCTCCCCGTGGTCAGGGAGGACGGCGGGCTGGCGGGCATGATCCATCTGCACGACCTGCTGGGCAAGGGCCGCCTGAGGTTCTCCGCAAGGTCGGCCGCGCCCGGGGGGCGCTGAGGCCCGGGTTTGGATATTGAGCGATCCGATGATCTGTAAGCGTTGCGCGGCCCAGGGCCCGACATGCTGCCATCTGGACCCGGGCCACGCCGAGTTCTGCTTTCCGCTTTCGGTCTTTGAAAAGGAGCGCCTCCAGGACTTTCAGCCCAATGCCGGCGGGTTCGCCCTCCAGGCCAACACCCGGGCCTTTTTGGACGGCATGGGCAGGCTGTTCCCGGGCGAGTCCGCGGCCCTGCTCGAGATATTTCCCCTGGGCAAGGAGCACTTCCGCCTGGCCGTGGACGCCGGGGGCCGTTGCAGGTTCCTGGGCCAGGACGGATGCCTGGTCCCCGAGGAGTTCAGGCCCTATTACTGCCGCATCTATCCCTTCTGGATTCTGGGCGTAAGGATCACCTTTTTCGATTCCCCGACCTGCCTGGCCCGCAAGCAGGGGGGGCGTTTGGCCGAGATGATCAGGCTGCTGGGCGCCAGCGAGGCGCAGATACGGGACCTGCACGGACGGCTGAGGCTGGCCTGGGGCCTTGCGCCGAGGCCGGACATGGCGGCGGTCAAAAGGGGTTTTTAGGATTTCTCCCATGAACATGCTTCGAATGGTCGGCGTTGTCTTCCTGGCGGGCTTCCTGTTGGCCGCGCTCGTGTTCTTCGGGCTCTACCACTGGGCCTCCAAGGACCTTCCCGGGTTCAAGAAGATCACCGACTACCGGCCGCCCCTGGTGACCACGGTGTTGA
>JAFGBU010000003.1 GCA_016932995.1 Desulfovibrionaceae bacterium
GCAGGAACTGGATGATGGTCATGGCCCGGATGTTCTGCACCCCGTAGGTGTGCTGGGTCTGGCCCATGGCGTACATGAAGGTGCCCGACTTGTCCGGCTTGCCCGTGGCCGAGTAGGCCGCATAGACCTTTTCCAGGTCCGCGGGCGAGGTGCCGGCGATCCCGGAGACCTTGTCCAGGGTGTAGCGCGCATAGTGCTTCTTGAGCAGCTGGAACACGCAGTTCGGGTCCTTGAGGGACTCGTCCTGCATGGGCACGCCGTCCTTGTCCATCTGGAAGGCCCAGGACTTCTTGTCGTACTTCCTGTTCTTGGCGTCCAGGCCGGAGAACACGCCGTCGTTGAACTTGTAGTCCGGGCTGACCAAGAAGGCCGCGTTGGTGTAGTTGAGCAGGTAGTCCTTGAAGTACAGGTCCTTGTCCAGGATGTACTTGATCAGTCCGCCGAACACCGCGATGTCCGAGCCCGACCTCAGGGAGGCGTAGATGTCCGCCTTGGCCGAGGTGCGGGTGAAGCGCGGATCCATGTGGATCAGGGTCGCGCCGTTGTCCATGGCCTGGGTCACCCATTTGAAGGAAATGGGATGGTTTTCGGCAGCGTTGCTGCCCATTATGAAGATGCAATCACTGTTCTTGAGGTCGATCCAGTGATTGGTCATTGCGCCGCGTCCGAACGACTCTGCCAGAGCCGCAACAGTGGCGCTGTGTCAGATACGCGCCTGGTGCTCTACGTATGTGAATCCCAGGCTGCGCAGGAAGGTCTGGTAGAGCCAGCATTCCTCGTTGTCCATGGCCGCGGAGCCGACCGAGGCCATGCCCTCGCAACGGTTGACCATTTTTCCGGCCGCGTCCTTGGTCTCAAAGGTCGCGTCCCGGGTGTCCTTGATCCGGCGGGCGATCTGGCCGATGGCCCACTCCCAGGACTTGGTCTCCCAGTGGTCGCTGTACGGGGCGCGGTAAAGGACGTTGGTGATGCGCTTGTCGTTTTCGCAGAGCTGCCAGAGGCTGGCGCCCTTGGCGCACAGGGCGCCTTCGTTGATGGGGTGGTCGGGATCGCCTTCCACGTTGATGGCTCTGCCAGAGCCGTCCAGCGCGGTGTTGACGATCAGGCCGCATCCGACCGCGCAGTAGCAGCAGATGCTCGTGGTCTGCTTGCTCCAGCGCAGCTTGAGGAGTTGAGCCTTGGCCACTGTGGGCTTGAGGCTCAGTCCCAGCCCGCCGAAGGCGGCGGCTGCCGCGGCTGTGGCTGAGAGTTTGAGAAAGTTTCTGCGCGTGACTGTCATTGTGCCTCCCGATTTAGTGTGTTTGTCAGCGTCCCCTGATCTCGCGGCCCAGGGCCGTCAAGAGCTCGAATCCGGCCAGGCGCGGAACGTAGCGCGTGTCGCACAGAGGCCGGGCCTTGGCCGCCTCTGTGAGGCGTTCAAGGACCGTCCTCGCGCTGAAGCGCGCCACGGGCCCAAGGTCGAAACCGAGGCCCGAGAAGGGGAGCGACGCAAGACGCAGGTCCATTGCCGTCGCTTTTCTTGACCGGGCTTTCTCCAATCGCAACCCCTTTGTTAAAGGATTCCAATCTATGATGGATAATGGGCGGATTGATGGATTGGGTCAATGAGTTTGGACTTGCTTCAGGTTAGACACAAGCAAGGCCTTTATCTGCGATGGGTTAGGAGAGATGCCTGGCGACTTGATTATTATCCGGCACCAGTGAGCAGAGGTGCTCGGCCAGGATGGGGAACAGGTCCTGTTTGCGGTGGTTGTAGCGGAACTCGAGCTCCTTGAGATACAGGGGGAAGCGGTAGGCGGACACCCCCTTGTAGCGCTTGAGGCGGCTCCTGGCGAAGGTCCAGAAGGCCTGGCCCACCGAGTCCACGTAGGCGTCGCGTTCGTAGTTCCTGATGTACTGCAGGGGCAGGCTGGCGTCGCAGCACAGGATGAGGGCGTCGTAAGTCTTGTAGCGGTCGGTGTAGAGGATGTTCCCGGTGCGTATGACCCTGAGCTGGAAGTTGGCGTTGAAGTGGAGCACGGTCTCGGCCAGGATGTCGGGCACCAGGTCGATGAACACCCAGCCGGCCTTTTCGATGATCCCGAACACCGGGATGATCCTGCGGGTCTTTCGCGATCGTTGGCCGGTGAGCTTTTTGCCCTTGAGGTAGTCGCCCAGGCCGGTCTCGGCGCCCAGGAGCTGTCTGAAGTCCAGGGCCTGGGCCATGATCGCGAAGCGTGTCGCGGTCAGGGCCTTGTAGATGGCATTGTAGGACAGGTTGAGATCGATGGACATCTGATGGGCGGTGGTCTCCTCCACGAACAGGTCGAGCAGCCGGAGCCAGTTCTGGCAGGACAGCCCGCCGTTGTTGATCCAGCGGCCGGTGAAGTCGCGGAAGGTGTAGCGGCAGGCCGAGCAGCGGTAGCGTCCGCTGCCCAGGGTGTATATCTTGTCGGCCGAGCACCGGGGGCAGAAGAGCGCGCCGTCCTTCCAGCAGCGTTCATGGAGGAACCTGGCGGCCGCGGCCTCGCTGGCGGCCGCGGCCTCGCTGGCGGCCACGGCCCTTAAGGCGTCCTTTATCCCCCGATGGACGACATGTTGGTGTGGCATACGGCGCCGCTCCCGATCTTTTCTCTGAGCAGCATGAAGCCCATGGGCTTGTTCTTGCTGGCCAGCTCGATGATCCTGCGCACCTTTTCGATGCCCAGTTTTGGGTGTCTGAGCGCTGGCCTCAGGCGGTATTCCCGATCCGAGAACAGGCAGGTGCGCAGGCCTCCGGAGGCGGTGATGCGCAGTCTGTTGCAGGTCGCGCAGAAGTGGTTGCTGAGCGGCGAGATGAGCCCGATCCGGCCCGCGCCGCCGCGGATGCGGAACATCCTGGCCGGGCCGCGGGCCTCGGTCGGCTCCTGGACCGGTTCCAGGTCGGCCAGGTTCCGGGCCGCATCGAGTATCTGGTCCGCGGTCCAGATGCGCTCCGGGCTCCAGCCCCCGCTGTGGCCGATGGGCATGAACTCGATGAACCGCAGGTCCAGGGGGTTTTTGCGGGCCAGCTCCAGGAGGCCCGGAAGCTCGTCGTCGTTTACGCCCTTCAGGGCCACGGTGTTGATCTTGACCCCGATGCCCGCGTCCAGGCACTCGTCCACGGCCTTGCGCACGGTCCAGAACAGGTCCCGGCCGGTGATGCGCTCGAACTTGGCCGCGTCCAGGGTGTCCAGGGAGATGTTCAGGCGCTTCACCCCGGCCTGGAAAAGGGCCTTGGCCTTGCCCGCCAGGAGCGTGCCGTTGGTGGTGATGCGCAGGTCCAGGTCGCCGTAGGCCGCGTGGACTTCGCGCACGAAGTCCACAAAGCCCTTGCGCGCAAAGGGCTCGCCCCCGGTCAGCCGGACCTTGCTGACCTTGAGCTCCCTGGCCAGGCCGATGAGCTTCATGAGCTCCTCGTAGCGCAGGATGTCCTCGTGGGGCAGGTAGCTGATGTCTTTGCGCGCGCAATAGACGCAGGCCAGGTTGCAGCGGTCGGTGACGCTGAAGCGCATGTAGCTGACCGAGCGCTGGAAGTTGTCGGTGATCATGGCCTTGTCCCCTGATCAGAAGCCCCAGGCCGAGAGGACCGGGCGTTTGTAGCCCTGCTCCTGGGCCAGAAAGTCCAGGGCCAGGGACTCCAGGTCGTCGAGGACCGGGATCGATATCTTGTCCAGGTTCCGGAAGTCCGCGGTCTTGATGTAGGTCTTGCACGAGGCGCAGACCTCCACGCGGTATCCGGGCAGTCCCTCGGCCTCGAAGTATGTGAGCTTGTCGATATCCGACTGGTCGCAGAACGGGCAGGCCAGGCGGCGTATGCGGTAGGCGGTGCGGCAGAACGAGCAGGTCGCGTAGCGGTAGCCCTGCTTTTCGCGCAGGGTGAGCACCAGCGGCAGGCTGCCGCACAGGGGGCAGTGGCCGTGCTGCCTGGTCTTGTCCAGATCGAGGCCCGCGGCCAGGGCCTCGGCCGCGGCCTCGATGCTCGGGGTCAGGGAGGCCTGGGTGAGAAAGGCCAGGGCCCTTGGGGCCTTGGGTGTTTTCTCCCCGAACTTGGCGAAGTAGGCCTCGTCCGAGTCGAGAAACCTGGCAAAGGCCTCCTTGAGCTCGATCTCCCTGGTGTCCAGGGCCGCCTGGAGGATTTCCGCGGCCTCGCCCAGGCCGTCGTCCCGGTCCTTGATCAGGGTCAGGAATTCGGCGAACAGCCTTTTGGCCTGGCCGTGGTCCACGGGAAAGCGCGAGCGTTCGAGGAGCGGCTTGCCCTGGAGGTTGTCCTCCGGGGAGGCGAGTTCGCTAGCGTCCGGCAGGGCCGGGGCGCAGGCCCTCTTGGCCTCGAGCTGGTCCTCGGCCAGGCGCTCGATCAGCCCGACCAGCTCGGGGGGAAGGAAGTCTTTGGCCTTGAGCTCGGAGATTTTTTTTTCGAGGTGTCTTTTCTGGGTCTGGTAGTCAAGGGGCATGGGCGGGTTTCCTGTTGCCTGGGGCGGCTGTTTTTTGGCCCTTGGAGCCGTTGCGCTGCCTTATTGGTTCGAATCTGGCACAGCAGGCGCGGCCTCGGGAACCCGCTGTCTGAACCCGGCAATGGTTATACGGATAACCGGGTCAAGAGCAAGGAGGCCCCTAATTAGTTTCACTATGACACAAAACCGAGGGAAGTCCAGATCAAAAGGCGGAGTTTTTTTTCAGTATCAGGTCCAGGAACCCGGCCGGGGTCTGGGGGAACTCGCCCTCCTGGGCGTGGATCAGGCGTGGGGAGGGGCCCGGGCGGACCACGAAGAAGTAGGGCACCGGCACGTTGCCCAGGGCCCGGTGCAGGACGTAGTCCGGGTCCGGGAAGATCGGAAAGCACGGGGTCCGGGCCTGTTTGAAGCGCTCGACCATCTGGGCCGTGTCGCCCGCGGCGATGGCCAGCAGGGCCACCCGGTCCGACAGGCCGCGCTCGTTGATCTCCCTGTCCAGCTCCTTGAGCTTGGGCGTCTCGGCGTGGCAGGGCCCGCAGAAGTAGTTGTAGACGTTTATTATCACCAGCCCGGCCCGGATCTCCGAGAGGCTGAAGGGCTGGTCCGGCCGGTTTATGCCCAGCCTGGCCGCGGCCTCTGTGCCCGGGGCCGGCAGGCGCAGGTCAGGGAAGGGTTCGCCCGCGGCCGCCGTTGCGGCCGCGCAGGCAAGGAGCGCCACTGCGAGCAGGGCCGGGACGATGCGCCGGGGCATGGCTTCCTTGGGCCTCAGAGCCCGGATATCCTGCCGCCGTGGTGATAGACCCGCAGGCCCTCGGCGTGGACGTTGCCGACCAGGGTCAGGCCCACGGTCGTGGCCAGGCTTGCGGCCATGCTCGTGGCCGAGGCCGTGGAGCAGAGCACCGGGACCCCGATGCGGGCCACCTTGAGCAGTATCTCCGAGGCCACCCGGCCGGTGCAGACGATGAGCTTGTCCCGGGTGTCGACGCCCTCCAGGAAGCAGCGGCCCACGATCATGTCGATGGCGTTGTGCCGGCCGATGTCCTCGTGGAAGATGAGGGTCTGGTCCGGCGTGCACAGGGAGGCGTTGTGGCAGCCCCTGGTCCTGGCGTGGAGCTCGGCCCGGGCCTTGAGGTCGGCCATGCGGTCGAGTATCTGGCGGGGCGTGATCATCGGCCCGGGTCCCAGGCGGCGCCTGGACACGGTGCGCAGGTTGCGGCCGAAATTGGTGCCCTTGCCGCAGCCCGAGGTCACGGTGCGCTCGCCGATCCGTTCGAGCCACGGGTCCTCGTTGCTGCGGATGCGGACCTCGATGCGGTCCGCGGCGTACTCGGTGCTCACGTCCTCTATCCGCCCGGGGTCGGTGAGCAGGGCGTCGGACTTGCAGAAGCCCAGGGCCAGGAGCTCCGGGTTGTTGCCGGTGCACAGCAGGGTGACCACGTCCCGGCCGTTGAGCATGACGCGCAGCGGCACCTCGCCCACGACCTGCACGGTCCGGCCGCAAAAGCCGCCGTTGAGGTATTCCACGGTCTCACAGGGATAGGAGTCGGGCATTGCGGTCTCCACACAAGGCTGGCTCATGAATTTAATCTATGTAAGCAGGGACCGGAGATCAATCCGGGTTCATTTAGGCGGGTTTTGACACCAGGTTTTTTTCAGGGCTCCTGTCCCAGGGCCGCCCTGGCCTCGGCCCTGGCCAGGTCTTCCGGGGTGTTGACGTTCTCGAAGGACAGCAGATTCGGGTCTGCCCGGCGCAGGACGGCCGCGGGCACGGTCAGGACCTTGACCTTGTGGAAGAAGCGCACGATCTTGAAGTCCCGTTGCTTGATCTGGGCCTCGATGTGCGGCAGGCAGCGCTTGGAGTACACGGCGCACAGGGCGTGGAGGTGGCCGTTGTCGAGCAGCGGGGCGACCACGTCCAGGTCCGGCGCGTTCATCTGGACCAGGGCCCGGACCAGGTCCGGGTTCAGAAACGGCGAGTCGCAGGCGGCCACGAATGCGTGCGGGGCCAGGACCGCGCTCAGCCCGGCGTGGATCCCGGTCAGGGAGCTGCGCAGGTCGTAGCGGTCCCCGGCCACCTTGACCCCGAGCCCCTGATACGGCTTCGGGTCGCTGGCCGCGAGCACGATCTCGTCGAATATCCCGGAGTAGACCTCCAGGAGGCGCTCGATGATCGGCCTGCCGGCGATGCGCAAAAAGGCCTTGTTTTGGCCGCCCATGCGCGTTCCCAGGCCGCCGCAGAGTATGACCCCGGCCGTGTTCACCGCTTGGCCCGGGGCCCTGGCGCCGGCATGGGGACAATACCTGTCGGATTTGACATAAAATATGGCCCGGAATACATGGTGCATTTACTTAGATGCAAAGGCCGTTGGGTTCAAGCTGTTTTTCCGGGGCGCCCGGGGGCCGTGCCGGGCCCGGTCCCGGAGGGGCTTTCCGGCATCCGGACCCGGCTGGGGGACGAGATGAAAAGAATGTGGCTTGCGTTGTGCCTGGTGTTTCTGCTCTCCGCCGTCCTTCCCGCGGAGGCCGAGCAGCTCGTGCTGGCCTCGACCTCGAGCGCCGACAACACGGGCCTGCTGGACGTCCTGGCCCCGGCCTTTGAGAAGGCCACGGGCATCGAGCTGAAGTGGACGCCCATGGCCTCGGGCAAGGCCCTGGCCCTGGGCAGGGAGTGCGCGGTGGACGCGCTCCTGGTCCACTCCCCGGCGGCCGAGAAGAGGTATGTCCAGGACGGCTTCGGCCTTGACCGCACCCAGATCATGTACGACCACTTCGTGATCATCGGTCCCCGGTCCGACCCGGCCGGGATCAGGGGCAAGACCGTGCCCGCCGCCCTGAAGGCCATTTGGCGGGCCGGGGCCCTGTTCGTGAGCCGCGGCGACGACTCCGGCACCCACAACAAGGAGCGTTCGCTCTGGGGCGCGGCGGACCTGCCGGTCCCGGAGGATCGGCCCTGGTACGTGCACAGCGGCCGGGGCATGCTGGAGACCATCGTCATGGCCGGGGAAAAGGGCGCCTACACCATTACCGGCTGCGGAACGTACATAAAGTACGAGGCCGATCACAACGGCCAACCGCCGCTGGTCGTGCTGGTGGAGAACGACAATGTCCTGATCAACCAGTACAGCGTCATGGCCGTGAACCCGGAGCGCTGCCCCGCGGCCAGGTACGATCTGGCCAAGAAGTTCATCGCCTGGATGGCCTCGCCCGAGGCCCGGAAGCTGATCGGCGACTTCCAGTTCATGGGCAGGCAGGTCTTTTTCCCAAACGCGGGCCAGTAAGGGGGCCTTGCGCCGGTCGATTGAAATCAGACCCAAAGGAGGGTTATGGACATCTCCGAGGCCATTGCCGGGCTCAAGCGCGAGCCGGGTTTTTCGGATCAGGTGGGCATGGTCCTGGTCCACAACGGGGTGGTCCGGGGCCGGAGCCTGAACGGCGGGCGGGTCGAGGCCCTGGAGGTCAGGCCGGACCAGGCCGGGATCCAGGCCATTGCCCGGGAGATGTCCGGCAGGCCGGGGATCTTCAGGGTCCTGGCCGAGGCCCGGGCCGGGGTCTTCGCGCCCGGCGAGGACCTGTTGTTCATCGTCGTGGCCGGGGACGTGCGCGAGAACGTCAAGGCCGTGCTGGCCGAGGCCCTGGAGCGCATAAAGACCCAGGCCGTGGCCAAGCGCGAGATACTCGCCGAATGAGGGCCGCGGAACGTGTCGGCCTGGGCCTGAACAGCGGAGGGAGAGCATGCGCCTGCGACTGAGTGTGCCGGGGCCCGTGGGCCTCGGGCCCGGGGACCGGGTGTTTTTGGCCGGGCAGCAGCCCCTGGGCCTGGACGTCCCCTGTCTGCTGCGCCTGGACGGGCCGCTGGACCTGGCCGTGGGGACCTGGCTCGGGCCTGATCCCGAGACCCCCCTGTTCCAGGTCCAGGGCGCGGCCTGGTGGCCGTTTGCCGCCGGCCAGCACGAGGGCTCGTCTGTGGCCGGCCGCTGCCTGTGGCTGGCCTGCCTGGCCGAGCAGGACCTGGGGCCCGGGGACCTGTCCCTGACGGCCTGGAGGCGCGGCCTGAGCCTGGCCTGGATCACCCTGAGCGACAAGGGGGCCCAGGGCCTGCGCCGGGACGAGAGCGGCCCCCTGGCCGAGGCCCTGGTCAGGGAGTCCCTGGACGTCTGCCTGGCCCGGGGCGGCCTGATCCCGGACAATGTCAAGGAGCTCGAGGCCCTGCTTTCGTTCTTGGCCCTGGTCGAGGGCTTTGACCTCATCCTGACCACGGGCGGCACCGGGGTCGGGCCCAGGGACGTGACCCCGGAGGCCACCCTGCGGGTGATCGACAAGCGCCTGCCCGGGTTTGAGCGGGCCATGACCATGATTTCGCTGCAAAAGACGCCCCGGGCGGTGATCTCCAGGGCCTGCGCCGGGGCCCTGGGCCAAAGCCTGATCATCAACCTCCCGGGCAGCCCCAAGGCCGTGCGCGAGAACCTGGAGGCGGTCCTGCCGGCCGTGGCCCACACCCTGGACAAGCTCAGGGGCGACCCCTCGGACTGCGCGTCCGTTCCGGTAGCTGGTGAATGAATTGAACAAAAAGGAGCGCATATGCGAGCCGTGGCCATAGTCGGGCCCAAGAAGGCCGGAAAGACCACCCTGGGATTGGCCCTGGCCGAGGCCCTGGCCGAGATGGGCCTCAAGGTGGTTGCGGCCAAGCACACCGGGCACCATTTCGACAAGCAGGGCACGGATACCGCCAGGTATGCGGAGCACTGCGCGGCGGTCATCGGCCTGGGCCCGGAGGAGAGCTTCGTGACCTGGCCGGTCGAGCGCCATCTGCCCGACCTCTTGCCCCTGGCCCGGGCCGACGTGCTCCTGGTGGAGGGCGGCAAGGGTCTGCGCTGGCTGCCCAGGGTCCTGGTCCTGAACGAGCCGGGCGAGGCCCAGGGCCTGGCCCCGGAGCTGACCCTGGCCTGCTTCGGCAACACCGGGCCCTCGGACCTGCCGCGCGTCGAGTCCGTGGGCGAGCTGGCCCGGCTGGTGCTCGAGCGCGGCTTTGTCCTGCCCGGCCTGGACTGCGGGGCCTGCGGCCGGGAGGACTGCGGCTGTCTGGCCGCGGAGATCGTCGCCGGCAGGGCGCTGATCGACGAATGCAAGTCCAGGTCCTCCAGGGTCCGGGTCGCGGTCAACGGCAGCCCGGTCGGGCTGAACCCGTTTCTGGAGCGCCTGTTCTGCTCCATGATCGGGGCCATGCTCGAGCAGCTCAAGGGCTACGCCCCGGGCAGGGTGAGCATCGAGCTGGAGCCCTGACGTGGGCCACGGTTTTTTCAAGGTCCTCGGCAGGCGGGATTTTTTCGAGCTGCTCGCCGGGTTCGCGCCCCTGGCCGGCGAGGAGGTCGAGCTGTCCGCGGCCCTGGGCCGGGTCCTTGCCCGGGACCTGGTCGCCGGAGAGGACCTGCCCCTGGCCGACCGCTCGTGCATGGACGGCTTCGCCGTGCGCGCCCAGGACCTGTTCGGGGCCGGGGAGTCGAACCCGGCCTACCTGGAGAGCGTGGGCCGGATCGCGGTCAATCAGGCCCCTTCCTTTACCCTCGGGCCCGGCCAGTGCGCCTGGATACCGACCGGCGGCTGCCTGCCCGCGGGCGCGGACAGCGTGGTCATGGTCGAGCACACCCAGGACCTGGGCTCCGGGACCATCGAGCTGCGCAAGTCCGCGGCCCCGGGCGAGAACGTCATGCGCCGGGGCGAGGACGCGGCGGTCGGCCGGGTGGTCCTTGCGGCCGGAAGGCGGCTGCGGGCCCAGGAGATCGGGCTTTTGGCCGGCCTGGGCCTGACCAGGCCGCAGGTCCATAGCAGGCCCGTGGCCGGGATACTGTCCACCGGGGACGAGGTCGTGCCCGTGGACTCCAGGCCTTTGCCGGGCCAGGTCCGGGACGTGAACTCCCTGACCGTGGGCTGCCTGGTCGAGCAGGCCGGGGGCCTGGCCAGGCCCCTGGGCATAGTGGCCGACGACCTCGAGGCCCTGACCCGGGCCCTGACCCGGGCCCTGGAGGACTGCGACCTGGTCTTTCTGTCCGGGGGCAGCTCCGTGGGCGTGCGCGACCTGACCCTGGAGGTCCTGGAGCGCATCCCCGGGACCGAGGTCCTGGCCCACGGCGTGGCCCTGAGCCCGGGCAAGCCGACCATCCTGGCCAGGCAGGGCGACAAGCTGTTCATGGGCCTGCCCGGACAGGTGGCCTCGGCCCAGGTGGTCATGCTCGTGCTCGGCCAGCCCGCGGTCAGGCGGCTGTCCGGGGACGCCCGGGCCTTTGACGACGGCCTCAGGTCCCTGCGCAGGGCCGAGCTGGCCCGCAACGTGGCCTCCAAGCACGGCCGTGAGGACTACGTGCGCGTGGCCCTTGAGCCGCGGCCCGGACGGCTGCCCCTGGCCCATCCGCTGCTCGGCAAGTCCGGCCTGCTGCGGACCCTGGTCCAGTGCCAGGGCCTGCTGGCCGTGCCCGCGGACCTGGAGGGCCTGAACCAGGGACAGGAGACGGACGTCTGGCTGATCTGACCCGGACGAGTTTTTGAACAGGAGAGGACCATGAAGGACAGGAACATATATCTGCAGACCATTCCCGTGGCCGAGGCCGTGTCCAGGGCCATGCAGGCCCTGGACCGCGAGGCCCTGATCGGCAAGCGGACCGTGGCCACGCACCTGGCCTGCGGCCGGGTGACCGCGGCCCCGATCTTCGCGCGCTGCTCCTCGCCGACCTTCCACTCGGCGGCCATGGACGGGATCGCCGTGCGCGCCCAGGACACCTTTTCGGCCCGGGAGGGCAATCCCCTGACCCTGAAGAGGGGCAAGGGCTACAGGCCCATAAACACCGGCCAGCCCATGCCCAAGGGCCTGGACGCGGTGGTCATGATCGAGGACGTCAGCCAGGTGGACGAGGACACCGTGCGCATAGAGGCCCCGGTCTTCCCCTGGCGCAACGTGCGCCGCATCGGCGAGGACATCGTGGCCACCGAGCTGATCGTGCCCCAGAACCGGACCCTGAGCGCCTACGACGTCGGGGCCCTGTTGTCCGCGGGCGTGTTCGAGGTCCAGGTCCGGGACAGGGTGCGCCTGGCCTTCATCCCCACGGGCGACGAGGTCCTGGACTTCGAGAAGCGGCCGAGCCCCAAGGCCGGAGAGGTCATAGAGAGCAACTCCCAGGTCTTCTGCTGCCTGGCCAGGTCCTGGGGGGCGGAGCCCGTGCGCCTGGCCCCGGCGCCGGACGACCCCGAGGCCATCGCCCAGGCCGTGGACCGGGCCCTGGACTCGGACGTCCAGGTGGTCGTTGTCGGGGCCGGGTCCTCGGCCGGGACCCGCGACTACACCCGCAAGGTCTTCGAGAAGATCGGCCGGGTCCTGGTCCACGGCGTCTCGACCATGCCCGGCAAGCCCACCCTCCTGGGCGAGGCCCGGGGCAAGCTCCTGGTGGGCGCGCCGGGCTATCCGGTGAGCTCGGTGGTCTGCTTCGAGGAGGTCCTGGCCCCGGTGGCCGCCTGGCTGGGCCACAGAAGCCCGCCCGAGCGCAGGACAGTGGACGTCCGCCTGACGCGCAAGACCCCGTCCAAGCTGGGCCTGGAGGAGATACTGCGCCTGGCCGTGGGCCGGGTGGGCGAGTCCTTTGTGGCCGTGCCCCTGGGCCGCGGGGCGGGCATGATCACCACCCTGACCAAGGCCCAGGCCATAACCCGCGTGCCGGCCAACTCCGAGGGCCTGGACCAGGACCAGACGGTCAGGGCCGAGCTCCTGGTCCCGGAAAAGGACCTCGACAGCGTCCTGGTCCACGTGGGCAGCCACGACAACATCCTGGATATCATGGCCAACGAGTTCATGGCCCTGCCCGAGCCCGTGCGCCTGGTCTCCAGCCACGTGGGCAGCATGGGCGGGCTCACGGCGATCAAGAACGGCGCGGCCATGTTCGCCGGCTCGCACCTCTTCGACCCCGAGACCGGGGACTTCAACTTCCCGTTCATCGAGCGCTACCTGCCCGGGATCGAGCTCCTGGTGGTCAACCTGGCCATCAGGCACCAGGGCCTGATCGTGGCCCGGGAGAACCCCAAGGCGATCATGGGGGTCAAGGACCTCACCCGCCAGGACGTGGTGTTCATCAACCGCCAGCGCGGGGCCGGGACCAGGATACTGCTCGACCACCACCTCGAGCTGGAGGGGGTCGATCCCTCGCGCGTCCGGGGCTACGGCCAGGAGGAGTACACGCACATGGCCGTGGCGGTCAACGTGCTCACCGGCGCGGCCGACTGCGGCCTGGGGATATTCGCCGCGGCCAAGGCCCTGGGGCTCGATTTCGTGCCCCTGGCCCACGAGCGCTACGACCTGATAATCCCCCGGGCCCTGGCCGGAGACGCCAAGATCGAGGTCATGCTCGACCTGCTGCGCAGCAAGGGGTTCAAGGACCGGATAGACGGCCTGGGCGGCTACGAGACCAGGCTCACCGGCCGGGTCATGGAGCCGGGCCAGGGACTTTCCTAGGCCTTTGGGCTTTCATTTTTCCGCGGCTTGTCTTGAGCGGCCCGAGGGGTTAGAAGAAACCTAAAGGGCCCGCGCGGCCCGGACATCGGAGGCGGCCGGCGCAAGTGGAGAGACATTTCTTGGTCACGGTCAGCGAGGACCAGAGCTACCTGTGCGGGGTCCGCTTCGTGGGCAACTTCTTTTCCCCGGACAGCGACCTGCGTTTCACCCTGTTCTACACCGCGCCCAGGCCCGCCGAGGTCTGGGGCGAGGAGCGCAACTTCGAGACCCTGGAGCTCTTCGAGGTCCAGAAGCGCCACAACCGGGAGCGCGGCCAAAGGGCCCTTGAAAAGGCCAAGGACATCCTCTGCGGCTTCGGCTTTTCCAGGGACAGGGTGGAGACCAGGGTGGTGTTGCGCACCCACTCCAAGTTCATGGACATCATCCAGGAAGGCGACAGGGGCATGTACGACGCCATGGTCCTGGGCCGCCGGGCCCTGGTCTGGCTGGAGAAGGCCTACAGCGGCAGCGTGAGCGAGAGCCTGTACCAGTCCGACATGCCCTGCCCGCTCTGGCTCTGCCGCAGCCCGGAGCTCAAGGGCCGCGACGTGCTGGTGTGCGTGGACGGGACCCGGTCCTCGGAGCGCATGGTGGACCATGTCGGCTTTGTCCTGGCCGCGGAGCCCGGGCACAAGGTCGCCCTGATGTGGGTCGACCCGCCGGGCGGGGTCCAGGGGGCCGAACCGGCCGTGGCCCTGCTCAGGGCCCGGGAGACGCTCATGGTCAACGGCCTTTCCGGGGACAGGATAGACACCATGCTGGCCGAGGCCGTGGACCCGGTCAGGGCCGTGCTCGGCGAGGCCGAGAAGGGCCGCTACGCGGCCGTGGCCGTGGGCCGCAGCGATCCGGTCGAGGGCGCGCGGCCCAGCCTGTTTTACAGCTCCCTGAGCGCCGGCCTGTTCAAGAGGCTGGAGCGGGCGGCGCTCTGGATCAGCCCCTGACCCGGGCCGCCGAAGGACCGTCGCGCAATGGCCATCACCCTACCCAGGTTCAAGGGCAAGACCGCCCTGGAGCGGGTGGTCAGGATACTGGCCCTGGTCCTGATCGCCCTGGTGGTCTGCTGGGCGTTCTGGAAGAACAACGAGCGGGTCATGGAGAGGCTCAACGCCAACAAGGCCGTATACGACCAGACCGATTCCCTGGGCCCCGAGGACCTGGAGTTCGTCAGGGGCTTTGTCGACGGGCTTGAGCGCGAGTTCGGGATCGCGGCCAGGATCCAGGTGCGCACGGGCCGGGTCGAGGTCCCGGAGCTCGACCCCAAGACCCTGTACATCGGCCTGTGGCCCGACAGCAGGCAGGCGGTGGTGGTCTTTCCCGTGCTCATGCGGCGCTCCCTGGGCGAGGACCTGGCCCGGACCCTCCAGGACCGGCACTTTCCGCGCTACTTCGACGACGGCGACTGGCCCAGGGGGCTCAGGGTCGCCCTGGCCATCATCTGGTCCAGGCTGGCCGAGATGGTCGAGTCCGGCCGTTCCCCGGACCGCTCCGGCGTCTCCCAGGTCCGGCGGCCGGTGGACAGGGGCCCTGCGTCCCCATGAAGCAACAGGACAGGGTGACCCTGTTCACCGACGGCTCCTGCCTGGGCAACCCCGGCCCGGGCGGCTTCGCCGCGCTGCTCGTGTACCGGGACAGCCGCCGGGAGATAACCGGCGGCTTCCGCGCCACGACCAACAACCGCATGGAGCTCATGGCCGTGATCGAGGGCCTTACGGCCCTGACCAGGCCCTGCCGGGTCGACGTGTTCACCGACTCGCGGTACATCAAGGACGCCGTGACCCGGGGCTGGCTGGACACCTGGCGCTCGAACGGCTGGCGCACCGCGGCCAAGAAGCCGGTCAAGAACCAGGACCTGTGGACCGGGCTCCTGGTCCTGCTGGACCGCCACCGGGTCGAGTTCCACTGGCTGCGCGGCCACAGCGGCCACCCGGAGAACGAGCGCTGCGACGCCCTGGCCCGGGCCGCGGCCGCGTCCCCGGACCTGCCCGAGGAGCCCCGGCCCGGCCTGGGCCCTAGGGCGCCAGCCGGGCGATGATGGCGTCGGACACGAGCATGCCGTTCTTGGTCAGCCGCAGCCGGCCCTTGTAGATGCGGATCAGGTTGTTCTTGTAGAGCTCCTGGACCAGGGCCTGGTTGGACTTGACCAGGTCCCGGCCCGAGGCCCTGGCGTACTCCCTGAGGTCCAGGCCCTTGGTCGTGCGCAGGGCGAGCATGACCATTTCCCTGATTTTGGCGGCCTTGTCCAGGACCTCGAAGTCCTGGCCCACGAACCCCCCGCGCACGGCCGCGTCGTAGGCGTCCATGTATCTGGGGTTGGTGAACCGCCTCGGGCCGATGGTGGACACGGCCGAGGGGCCCAGGCCCAGGTAGTCGCGGCCCTCCCAGTAGCCCAGGTTGTGGCGGCAGAAGAAGCCCATGCGCGCGAAGTTGGATATCTCGTACTGGATGTAGCCCTGGGACTCCAGGAACTCCGAGCCCGAGACATACATGTTGGCCAGCTCCCTGTCGCTCGGCATCCTCAGGGCCTGGTCCTTGATCATCCCGGCCAGGGCGGTCTTGGGCTCCAGGCTCAGGCCGTAGCAGGACAGGTGCTCGGCCTTGAGCCGGGTGACGGTCTTGAGCTGGTCCATCCAGTGCCTGAGCCTCTGGCCGGGCAGGCCCCAGATGAGGTCCAGGCCGATGTTCGCGAACCCGGCCTGCCGGGCCAGGCCGAAGGCGGCCACGGCCTGGCGCGCGGAATGGGTCCGGCCGAGCAGGGCCAGGTCCTTGTCCGCCAGGCTCTGCACGCCGATGGACAGCCTGTTTACGCCCATGGCCAAGAGGGAGCGGAAGTAGGCCGCGTCCACGGTGTCCGGGTTGGCCTCCAGGCTGATCTCCGCGTCCTCGCGCAGCCTGAAGGCCTGGCGCAGGGCGGCCATGATCCGGTCCAGGTCGTGGGCCGGGGCCAGGCTCGGCGTGCCGCCGCCGAAGAACACGGTCTGGACCGCGGGCCTCTGGAGCCGGCGGCCCCAGATGTCTATCTCCATCAGCAGGGTCTTGAGGTACCAGGCGTAGGTCACCTGGTTGAAGGCCTGGGAGTGGAACGAGCAGTAGCGGCAGCGGCTCTTGCAGAACGGCACGTGGATGTAGAGCAGCAGGCCCTGCTCCCCGGGCGGCGCGGCGGCCTTTTTTGGGGCCGGCTTCTTCTTGGCCGGGCTCTCTCCGAATATCCTGACCATGGTCCCGAATCCGTTCGGCCGCGGCCGGTCAGCCGGGCGGCTGTTGCCCGGCCCGGGCGGCCGCAAGCTCGCCGGCGTATCTCTCGAACTCGCTGTACAGGCAGCCGCAGTACTGCTGGCGATAGACGCCCCAGGCCTTGGAGGTCTCGACGCCCTGCTTCCAGCCGTCCCTGAAGTCCTGGTAGAAAAAGGCGCTCTTGACCCCGGCCGCGGCGTCCAGGCCGACCTGTCTTATGGTCTCGTGCTTCTGGAACTTGCTGTACAGCAGGCTGGTGGTGAACAGCTTAAACCCGCCCCGGGCCGCTATTTGGGCGCTGCGCGAAAGGCGCATCTGGTAGCAGTGGAAGCAGCGGTTGTCCTCGCGGAACGCGGTCCTGCGGAAGTACTCGGCCGGGTCGTACTCGTCGTCCTTGTAGATGACCGGCAGATCCAGGTTTTCCGCGACCTGCTCCAGGGCCCGGCGGCGCCTGAGGTACTCGGACAGGGGATGGATGTTCGGGTTGTGGAACAGGGCGCTGACCTCCAGGCCCTGGTCCCTCAGGGCCTGGACCGGATAGATGGCGCACGGCCCGCAGCAGACGTGCAGCAGTATCCTTCGGGCCATGCCCTAACCCGCGGCCCCGCTTATCTTGACCAGGACCCGGTTGTCGAAGCGCTCGCCCATCTCCATGAGCAGCTCGCGCTTGTTGTTCAACAGGTACAGGGCCAGCTCCTCGTGGACCGGGTACTCCAGGGGGTGCGGGCAGCTGGCCCGCCTGAGCAGCCTGAAGACGTCCTTTAAGGCCTGCAGGGACTGCCATTCCATGTTCCGGCGCACGCCCGTGCCCCCGCAGCAGGGGCAGGGCTCGGTGCTCACGGACAGGGCCGAGGAGCCGAGCCTCTGGCGGACCAGCTCCATGAGCCCGAAGCGGGAGATGCCGCCCACGTCCGTGCGCGCGCGGTCGGACTTGAGGGCCGTGCGCATGGTCTTTTCGACCTCCCGGCAGTGTTTGGGGTCCTTCATCTCTATGAAGTCGATGACCACCTGGCCGCCGATGTCCCTGAGGTTGAGCTGCTGGGCTATGGCCTCGGCGGCCTCCATGTTGGTCTTCAGGGCCATCTTCTGGAAGTTGCGCTCCCCGCCGATCTTGCCCGAGTTGATGTCCACCGCGGTCAGGGCCTCGGTGTGGTCGAAGACCAGCCTGCCCCCGGAGGGCAGGGACACGTCCCGGCTGTATATCTGTTCTATGTGCTTGTTGAGGTTGAATTTTTCAAATAGGGGCCGGTCCAGGTCGGTGTGCAGCTTGACCAGGTCCACGCTGCGGGGAAAGGCCAGGGAGATGAAGCCCTTGATGCCCTCGGCCGTGCCCTGCTCGTCGACCCAGACCTCGCAGACGTCCGGGGACAGGTAGTCGCGGGCGGCCCTGGCCGCCAGGTCCAGCTCCTTGTACAGCAGGCAGGGGGCCTTGGCGGTCTGGGCGCGCTTGCGGATGTCGGTCCACAGCCTGTTCAGGTACTTGAAGTCCCTGGTCAGCTGGGCCTTGGACTGGCCGCCCCCGGCCGTGCGCACGGTCAGGCCCACGCCCTGGCCCGGGCTCAGCTGGGAGGAGATGGACTTGAGCCGCTCGCGCTCCTTTTCGTCCTCGATCTTCCGGGACACGCCGATCTGGTCGCGGCCCACGGTGTACACGAAGCACCGGCCGGGCAGGGACAGGTAGGAGGACAAAAAGGCCCCCTTCTTGCCCGTGGGCTCCTTGACCACCTGGACCAGGATCTCCTGGCCGGGCTTGAGCACCTTCTGCATCAGGGGGTAGCGCGTCCCCTTCTTGAGGCTGTAGCCGCCCAGGTAGTACTCCGGGTGGACCTCGTCGATCTGTAGAAAGCCGTTGCGTTCGGCCCCGTAGTTGATGAACGCGGCCTGCAGGGCCGGGTCGATGTTGTGGATGAACCCCTTGTAGATGTTGCCCTTGGTCTTGGCCAGGTGGAGCATCTCCACGTAGTACTCCAGGACCTTGCCCTCCTCGGCCAGGACCACCTCGACCTGTTCGCCGGGCAGGACGCTGATGAACATCTTCTTGCGCTTGGTTTTTGAAGTCATGATTGATCCATTGTTAGAAATATTTAAAAAATTCAAAAGGCCTGAGCCTTTGGGTTGCGGATGCCGCAGCTGGGCCTAGCCCGGGTCCGGGCCGCGGTACCAGGTCCGGCCCTGGTCGGTGCTGGAGACGATCTCTCCCTGCCGCAGGAGCTCGTCCACGGCCAGTTGGACCAGGGACTCCCGGGCGCCCAGGGCCGCGGCCAACTGTAGAACGGTTTGCGGCCTGCGCGCAAGCGAGGCCGAAATCAGCTCGCGCAGCCTCTCGCCCGAGGGCCCGTGTGCGGCCGGGGCGGCCGCGGCCCCGGCCGGGGCTTGGCCCGCGGCCAGGGCCTCGCGCCAGCGCCCCAGGGTCTCGGGCCCGACCGCCTTGGCCTTGGCCATGGTCCCGGGCCTGGACAGGGTGACCACGTCCACCCGGTCGGGCCTGAGCTCGCGGCAGTAGTCCCTGAGCAGGGCCAGGTTCTGCTCGCTGTCGTTGAACCCCTCGGCCAGCAGGACCTCCAGGAACAGCCTGCCGGAAAAGCCCTGCCTGAACAGGAGCAGGCCCCGGGCCACGTCCTGGATGTCAAGTCCCGGGTGCGGCCGGTTCAGGGCCTTGAACTCGGACTCGACCAGGGTGTCCATGGACGGCAGGACCACGTCCGCGAGGTTCAGCTCGCGGCGGACCGCAGGGTCGGTCATGAGCGTGGAGTTGGTCAGCACGGCCACGGGCGGGCCGGGCAGGACCCCTCTTGCGCCCGCCACGACCTCGGCCAGGCCCGAGTTCAGGGTCGGCTCGCCCATGCCCCCCAGGGTGATGTGGTCCGGCCGGTCCAGGTCCAGGCCCTTCCAGGCCGAGAGCTCGTCGAGTATGGCCCGGGCCTGGACATAGGCCGCGCGCTCAAGGGTCAGGTTCCTGGTCGCGCCGACCTCGCAGTACACGCAGTTCAGGGTGCAGGTCTTGGCCCCCAGGAGGTCCAGGCCGAGGGAGCGCCCGAGCCTGGAGGACAGGACAGGACCGAATACGTATTTGAAGGCCATGAAATTTGCGTCCCGGCTTGACTTCCGGTGTCCGGCACCGTACCTCCTGGGACCTGGAAGGCCCCATGATAGACTACGGACAGTTGGTACTGCTCATAAGCCCCAAGGGCAAGCGTTATCTTCACCGCCTGGACCCCGCGGCCGAGGTCCACACCCACGAGGGCCGCATCCTCATGTCCGAGGTGGCCGAGGCCGGCTACGGCCGCAGCGTGGCCACCCACCTGGGCAGGCCCTACCTGGTGCTCAGGCCCACGCTCAGCGACCTGATAAAGGGCGTCAAGCGCCAGACCCAGATCATGTACCCCAAGGAGATCGGCTATATCCTGCTCAGGCTCGGGATCGGCCCGGGCTCCAGGGTCGTGGAGGCGGGCACGGGCTCGGGCGGCCTGACCATGGCCCTGGCCTGGTCCGTGGGCCAGAGCGGCCGGGTGTACACCTTCGAGCGCCGCGAGGAGTTCTCAAGGCTGGCCAAAAAGAACCTGGACCGGGTCGGGCTTTCGGAGCGGGTCGAGTTCTCTTGCCGGGACATCATCGAGGGCTTCGGGGTCTCGGGCGCCGAGGCCCTGTTCCTGGACCTGCGCACGCCCTGGGACTACCTGGGCCAGGTGCCCCCTGCGGTCATGGCCGGCGCGGTCTGCGGCTTTCTTCTGCCCACCACCAACCAGGTCAGCGAGCTGCTGCGCGGCCTTTCGGCCGGGCCGTTCGCCGACCCCGAGGTCCTGGAGATACTCGTGCGGCGCTACAAGCCGGTGCCCGACCGGCTCAGGCCCGAGGACCGCATGGTCGCCCACACCGGATACCTGATCTTTGCCCGCTGCATGGGCGGCCCGGGCCTGCACGCCCAGGACCCCCCGGAGCCGCGTTCCGACCCCGAACCCGCTGACTAGGCCCTTCAGGGCAGGACCGCGGCCGCGTCCCTGGTCAGGGTGTTCAGGGCCCTGTCCGGCGCGGCCGGATAGGGGATGATCCTGAACGGCTGCCTGCGGACCATCTCCCGGTAGGCCGGGTACTTGTCCGGCCCGACGTACTCCAGGTCGCAGACCGGCCTGCCGCTTTGGGCCACCCTCTGGGCCAGGGCCAGCCGCCTTTTCTGGTCCTCTTGGTCGGAGAAGTTGAAGAACAGGTCCTCGATCCCGACCAGGTCTATTTTTTCCAGATACTTCACGCCCAGGTCCGGGGAGGACTCGTCGATGACCCCGAGCCCGTTCTGGGGGGCGATCAGAAAGCCGGGCTGCCTGGCCCGGCAGTGGTCCGCGATGCGCATGACCAGCTCGATCATCTGGTCGGCCCGCGGCCTTACGCGCCCTTCTTTCTCCCCCCAGAACCAGTAGGCGTCGACGATGTCCAGGTACAGGCCGTCGAACCCCGCGGCCATGATCCGCTCCAGGGACGGGGCAAGGGCCAGGTCCCACCACTGGCCGAGCCAGTAGCGGACCTTGAAGTTGCCCGGCCAGTCCGGGTTTTCCGGGCCCAGGAAGGCCGGGGGCGAGGCCGTCCAGGACGGCCTCCAGTAGAAGCGGTAGGACTCGGCCTCGCCGATGGACAGGTAGCAGAGCACGATCTTGCCCGAGGCCTTGAGCCGGGCCACATCCCGGCTGGAGAACCCGGCCCGGTCCGTGCCGTCGCGGCTGAAGTCGATGACCGCCAGGTCGAACGGCGCGGCCGAGAGCAGGGTGATGTCCGGCTTCTGGAGCCACACGGCCCAGGCGCGCACCCCGGCCAGGCGCGCCTGGCCGGTCTTCTGGACCCTGGCCGCGCAGGAGCAAAGGGCCAGGCACAGCCCGGCCAGGATGAGGATCGAGCGGGCGGGTCCAAGTCTCACGCCGAACCCCTTTGGGCCCTGGCCCAGGCCACGGTCCTGGCCAGGCCCTTGTCCAGGCCGGTCTGGGCCTTGAACCCGGCGGCGCGCTCGAACCTGGAGACCTCGGCCAGGGAGCGCCGGACGTCGCCCTCCCGCTGGGGCAGGAAGCTCAGCGGGGCGCGGTTTTTGGTCAGCCTGCGCACGGCCTCGGCCAGGCCCAGGATGGTCGTGCTCGTCCCGGTGCCCACGTTGAACACCCCGCTCAGGACCGGGACCCGGCCCAGGCCCGCGGCAGCGACATAGGCCCGGACCGAGTCGCGCACGAACAAGAAGTCCCTGGACTGGCCGCCGTCCCCGAACACGGTCAGGGGCCGGCCGGACAGGCCCTGGTCGATGAACCGGGACACCACCCCGCTGTACGGGCTCCCGGGGTCCTGCCTGGGCCCGTAGATGTTGAAGAAGCGCAGGGAGGAGCCGAACCCGGCCTGCTCCACGTGCCTGGAGCACAAATACTTGGCCCGGCCGTAGGGGCTGGTCTGGCGCGTGTTCGGCCCGGCGTCGGACTCGGCCAGGGGCATGGACTCGCAGTCCCCGTACTCCGCGGCCGACCCGGCGAACACGAACGAGGCCAGGGCCATTGCCCTGGCCTGGTCGAAAAGGTCCACCGAGGCCTGGTGGTTCACGGCCATGACCTCGTCCGGGTGCGCAAGCGAGTAGGGCACGCTGACTATGGCCGCCAGGTGGAAGACGTGGGCCAGGCCGGGCCTGATGTCCACGGCCCGGGCCAGGATCTCGGGTTCGAGGATGTTTTTCTCAAGAAACGAGAATCCGGGATGGGCCTCGAACCCGGCCATGTTCCTCCTGTGGCCGGAGAAGAAGTTGTCCACCCCGACCACGGCCAGGCCCAGGCCCAGCAGGGCCTCGGTCAGGTGGCTGCCCACGAACCCCGCGCACCCGGTGACCAGGCAGGCGGTTTTCAGGTCCTTGGCGCTTGAGCCCGGCATGTGTTTCTCCATGGGTCAGGACATCGGCTGCTTGGCAAAGGTCAGAAATTCCAGGTTGTCCAGGCTGTGGGACAGGATCTGCACGGCCAGGCCCAGGGACAGCAGGCAGGCGTAGCAATAGCCGTACCCGTAGAACGAGGGCCCCAGGGCTATGGACAGCGTGCTCAGCAGCCAGTTCAGGGTCAAAAAGACCAGGCTCACGAGCAGGACCTTCTTGCGCAGATCGAAGTAGAACAGGATGATCACCGCCACGGACAGCAGGCCCTGGAGAAAGGCGCCCACCAGGCTGATGCGCAGTATGGGCGTCTGCAGGGGCGAGAGCGAGACCGCGTCCACTATCTGGGGCGCGAAGACCACGCACAAGACGGTCACCGAGCCCTGGACGATGAATATCTCGCGCACGCTCTCCTTGAGCATGCCGATCATGCGCGCCTTTTCCGCCAGGATGTCCCTGAAGCTGCGCTTTTGCATGATCTTGTCGTAGTAGCTCCGGTAGTGCTCGTAGAACCGGGTCTCGGTCTTGAGCAGGAAGATGGCCATGGTCGGCACGATGGTCAGGTAGGCGATGAACACCGGCGCCTCGTACAGGTCGTGGGTCTTGAACCAGGGCACTATGAGCCGCGAGTCCGGGGCGGACCAGAAGACCATCTTGTCCACCCAGATGCCCAGGTTGTAGAGCACGCCCACGGCCACAAGGTCCCAATATTTTTTATAATATGAGAAAAGACCCTTGTCCAGGAGCCCGGCCGGCGGAAACTCGGTGAGCAGCCGGGACAAAAGCCAGAAGAAGATGACCGCCTGGCCCGCGGTGTACCCGGCCAGGTGCCCGGCCGGGCCGAACACGCGGTCGAGCCAGATGGCCGCGGCCACGCTGACCGCGGACCCCGAGGCAAAGGCCAGGACGATGCTCTTGTAGTCCTTGATCGCGGACAGAAAGATCATGCTCAGCCAGATCATGGAGACCAAGAGGAACAGGACCACGGCGCAGCCCTTGTACAGGGGGGTCAGGGCGAAGCCCTGGTACCCGGCCGCGGCCAGGGGCGCGCCGACCCCGAGGACCAGCAGGGCGCAGGTGTAGAACACGCCCATGGTGACCTTTTCCTCGCCCAGGTAGTACCTGTCGGCCAGGTAGCGGGTGGAGACCAGCTGGACCGCGCCGATGAAGATCAGGGAAAAGGCGTAGGTGTAGATGATGGTCGAGCGGAATATCTCGTGCGGGGTCTCGGCGGCCGCGGGCCCGCGGTACAGGGCGAGCACCGAGAGGCAGAGCACGCTCATGAGCCAGGGCCCGGAGGAGATCAGGGCCGAGTAGAGGTAGGCGGTGAGCTCGCTGAAGTACGAGCCCCTGCGCAGTATCCTGCGCAGCTCAAAGCCGATCCCGGCCATTCTAGACCGCCTCCGCGTCCGGCGCGGCCATTTGGAGCCTGTAGGCCTCCAGGTAGCGGCCGATGAGCTCGGACTCCCTGTAGTAGCGGGCGATGCGCTTTTTGCCCGCCTCGGACATGGCCGTGCGCAGCCTGGCGTCGGTCAGTATCTTGAGTATGGCCTCGGCCGTGTCCACCGGGTCCGCGACCTTGGTGACCAGGCCCGAGGGGCCCAGGGCCCGGTCCTCCTCGGTTCGGCCCTCGATGAGCTCGCGGCAGGCCCCGACGTCCGAGGCCACGGCCGGTATGCCCGCGCAGTTGGCCTCCATGATCACCAGGGGCTGGGCCTCGCTGATGCTGGTCAGCACGACCGCGTCCAGGCTCGGGTAGTACTTCCTGACCTCCACCTTGCCCGTGAAGTGCACGACCGCCTCCAGGCGCATGAGCCGGACGAGCTCCCGGCACTCCTTGAAGTAGTTTTCGTCCTCCTCGGTTGGGCCCATGACGTAGGCCTGGACGCGGCCGAAACGCATGTGCACTATCTTGCAGGCCCGGATAAAGGTCTTGACGTCCTTGATGGGCACCACCCGGCCCACGAAGCCGATGGCGAAGCGCTGCTGCTCCTTGGCCGGGGGCGCGTCGGCCTTGAGGTCCTGGAAGTCCTCCAGCCGGATGCCGTTGGGGATGATCTCCACCTTTTCCGGGTCCGCGCCCTCGGCGATCTCCATCTGCCTGTTGCCCTCGTACAGGGTGTAGATCCTTGCCGCGTGCCGGTAGGTCAGCCTTCCCAGGCCCTCGAATATCCTGGTCCACAGGGTTTGGAACCGGCCGAGATGCTTTTCCAGGCGCACGCCCCTGGTCCCGGTCTTGTATATCCACTCGGCCTGGGAAATCTCGATCTTGCGCTCCTTGGTGTAGATGCCGTGCTCGGTGAGCAGCAGGGGCCTGCCGCGCACCAGCCGGGCCACGCTGCCCAGGAGCCCGGCGTAGCCCGTGGACACCGCGTGATAGACCCGGGCCCTGGGCAGGTCCGCAGTCAGTATCTTGAAGATCGGCAGGTGGGTGAAGCGGTAGGTCCAGAAGTAGTCCAGGAAGGAGTCCGAGTTCTCCTCGGGGTTGTACAGGTCCACGAGCAGCTTCCAGGGCCGCTTGCCGTGGATCAGCTCGCTCAAGGGGAAGTGGTTGTCCCTGAAGGCGGCGACAACCGGGGGCAGGGACTCGAAGCACCACTTCTTCATCTGCTCGTGGAGCCGGGCCACGGTCCTCATGTCCCGCTTCATGACCCGGCCAAGCGGGCTGCGGCCGAGGTCCTCGATGTCGTGGAGGTAGATTATCCGGTGCCCGCTGAAGTTCTTGGGCAGCTCGTAGCGCGGCTTCCAGTCCTCCTTTGAGGAGGGCAGGATGCAGACCGCGGTGAAGTCGATCTCGGGCATGCCGGTGATCAGGTTGTGGACCCAGGTGGACACGCCGCCGGAGACGAACGGATAGGTGCCCTCCAGGAGCAGGCAGACGTCGTGCTCGCGGGTCATGGGCTCCACCCCTGGGCCGAGGACCAGAGCTTCAGGTGGATGACGGTCAAGGGGTCGGTGCCCGGCGGGATGGTCAGGCCGCCGATATCCTTGATCAGCCCGGCCAGGGCCGGCCAGTCCCGGGTCTCGAAAAAGGCCCGGATCAGGCCCAGGGCCGAGGCCGGGGCCAGGTCCGGGTCCTGCATGGCCTGTTGAAAGTAGTCCCGGGCCGCGCGATGGTCGCCCTCGCTCAGGCTCAACTGGGCCGTCTCCAGGCGCAGCCGGAGGTTGTCCGGCTGCATGGCCAGGGCCTTTTCCAGGGCCCTTCTGGCCTGGAGCACGGCGTTTTCGCGGATGCTGCCCTCGGGCAGCTCGCTCAGGGCGTAGTCCCTGTAGGCCCGGCCCAGGGCGCAGAGGGCCTCGAACGAGCCCTTGCGCGCGGCGCGTTCGGCCCGCTCCAGCCTCTTGGAGAAGTCGGCCTCCAATCTCGCCAGGGCGGTGTGCGCGAAGTAGCGGACCTCGGTGCTCGGGTCGGACAGGGACTTGCGCAGCAGGCGCACGGCCTCGGCGCTGCCCAGGCGCCTGAGCAGGTTGACCGCGCCGCGCTTGAGCTCGATGTCGCTGCCGTTCAGGATGTCCAGGAGGGGCTCGGTGGACAGCTCCTCCCTGAGGAAGGTGCTCACGTCGCCCACCTCCTCCATCTCCGCTTCGTCCTCCGGGATGATCGAGTGCTGGACGAACTCCTTGGCCAGGCCCTGCCTGTGGAACACCGATCTGGAGACGATCATGGCCAGAAACACCCCGGCCAGGCCGACTGCGGGCAGAAACAGGGTCAGCAGGGCGGCCAGGCAGGGATAGAAGCGCCTTTTGCCGGCCGAGGACTTGGGCCCGGGCCTTGAGGGCAGAAGCACCCCTGCGGCCAGGAGGTGCAGGATCAGGGCCGCGGTCCAGGGGCCCAGGCCGGGCACCGGGGATGTGCCCTGCCAGGCGACGGCCACGGCCCCGGCCTCCAGGGCCGTGGCCGGCGCAAAGAGCAGGAAGAACCAGAGCCTTCCCCTGGGCCGATGGTCACGTTGCGTGCTGGACACTTAAGGCATCCTTTTCCGCGGAGTTTAGCATGTCCCCGGGGTCGGCGAGGTCCTCGGAAAACGTGGCCACCCCGACCCCGAGCCCGGCCAGGGCCGCGTCCTGCTCGCCCATGCCCGCGTATATGGACCTGAAGGTGGTCTGGATGTTCTTGGCCACCACCTTGGCGCCCTGCAGGGGCGTGTTGGGCAGCAGGAGCACGAACTGGCCCGGCACGTCGTGCAGAAAGAGCAGGTCTATGTCCCTGGTCCAGTTCTTGAGCACCAGGCTCAGGGTCAGGAGCAGGTCCTCCCTGTTCTTGTCCGAGATGTTCCCGAACGAGGGGAAGCGCAGAAACAGGAGCGAGAGCGGTATCTTGTAGCGCCGGGAGCGCTTGAACTCCTCCACGAGCCGGTCCTTCAGGTACTCCGAGGTGTAGGCGTCGATCATCTCGTCCGCGATGAGCTTGTCCTTGGTGTGCTTGTAGCGCAGGGCGTTTTCCAGGCTCGTTCCGCACCAGTCCGCGATGAGCGAGACCATGCGCGCGCTCTCGGGCGTGAACTTCAGAAAGGGCATGCTGCTTATGCTGATGACCCCGGCGACCCGGCCGTCCTGTATGCTGGCGATGGGCGCGGCGATGATCGGGCCGCCGCCCTTTTCCATGTCCTCGACTATCTCGCTCAGGACCACGGTCTTGTTTTTGGCAAAGGCCTGGCCGATCATGCCCCGGCCCTTGTCCGCGACCTCGGGCGGGGGGCTGTGGTCCGGGCCGAGCCAGGACTTGAGCCTCAGGACCTCGTCCTCGAGCATGTAGATGGCGCACTCGCTCACGTCCAGGTAGTCCTTGAGCAGGTCCAGGACCGCGGGATAGATCTCCTCCTGGTTCAGGGACCTCAGGGCCTGGGCCGCCTCGTAGACCGTGGACAGGGTGTGCTCCTGGGAGATGATGCGCGTGTCGATCTCCTGCTTGGCCCGGCTCAGGGCGTCGTACTGGCCCAGGAGTTTTTCGTAGGACTCCTTGTACCGGTCCCTCTCGGCGCTCACCTCCCGCTGCCGGACGATCTGGGTCTGCCTGACCTCGCCCAGGATCGCGCCCACGGCCAGAAACATCAACGGCCTGCCCCACAGGTCCAGGTTTATGATCTCGAACAGCGAGGGGTCGGGTATCTTGGGCAGCTTCAGGGCCACGAAGAGCAGGCAGCAGGCCAGGCCCGAGGACAGGCCCCCCCAGAAGCCGTAGCGTATGGCGATGGCCAGGATCAGGGCCCAGTACGGGTGCGGGGAGACGTTGGTGAACCCGGGGTCCTGGGGAAAGAGGATGAAGTTCAGGGCCCCGAGCAGGCTCAGGCCGAGGGCGATCTCCACCGGATAGGAGCGCAGCCTTTTAAACGGGCGGGCTTGTCCTTTGAACATCGCGGCCCGCCTAAAAGACCAAACCAAAGCCCGAGGTCAGGGTCATGGTCTCCCCCCCGCCCACTGCGGCGCTGTCGTTGGAGTAGAAGAGGTCCGCGTGGACCTCTAGCCTGGGGCCCAGGCGCAGGGCGAACCCCGGCCCGCCGAAGTAGTTTTCCGTGGGCTTGTAGGTGTCCTGGCTCACGCCCAGGGACATGCGCAGGTCCAGGTCCTGGGCCACGGTCTTGGTCAGGCTGGCGGACAGGGAGTGCACGTCCTCGTGCTGGACCATGCCGATGGGCGTGAACACGTCGTTGTCGTATTTGAACCAGGCCCTGAAGTAGGAGTAGGAGACCAGGATGTCCGGGTCCGAGAGCAGCCGCCGGGTGAGCACCGCGTTCAGGGTGTCCCTGGTCCCGTAGGGCGAGGAGTCCTTGAGGTTGTAGCGCGTCCGCCGGGCCGAAAGGAGCAGGCCCCAGACATCCTCGTAGAAGCCCTCGTAGCTCAGCGAGGCCTGGTCCATGGACCCGCCGTGGGTCGTGGCCAGGACCTCGTCGTACCAGGGCAGGTTGCGCTCCAGGCACAGGCGCAGGCTCCCGGGCCGGTGCACCCGCCAGGACACGGCCAGGTCCTCGGACAGGCCGGTGAACGCGCCCTGGTGCGAGCCGATCCCGGCCTCCACGGTCCAGCGGGGGTCGGCCTCCCATATGGCCCTTACGCGCTCCGAGCTTATGGCCTCGTCAACCCCGTCCGTGTCCTGGTCCCCGGGCGAATGCACGGTGATCAGGTCGTAGAGGGCCTGCATCCTGACCTTTTTCCCGGCCTGGGCCGAGAGGGCCGTGGAGTAGGTGTAGGTCGTGGTCTGGTCCTGGCGCATGTAGCTGCTGAAGCCCACGTCCAGCTTTGGCCGGCGTTCGAGGAGTATGGCCTGCGCGGCCTGGGCCGCGTCCTGGTTCTCGGGGTCCAGGTCCAGGCTCTGCGAGTAGAGGTCCAGGGCCCCGGACCAGTCCCCGGCGCTCTGTCTGGCGAAGGCGTAGTCGGACAGCGTGGCGGCGTCGTCGGGCCGGGTCCTGAGCAGGCGCTGGAACAGGGAGAAGCTGTGCTCGAAGTCCTCCTGGGCCAGGAGCAGCCGGGCCTGGACGCCTAGGGCCCGGGGGGAGTCCGGCTTCGCGGCCAGCCATTTCAGGATCAATGCCCGGGCCCGCTCGACCTCGCCCGCGTCGAGCAGGGCCTGGGCGTACTGTTCGAGCACGTCCTCGTCCCCGGGCCAGGCCCGGGCCAGGGCCTGGTAGAGCTTGAGGGCCATGTCCTGGCGGCCGCTCTTGGCCAGCGCCCCGGCCAGGATCAGCCCCTGCTGGCGCTCGTCGGCCTTAAACGGGAAGTAGTCCTCGGCCGCGGCCTCGGGCGTCGGCGCTGGCTCCTGGGCCCGGGCCGCGGCGCAGAGCCAGGCCAGCATGACGAGGACTATGGCCAGGGTCTTGGACATCAAGGCTCCCACCTAGGGCTTCATGACCTTGTTGCGCAAAAGGTTCAAGGTCTTGCGGTACTGGCCAAGGGCCTCGCCGGTCCTGTCCTGGGCCGTGAACAGCTCGGCCAGCCTGTATCTGGCGTCCGCGTCGTTTGGGTATTTCTTGTTGTACAGCTTGAAGTAGCGGATGGCCCGCTGGTTGTCCTTGGCCGCGGCCGCGGCCAAGGCCATGCCCTTGAGCGCCGTGCGGCTCTCCGGGTCCTTTTGCAGGACCCTGGCGAACAGGTCCTGGGCCAGGTCGGCGTGGTCCCCGAAAAAGGCCTCCGCGCCCAGGCCCTCCAGGTATCCTTGGTCCGAGCCGTACTGCGCGGCCAGCCCGGGGATCAGGGCCCGGGCCTCGGAGCGCCTGGCCAGCCGGTTGAGCAGGCCGGCCAGGATCAGCCCCTCGCGCTTGGGCGGGGGGTCATCCTTGAGCAGCGGCTCAAGCAGGGCCAGGGCCTTGGCGTCCTGTTTCTGGGCCGCGTAGGCCTCGGCCAGGGCCAGCTTGTCCTCGGCCGAGAGCCCGGACCTGGCCTCAATCCGTTCGAATATCGGTATCATCTTGGCGTATTGTCCGACGTATCCGTAGAACAGGGCCAGCTTTTTCTCAAGCCCGGCGTCCTTGGGCTCAAGGCCCAGGGCGCGCTCGAAAAAGGCTATGGCCCTGGCCGGCTCGTCGGCCGCGCCAAAGGCGTCTCCGGCCTTGATTGCCAGCTCGAAGTCCCTGGGCGCGGCGTCGGAAAGCGCGGCCAGCTTCAGGGCCGCGTCCCTGGCCCTGGCCTCGTACCCGGCGAGCCTGATCAGGGCCCGGCGCAGGGTCTTGTCCTCGGGGAAGCGCTTCTGCAGGCCCCGGTATATGCCGAAGGCCTCGTTGATCCTGCCCGCGTCCTCGGAAAGAACGGCCCATTTGAGCAGCAGGTCCCTTGAATCGCCGTGGGCCCTGACCAGCCGGGACATGATCATTGCGCCCTGGTCGCCCCGGCCCGCGGCGTACAGGGCCCCGGCCGCGGCCAGGGCGATGTCCGGGTCCCCGGGCCTGAGCCTGTGGGCCAGGAGCGCGGCCTCGGTGCTCAGCCTCTCGTCCCCGGAAAAGGACGCGGCCTTGAGCATCTTGAGCACCCGGTCGCGCCGCCCGCCCGAAAGGAGCGCGGCCTTTTCGAGATACGGCAGGGCCCGGCGCGGGGCCTCGACCCACAGGTGTATCTCGCCGGCCAGGTCCATGATCTCCGGATCCTTTTGGAATATCTCGGCCGCGGTCTTGGCGGCCTCAGAGATCAGGGTCTTGTCCCCGGAGTAGCCCGCGGCCTCGAGCATGGCCCTGGCGTCCCGCCGGGACCTGTCGGCCAGGGCCAGCTTCCTGAGCAGCGGGCAGGCCAGGGCCGGCCTGTCGGTTTCGATGTACGCCCTGGCCGCGATCCTGAGCAGGCCCTTGTCGTCCGGCCGCCTGGCCAGGGCCAGGCCCATGGCCCTGGTCACCCGGCCCTGGTCTCCGCTCGCGGCCGCGGCCTGGACCAAAAGGTCCAGGTCCAGGGGGTTGTCGTCGCCCCCCAGGACCAGGCCCAGGAGCAGGTCGTAGGCCTTGGCCGGGTTGTCCATGCCCAGGTAGACCCGGGCCCTGGCGCGCAGGACCTCGGGGTCCTGGACGGCGGTCTTCTCGGACTCCTCAGCGGCCAGGGAGAGTATCTTCTTGTCCCCGCTGGCCAGGGCCGCGGCCATGAGCCTTTTTATGTACTCCAGGGAGTCGGAGGCCTTGGCGTACAATTCCCTGAGCAGGGCCAGGCCCTTGCCGAAGTCTTTGTTCTGTATGTAGACCTCGGCCAAATCGGACCTGTACTTGCGCTCTTCGGGCCTGAGCCGGGTCAGGCGCTCCAGGGCCCTTTGGGCCTCGGGAAAGCGGTTGGACTCCATGCCCGCCTGGGCCTCGGCCTCGAGCAGGCCGAGATCGTCCGGCCAGCTCTTTTCAAGCTCGGCCAGGTACTCCAGGGCCAGGTCGTGGCGCATGGCCCAGCGCATGACCAGGCTGAGCAGGACCCGGTGCTCGGGCGCCCGGCCCGAGGCCTTGTCCATGGCCGCGGCAAAGGCCTTGGCCTCGGGGATGCGGTCGACCTCCAGGAAGACCTCCAGGGCCCAGACCGCGTACTGCCTGGGGTCCGGGTTGTTCTTTTCCCTCTCGTCGTCCGCAAACTGCTCGCCGAGGATGAACAGGCGCTGCATGAGGTAGTCGCGGTACGGCGAGGGCCCCTGGGCCAGGCGCTCCCCGGCCAGGGGGGCCAGGGCCTCCTGGAGCGCGCCCATGAACCCTCCCCGGACCGTGCGCGAGGCCCGGCGCAGCTCGACCAGCCTGGCCATGGCCAGGCCCTCGGGCCCGGGCCGGCCGTAGTACAGGTACAGCCCGGCCAGCTTGCGGAGCAGGTCCGGCCGGTTGGGGGTGATCTTGAGGATGCGCTCGTAGAACGGCGCGGCCCGCAGGGGCTGGACGTTCCACTCCAGGTACCCGGCCATCAGGTTTAGGGCCTTGAGGTTGTTGGGCTTCTTTTCCAGGGCCCGGCCAAGGAACTCGATGGACCTGTCCGGCTCGCCGGCCAGCTGGTAGAGCCCGGCCGCGGTCACCAGGAGCTCGAAGCCCGGGCTCTTGTGGGCCAGTATTTCCTCGAGCTGGGCCTGGGCCCTGTGCAGGTCGCCGCCCTGCACGTAGATGTCCACCATCTCCCGTTCATAGGGGAATATCAGGACCGTCGCGCCCACGACGGCGAGCATGAAGCACAGTATCTGCCACAGGCGGAAGCTCACCGGGGGCGGATCTCCAGGCGGCCCTTGCCCAGTCCGGCGACCTCCAGAAACCCGTCGGGCCCGGTTTCGAGCATCAGGTCCGAGGCCTTGCCCAGGGCCGGGCCCCGGGCCAGAAACTCGGCGTTGGGCTCAAGCCCGGCCACCACGACCCGGCCCTTGGCCCGGCCCTCGAAGTCCAGGTCCGCCCCCCGGTCCCGGGCCCGGAAGTCGCGGACCAGGCCGCTGGCCCGCCTGAGGTAGGCGGTCGCCGGGGCCTTGTCGGACATGACCACCAGGGCGCTGTCCTGGTCCGGGGCCAGGTGCGCGAAGACCCCCTCGGGCCGGACGTCGAACCCGAGCACGTTTCTGCACGAGCCGAGGTCCGGCAGGCCGGCGCCCGGCCTGAAGCGCAGGGACAGGCAGTGGCCGTAGTCGGCTATCAGCCAGGACCGGGCCCCGGTCCTGTACATCTTGGCCGTGGTGAAGCCCTTGACCATGCGTATGTAGTCCGAGGCGAACATGGGCGCGATGTCCGTTTGGGATGTGACCCATTCGTGCACGTCCTGCAGGGCCTTGAGCGAGGCCTGCTTCTCCGCGCTGTAGAAGTGGTAGTAGATGTCCATGGCCGCGAGCCTGCGCGGCGAGCCCGTGCGCTTCATGGACTCGATGGTGTACTTGAAGCCGTAGTAGGGCCCGGACCACAGGTTGGTCAGGATGTTCTCGTTGGCCTGGCCGGTGAACACCTGATAGCGGCCGTCGACGTACCTGTAGAGCGGGGCGACCCCGAAGATGGAGTCCCGGGACTCGTTGATGACCGTGTCCCCGCCGTTGATGTTCAGTATCCCGGCCCGGTCGCAGATCTCGATCTGCCTGGCGGTCGGCTCGCACATCCCGGACCAGAGCATGACCCGGCAGGGCTTGCCCGCCGGGGCCAGGTTACTGGTGATGTACTCGCAGGACCCGACAATCTCCCTTGTCGCGTCGAACTCATAGCCCGGGATATTGAACCCGTGCCTGGAGTAGAACAGGTCCTCGGCCCTGGCGTTCTTGCTCCAGTAGAAGGGGTGGGACAGGGAGTGCGAGCCGGGCTCGACGTTTTCGAGCCTGAAGATGTCCCGGGCCAGGTCCACGAGCTTCGGGCTGCCGAACATCTCCGGGTCGATCTCGGCCACGATCACCGAGACCGTGGCCGGAAACCCGTATCTGGCCAGGACCCGGTCCCTTATGATCTGTGCGCAGACCGCGTCCTTGTCCAGGGCGGTGAACCCGCCGAAGGCGTCGCCGTCCACATGGGAAAAGGCCGCCCTGGACCCGTTCAGGGTCGTGGGCGCGGGCGCGGGCCAGGCCGTGACGCCCAGGGCCTCGGACACGAAGGCAAAGGGGTCGAGGAGCCACTTCTTGCGGTACTCGAGCTGGTCCTCCCAGAGGATGTAGCCGTCCAGGGCCAGCCCGCCGTTCGGTCCGACCGCGACCACGGCGCCCTCCGAGTCGGCCAGGTCCGTGCGCCTGACCGTGGCCCAGGCCTGGACCGAGGGGTCCATGGGCCTTAGCAGCATATATCTCGGCGGCAGGGGCGGCAGGGGGCGCTCGAACCCGAAGCGCTCCTCGTCCACCCGGACGTAGCGCAGCCTGGACCGGTCCGCGATCTGAAGGCCCCGGTACTCGAGGCCCAGCCCGGCCAGGACGTCCTTGAGCAGCTCCTGGTCCGCGGGCCTGCCCGAGGGGTCCTCAAGGGCCCCGAGCTCAAAGGCGACGACCACCTTTTTCCCGGACCGCATCTGGGTCAGGAGCCAGGACAGGTACTGGTCCGGCCCGGCCAGGACATTGCCGCGCAAGACCGTGAACACGCCCAGGAACCCGGCCATGGCCTCTTGGTCCGGCAGGGGCCGCAGGGCCGCGTCGCGGTATTCCGGGAGCAGGCCCAGGTAGTTGGCCACGGTCTGGAAGCCCTCGCGGAAGCCGTTGTAGTCCGGGGTCCGGCCCTCAAGTCCGTTGTACAGGACCAGGACCTTGCGGGGCAGGGGCTCCTTGAGCGCGGCCGCGGGCAGTGCCCAGACGGACGCGACCAGGACCAGGGCGGCGAGCGCCGTCAGGGCTCTGGACATGGCCAATCCCTATTTCGTTCTCAACAGTCCGGCCTGGGCGAGCATGGACGAGACCGCCTTGGCGCAGACCCTCTGGGCGAGCTCGTTCAGGGAGTCGTTTTGGCCGAACAGGCCCGAGCTGGTCCCGGACATGCTCGCGGCCCACAGGACCCTGCCGGTCGGGACGTCGATCATGCGCAGGTTCAGGCCCACGGCCGGGCTCTGGTCCACCCCGCGCTTGTACCGGAACTCGCCGACCGACCCGTAGACCACGGTGTCCACGCCCAGGTCCCGGCCCAGCTTTTGGGCCGCGGCCGTGTCCATGGCCAGCTCAAGGTCCTCGTCCAGGCCGGCCGGGCCTTGGCCCGGGGGCTCCGTGATCCTGAAGCTGGGGACCGAGTAGAGCTCCGTGGCCAGTATCTCGCCCACGATCCGGCCGGCCTGGGGGTGGGAGGTCAGGTTGGCCAGGGGCGGGACGGCCAGGTGGCGGTCCTTGGAGGATATCTCCTTGCCCAGGACGTAGTCGCGCTGAAAGGAGCTCGCGCAGGCCGCGAGGAGCAAGGGCATTAGAAAAACCAGGACGGTCTTGGCTGTTGTCATTGACCACTCCGTTGCTGGCGTTATCTGCGAAAGATTAAAAAGAAAAATTAGCCAAAAAAGGCTCCGCGGTCAAAACAAACCTTGAGCCCGGCCCATGGGCCGCAAGGCCTTGCCGGACAAGGCCCCAGGCCCTGGCCCGGAGCGGATATCCCTTCGGCCTTGTTGAATTTCTGTTGACAACCCGGGTTTTTTCCACTTGCCTGGAGCGCGCTTTGGGCCTAAGTAAAAAGGGGCGTTCGGACCGGGGGCAGGGACTGAAAATGATCTTGAATCTGACCCAGACATCTGTGGCCGGCGAGCTGGTGCTGGCCGTGGAGGGAAAGCGCCTGGACGCGGAGAACGCCTCCCTGTTCAAGACCCGGCTCATGGAGATATGCAGGGCGGGCGATTCCCTGCCCATCGTGGACATCTCGGAGGTCGCGTTCATCGACAGCACCGGGCTCGGCGCGCTCCTGTCCTGCCACAAGGCCCTTGAGGACCGGGGCGGCCTGGTCCTGGCCTGCCCGGGCCAAGAGGTCGCCAGGCTCTTCGCCCTGACGCGCATGAACCGGGTCATGGGCGTGTTCGCCAGCGTGGACCAGGCCGTGGCCTCGGTCCGGGCCTGGCGCAGGAAGACCGCTGTCCGGCCCGACTCCGCGGCCGGGCCCTGAGGCCGCCGGTTCCGGCGCCCCCTTAGAACCACTTCTTTCTTGAGAAATACACGGCCATGCCCGCGGCCAGGGCGCACATGCCCCCCAGGACCGCGGGGTATCCCCAGCGCCAGCTGAGCTCGGGCATGTACTCGAAGTTCATGCCGTAGACCCCGGCCACAAAGGTCAGGGGGATGAACACCGTGGCGATGATGGTCAAGAACTTCATGATGTTGTTCATGCGCATCCCGGCCAGGGAGATGTACACGTTGAGCATGCCGGACAGGATGTCGTGCAGGGTGTCCACGGCGTCCACGACCTCGGCGGCGTGGCCGTGCACGTCGCGCAGGAAGGGCAGCGAGGCCTCCTGGACCGTGCCGACCTCCTCCTTGATGAGCTGGTTCAGGACCTCCTGCACGGGCCAGAGCACGTTGCGCAGGGACAGGGTCTCGCGCTTGAGCGCGTAGATGTCGAACAGGGTCTCGTCGCCGAGGTCCTTGCCCAGCAGGGCGGCCTCCAGGCCCTCGACCCGCTCGCCCAGCCGGCTCAGGGTCAGGTAGTAGCGGTCGACCACCGCGTCCAGCAGGGCGATGACCAGGTAGTCCGGCCCGGACGAGCGCATCCGGCCCCGGCCCTTGCGGATCCTCTGGATCACCGGCTCGAACAGGGCGTGCTCGGACTCCTGGAAGGTGAGCACGAAGTCCGGGCCCCAGACCAGGCCGACCTGCTCGATGTTCACCCGGCCGGAGTCCGCTTGGAACTCGAGGTCCTTGACCACGATGAACAGGCTTCCGTCGTCCGGCTCCTCGATCTTGGGCCGCTGGGAGGTGTTCAGGATGTCCTCCAGGACCAGGGGGTGCAGATCGAACCACTGGCCCACGGCCTTGACCGTGTCCGTGTCGTGGACCCCGGTGACGTTTATCAGGTTGACCGGCCAGCCGGACAGGTCGGGCCTCGGGGCGCCCGGATCGCAGGTCGTCTCGGCCAGGCCGTCCGGGCCGTAGGAGACCACGTTGACGCGCGGGGCAAAGGCCTTGTCCGGGCCGACGTAGGTCAGGGTGCCGGGCGGGGCCCCGACCTTGTGGGACTTGTTTCTGAAGAACTGGAACATGGCCCATGCTTCTCATATTTCGGATACAAAATGAAGCCGTTGGCCAACCGATTGTGGACCAGACCCGAAAAAAAGGGCCCGCCCCCCGTTTTAGAGGGGGCGGGCCCTGTGGTCTTGCGGTTTGTGGTCCGGATCAGGCCGGCCCGGGAACCTCGTCCTTCTGGCTCACTTCCAGGTCCTGTTTGACCTCCGTGGCGATCTTGTACAGGACCGTCAGGACCAGGGCCCCGGTGGCGTAGACCATGAGCGAGATGAGCAGCTCGGGCCCGGTCGGCCAGTACACGGTCACCTGCTCGAACGGGTTCGGGGTGAAGCCGCCGATCAGCAGGCCCAGGCCCTTGTCGATCCAGGTGGCGATGACCAGGATGCCCAGGGTCCAGGGCAGCAGGCTGTGGTTGTCCCTGAGCGCGGGCGTGACCAGGAGGGCCAGGCTGCCGAGCCCGAAGACCGTGGCGGTCCACATCCAGGGCACCAGGCCGTTGTGGCCGTGGATCCCGGTGAACAGGTAGGCCATGGAGTGCATGTGCCCGGGGATGTTGGAGTAGAAGGCCGTGAATATCTCGAGCAGGAAGAAGAACACGTTCACGGCCATGGCGTAGGTGATGATCTTGGCCAGGGTGCGGATGGCCTCGCGGCCCGGGTCGAAGCTGGTCACGCGCTTGGTGATCAGCACCACCAGGAGCAGCAGCGCCGGTCCGGAGCAGAACGCCGAGGCCAGGAAGCGGGCGGCCAGGATGGCGGTCAGCCAGTAGTGGCGGCCCGGCAGGCCCTGGTACAGGAAGGCCGTCACCGTGTGGATGGAGAAGGCCCAGATGATCGAGGTGTAGATGATCGGCTTGAGCCACTTGGGGTGCGGCAGATGCAGCCGGTCCTTTTCAAGGCAGATCCAGCCGATCAAGAGGTTCAGGAACAGATAGCCGTTGAGCACGACCATGTCCCAGAACAGGATCGAGTTCGGGGTCGGGTGCAGCAGCACGTTGAGCATGCGCTGGGGCTGCCCGATGTCCACGACGATGAATCCGAGGCACATGACCACCGCGGCGATGGCCATGAACTCTCCGAAGATGACCATGTGCCTGAAGGTCTTGTAGTGGTGGAAGTAGTAGGGCAGCACGATCATCACGCCGGAGGCGGCCACCCCGACCAGGTAGGTGAACTGGGCGATGTAGAACCCCCAGGACACGTCTCGGTTCATGCCCGTGATCTTCAGGCCCACGGTGAGCTGCCATACCCAGCAGGCGGCCCCGATGCCGATGAGGACCAGCAGAAAACCCAGCCAGCCCCAGTATTTCGGACTTCCCTTGAGTGCTTTCTCCAGCATAGCCGCCCCCTAAATGATGTAATACACGCTCGGCTGTGTGCCGAGAGCGGGTTTACGACGGATGGTGTAGTTTTCCTTGAGCACCTTCCTGACCTCGGAGTCGGGGTCCGACAGGTCGCCGAAGGTCAGGGCCCCGTTGGAGGCCTCGACGCAGGCCGGAAGCTTGCCCTGGGCCAGGCGTTCGACGCAGAAGTTGCACTTTTCCACCACCCCGCGCATGCGCGTGGGGAACTCCTTGTTCAGCGCCTTGAGGTCCAGGTTGTCCCTGGGCTCGCCCCAGTTGAAGCTGCGCGATCCGTAGGGGCAGCCGGCCATGCAGTAGCGGCAGCCGATGCAGCGGTGGTAGTCCATGGCCACGATGCCGTCCGGCCGCTGGAAGGTGGCCTTGGTCGGACAGACCCTCACGCAGGGCGGCTGGTCGCAGTGGTTGCAGAGCAGGATGAAGCGCCGCCTCTCCAGGTCCTCGGAGGGGAAGTTGTTGGGCTGCTCCGGAAAGGTCTCTTCGTAGCTCCCGGCCCACAGCCACTTGATGTTCTTGTTGCCCGGGATGTCCGGGACGTTGTGGATCGAGTGGCAGGCCTTGACCAGGGGCGCGATGGCCTCGTCCGTGTTCAGCTTGCGCGTGTCCACGACCATGGCCCAGCGCTTGGCCTTGAGCTGGTCGGCGTTGGGCTTTGGGTGGGGCGTCCCGTGGCCTGCGGCCAGGGCCCCTGCGGCCGGGCTGAAGCACAGGGTGGCTGCGGACAGGCCGGCGAACTTGAGGAAGTTTCTTCTACTTTTTTTCATTGCTCAACCCCTCCGGCTGTATATGGCAGTCCCAGCAATAAGGGGAAACCGCGGCGTCGTTGTGGCATTTGTCGCAGAATTCGGCCTTCTTGGCGTGGCACTTCATGCACGTGTTCTGCAGGCTGATGCTGAACGGCTTGCCCTCGGCGTTGACATAGGTCCTCTGGCCGTCGCGCAGGGCCCAGTCCCTCCAGTCGTTCAGGAGCTGCATGTGCTCCCGGCGCATGAACTCCGTGGACTCGATGCATTTCTTCTCGTCCTTGGGGAGTTCGAGCTTGGGCTGTTTATAGGCCGCGTTTCCGGTGCTCGCCGTGTTGAAGAGCAGCGGCACGCAGAGCAGCCCGAGGAAGATGATCAGGCCAGTTATTATTTTTCCGCCGTACTGCATGGTGTCCTCCTCCTACTCCTCTTCCTCGAAGCCGGGCAGGGGCTCCTGGCGGAGGTTCATTGTCCGTTGCTTCTCGCCGTCCAGGATCAGGGCGTTGGCGACCATCTCGTGGATTCCGGTGATCTGGACCCCCGGGGCCCAGTAGTCGGCCAGGGGGATGAGCGTGGCCCGGTCGATGGCGCAGATGCAGGCCATGGTGTTCACGTCGTGCTTTTCCTGGACGTAGCGCAGGGCGTTGCCCCTGGGCAGGCCGCCGCGCATGCGCATGTCCATGAACTCGTCGGTGCCCAGCCCGGCGCCGCCCGCGCAGCAGAAGGTCTGCTCGCGGATGGTGTTCTCGGGCATGTCGAAGAAGTTGTTGACCACGTTTTTGATGACGTACCGGGGTTCCTCCAGCAGGCCCATGGCCCGGGCCGGGTTGCACGAGTCGTGGAAGGTGACCCTGAGGTTGTCGTTGCGGCTCTTGTCCAGCTTGAGCTTGCCGTGCCTGATCAGGTCCGAGGTGAACTCGCAGATGTGGACCATCTTGGTCGACTTGGCGTTGTGGAACACCGTGCCGGTGAGCGGGCTCTTGGGGACCTCGAGGAAGTCGGCCGGGCCGTTCATGGTGTCCATGTACTGGTTGAGCACCCGCCACATGTGCCCGCACTCGCCGCCGAGGATCCATTTGACCCCCAGCCTCTTGGCCTCGTTGTATATCTTGCCGTTGAGGATCTTCATGGCGTCGTGCGAGGTGAACAGCCCGAAGTTGCCGCCCTCGGAGTTGTAGGTGCTCATGGTGTAGTCCAGGCCGATGGCCTCGAAGAGCATCAGATAACCCATGAAGGTGTAGGTGCCCGGGTCGGCGAAGAAGTCGCCGGACGGGGTGGTGAACAGGACCTCGTGGCCCTTTTCGTTCAGCGGCACGGTGATGCGCTTGCCCGTGATCTCCTCGATGTCGTCGCACATGAAGTCGACGATGTCCTTCATGGCGTGCGGCTGGATCCCGAGGTGGTTGCCGGTGCGCTCGCAGTTGGCCACCGGCTCCATGGCCCAGTTGATGTTGCAGCCCACCAGGTGCAGGAGCTCGCGGCCCATCATGGTGATCTCGGCGGTGTCGATGCCGTAGGGGCAGTAGAGCGAGCAGCGCCGGCACTCCGTGCACTGGTAGAAGTACATGAACCATTCCTTGAGCACGTCCTCGGTCATGACCCGGGCGCCGTTGAGCTTGCCCAGGATCTTTCCGGCCAGGGTGAAGTCCTTGCGGTAGATGGAGCGCAGGAGCTCGGCCCTGAGCACGGGCATGTTCTTGGGGTCCCCGGAGCCGATGAAGTAGTGGCACTTGTCGGCGCAGGCCCCGCAGCGCACGCAGATGTCCATGAACACCTGGAAGGTGCGGAACTTCTTCAGCCGCTCGCGAAAGCCCTGGTGGATGATGTCCTGCCAGTTTTCGGGCAGCTTCCAGTCCTTGTCCTCCGCGGACCATTCCCTCGGGTTGGGGAAGTGGACGTACCTGAGCACGTCCGGTTTGGCCGGGTAGCACCAGTTGCCGGGCCGGAACTTGATCGGCGTGTCCATCCATCCGGTCGCCGGGGGGGAGTAGTCGATACTTTTATAGAGCTCGTCGGGTCTTGGGAAGTCAGACATATCGGCTCCTTTTCAGGTTAAATATCCAACAGAGGTGATCCGGTTTCCCGCGCTCAGGCCTTTTCCGGGGCCTCGGCCCCTGCCGGGGCGGACGGAAGGGGCTTGTCGACAGGTATCCCGACATTGACCATCTTCTCCCTGAACTCGTCCTCGTAGTCCGCGTACGGCCGGGCGTGCACCTTGGGATCGTTCCAGGGGTTGATGTGCCGGTTCATGCGCGTGTCGTTGGGCAGGTTCCTGGTCGGGGACAGGAACACCCCTCCGAGGTGCATGAGCTTGCTGAACGGGAAGTAGAGCAAGAGCACGCTGACCAGGAACAGGTGGATGAAGAATGTGATGTCGATGTTCGCCGGGACGTGGGGATGGAAGGTCACCAGGCCCATGGTCAGTTCCTTGATGGCCATGACGTCGACCTTGGCGAAGTAGCGCATGTACACGCCGGAGAGCACGATGCCGATGATCAGGAACAGCGGGAAGTAGTCGTTGACCAGGGAGATGTACCTTATCCTGGCGTCCCAGAGCCGCCTGCCCAGAAGGTAGCCCAGGCCGAGGATGATGATCGCGTCGGACTGGTACACGACCGGCGCGCCGATCTGGAGGATGCCGTCCACGAAGTCCAGGGCGTTGACGAAGCCCGGGATGGGCTCCATGAACAGCCGCAGGTGCCGGGCCACGATGATGAAGAAGGAGTAGTGGAACAGCAGGGCGAAGAGCCACAGCCACTTGGCCGAGGCGTAGGCGACCACCGGCCCCTCGTGCAGGGAGGCCTTGGTGTTCCTGAACAGGGACCTGAAGGCCAGGACCTCCAGGAGCATCCTGATCACGGTCTGGGGGCCGGTGCTGGGGTTGTCCCACTTGTTCTGCTTGAACATGGTCGGGTCGTAGGGCCTCTGCTGGCCGCCCGTGGTCGGGATGCGGAATGGAACCGCGCTCCGAGACCATTTTATGATCTTGTACACGAATCCCGCCACAAAGACGATGATCGCCGTGGACGGGATGCAGACGCCGAAGATCGTCTTGAGATCAGCGGCCCCCACCCCGACCAGCGGGATAAGCACCAAGGTAAGGACAAAAACGAGTGAGTACAACGCGTTCATCTACCGTCACCTCGCTTCTATGTTTGGCCCGGCCGGTTGCGGCCGAAGCCCGCCACTACTTGTCGGCCGTCGGGGCCGCAACATCCGCGATCATGTCCGCCTTTCTCATGAGCATGCGGTGGGAGAGCTTGATCTCCTTGATCCGCATCTCATAGACTTGTTCCCGGCTCTTGGAGTAGATGTCAAAGGCCATGAGCGCCAAGTTGTCGATCCTGGTCTCGAAGGACATCAGCTCCTCAATGGCCCCTTCCATGCGCAGCTCGTCGCCGAGCTCTTCGCGCAGCAGCTTCTTCAGCAGAAAGACGAAGCTTATGGCCTGGGACGGGCTGAACTGCTGGACCGCCCTGATCTTGATCAGCATCTCCATGCAGTTGGCAATCGCCTCCGCGTCCTGCCAGCAGAGCAGGAGGTCGAAGAGGTTCTGCGCGGTCTCCAGGATGGTCACCCCAACGGGATTTGCGAAACGGTCCCGTTGGCGCTTCCAGACCTTCTGGGTCTCGGCCGGATAGGTAGCCAGGATGACGTCGCCCCATTTTCCCACCAGTTCGGTCTTTCTGGCGGCGAGTTTGTCCTCAAGGCTCATTTGGAATATCCTTAAAAAGGAGGGGCAAAGCGATCCCCCCTAGAAACGCTCGAGTTGTTCCGTTATTGTGCCGGAAGTCTGGAAATCAGTAAAAATTAAGCTCCGTGTTATATTCCAGATAGCCATGGGAACGTCAAGATATTTTCAAACGCGGCGGGCCAGAAACAGCGCGTCGGCAATGAGTCCGCGGGCCGGGGCCTCGACCCCGGGCCGGGCCCCGGCCGCCTTGGCTGATCGGGCCGTCTGTCCCGGCGAGGACCGGCCGCTTCTCCCCGGCCGGGGCTGCAAGTGAGCGCGTCCGACGGCTTCAGGGTCGTTCTGGGCTACCCGCACTGCCTGGAGCGCCGCCGCCCCGAGGAGAACGTGGAGGCCCCGCCCATGGGCCTTTATTCCATAGCCGCGGTGCTCCTTGAGAAGGGCTTTGAGGCCCGGGTCCTGAACTGGTACGGCCTTCCCCGCTCGATCCCGGGGATCAGGGCCGTGCTGGCCGAGAACAGGCCGAGCGTCCTGGGCCTGTCCATCCTCCAGGCCAACCGCTTCGGCGGCCTGGAGATCGCCCGCCTGGCCAAGGAGCTCGACCCCTCGGTCAAGGTGGTCTTCGGCGGGGTCGGGGCCACGTTCCTCTGGGAGCATTTTCTGACCCACTTCCCCCAGGTGGACTTCGTGGTCTGCGGGGAGGGCGAGCTCACCTTCCTGGAGCTCGTGGACCGGCTTGAGTCCGGCCGCGCCGGGACCTGGGCCGAGGTCCCGGGCCTGGCCTACCGGGAGCGGGGAAGGCCGCGCAGAAACCCGGACCGGGAGCCGATCGCGGACCTGGACTCCCTGCCCATACCGGCCGAGTGGTTCACCTACAGCCACGTGGCCCTGACCAGGGGCTGCCCGGGCGACTGCACGTTCTGCGGCTCGCCCCGGTTCTGGGGCCGCAGGGTGCGCTTCAGGTCGGCCGGGCATTTCGTGCGCGAGCTGGAGCTGCTCAAGGCGCGCGGGGTCAGGCATTTGTTCGTGTCCGACGACACCTTCACCCTGGACAAGAAGCGGGTCATAAAGGTCTGCTCGTTGATGATCGAGCGCGGCCTTGATTTGAGCTGGCAGGCCATATCCAGGGTCGATCGCGTGGACGAGGAGGTCCTGGGCTGGATGCGCCGGGCCGGGTGCGTGCAGCTGAGCTACGGCGTGGAGTCCGGGTCCCCAAGCATCCGCAGGACGCTGAACAAGAGGACCAGCGACGCCCAGATCAAGAGGGCCTTTGAGCTGACCATGAGCCAGGGCCTGTTGGCCAGGGCCTACTTCATCTACGGCAGCCCGGGCGAGACCGAGGCGACCATAGGCCGGAGCGTCGAGCTCATCCTGGCCATCAGGCCCCTGGTGGTCCTGTTCCACGTGCTCACGGCCTTTCCGGGCACGGCCCTGTACGAGGACCTGAAGGCGAGGCTCGGGTTCACGGACGACATCTGGCTTGAACGGGTCGAGGACCTCATGTACTTCGAGGTCGATCCGGGCATTGATCAGGAGTTCATGACCCGTTCGCGCCAAAGGCTGCGTGAGGCCTATGCCCGAAACCTGCCCGCCTTTGCCCGGGCCCTTTGTTTCGCCGGGGACGAGTCCATGCGGCCCCTGTACGCGGACTTTCTGTCCAGGCTGGCCATGACCCTGGACCGGGGCGAGCTGGCCGGGCTGGACACGGGCGAGGACAACGCCGCCCTGGCCGCCGAGATATACCGGCGGTCCCTGGACATCCACCCGGACCCCAGGGCCTGGATGGGCCTGGCCATGGCCATGCACCGGAGGCGGGAGTTCAAGGCCGCGGCCTTGTTTCTGGATCAGGCCCTGGAGGCCTTTCCGGACCACGCCGGGCTCATCCTGTGCCGGGCCGTGGGGCTCATGAACCTGGGCCGTTTCAAGGCGGCGCTCAAGGGCCTTTCGGCCCTGGAGTCCGATCCCGAGGCCTGGCCGCTCATGGCCGCCTGCCACGGGGCCCTGGGCCACACCAGGCTCGAGGCCGAGTTTCGCTCGCGCCGAAAGTCCGGATCCTGAGCCCGGGGCCTGGGCGTCACTGGCAGACGAAGTCGCGCAGCAGCCTGTAGAACTCCCTGGGCCGGTGCTTCATGACGAAGTGGCAGTCGGTTTGCAGGGCCTTGGCCGCGAGGCCCCGGTCCCTGAGAAAGCGCTTGGCCGGCTCCGGGGTGCTGAGGTTGCCGTGGCAATAGAGCCTGGGCATGGTCAGCCCGGCGTAGGCCTCGCCGATCTCGTGCCGCCACTGGTCGCCCTCTCTTTGGCCCAGCCCGCCCAGCTCCAGGGCGTTGGCCAGAAAGGCGGGCCTGCGGCAGAACATGAGCGAGGCGAAGTAGTGGCCGCAGCAGGGGAAGGTCTTGAGGTATTGGTTCAGGATCGCGTCCTCGACGAAGTCCTTTTCGAACCAGGCCTCGAACTCGCCCCGGCCGTGGGCCTCGCGGGCCTTGGCCGAGACAAAGGAGCCGTGGGGCGAGATCGAGCCCTCGACCAGGACCAGGCCCTTGACCAGGTCCTGGTGCCCGGCGCACAGGAGCACGGCCGGGGCCGCGCCCATGGAGTGGGCCGCCAGGCACAGCCGGTCAAGGGGCGCGCCGAGGTCCTTTTCCGCGAACTCAAGGACCTTTCGGAGCCTCTCGGCCTGGGCCGCGAAGGAGTAGTCCTGGGCCGCTGAGCTGCGTCCGTAGCCCGCGAGGTCCAGGGCCAGGACATTGGCCGCCTGGCCCAGGGGCGGGCCCAAGGCCTCGGTCCAGGCCAGGTGCGAGTCGCCCAGGCCGTGGACCAGAAGGACCGTGGGCCGGTCCGGCCGGGGCGCGTTGTGGGCCAGGTACACGGTCTCCGGGCCCAGGCCCAGGTAGGCCTCCAGGGGCCTCATCTTTTTTCCTCGGCCCTGGCCTTGGCCCTGGCCTCGCGGCGCATCTCGGCCTCGCGGTGGCGGCGTTTGGCGGTCTCGGTGTCCAGGATCAGGGGCGGCACCGGCGCGGGCCTGCCGTCCTTGTCCAGGGCCACGTAGGTCAGGTAGGCCGAGCCGGTGTGCCGGAAGTGGCCGGTGAACAGGTTCTCGGCCTCCACGCGCACCCCGATCTCCATGGAGGTCCGGCCGACCAGGTTCAGGCTGGCCTTGAAGTGCAGCAGCTCGCCCACAAAGGCCGGCTGCAGGAAGTCCATGCGGTCTATGGACGCGGTCACCGCGTTGCCCCGGCAGTGGCGCATGGCCACCACCCCGCCGGCCGTGTCTATGTGCCTCAGGATCACGCCGCCGTGCAGGTTCCCGGACGGGTTGGCGTCCTGGGGCAGGACCTGGTGGGTCATGATCACCTGGCTCTCGCCGGCGCTCTTGCCCTCATTGCTCACCGCTGTCCTCCTTGTGCCTGCCGTAGCGCACCCGGGCCTCCCAGACCAGCCGGCCCAGCCTGCGGCCCAGGTCGGCCTGGCGCGCGCGCAGCAGGGCCTCGGCGGCCTGTTTTTCGCCCTGGACCTTGAGCAGGGTGGCCGACTCCAGGTCCCGCAGGTAGCTCTCGCACTCCCGCACCAGGGCGGGCAGATCCAGGCTCTCCAGCTCCCTGGGCACGCGGACGCTCTTGACCTTGCGGCTCATGGAAAATCCCCCGGCATGAAGACCTTTCGAATTACGAAATGATGACAGAGCGCAAACGCCCGGTCAAGGCGGGTCAGCCGCGGGCCCTTTTCCGGGCCTGCTCCATGAACGTCTCCAGGGTCAGGGCCGAGGTCGGCTGGGGCGTGCCGTCGAAGGGGATGGTGATGATCGGCAGCTCGAAGGTCTCGGAGACCTCCCTGAGCAGGCCCGTGCCGATGGTCCCGGGCATGCAGCCGAAGGGGATCGCGCTGACCACCCCGGCCGCGGGCCTGCCGGCGTGGGGCCGGGCCATGTCCACGGACTTGCCGATGGTCAGCACGGCCTCGCCGTGGACCGAGTCGTCCAAATACGGCCTGGCCTTGTCCAGGACGTGTTTGATGGGCGGCTCGTGTATGGCCTCCAGGAAGCCCTCGAACCCGGACTCGAAGCGCCGGGCGGTCTTTTTCTGGATGTGCGACTTGATCGCGATCTGGAGGGCCTTTTTCCAGTCCCTGGTCCGGTGCGTGCGGCGGGCGTGCAGGTAGTTGATGTAGTAGACCCACTCGTCGACCCCGGCCAGCCAGACCTCGCCGCCCAGGTCCTCGATGCGCCGGACCAGGTCCTCGTTGGAGAAGCGGTTGGAGCGCACGAATATCTCGCCGACCACGCCGATGAGCGGCTTGGGCCGGCCGTTGTCCCTGGGCAGGGCCTCGAAGGCCCGGCGGATGCCCGCGAGCGTCGGGGCGATGTCCTTGCCCGGCACGGCCAGGTCCCGGGCCAGCTTCTGCCTGCACCCGGCGTAGAGCTCGTCGGCCGAGCCCTGGGTCTTTTCGTAGGGCCTGGTCTTGTGCAGGCACTTGATGAGCAGGTCGAAGGCGACCACGCCCTCCCAGCTGCGGCGCGCGAAGTCCCCGCCCCGGATGTGCATGTGCTCGTACATGGTCACGTCCTGCATGGGCGAGAACAGGGGCACCTCCTCCAGGCCCAGGCGGTCCAGGACCAGGCGCTGGAACTCGCTGTACTGGCCGAAGCGGCAGGGCCCGGTGCCGCCGGGCATGAAGAAGGCCGAGCGTTCGGGGTCGAAGTCCGGGGCCAAGGCCTTCTTGACCATGTCCCCGGTGGTCACGGCGCAGGGGTAGCACTCCTTGCCGCTGACGAAGCGGCGGGCCAGGGCCATGGACTCGGCGTCGGTCTCGGGCAGGACCTCGGACTTGAGCCCGCAGGCGCGCAGGGCCGCGGCCAGGCCCAGGCAGTGGTCGCTCATGAGCGGGCCGTAGACCACCCGCTCGCGGAAGTCCGCGGCCCGTCTGACCGGCCGGGTGAAGGCCGCGTCAGGGGCCGGTCCGGGGTTGCGCCTGTGGGACTCGATGCTGTCCAGGAAGGCCTCGCAGCGGGTCAGGGCCCCGGCGTCGGCGCTGTGCTCGTCTATCTCCAGCCTGAGCATGGGCTTGTCGCCCATGACCTTGTCCACGTACTTCTCGATGAACGAGTCCGGGCCGCAGGAGAAGCTGCCTATCTGCAGGGCGTAGAGCAGGGGGTGGCGGCGCACGAACCAGGCCGCCTTGAGCAGCCTGCGGCCCGAGCGCCAGTACATCTGGGGCCACTGGTTTTCGATTCGCTCCAGGGGCAGCAGGTCCATGGGGATCGTGAGCACGTCCAGGGAGGCCAGCTTGACCGGGATGTCCAGGTTCAGGCCCGGGTCCAGGGCGTTGTAGGCCCGGCCGGTGATCACCAGGGCCCGCTCCTCCAGCCCGTCCAGGACCTCCTGGCCGCGCCTCTCCAGGGCCGCTGTGAACTCGGCCTGGGCCCTGTCGGCCGCGGCCATGGCCGGCCTGATGTCCGAGCGCTTCACGCCCCACGGCCGCAGGGCCTCGAACAGGCGCTCCTCCAGGTGCCTTGGCCCGTACTGACGCCTGATTATCGGGGCGGCCATGGGGACCTCTTGGCCCGCGGCGCGCATGTGGGCCCGGACCTGGTAGGGGAAGCTCTGGGTCAGGGGGCAGGCCAGGCTGGACGGCTCGCCGGGCGCGGCCGTGTTTATGCAGCTCGGGATGTACAGGGGAAGTTTGAGCTCGGCCAGGCTTCTGGCGTGGCCCAGGGCGGCCTTGATCGGGAAGCAGGTGTCCGCGAGCACGGCCTTGACCCCGAGCCCGACCACCTGGCGGTTGGTCCAGGGCGAGGGCACGGGCTCGAAGCCCAGCTCCCAGAGCAGGGTGCTGTGCCAGGGCAGCTCGTCGTGCATGAAAAAGGCCAGGGGCAGGCCGATGCGGCCCAGGCGGGCGGCGTTGCCGCTGTCCTTGAGCCTTTGGGCGTAGGCCTGGTGGGCCTTGATGAGCCGCTCCCTGCGGAAGGCGAACAGGTCAGGGACCCGGACCTGTTTGCTGCGCCTGACGTCGTACTTCTCGCAGCGGCCGCCGTAGAAGAGCTTTTCCTTGACCCCCTCCAGGGCGACCCGGTTTATCTTGCAGCGGTTTTCGCACTCCTTGCACTCGAAGGACTTGATCGAGTAGGCCGTGTTCGCGAGGTCAAAGCCCCTGAAGGTCGAGGCCCCCCTGCCGCGCATGTGCTCGCGGGCGATCAGGGCCATGCCGATGGCCCCGGTCACGTCGTGGTTCGGGGGCACGGTGACCGCGAGCCCGAGGTGCTTTTCAAAGGCCGCGGTCACGGACTTGTTGAAGGCCGTGCCGCCCTGGAAAAAGACGCGCCGGCCGATGCGCCGGCCCGAGACCACGCGGTTGATGTAGTTCTGGACGATGGAGTAGGCCAGCCCGGCCAGGACGTCGTCCTTGCCCGCCCCGCGCTGGAGGTTGGACTGCAGGGAGTTCTCCATGAACACGGTGCAGCGCTCGCCCAGGGGGCAGGGGGCCTCTGCGGCCAGGGCCAGGTCCTGGAACTCGCCCTTTATGGCCACGTCCAGCTTTTCGGCCTGCTCCTCGAGGAACGAGCCCGTGCCCGCGGCGCAGGCCTTGTTCATCTCGAAGTCCACGATGGCCCCGTTTTTCAGGGAGATGAACTTGGAGTCCTGGCCGCCGATCTCGAAGATCGTGTCCACCTCCGGGTCGATGGCCACCGCGGCCGTGGCCTGGGCCGTGATCTCGTTCTTGACCACGTCGGCGCGCACGAAGTCGGCGATCATGTACCGGCCCGAGCCCGTGGTGCCCACGCCCTTGACCGTTAAGCCGTGCAACAGGCCCTTGGCCGCGAGCTCGTCCCGGATCTCGGCCAGGCCCTGGCGCACGGCCTCGATGGGCCTGGACGAGGTCATCAGGTAGCGCTTGGCCAGAAGGCCTCCGGCCTCGTCCACCAGGGCCAGGTTGGTGCTGATCGAGCCCACGTCGATGCCCAGATAGGCGGGGGTCGGGCCCTGTGCGGGGGTCTCGGCCGCCTCCGGCGTTGCGCTCAGGTGCCGCTCCCTGAAGCCGTCGCCCGGGCTGATCAGCCTGGGCAGGGCCTTGCCCATGGGCCGGACCGCGCCCACGGCCAGGCGCAGGCCGTCGAGGACAAGGGCCGCGGCCAGGCCGTCCTCCTCGGCGCGCATGGCCGCGCCCAGGGCGCCCATGTGGGTGGGCGTCTCGGGCAGAAAGAGCTCCTCCAGGCCGAAGACGTCCTTGAAGGCCTCGACCACGCCCCGGTTGAGCGACACCCCGCCCATGAAGGCCGTCTTTTCCCTGAGCGGCCTGCCCCGGACGATGGCCCCCCGGAAGTTCCGGGCCACGGCCCGGCACAGCCCGGCCACGATGTCCTCCAGGGGCGTGGCGATCTGCTGCAGGTGGATCATGTCCGACTTGGCGAAGACCGAGCAGCGGCCGGCGATGCGCGCCGGGCGCTTGGACTCCAGGGCCAGGGCGGCGAACTCCTCGATGCCCAGGCGCATGCGCTCGGCCTGCTGGTCCAGGAAGGACCCGGTGCCCGCGGCGCAGACCGAGTTCAGGGAGAAGTCCTTGATGAACGGGCCGTCCAGGAGCAGGTACTTGGAGTCCTCGCCGCCCATCTCGAAGATGGTCGCGACCTCGGGGTGCAGCCGGGCCGTGGACAGGGCAAAGGCCGAGAGCTCGTTTATGTGCGGGGCGCCCAGGGCCTCGGCCAGGAGCCGGCCCGAGCTCCCGGTCACCGAGACCGTGAACTCGGGAAGGCGCCTTGCCGCCTCCTCCAGGACCTCCAGGGCGCAGGCCAGGGGCCGGCCCTTGTGCCGGCGGTACTCGCAGCGGATGATTTGCCCGGCCTGATCCAGCACGGCCAGCTTCACGCTCACCGAGCCGGAGTCGATCCCGGCCGTGTAGCCCATGGGTTCCTCCCTGGGCCGCCTTTGCCTGCCTGCGGCCCGGTTCAGGGTCAGGTCGCGCCGTTTCCGGCCCCGGCCGGGACGGCGCCTTTTGAAGCCTTGGTCAATGACATGAATAACGCCATATACAGGATTATTGCAACCGGGCTGTCAAAGAGCAGGGGCGAGGACATCCCCTGGACCAGGGCCGCGGCCAGCAGGCCCACGGCAAAGGCCGATCCGGCGCGCGCCAGCCCGGCCCCGAAGGCCGCCAGGACCAGGGCCGGGGCGGCCAGGCCCCAGGCGGCCGTGATCCTGAGCCAGAACGGCCCGAGGTCGTGGACATGGACCCCGGCCTGTCCCGGGACCAGGCCCTGGTCCTGGAGCAGGCCCAGCAGGGCCGGGGGCGCGGCCAGGGGCAGGGGGGAGCCCAGGGCGGACCCCAAGACCAGCCTTTTGGGCTCGCTGATCAACAGCTCAAGGCCCCCGGACCACTGCCAGGAGCGGTTGAGCATGTCCGCCAGGGCCGCGGGGGTCTGGGCGGCCCACAGGGCCAGGCCCAGGCCCCCGGCAAAGACCAGGCCCAGGCCGACCCGCCGTATCCAGGCCCCGGGGCACAGAAACAGGGATATCCAGACCGCCGCGAACAGGGCCGGAGGCCAGAGCGAGGACAACAGCCCCAGGCAGACCAGGCCCAGGCGGACGGTCCAGGCCTTGTCCCGCGGCCCGGCGGCCTCGCGGCCGGGGTCGAACCCGGCGCACAGGCCGACCAGAAGCAGGGTCGCGGTCCCTGACTGGGCCTGGGCCGCGCCTGCGGCGTACAGGGACAGGCCGGCCTGGATCAGGAAGACCAGGGCCCCCATCCAGGCCCCGGCCCGGAAGAGCGCGGCCCTTTGCGGCGGGCCGAAGGTCAGGACCCACATGGCCGCGAACAGGAGGTAGGCCAGGGGCCTGAGCTCCTCCAGGACCGGGGTCAGGGCCAGTATCCGGCCGGGCAGGCCGCTGCCCAGGGCGAACAGCCCGGCCAGGCACAGGACGAGCGCCCCGCTGGCCAGGGAGGCCAGGGCCGTGCTCGGCCGCGGCCGGCCGGCGCCGGGGATGAGGCAAAAGGCCAGGCCAAAGGCGGCCAGGACCAGCCAGGGCCCGTTTTCGATCAGGCCCGGGAGCAGGTCCGGAACCAGGCCCGCAAGCGGTCCCCCGGCCCGGCCCGGGATCAGGACCGCGGCCAGGGGCGCGATGGCGTAGGCCGCGGCCAGGGGCGCGGCCGCGAGCCGCCGGGTCGTTGGCATGTCCTGGGTCATGGGTCGTTGCGCTGTCCGCCTTTGGCAAGCTGGTCTTTGATTACCCCCTACAGCGGCCGGGGTAAAGACCGGCCCGGCCCGCGAAGGGCCCCGGCGGCCTTGACGAAGGCGGGCAATTTCTATAACTCTCAACCTCTTCATCGGCGCGGACCATGGGACCGGCCGGATTTTTTGGGAGCGCAGGCTTGTTCGATTCGCTGTCCGACCGCCTTTCCGAGGCGTTCAAGAAGTTCAAGGGCCACGGCCGCCTGGATGAGAAGAACATCCAGGACGGCCTGCGCGAGGTGCGCCTGGCCCTGCTCGAGGCCGACGTCAACTTCAAGGTCGTCAAGGACTTCGTGGACCGGGTCCGGGAGCGGGCCCTGGGCCGGGACGTCCTGGGCAGCCTGACCCCGGGCCAGCAGATCGTCAAGGTGGTCAACGACGAGCTGGTCGAGCTCCTGGGCGGGGAGAGCCAGGGCCTGGCCCTGGACCGGCGGCCGCTCAGGATCATGCTCGTGGGCCTCCAGGGCTCGGGCAAGACCACCTCGGCCGCCAAGCTGGCCCTGTACCTGCGCCGGGAGGGGCTCAAGCCCTACCTGGTGCCCGCGGACGTCTACCGGCCCGCGGCCATCGAGCAGATCCAGACCCTGGCCCGGCAGCTGGACGTCCCGGTCCACGCCTCGACCCCGGACATGAACCCGGTGGACATCTGCCGTGAGGCCATGGCCGCGGCCCACGAGGCCGGGTGCGACGCCCTGCTGTACGACACCGCGGGCCGGCTGCACATCGACGAGACCCTGATGGACGAGCTCTCGGCCATAAAGGCCGCCTGCTCGCCCCAGGAGATACTCTTGGTGGCCGACGCCATGACCGGCCAGGACGCGGTCACCGTGGCCCAGAGCTTCAACGAGCTCCTGGACCTGACCGGGGTCGTGCTGACCAAGATGGACGGCGACGCGCGCGGCGGGGCGGCCCTGTCCATCAAGTCGGTGACCGGCAAGCCCATCAAGCTGGTCGGCGTGGGCGAGAAGCTCTCGGACCTGGAGCCCTTCCACCCGGACCGGGCGGCCTCGCGCATCCTGGGCATGGGCGACGTGCTCACGCTGATCGAGAAGGCCCAGACCGAGTTCGACGAGGGCGAGGCCGAGAAGCTCGCGGACAAGATGCTGAAGTCCAAGTTCGACCTCGAGGACTTCAGGGTCCAGATGCGGCGCATCAAGAAAATGGGCTCCATCGAGGGCCTGCTCAAGCTCGTTCCGGGCATGGGCGGGCTGGTCAAGAACCTGGGCCAGGCCCAGATGCCCGAGAAGGAGCTCAAGAGGACCGAGGCGATCATCGGGTCCATGACCATGTTTGAGCGCCGCAACCCGGCCGCGCTCAACGCCAGCCGCAAGGCCCGCGTGGCCAGGGGCGCCGGGGTGAGCGTCCAGGAGGTCAACGTCCTGCTCAAGAACTTCGGGCGGATGAGCAAGATGATGAAGGACATGGTCGGGGGCGAGGCCAAGCCGGGCAAGGGCCTGCCCGGGATGCCCGCGGGCCTGCCCGGGATGCCGGGGATGCCCGGGATGGGCGAGGGCCCGGACCAGGGGTCCGCCAGGCGCAAGCTCAGCAAAAAGGCCCTGGCCGAGCGCAGGAAGAAAAAACTGAAGAAAAAACAGCGCAAAAAGCGCTGAACACGGCGTTTGTTTTTAAGGCTTGCCTTTTTATCAAGCAATCTCTAATAAATAATAAGGGAGAATACTGGAAATGGCTCTGAAGATCAGACTGACCCGTATGGGCACCAAGAAGCGTCCTTTTTACCGCATCGTGGCCCTGGACAGCGCCACGCGCCGCGACGGACGGCCATTGGAGTATCTGGGGCACTACAACCCCATGACCAACCCGGCGGAGGTGAAGATCGACAAGGAAAAGGTCGAGAAGTGGACTCAGAGGGGCGCCAAGCCCAGCGCCACGGTTCGTTCGCTCATGAAGCAGGCCGGGCTTTAGGCTGCGCGTTTCCCGCCCCGGGCGGAGGTCCGTCCCGGGCTTGTTGGCCGGAGTATCCTGCAGAGAGGGTGGTTGCCATGCTGAGAGAGATGATCGAGTACATTGCCAAATCATTGGTCGACAATCCTGACGCGGTCCGGGTTTCAGAGGTCGAGGGCGAGCAGACTTCCGTGATTGAGCTCAAGGTGGCCAAGGAGGACCTGGGCAAGGTCATCGGCAAGCAGGGGCGGACCGCCAGGGCCATGCGCACTCTCTTGGGGGCCGCATCGAGCAAGGCCAGGAAGCGTTCGGTACTGGAGATTTTGGAGTAGACCCAGGGACAAGGGGACCATGTCCGCCTCAAAGGCCGTTGGCCGGGACCCGGGCCGGGAGCTCCTGGCCCTGGGCAAGGCGGTCAAGCCGCACGGCGTCAGGGGGGAGGTCTGCGTAGCCAGCTACGCGGACTCCCCCTTTATATATGATCTGCTGGACAGGGTCTTTTTGCGCCTCCCGGACCAGGCGGTCCGGGACTTGGCCATAGAGTCCTGGCGTCCGCACAAAGGCATGGTCCTGCTGAAGCTCGCCGGGGTTGACGACCGCGACGCGGCCGAGGCCCTGCGCGGCTGCGAGCTGGCGGTGAGAAAGGCCGACCTGCCCCCGGCCGAACCCGGCGAGGTCTACCTGCACGAGCTTGAGGGCTGCCGGGTGCTGCTTGCGGACGGCCGGGAGATCGGGGTCCTCAGGGGCTTCATCCTGGCCGGGGGCGGCGAGGTCTGGTCCATCGAGACCAGGGACGGCCGCGAGGTCCTGTTCCCGGCCGCGCCGGACCTGGTCCTGGGCCTGGACCCCGGGGCCGGGGAGGTGGTCGTTGACCCGCCCGAGGGGCTCCTGGACATCTATCTGGCCGGGGACACGGACAGGGGCCGCTGACCGGCCGAAGCGGGCCGGCCGGCTCCCGGCACAGGGTCGTCATGCGCGTCAACATCCTGAGCATATTTCCCGAGTTTTTCGACTCCCCCCTGCGGGCCGGGCTCATGGCCAGGGCCGTGGAAAAGGGCCTGCTCGGCTTCAGCCTGATCGATCCCCGGGACTTTGCCCAGGACCGGCACCGGAGCGTGGACGACCGGCCCTATGGCGGCGGGCCGGGCATGGTCATGACCCCCGGGCCCCTGGCCCGGGCCCTGCGCTCGGTGCCCGAGCCCGGGCGCATGCTCGCCCTGACCCCCAGGGGCCGGCCCCTGGACCAGGCCCTGGCCCGGGAGCTCTCGGCCCAAGAGGCCCTGACCCTGGTCTGCGGCCGCTACGAGGGCCTGGACGAGAGGCTCTTCGAGCTCTTCCCCCTGGAGCCGGTCAGCGTGGGCGACTTCGTGCTCAACGGCGGCGAGGCCGCGGCCCTGTGCCTTGTCGAGGCCGTGGCCAGGCTCCTGCCGGAGTTCATGGGCCACGGGGACTCGGGCCTGGAGGAGAGCTTCTCGGAGGGGCTGCTGGAGTATCCCCAGTACACCCGGCCCGAGGAGTTCGAGGGCCTGAGGGTCCCGGAGGTCCTGACCGCCGGGGACCACGCCGGGATAGCGGCCTGGAGGCGGCGCAGGTCCCTTGAGGCCACCCTGCGGCAGCGGCCGGAGCTCTTGTCCGGGGCCCGGCTCGACGCGGCCGATCTTGGCGCGCTCAAGGCCCTGCGCCCGGCCGGCCTGGGCCGCAACCTGTACCTGGCCCTGGTCCACGGCCCGGTGTTGAACAAATTCGGGGAAATCGTCACCGTGTCTTTGACAAACCTCGACCTTCACGATATATCCCGCGTTTCCCGCTCATATCGACTGGGCGGGATGTACGCGCTCACCCCCCTCGAGGACCAGAGGGCCCTGGCCGAGTCGCTCATCGGGCACTGGCTGGAGGGGGCGGGCGGCCGGGCCAATCCGGACCGGGCAAAGGCCCTGGCCCAGGTCAGGGTCATGGATTGCCTGGACAGCGCCGTGAATGACCTGGAGCGCGTCAGCGGGCAGCGGCCCAGGCTGGTGGCGACCAGCGCCAGGCCCGTGGAGTCCGCGGTCCATGCCGCTCCGGCCGAGGTCCGGCAGTGGCTTGAGTCCTCGCCGGTGCTGCTGGTTCTGGGCACCGGCCACGGCCTGGCCCCGGAGATCGTGGACAGGGCCGACGCGGTCCTCAGGCCCCTGCGCTGGATGGACGCCTACAACCACCTGTCCGTGCGCAGCGCGGCCTCGGTGATTGTGGACCGCTTGCTCGGGGACGTGTACTGAAATTTTTGGCATTCAGGATATAAGGAGCGGGAAAATGGAAGCCATCAAGAAGATAGAGCGGGAGCACATGCGCGTGGACATGCCCCGGTTCAAGGCCGGGGACACGGTCAAGGTCCAGCTGCGCATCATCGAGGGCGAGAAGGAGCGCATCCAGGTCTTTCAGGGCGTGGTCCTGCGCCTGCGCCGCGGCAGCACCGACGCCACCTTCACCGTGCGCAAGGTCTCGGACGGCATAGGCGTGGAGCGCGTCTTTCCCCTGCACTCGCCGTTCATCGAGGGCGTCGAGGTGCTCTCCGAGGGCAAGACCCGCCAGAGCCGCATCTACTACCTCAAGAAGCTCAAGGGCAAGGCCGCCCGGATCAAGTCCAAGCAGATCTGGGAATAGCCCGGGCCGCGCTTGGCCGGTGGACAAGACCCGCCGGCCGCAATATTAGACTCCCTGAAGGTCGGGACGACCCCGTTCCTTCAGGGGGTTTTTTATGTCCGGTCAACAGCCGCCCGTTCTGCCCGGCCTTGCCCGCTCGTGCCGGAACATGGCCGGGGTGGACGAGGCCGGCCGGGGCTGTCTGGCCGGGCCGGTGGTCGCCGCGGCGGTCATCCTGCCCGAGGACTGCGCCATTTCGGGCCTCGACGACTCCAAGGTCCTGTCCGCGGCCAGGCGGCTGTGCCTGGCCCGGGAGGTCAAGGCCGTTGCCCTGGCCTGGTGCCTGGGGCTCAGCTGGCCCCGGGAGATCGACGAGCTGAACATCCTCCAGGCCACGTTCAGGGCCATGGCCAGGGCGGTGACCCGGCTCAGGCTAAGCCCGGAGTGGATCTGCGTGGACGGGGACAAGACCATCCCCCCGGAGGTCCTCGGCCAAAGCACGGCCCAGAGGGCCGTGGTCCGGGGCGACAGCCTGGTCCCGGCCGTCTCCGCGGCCTCGATCCTGGCCAAGACCTGGCGGGACCTGCTCATGGCCAAGCTCGACAGGCGCTATCCCGGATACGGCCTGGCCGGGCACAAGGGCTACGGCACGGCCGAACACCTGGGGGCCCTGGCCAGGCTGGGCCCCTCGCCCATGCACCGCATGACCTTTCGCGGCGTGCTCAAGGGCCCGGAAGCGGGGGACCACGGAGGCCAGGCGTGCCTGCCGGGCCTCTAGACCTGGGCCGGGCCGGGGAGGCGGCCGCGGAAAGCCTGCTCAGGGCCAAGGGCTACGAGGTCCTGGAGCGCAACTGGCGCTTCCGGCAGCTGGAGCTGGACCTGATCTGCCGGGACCGCGACCGCCTGGTCTTCGTGGAGGTCAAGTCCAGGGGCCGGGCCGCGCTGGGCTCGGGCGCCGAGGCCGTGACCCGGGCCAAGCAGGCCAAGCTGAGCAAGGCCGCGGCCAGGTATTTGTCCGAGAACGGGCTCTGGGGCCGGGCCTGCCGTTTCGACCTGGTCCTGGTGCGCGAGTCCGAGGCCGGGCTTGTGGCCGAGCACCTGATCGACGCCTTCGAGGTCCGCCTGGACGGCGAACAGGGCTGGCAGCCCTGGTAGGTCGCCGGGCCCTTTCGGCCCGATCCCTCAGTCCGGCGTCGGATCGCCCGGGACCTGCTCGGCGATGGCCCGGAGCAGGCCCTGCCTGGTGAACGGCTTGGCCACGTAGCCGTCCATGCCCGCCTCCAGGCACATCCTGCGGTCGTTGTCCAGGGCGTAGGCGGTCAGGGCGATGATGGGCACGCGCTCGTTTCCGGGCCCGCTCCGGCCGGAGCGGATCAGCCTGGTGGCCTCGATCCCGTCCATGATCGGCATCTGGACGTCCATAAGCACCAGGTCGAAGCGTTGCCTTTCCAGGGCCTCCACGGCCTGCCTGCCGTTTTCCGCGGTTCTGACCTTGTGGCCCAGCCTGGAGAGTATCTCGACGGTCAGGCTCCTGTTGACCACCTCGTCCTCGGCCAGCAGTATGTCCAGGGGCCGATCCGGGAGGGCCGGGGCCGGCTCCGGGGCCGCGGCCGGCCAAGGCCGGCCGGGCGCCGGCTCCTCGGGCAGGTTGAAGGGGATGCTGAAGGAGAAGGTGCTGCCCCGGCCCTGGTCGCTCTCCAGCCACAGGCTGCCGCCGAGCATCTCCACGGCCCTCTTGGAGATGGGCAGGCCCAGGCCGCTCCCGCTGTAGCGCTTGGTCAGGTAGTTCTCGGCCAGGCCGAAGTCCTCCATGACCATGTCCTGCTTGTCCTTGGGGATGCCGATGCCCGTGTCCCGGATGGAGAAGATCAGAAATCCGCCGGACGGCGAGGACAGGGGGCGGAAATCTCCTGGCGCGTCCATGACCTCCACGCGCAGGTTGATGGACCCGGACTCGGTGTGGCGCACGGCGTTGCCGACTATGTTGGTGAGTATCTGCCTCAGGCGGAACTCGTCGGCCACGATGGACTCGGGCACGTTTTGGTCCACGTCCAGGGCCAGGTTCAGGCCTTTCAGCCGCGAGCGCACGGAAAAGGCCTGGAACAGGGACTCCAGGCAGGCCCGGACCGAAAAGCGCTTCTCCACGATCTTGACCCCGCCGGTCTCCAGGTTGGCCAGCTCGAGCAGGTTGTTGACGATCTCCAGGAGGTGGTCCGAGGACCTGCGGCACAGGTCCAGGTACTCCCGCTGCTCCCTGTTCGGGCCGGTGTCCATGAGCAACTGGGTCATGCCGAGGATGCCGTTCAAGGGCGTGCGCAGCTCGTGGCTCATGTTGGCCAGAAGCTGGGTCTTGGCCTCGTTGGCGTCCTCGGCCGCCCTGGTCGCGGCCACGAGCTGCCTCTTGATCCTCTGGCTTTCGGTGATGTCGTGGGAGAAGCTCGCCAGCTGGCTCACCCGGCCGTCTTGATCGGTGACCGGAAAGAGCCCGACCTGGAATATGCCCTCCCGGCGCTCCTCCAGGAAGCGCATGGGCCTGCGGTTGGCCAGGACCTCGGCGTATCTCCTGCGCCTCGGTCCGGCGGCCTCCTCGGGCAAGAGGTCGAACACGCAGCGGCCGATGAGCTCCCGGGCGGGCCTGGCGCGTCTCTTGGCCGCCTGCTCGTTCATGGCCAGGACCACGCCCTGGGCGTCGGTCAGGATCACCGAGTCCGGCGTGGCGTTGAACAGGACCTGAATCCTGCCCTCCCGTTCCTTGATCTCGGCCAGTTGGTGGTCGGACTGGGCCTTCTGGTTTTCCAGGGTCGAGGCCATGGAGTCGAATATGCGCGCCAGCCGGCCGAACTCGTCGGGCCCGTGGCGCAGTCCGGTCCTGGCCTCGAAGTCGCCCTGCTCTATGCGCCTGGCCGCGCTGGTCAGGACCGCGGCCGGCCTGAGTATGAGCCTGTCGGTCCCGAGCACGGCGATGGCCAGGATGATCAGCCCGGCCAGGCCGATGCCCGCCAGGCTCAGGACCAGGGCCCTGTCCACCGGGGCCAGGTAGGAGTCCTCCTCGATCCCCAGGCGCAGGAACAGGACCCTGCCCCGGGCCGGGGCCAGGCGCTTGAACACGTAAAGCCGCGCGCCCTCTGATTCGTCGTCCCTGATCCAGGCCTCGTCCGGGGATCGGCCGCCCAGGTCTTGGATATCGGCCTGCGGCGGCCCGGGCGCCGGATGGGCCGGCCGCGGCCGGCCCGGGGCCTCGAAGACGATCCGGCCCTCGGCGTCGCAGACCGCGAGCGTGGTCGATTCGGGCAGGACCCGGGTCAGCCCGGACAGCCAGGCGGGAGGGTCCGCCTGGTCCGGGCTGAGCTCGGCCTCGGCCGGGTGGCGGCCCAGGTCGTCTGCGGCCAGCCTGAGCAGGCAGATGGCGTTTTCCCTGGCCGTGTCCTCGGCCCGGGCCCGCTGCTCCAGGGACAGGGACAGGGCCGCGCCCAGGGCCGGGGCCAGGGCGGCCAGGATGATCAGGGGCATGAGAAGCCTCAGGCTCCAGATGGAAAAGCCCTTTCCGCCCACGCTGCGCGCCGCCGGCTAGAACCTTTCGAACTCGCCCTGGTCCGGTCCGGCGGCCATGTCCAGGGCCAGGCCCTGGTCCCCGGTCTGGACGGGCAGGGGCTGCCTGGCGGCCGGGATACGGCCCTGGCCGCGTTTGAGGACCGCGACCTTTTCGGGCTCGGCCGGGCGGCCCTCGGCGCGGGTCCCGGAGCGGAAATAGGACATGGTCTGCTGGAGCTGCTCGGCCTGGGCCGAGAGCTCCTCGGACGTGGAGGCCATCTCCTCGGCCGCGGCCGCGTTCTGCTGGATGACCTGGTCGAGCTGCTGCAGCGCGGTGTTGATCTGCTCGGCCCCGGTGCTCAGCTCGTTGCTGGCCGCGGATATCTCCTGGACCAGGTCCGCGGTCTTCTGGATGTCCGGCACGATGCCCTCGAGCATCTTGCCGGCGTTTTCGGCCACGTCCAGGCTGCTCGCGGACAGCTCGCTGATCTCCCTGGCCGCCAGGCCGCTCCTTTCGGCCAGCTTGCGGACCTCGGCCGCGACCACGGCGAAGCCCTTGCCGTGCTCCCCGGCCCTGGCCGCCTCTATGGCCGCGTTCAGGGCCAGGAGATTGGTCTGCCGGGCGATCTCCTCGATGATGGATATCTTTTCCGCGATGTCGCGCATGGCCGACACGGTCCGGGCCACGGCCTGGCCGCCCTCGCGGGCGTCCTGGGCCGCCTTGACCGCGATCCGGTCGGTCTCCCCGGCGTTGTCCGTGGTCTGGCGGATGTTGCCGACCATCTGCTCCATGGACGAGGAGACCTCCTGCACGGACGCGGCCTGCTCGGTCGCGCCCTGGGACAGGCTCTGGCTGGAGGCGGACAACTGCTGGCTGCCCGCGGCCACGTTCTCGGCCCCGGACCTGACCTCTCCGACCACCTCCCGGAGCTTGGCGGCCATGTCCCTCAAGGCCTTGGCCAGGACGCCGACCTCGTCCTTCTGATCGACGTCGATGTCCGCGCCCAGGTCGCCGCCGGACACGCTGCGGGCAAAGGTCAGGCCCTTGTTGATCGGCCTGGACACGCCCCTGGTTATGAGCACGGCCGCCAGCAGGCCGAACAACAGGGCCGTGCCGGCCGCCCAGAGCACGAGCGAGTTGACCCTGGCGGTCGCGGAGAGCATCTCGCTGCGCTGCTTGGCGCTGGCCTGCTCGCAATGCTTCTGGACCAGCCTGGCGTTGTCCACCATGTCCTTCTCGGCCTGGTTCTGGGCCGAGACTATGCCCCGGTATTTTTCGCAGGCCGAGGCGTACTCGGCCAGGGAGGCCTTGATCGCGGCCTCGAGCTCGGCCACCCCGGCCAGGCCCGCGCCCGCGGCGCCGAAGGCCTTAAGGCCCGAGCGCACGCCGTCCAGGGCCTGGGCCACCCCGGCCCAGGCCTGTTCGTTCTTGTCCCTGATGTAGTAGAGCATGGCGATGCGCAGGAACAAAAAATTCTGCAACAGGTCGTTTTCCAGGGCCAGGGACGCGGCGCGCCACCTGGACACAAGGTCCGCGTCCTTGGCCCTGAGGGCGCTGGCCGCGCCCGGCCCGGCCGCCTCGGCCCGGAATCGGGCCGAGGCCTCCATGATCCTGGCGCACTCGCCCTTCCAGATCGGGAACAGGGCCTTGGTCTGGTCCTCCAGCTCCACGGTCTTTTTGAACGCCGCCTCGTAGCCCTTGACCGCGGAGAGCGCGTCGGTCATGCGCCCCTTGTCCTCTTGGTCCGTGAATCCGTCCCGGCTGGCCGCCGCGGCCTGGGCCATGGCCGCGGTCGCGGCCAGGACCTTGTCCGCGTATTCCGGCTGCCCGCGCAGGATGTAGTTTTTCTCCTGGCGCCGGGATTCCAGGATGCCCTTGACCAGTCCGTTCATGTCCTCGGAGGTCTTGGCCTTGCCGGCGACAATGGCCAGGCCCAGGATCGCGCCGGCCGAGACCGCGGCGGTCAGGACCAGGACGGCCCCGAAGCCCAGTCCGAGCTTTATCCACAGCTTGAGATTTTTGAACATGGCTAAGCCCCTTGGGTTTGTTCATGGTTTTGCCCGCCAGTGGGCAGGGGAGGCGGCCCTTAAGTATTATCTTATATAAATAGTCAGGATGCTAATCAAGTCTTTCTATAAAAATTATCTCCGGCCGAAAAAAGGCCTTTCGCCCCCGGCCCGCGGATGCTATGCCGGGCATGCGGCCGGGAAGAGACATCCGGCCGCGCGAGGCAGAGACGTGAGCGAGGCAGAAAAAGGCCGTTCCCTGGCCCCGGCCCTCTATGTGGTGGCCACGCCCCTGGGCAATCCCGCGGACCTCTCGCCCCGGGCCCGCCTGGTTTTGGCCCTGGCGGACCTGGTCCTGGCCGAGGACACCAGGCGGGCCGGGCTGCTGTTCAGGCGGCTGGGCGTAGAGCGCAGGGCCGGCCGGGGGTTCGTCAGCTTTTTCGAGCACAACGAGGCCCAGAAGACGGGCCGGGTGGTCAAGGCCCTGGAACGCGGCCTGAGCGTGGCCCTGATCTCGGACGCGGGCACGCCCCTGATCTCGGACCCCGGCTACAGGCTGGTCCGGGCCTGCCGGGAAAAGGGCCTGCCCGTGATCCCGGTGCCCGGCCCGTCCGCGGCCCTGGCCGCGCTCTCCTGCTGCGGCCTGCCCCCGCAGCCGTTCACTTTCCTGGGCTTTTTGCCCCGGTCCGCGGCGGACCTGAAAAGGCTTTTTCTGGTCCACGCGGACACCGGGGCCAGCCTGGTGTTTTTCGAGAGCAAGAACCGGCTGGCCAAGACCCTGGCCCTGGCCGGCCGGGTCCTGGGCGACAGGCCGGTCTGCCTGGCCAGGGAATTGACCAAGGATCACGAGGAGTTTATCCTTGGCCGCCTGCCCGGGGCCGAGGCCCTGGCCAAGGCGCTCAGGGGCGAGATCACCGTGGTCGTCGGCCCGTTGGAGTCCCCGGCCAAAAGCGATGAGCAGGAACTGGCGCGGCTCATCCGGGAGGAGGCCGCTTCCGGCGGCAGGCCCAAGGACCTTGCCCGCCGCGTGGCGGCCAGGGCCCGGGGCTGGACAGCAAAGGCCGTGTATGAAAAAATGCGCCATGCATCCGAGTGAAGCGGCGGGGTCCGGACCCGGAACAGCGGCCGCCAGGGGCAGGGCGTTTTTCAGCTGCCTGCTGAGGAGCTATCTGGTCGGGGCCTGCTTCAACACCCGCGGACTGCAGAACATCGGCTTTGCATACGCCATGCAGCCGGGACTCGCGGTCATCCACGCCGACGAGCAGGGCCTGAGGCAGGCCAGGAAGCGCTATCTGGAGCACTACCACTCCCACCCGTTCTGGGCGCCTTGCCTGGTGGGCATCTTCTTGTCCGTGGAAATGCACATAGCGTCCGGACTCCTGCCCGCGCACGCCCTGGACAAGGTCAAGGAGACCACCGGCTACACCCTGTCGGCCATCGGCGACTCGGTCTTTGCCGGCAGCCTGTTGGTGTTCTGGTCCCTGTCCACCTGCTGTTTGCTGGTCTCCGGATGCCGCGCCGCGCCGCTGTTTTTGGGGCTGTTTTTCCTTTGCGGGCTGCAGGCCTTCCGGGCGTTCACCTTCTGGGCCGGGGTCAGGGGCGGATTCAGGTTCCTGGAAAGGCTCAAGCACTGGAACCTCATAAACTGGGGCCAGCGCGTCAAGTGCCTGAACGCCGGGCTGCTGCTCTGGCTGTGGGTGCTTGTCTGGCCCAGGCCGCTGGCCTGGTGGCAATGGGCCTTCGGGGCCCTGGGCATGGCCGCGCTGGGCAAGATGACCTACAGGTTCTGCCTCCCCCGGGAAGTGGTCATCGTGTTGTTTTTACTGGCCTGGGCCCTGTTCCCGGTGGCCGTCCGGGACCTCCGGGGGGTCTTGACCGGCCTGGGCCTGTCCTGAGCGCGGATGAAAAAAAGCAGTGAGATCATGAACCGACAGGACAACGAAAAGGCCGTGGCCGGTTCGGGGGCAGGCGACGTGCTCTCGCGCCAGGTGGTGGTCTCCAACCAGCTGGGCCTTCACGCCAGGCCGGCCGGGGTCTTGGCCCAGGAGGCCCAGAACTTCGCCTCCAAGATCCAGCTGGTCAGCCAGGAGCAGGAGGTGGACGCCAAGAGCATACTGGACATCCTGACCCTGGCCGCGGCCCGGGGCAGCGCCATCGAGATCAGGGCCAGGGGCGAGGACGCGGAACGGGCCCTGGACCGGCTGGAGCGCCTTTTCCTGACCCGGTTCGGGGAGAAGAAGTAATGGCCGAGAGCGTCATCAGGGGCACCCCGGTCTCCTCGGGCATCGCCATAGGCAAGGCCTTTTTCGTCAACCGCAGCTACCAGTCCCTCTTGCCCAGGCAGACCATCGGCCCGTTCCAGGTCCCGGCCGAGGTGGCCAGGCTCAAGGCCGCGTTCGCCGAGGCCCAGAAGGAGCTGGTCGAGGTGCGCAAGAGGATGCCCAAGGAGCTCAAGGAGTACAAGCTCATCCTCGACTCGCACCTGATGATGCTCAAGGACCCCAAGCTCGTGGACCTGGCCGCCAAGTACATCCGCGAGCTGCACGTCAACGCCGAGTGGGCCCTGGAAAAGGCCGTGGCCGAGGTGGACAAGACCTTCCGGGACATCGGGGACGTCTACATCCGCGAGCGCATCCAGGACGTGCGCGTGGTCGCGGACAGGGTCCAGTCCAGGCTCATCGGCCGGGGCGCCGAGGTCAGGGAGGCGCCGGGCCGGTACATCATCGTGGCCCACGACCTGTCCCCGGCCGACACCGTGGAGCTGGAGCTGAACAAGGTCATGGCCTTTGCCACGGTCCAGGGCGGCAAGACCTCGCACACCGGCATCATGGCCCGGACCATGGGCCTGCCCGCCCTGGTCGGGGTGGCCGGGCTCGACACCCTGGTCAGCGACGGCGACCTGGTGATCGTGGACGGCATCGGCGGCAAGGTCCTGGTCAACCCGGACGACGACGAGCTGGCCAAGTACCACGACCTGGAGCTCCAGTTCGAGGCCTACCAGCGCAGGATCATCCGCAGCAGCCAGCTCCCGGCCGAGACCATCGACGGCTACCGGGTCCAGGTCCTGGCCAACATAGAGCTCTTCGAGGAGGTCGCCGCGGTCATCGACAACGGCGGCGAGGGCATCGGCCTGTTCCGCAGCGAATACTCCTACCTCAACCGCGCCAGCCTTCCGGACGAGGACGAGCTGGCCGAGGAGTACACGGACCTGGCGGCGATCATGGCCCCGCGCAAGGTGATCCTGCGCACCCTGGACCTGGGCGCGGACAAGTTCATCAGCACCTTCGGCCGGCTGGACGAGGCCAACCCGGCCATGGGCCTGCGGGCCATACGCTTCTGCCTCAAGCATCCGGAGATGTTCAAGACCCAGCTGCGGGCCATCTGCCGGGCCAGCGCCTTCGGCAACGTCTCGATCATGTTCCCCATGATCTCCGGGCTGCGCGAGATACGCCAGGCCAAGGCCAAGCTGGTCCAGGCCCAGGACGAGCTCAGGCGCGAGGGCGTGGCCTTCAACCCCGAGATGCCGGTGGGCATCATGATCGAGCTGCCCGCCGCGGTGATGATCGCCGAGATACTGGCCCAGGAGGTGGACTTCTTCAGCATCGGGACCAACGACCTGATCCAGTACAGCCTGGGCATCGACCGCTCCAACCACCACGTCTCCTACCTCTACCAGCCCCTGCACCCGGCCGCCCTGCGCTCCATCAAGCACGTGGTGGACGCGGCCCACGAGGCGGGCATCGAGGTCAGCCTGTGCGGCGAGGTGGCCTCGGATCCCTATTGCGTGCCCATCCTCATGGGCATGCAGATAGACTGCATCAGCCTTTCGCCCAAGGCCATCCCGGGCATCAAGCGCATCATCCGCCAGACCAGGATGGAGGACTGCCGGGCCCTGCTCAAAGAGGTCGTGGACTGCCGCACCGTGAACAGGATCAACCGCCTGGTCAAGGAGACCATATTCAAGCGCTATCCGGAGGAGCTGACCTTTTTCGCCTCGCTTTTGGACAGCGACGAGCTGGGCGGCTAGCCGAGACATGACCGGCAAGAAGAGCGGCCCGCCCGGGCAGAGGCCCATCGCCCTGAACAAGCAGGCCAGGCGGCTCTACGAGCTCTTGGACAGCCTGGAGGCCGGCCTGGTCCTGACCGGGTCCGAGGTCAAGTCCCTGCGCCAGGGCCGGGTCTCGTTCAAGGACGGCTACGTGTCCTTCAGGGAGGGCGAGGCCTGGCTGGTGGGCGTGCACATCGCGCCCTACGAGAACGCGGGCTACGCCCAGCACGACCCGGAGCGGCCCAGGAAGCTGCTCTTGCGCCGCAGCGAGATATCCTCGCTCAGGGCCAGGGCCGAGCAGAAGGGCCTGACCGTGGTCCCGGTGAAGCTCTATTTCAGCCGCGGCAGGGTCAAGCTGGAGATCGCCCTGGGCAAGGGCAAGAAGGTCCACGACCGCCGCGAGGACATCAGAACCAGGGACATGGCGCGGGACACGGCCCGCCAGCTGGCGGGCCGCGACTAGCGCCTCAACATCCAGGATCCCGGAGCAGATCATGAAGCCCTTTCCCAAGGAGCTCTCGCTCAGGCACAAGCGCTTTCTCGGACGCCTGTTCCCGGGCGACGCCTGCCTGCTCACGCCCGAGGGCGCCGTGGCCTTCGGCGCGGACTCCTCGCGGTGCTTCGCCCCGCCGTTCGCCGTGGTCCGGCCCGAGCGCCTGGACCAGGTCCGCGAGCTTCTGGCCTGGGCCCAGGCCGAGCGCATGCCGCTATATCCTCGCTCGCGGGGCACGGGCATGGTCGGCGGCAGCGTGCCGGTCATGGGCGGGCTGGTGGTCTCCTGCCTGCGCATGAACCGGGTCAAGGAGATCGACCCCGACGATTTCGTGGCCGTGGTCGAGCCGGGCGTGGTCACGGCCGAGCTCAAGGCCCTGGCCGCGGAAAAGGGTCTTTTCTATCCCCCGGACCCGGCCAGTGTGAAGATTTCGACCATCGGCGGCAACATGGCCACCTGCGCCGGGGGCATGTGCGCGCTCAAGTACGGGGTGACCAGGGACTTCGTGCTCGGCCTGGAAATGGTCCTGCCCGGGGGCCGGGTGCTGCGCACCGGCGGCCGGAGCCACAAGAACGTGGTCGGCCTGGACCTGACCCGGCTTCTGGTCGGCTCGGCCGGGACCCTGGCCCTGGTCAGCGAGATCACCCTCAAGCTCCTGCCCCTGCCCGAGTCCACGGCCACGGTCCTGGCCTGCTTCGGCTCCCTGGAGCAGGCCATGGCCGGGGCGCATGCCGTGTTCAGGGCCGGAATTCTGCCCGCGGCCCTGGAGTTCATGGACGACATGGCGGTCAAGGCCGTGGCCCTGGCCTCGGACCCGCCCTGGCCCGAGACCCCGGGCGCTGTGCTCCTGTTCAGGCTGGACGGCGGAAGCGCGGCTGTGGCCGTGGAGGCCGAGAGGCTGGAAAAGGTCCTTTCGGCCGTGTCGCCGCTTGATCTGATCCGGGCCCAGGGCCCGGACGAGGAGCGGCTCTGGGAGGCGCGCAGGCTGATCAGCCCGGCGTCGTTCCAGTTCGGGCCGGACAAGCTCGGCGAGGACGTGGCCGTGCCCAGGGGCCGGACCGCAGAGGCCGTGGCCGGATTCAGGGACATCGGCCAGAGACACGGCCTGGCCGTGGTCTGCTTCGGGCACCTGGGCGACGGCAACATCCACGTGAACATCATGTACGACGCCCGCGACCAGGCCCAGAACCTGGCCGCGGCCAGGGCCAAGGAGGAGGTCTTCAGGCTGAGCCTGTCCCTGGGCGGGACCCTGTCCGGGGAGCACGGCACCGGCCTGACCAAGAAGGACTATCTGTCCTGGCAGCTGGGCGAGGCCGAGATGGAGGTCATGTCCGGGCTCAAGGCGGTCTTTGACCCGGCCGGGATCATGAACCCGGGCAAGGGCTGGTAGTGGCCCGGGACAGGCCGGACAGACCAGAGGCCTTTTCCGAGGAGCATTGCGTGCTCTGCGGCCGCTGCCTGGAGGTCTGCCCCCTGTTCGCGGCCACCCGGCGCGAGGAGCTCGGCCCCAGGGCCAAGGCCCTGCTGGCCCAGCTCATGGAGGCCGAGCCCCCCCTGACGCCCAGGCCCGCGGCGGCCAGGCTGGCCTCCCTGTGCCTGGGCTGCGGCCGGTGCAGGGGCGTCTGCCCCCAGGGCGTGGACATCCCGGACCTGGTGGCCCGGCTCAGGCGCGAGCACCCGGGGTTTGCGACCTGGGTCTGGGAGCAGGCCCTGACCAGGGCGCGCCGGACCTGGCCCCTGGCGGCCAGGGCCGCGGGCCTGGCGCCCGAGGGGCTTTCCCCCGAGCGCCTGGGCCTGACCCTCAAGTGCCTGGCCGGGCTCAGGCCCGGCCAGGGTCCGGGCCGTTGGCTGACCGTCGAGAGGTTTCCGGACCAGGTCCGGGGCAGGGACGCGCTGCTGTTTTCCGGGTGCCTGGCCGAGAACGTGTTCGGCCACTGGAAGGCCGCCGCCCGCAGGCTCCTGGACGGGCTCGGGGCCCGGGTGGCCGAGGCGGACTGGGCCTGCTGCGGGGACAGCCTGGGCAAGGCCGGCCTGGCCCGGGCCCAGGACCGGGCCAGGGCCCGAAACATCGAGGTCTGGCGCGAGGCGGGCAGGCCCCTGATCGCGGTCTTCTGCGCCACCTGCCTGTCCGGGCTCTCGGACTACGCCCAGGACCCCGGCCTGTTCGCGGACCGGGCCGAGGCCGAGGCCTGGATTTCGAGCCTTGCGCCCCTGTCCGGGCTTTTAAAGGCCGCCCGGTTCGTGCTATCCCCGGACGCGCCCAAGGCCGTTGCCTATCACCGGCCCTGCCACGCGGACCGGGCCGATTCGGACTTCGAGCTGCTCTCCTTGGCCCTGGGACCCGGGCTGGTCCTGGACACCCGGGGCCAGTGCTGCGGGTTCGGCGGGGTCATGCAGCTCGCCGCGCCCGGGCTCTGCGCCGAGGTCGCGGCCAGGTGCTGGCAGGCCCTGTCCAAGGGCCCGGCCCGAACCGTGCTCACCGGGTGCTCGGCCTGCGTGGTCCAGCTCAGGGCCAGCGCGCCCGAGGGGGTCCTGGTCGGGCACTGGCTTGAAATTATCTCCTAGGTGCTTATATCTCTCGCCCAAGGACGTTGGAGAGAAAAGAATGCTCAAGAAGATTTTCGGCTCGAAGAACGAGCGCTACCTCAAGCGCTGCCGGCCCCTGGTGGCCAGGATAAACGACCTGGAGCCGGGCATGAAGGGTCTGTCCGACCAGGACTTCCCGGCCAGGACCGCGGCTTGGCGCCGGGAGATCGAGAACGGCCGCGCCCTGGACGACCTCCTGCCCGAGGTCTTCGCCCTGGTGCGCGAGGCCAGCGTCAGGCGGCTGGACATGCGGCCCTTCGACGTCCAGCTCGTGGGCGGAGTGGTCCTGCACGAGGGCAGGATCGCGGAGATGAAGACCGGCGAGGGCAAGACCCTGGTGGCCACCCTGCCCGTGGTGCTCAACGCCCTGGAGGGCAGGGGCGTGCACGTGATCACGGTCAACGACTACCTGGCCGGCCGCGACGCCGAGTGGATGGGCGCGATCTACGGGTTTTTGGGCCTGTCCGTGGGCGTGGTCACCCACGGGCTGTCCGACGACGAGAGGCAGCGGGCCTACAACTCGGACATCACCTACGGCACGAACAACGAGTTCGGGTTCGACTATCTGCGCGACAACATGAAGTTCTACAAGGAGCAGCTCGTGCAGCGCGACCTGCGCTACGCCATCGTGGACGAGGTGGACTCCATCCTCATCGACGAGGCGCGCACCCCGCTGATCATCTCCGGGCCCAGCGACGAATCGACCCAGAACTACCGCCGGGTGAACGCGGTCATCCCCTCGCTCAGGCGTTGGGTCAAGTCGCCCGAGGACCTGGAGCGCGAGAAGCACGGCGAGAAATTGGCCCCTGACGGGGACTTCGAGGTCGACGAGAAGGCCAAGACCGTGACCCTGACCGAGCAGGGCGTGGCCAAGAGCGAGAAGCTGCTCAACATCGACAACCTCTACGACCCCCAGCACATCAACTTCCAGCACCACCTGCTCCAGGGGCTCAAGGCCCACCACCTGTTCAGGAAGGACGTGGACTACATCGTCAAGGACGGCCAGGTGGTCATCGTGGACGAGTTCACCGGCCGGCTCATGCCCGGCCGGCGCTTTTCCGACGGCCTGCACCAGGCCCTGGAGGCCAAGGAGGGGGTCAAGGTCGAGGCCGAGAACCAGACCCTGGCCTCGATCACCTTCCAGAACTACTTCCGCATGTACGACAAGCTGGCCGGCATGACCGGCACCGCGGACACCGAGGCCGTGGAGTTCGGCCAGATATACGACCTCGACGTGGTGGTCATCCCCACGCACATGCCCATGGTCCGCCTGGACCACCCGGATTTGGTCTACAAGACCCAGAAGGAGAAGTTCACGGCCATTGCCGAGGAGATCGGGGACCTGCACCGCAAGGGCCAGCCCGTGCTCGTGGGCACGGTGTCCATCGAGAAGTCCGAGCTCATCTCCCGGCTGCTCAAGAAGCGCGGCGTGCCCCACAACGTGCTCAACGCCAAGCACCACGAGAAGGAGGCCGAGATCGTGGCCGAGGCCGGGCAAAAGGCCAAGGTGACCATCGCCACGAACATGGCCGGCCGGGGCACGGACATCAAGCTCGGCCAGGGGGTCGTGGACCTGGGCGGCCTGCACATCCTGGGCACCGAGCGCCACGAGTCCAGGCGCATCGACAATCAGCTCAGGGGCCGCTCCGGCCGCCAGGGCGACCCGGGATCGAGCCGCTTCTACCTGGCCCTGGACGACGACCTGATGCGCCTGTTCGGCTCGGACCGCATCTCCGGGCTCATGGACAAGCTGGGCATGGAGGAGGGCGTGCCCATCGAGAACAAGATGGTCTCCCGGGCCATCGAGAACTCCCAGAAGCGGGTCGAGGGCCACAACTTCGAGATCCGCAAGCAGCTGCTGGACTTCGACAACGTCATGAACCAGCAGCGCGAGGTCATCTACTCCCAGCGCCGGGAGATCATGTTCTCCGAGGACCTGGACGACATGCTCGAGGGCTACGTGGACGAGCTCCTGGACGACATTTTTTTGCCCCTCTCCGGGTCCAAGGACCCGGACCCCGAGGCCCGGGACCTGGCCCGGGCCAGGCTGGACGAGGTCTTTGACTTCGGCCGCCGGCCCGAGTTCAAGCTCGGACTGCCCGACCGCGGTCAGGCCGGGCAATGGGTCTCCGAGACCCTGGCCGCGCTGCGGGCCTCGGCCGGCGAGCACTACCGGGAGATACTGCGCTACTTCCTGCTCGAGTCCCTGGACCGCAACTGGAAGGAGCACCTCCTGAACATGGACCACCTGCGCGACGGCATAGGCCTGCGCGGCTACGGCCAGAAGGACCCCAAGCAGGAGTATAAGCGCGAGGGCTTCGAGATCTTCCAGGACATGCTCTTCGCCATCCGGGAGAACGCCTTGAAGGCCCTGTGCCGCCTGCGCATCCAGGCCGAGGTCCGGGAGGAGGAGTTCCAGCACCGCCAGAGCGACGGCCTGGAGTTCTCGGGCGCGGCCGAGCCCGGGGCCAAGCCCCGACCCCAGAGGCGCGGCTCGCCCAAGGTCGGCCGCAACGATCCCTGCCCCTGCGGCTCGGGCAAGAAGTACAAGAAGTGCTGCGGCAAATAGCCCCGGAGAGGGCCCTGCGGCTCAGTGCCCGGGGCCCTCAGCCCCCGGGTCCGCGACCGGCAGCTCGAAGAACAGGGTGCTGCCCCGGCCGGGCCTTGACTGGGCCCAGATCCGGCCGCCGTAGTGCTCCACGATGCGCTTGCAGATGGCCAGGCCCAGGCCGGCGTCCGCGGGCTTGTCCTTGAGGCCCTTCTTGCCCCCGACCTGGTGCAGCCTGTCGAAGACGCGCTCCATCTCCCCCTTGGGGATGCCGATCCCGGTGTCGCTGACCCTGACCCTGACAAGGTCCTTGATGCGCCTGGCCCGGACCTCGACCCTGCCCTGGGGCGTGAACTTGCCGGCGTTGTCCAACAGCTTGGCCAGGACCTGGTCCAGGCGCTTGGGGTCGGCCATGACCATGGGCAGGTCGTCCGGGATGCGGACCTCGAACCCGATGCCCGGGTATCCCGGCGCGACCCGGTCCACGACCCGGTCCACGACCCGGGCCAGGTCCACGGGCCGGTCGCTCCAGCGCATGCGCCTGGAGTCGATCCTGTTCAGGTCCAGGACGTCGTTGATCAGCCCGATCAGCCTGTCGGCCTCGCAGACGATGACCTCCGCGTTCTTGCGCAGCCGGTTCAGGGCCTCGGCCCCGGGGCCTGACTGCGCGGCGGCGTGTTCCAATCTGTCCAGGTCCCTGGCCATGAGCTTGCCGAAGCCGAGTATGGAGGTCAGCGGGGTCCTGAGCTCGTGGGACACCGAGGACAGGAACGAGGACTTCATGTCGTCCAGCTCGCCGAGCCGGGCCCCGGCCCTTTGGAGCTCCTTCATCTGCGAGTCCAGGCGGCGCTCCATGCGCCTGCGCTCGCGGTCCAGGGCCAGCCTGGCGGCGACCCTTTCCGAGCAGTCCAGGTACAGATCGAGCACGGCCGAGACCGTCTCCAGGTCGTCCTTTCCTGGGCCTTCGCTCTCCTGGGCCCGCCTGGCCAGGGCCAGGCCGGTCTTCTTGGCCGGATCATAGGCCCAGACCAGGCGCTTGGCGCCCATGACCTTGGCCAGGCGGCCGGAAAAGGCGCTCTCGTCTCCGGATGCGGCCAGCAGGGTCCTTTTCGGCGGCGGGGGCGGGCAGGCAAAGGAGCCGGGCAGGGTCCGGCCCGCGCAGTGCTCGACCTCGAGGACCTTTTTCTTGGGCCGGTATCTGAGGGCCGCGGCGGCCCCGAGGTCCAGGACCTCGGCCAGGGCGGTCACGAACTGGCCGCTGGCCTCGGCAACGCTCGCGGCCCTGTCCGACCTGCGCCGGACCTCGGCCACAAGGCCGATCAGCTTCTGCCTGCGCCTGGCCTGGTCCATGGCCTCGATCTTGTCCGCCTGCTGGCGCAGGACCCAGTGGCCCAGGTCCTCGCACTGGCGGCGGTAGAACTCGACCTCCCTCTCCAGGATGGCGGAGGCCTCGTCCGTCCGGTCCCCGCGCCCTTGTCCCGGAGGCCGGTTGTCCTGTTTCGGCTTCATTGTCCGTCCCTAACAAAAAAACAATATAGCCTTGTATACCATCTGATCTTAAAATCAATGCCCGGCTCGGGCCTTGCAAAAAAACGTTTTTAATGTTTGGACGGCCATGGGCCGGAGGTTTGCCGCGACCGGCCGGAGGACGGAGATGAAGGATTTCGAACAATCTGCGGGGCCCAGGGGTTTCGCCTTTGCCTCGGTCGGGGCCGGGTTCAGGTACAAGGACCGGGACGACCTGGGCCTGATCCTGAGCCACACCCCGGCCGCCGCGGCCGGGGTGTTCACCACCAACCTGTACCAGGCCGCGCCGGTCGTGGTCTGCAGGCAGGCCCTTGAGCGCTCCAAGACGGCCCGGGCCGTCTTGGTCAACTCCGGGCTGGCCAACGCCTGCACCGGGGACCAGGGCCTGGATCAATGCCGGGCCTCCCTGGACCTGGTCGGCCGGGCCGTGGGCCTTTCCCCCGGGGACATCCTGCCCGCCTCCACCGGGGTCATCGGCCCCCGGTTCAAGGACGGCGCGTGGCTCTCGGCCGCGCCCAGGCTGGCCGAGAGCCTGGGCCGGTCCTCGGCCGAGGACGTGGCCAGGGCCATGATGACCACGGACAAGACGGCCAAGCTCGTCTCCCGGGCCGCGGCCCTGTCCGGGGGCGAGGTCCGGGTCCTGGGCCTGGCCAAGGGCGCGGGCATGATCAGCCCGAACATGGCCACCATGCTCGCCTTTGTGATCTGCGACGCCGGGGTGGACCCGGACTGGTGGCGCTTAGCGATCTGCGCCTGCGCCGGGGAGTCCTTCAACCGGATAACCGTTGACGGCGACATGTCCACCAACGACACGTTCATCGCCCTGGCCAACGGGGCCTCGGGGGTTTGCGCCCAGGGCGACGCGGACCGGGACGCCCTGCGCCGGGCCCTGGCCGAGGTCTGCCGCGGCCTGGCGTACATGATCGTCAGGGACGCAGAGGGCGGGACCAAGGTGGCCCGCATAGTGGTCAGCGGGGCCAAGTCCCGGGCCCAGGCCGAGCTCGCGGCCAGGGCCGTGGGCAACTCCCCCCTGGTCAAGACCGCGCTCTTCGGCTGCGATCCCAACTGGGGCCGGGTGGTCTGCGCGGTGGGCCGCAGCGGAGCGGACTTCGACCCCGCCAGGCTCACGCTCAGGTTCGGGGAGGCGGTCGTGTTCAGGGACGGCGGGCCCGTGCCCGGGGACCTGGACCTGGTGCTCAAGCCGATCATGAGCCGGCCGGACGTGGATATCCACATCGACCTGGCCGCCGGGACCGGGGAGTACGAGCTCCTGGCCTCGGACCTGAGCCGGGATTACGTGTCCATAAACGCGGACTATCGGTCATAGCCATGGAAAATCTCAAGAAACGGGACCGCATGACCCGACTGGCGGACTTCTTGTTCGAGGTCGGCATGCTCAGGAAGACGCCGCGCACCGGATTCCAGTTTCTGGGCACCGGCTCGGAGAACGTGGCCGAGCACTCCTTCAGGGCCGCGGTCGTCGGCTTCGTGCTCGCGGACATGGCCGGCGCGGACCAGTCCCGGACCGTGCTCCTGTGCCTGTTCCACGACCTGCACGAGACCAGGACCGGGGACTTCAACTACGTCAACCGGATGTACAACCAGAGCAAGCGGACCCTGGCCCTGGGCCACGCCCTGGGCGGCACCGGCCTGGAGGACGGGGTCCTGGACATGTGGCGCGAGCTGGAGTCGGCCGAGAGCCTGGAGGCCAGGCTGGCCCAGGACGCGGACCAGATCGACCTGATCCTGAGCCTCAAGGAGCAGTCGGACTTGGGCAACAGGTACGCGGACAAGTGGCTGGAGTGCTCGCTCAAGCGGCTGCGCACCGAGCAGGGCCGTGACCTGGCCGAGACCATCATGCGCACCGACCACACGGACTGGTGGTTCCAGGGTCCGGACAGGTCCTGGTGGGAGAACAAGAACGGCGGCCGCAAGCCCGGCTGATCCGGATCGGGCCGCCGGCCGTTCTCGGCCCGGCTTGATATGTTGCCCCTAATCTAGTATGGAACCATGTTCTTGGCTGCGGGATCGCGACCCGCGGCCGTTTTTCGAGCGGCATTCAATTTTCAAGGTTGGAGCGAGATGTCCCGGCAAGGTGAAGCAACGCTGTCCCCGCTGGCCGCCCTGGGCAGGGTGAGCCTGGGCGTGGTCAACGAGATGGGCGCCATGCTCATCTTCCTGTTCCACGCCTTCAGGCTGATCTTCTCCTCCCTGGGCCAGTTCGCCAAGACCGTCCGCCAGATATACTTCATCGGGGTCAAGTCCGTGATCGTCATCGCGCTCATCGGGCTGTTCACCGGCATGGTCATGGGCATGCAGCTCTATTTCGCCCTGTCCATGTTCGGCGCGGACGGCTTCTTGGGCTCGGGCGTGGCCCTGTCCATGGTCCGCGAGCTCGCGCCCGTGCTCACGGCCATCATGGTCACCGGCCGCGCCGGCTCGGCCATGACCGCGGAGATAGGCGTCATGCGCATCTCCGAGCAGATCGACGCCCTGGAGACCATGGACATCAACCCCATGGGCTACCTGGTGAGCCCCAAGCTGGCCGCCTCGATCGTCAGCATGCCCCTGCTCACGGCCTTCTTCAACCTGATCGCCATCTTCGGGGGCTGGCTGACCGGCGTGCTCCTGCTCGGGGCCAACGCCGGGGTCTACTGGAACCGGGTCCAGAGCTCCCTGGACTGGGACGACGTGTCCGGTGGGTTCGTCAAGTCCCTGGTCTTCGCGGTCCTGGTGTGCACGGTCTGCTGCTTCGAGGGCTACTTCACCCACACCCGCAAGGGCGGGGTGGGGCCCGAGGGCGTCAGCCAGTCCACGACCCGGGCCGTGGTCACCTCCTGCGTGCTGATCCTGATCTCGGACTACGTGTTGACCTCGCTGTTGTGGTGAGGACCTGGAGCTGGGATGCCCGAAAACTCGCCGGACATAGTCCTCAGGGACCTGACCATCGGCTACGGCGGCCTGGCCGTGGTCAGCGGGCTCAACGTCCGCCTGCCCGGCGGGAAAATATCCGTGGTCCTGGGCGGGTCCGGGTGCGGCAAGTCCACGCTCCTCAAGCACATCCTCAGGCTGCACCGGCCGATAAGCGGCGACATCCTGCTCGGCGGCCACGACATGTTCTCCCTCCAGGGCAAGGCCCTGCACTGCCTGAAGCAGCGCATCGGGGTGCTCTTCCAGGACGGGGCCCTGCTGGGCTCCCTGACCCTGGGCGAGAACGTGGCCCTGCCCCTGCGCGAGCACACCCGGCTCAGGGACAGGGCGGTCAGGGAGATCGTCAGGGCCAAGCTCGGCCTGGTCGGCCTGGCCGAGTTCGCCTCCTACTACCCCAACGAGCTGTCCGGCGGGATGCGCAAGCGGGCCGGCCTGGCCAGGGCCATGGTCATGGACCCGGACATCCTGTTCTGCGACGAGCCGACCTCGGGCCTGGACCCGATAAACGCGGCCGAGCTGGACCAGCTCCTGCTGGAGCTCTCGCGGCGCTTCAGCATGACCATGGTCGTGGTCAGCCACGACCTGGCCAGCATGCGGGTCATAGCCGACTACGTGGTCGTGCTCGGGGACGGCAGGTCCCTGTTCCAGGGCTCGGTTGAGGAGCTGGAAAAGACCGAGGACGCCTATCTGCGGAGATTCTTGGACCGCATGGCCCAGGAGCGCGACGAACCGAGGCTGACCATGCCCAGACTGGACCCGTCCATGATGAAAATCGACTGCTCGCAGCACCTTGCCGGGACAAAGGCTGTTGACTGAGCGCAAGGGGTTGACTATGAAGAAATATTCCAAGGAAACCTGGGTGGGGATATTCGTCCTCGTCGGGCTTGCCTGCGTGGCCTACATGACCGTGAAGCTCGGCAACGTCCAGCTGTTCACGGACAACTACTACACGCTCAAGGCCAAGTTCACGGACGTCAGCGGGCTCAAGGTCAACGCCCCGGTGCAGATGTTCGGGGTCCAGATGGGCTTTGTCGAGGACATCGAGATCAACCAGGAGCAGGACGTGGCCGAGGTGACCCTGAAGATAGACAAGGGCGTGGTCCTGACCGACGACGCCATCGTCTCGGTCAAGACCAGCGGGCTGATCGGGGACAAGTTCGTGAAGATCACCCCGGGCGGGGTCGGGGACCAGCTCAAGCCCGGATCGACCATCTTCGACACCGAGCCGGCCATTGACCTGGAAGACCTGATCAGCAAGTATGTCTTTGGAAAGGTTTGATCAACAATATAACCGTGATCGGAACACCCCCATGACAAGACTGGCGACGTTTTTCTTTTTACTGCTTTTCTCGGTCCTTTGCGCCCTCCCGGCCCCGGCCCAGGGCCCCCAGGGCCCCCAGGCCACGCTCAAGCAGGGCGTGGACAAGCTCATTGCAATTCTTGACGATCCCGTGTACAAAGACAAAAGCCGGGACACGGAGAAGGTCGAGAAACTGAGGCAGACCATCTCCGAGTACTTCGATTTCCAAGAGCTGTCCATGCGGGCGGTGGGCAAGCCCTGGCTCAAGTTCACCGACAAGCAGAAGGACGATCTGGTGGACGCGTTTTCCGATCTCCTGGAGAAGACCTATCTGGGACGCATCGGCAAGTACGACAAGGAAAAGGTCGAGTATCTGCAAGAGCTTATCGAGGGTGACAAGGCGTTCATCAAGACCATGATCGTGGCCAAGGACAAGCAGATCTCGGTTGACTACCGGATGGTCAAGAAGGACCGCTGGATGGTCTATGACGTGATCGGCGAGGGCGTGAGCCTGGTCAAGAACTACCGGACCCAGTTCGCCGGCATCCTGCACTCCGGAACGCCGGACGTGCTGATCCAGAGGATACGGGACAAGGTCAAGGACATCGACGAGGGCCGGGCCGACCCGACCAAGGACGACATTTTCGAGGCCAAGAAGGAGTCCTCGTAACCCCTTGCCGGAGCGGAGCATGAAGACCACTGAGGGCTATCTGGCGGCGGCCGTCGCCCTGTTTTTGCTGCTGAGTCTGTTTTTCCCGGGCCTTGCCCGGGCCGCCGACCCTTCCCCGGACCAGGGCCTGGAGAACTGTCCTACCCTGGCCCAGCTCGGTTTCGAGGAAAAGGAGATCTGGGACGACAGCGGCAAGAGGCTGGGCAAGGGCGAGGCGGACGACGTCCTGGCCCGCACCCCGGACCCGCTCGAGGGCTGGAACCGCTTCTGGTTCCAGTTCAACGACAAGCTCTATTTCTACCTGTTCAAGCCCGTGGCCAAGGGCTACTCGTACGTCCTCCCGGAGAAGCCCAGGACCTGGGTCCAGAACTTCTTCCACAACCTGCTCTTTCCGGTCCGCTTGGTGAACTGCATCCTTCAGGGCAAGCTGCGCTCGGCCGGGGCCGAGACCTCCAAGTTCATCGCCAACACGACCTTCGGGGCCTGCGGCCTGAGCGACTTCGCCAACCACCTCGAACCCACCGCGCCCACGCCCACGGGCGAGGAGGACCTCGGCCAGACCCTGGGCGTCTGGGGCTTCGGCAACGGGGTCTACCTGGTCTGGCCGATCATCGGTCCGAGCTCGATCCGGGATTCCGTGGGCTTTGTCGGCGACCGCTTCCTGGACCCGGTGACCTACGTCACGCCCTGGTACAACTCGGTGGCCATCACGGCCTACAGCAAGATCAACAAGCTCTCCCTCGAGCTCGGCCAGTACGAGGACCTCAAGGAGGGGGCCATTGATCCCTACGCCGCGTTCAGGGACGCCTACCTGAGGAACCGGGAGAAGAAGATCAGGGAATAGCCCGGGCCGCGGCGGATCATGCTCATCGCCGTTGTCTCGGACACCCACCTTTCCGAGCTCGCGCCGTGGTTCGTCGCGGTCTGCGAAAGATATCTGTTCAGCGCGGATCATGTCCTGCACTGCGGGGACATCGTCGCGCCCGAGGTCCTGCGCTACCTTTCAGGGCATCCGAACTTCCACGCGGTCAGGGGCAATTGCGACTGGCGGCTCGACGGGCTCGACCCGGTCCTGCGCCTTGAGGTCTCGGGTCTCAGGATCGGGCTGACCCACGGCTGGGGCGAGCGCGCCGGAGTGGCCGGCCGGGTGGCCGAGGCCCTGGCCCCGGACTGCGACCTGGTCTGCTACGGCCACACCCACGCCAGGGACTGGTCCGAGAGGCGCGGGGCCAGGCTCCTGAACCCCGGAAGCCTGGACCGGGCCCAGGGCTCCCTGGCCCTGGTCAGGATCGGCCCGGACCGGGAGATGTCCTGCGAGTTCGTGGTCCCCGGGCCGTAGGCGCCCGCCTTGCGGGGCCACGGCCCGGCGCCGCATTTTTCATGAAAGATATATAGATCACAACGCCATCCCGCCAAGCGCCCGCCAAGGGCGGGTCGCCGCCCTGGGTGGCGCAAGCGGGCCGGAAAGGGCGTTCAACTAGGCGCTTGGGTCAAGCGCCTAGTTGAGGACTTGACGCTAGTTGAGCAGATCCGGCCGGAGCAGCTCGATCTTGGCCCTGTCCCTCAGCTCGGTGGCAAAGGCCATGAACAGCTCCTGCCGGTTCTGGGCCGTGGCCGCCTTGAGCCAGAGGTCCTTTTCCTTTTCCCAGTCCTGGTCCAGGGCCGGAAGGCGCTTGCTGAGCCTGGCGATGATGACCTTGTCCGGAAAGGCGTAGGCCTGGGGGAGCCAGTCCCCGGTCCGGGCGCTGAAGGCGTCGGCCAGAAGCTGCGGGTTCAGGCCCAGGCCGGGCAGCGGGTCCCTGCGGCCCAGGGGCCCGGAGGCCCGGATCAGCTTGGCCAGCCCGGCGGCCGCAGCCTTTGCCGAGGCCGGATCGGAAAGCTCCTTGAGCAAGGCCTGGGCCTTGTCCTTGGCGAGCTTCATGGCCTCCTGCCTCTTTAAGAACGCGGCGATGGACTGTTTGACCTCGTCCAGGGGCAGGATGGTCTCGGGCGAGTCCTCGACCTTTTCGGCCAGGAGCAGGCCGCCGTCTATGGCCAGGGGCGTCTTGGCGCTTTCGCCCGGGGGCAGGCTGAACAGGGCGGCCGCGGCGTCCTCGGTCAGGCCGAACTGCTGCCGGGCCTCCTGCAGGGTCAGCAGGCCGCTTTGCTTGCTCACCAGGCCCAGGTCGTCGGCGATCTTGGCCAGGGTCATGCCCGAGGCCAGCCTGTCCATGGCCTGATCCAGGAGCTCGGAAATCTTGTCCGAGGCCTTTTCCTCGGCAATGGCCTTGAGGATGTCGTCCTTGACCTGCTCGAAGTCGAGCTGGGCCTGGTCCCTGCGGTCCTCGACCAGGATGAGGTGCCAGCCGAACGGGGTGCGCACCGGCTCGCTGAGCTCACCCTTTTTGAGGCCGAAGGCCGCTTCCTCGAACTCCGGGACCATGACCCCGCGGCCGAACCAACCCAGGTCGCCGCCGGTCTTGGCGCTGGGGTCCTGGGACCTGGCCTTGGCCGTCTCGGCGAAGTCGCGGCCGGACAGGATGGCCTGGCGCAGTTCGCGGACATCCTCCCCGGCCCTCTTGATCTCGGCGCTCGTGGCGTCCTTGCCGGCCTTGATCAGGATGTGCCTGGCCCGGACCTGCTCCGGCCGGACGAAGGACCCGGAGTTGGCCTGGTAGTAGGCCCGGGCCTCGTCCCCGCTGACCTCCTGGAGCGGGGCCAGGTCCCTGGGCGTGAAGGCCAGGTACCGGACCCGGATCATGGCCGGGCGTTTGAACCGCTCCTTGTTGTTTTCGTAGAAGTCCTTGACCTCGGCCTCCTCGACCTTGGCCGCGGCCATGAACTCGTCCGCCGGGAGCGCCGCGTATTCGAGGTCGACCTTCTCCTTGACCCAGCTGAAGACCTGGCGGGCGGCAAAGGGCGTGGCCTGGGCCGGCAGGGTGGCGAAGGCCTCGAGCTTGCGGATGGTCTTGTCGGTCCGGAAGTCCTGCTCGAACTGGGAGGCGGTCAGCCCGATCCGGGCCAGGGCCTGGCTGTAGGCCTCGGGGTCAAAGGCCCGGTCCTGGTTCTGGAAGGCCGGGTTGGCCGCGATGGCCGCGATCATCTCCGGGCCCGAGAAGGCCACGCCCAGGGCCCGGGCCTTGTCTTCGAGCAGCCTGGAGGTGATCATGTCGTTCAGGAAGATGTTCCTGAGCCTGGGGTCCTGGAGCTCCTCGGTGCTTATGTTCGGATTCTGGCGCCTGAGGTTGTCCCTGAACTCGTTGAACGAGCGGCTGAACTCCTGGGCCGAGATGGGCCGCTCGTCCACGTAGGCCATGATCGGGTCGGCCTTGTCGTTGAAGCCCCCGGTGCCGAAGAAGAAGATGAACACGATGATGATGACCCCGAAAAGGGCCTTCACCACCCAACTCTGGGCGTTCTGGCGAATCTTGTCGAGCATTGTCTCTCCGCTTTGACTTGATATGGGGGCCCTCTATCCCTGCCGGGCGCGCACCGAGTTGAGCAGCCCGCCGGCCCGGACGATGTCCAGCTCCTTGGCGGTCAGGTCGTTTCTGACCGCGATCCTGTCCCTGTCCAGGCCGATCTCCAGGACCCCGCCCGGGGTGATCTCCGAGGCCGCGATGCCCAGCTCCTGGCCCTGGGATATCCTGTCGTAGTCGTTCTTGTCGACCAGAAGCAGGGGCAGGACCCCGAAGTTGATCAGGTTCGCCCGGTGGATGCGGGCCATGGACTTGGCCAGCACGGCCCTGACCCCGAGGTGCCTGGGCCCCAGGGCGGCGTGCTCGCGGCTGGAGCCCTGGCCGTAGTTCTCGCCGCCGACCACGATGCCCTGTCCGGCGTCCTTGATCCGGGCCACGAAGCCCTGGTCCAGGCGGCTGAAGACGTACTCGCTGATGGCCGGGATGTTCGAGCGCAGGGCCGTGATCTGGGCCCCGGCGGGCAGGATGTGGTCCGTGGTCACGTCGTCTCCGACCTTGAGCAGGACCTTGGCCCGGATGGTCTCGGGCAGTCTTGGAAACTCCTTGAGCGCCACGATGTTCGGGCCGCGGAGCACCTCCACGCCGAGGCCGCTCTCCGGCGGGAACACGAACAAGCGCCTGATGCTCGGGGCCTTTTCCGGGAGCTCGATCCTGGCCGGGGGCTCGCCCCAGGAGGCCGGATCGCTGAACCGGCCGCGCAGGGCGACGTTGGCCGCGGTCTGGGCGCTGACCAGGTAGACGCGGGCGTCCTGGGTCCCGCTGCGGCCCTCGAAGTTGCGGTTGAAGGTCCTGGCGCTCACCCCGCCGCTCACCGGCGAGCCGCCCATGCCGATGCACGGGCCGCAGGTGCATTCGAGCAGCCTGGCCCCGGCGTCGAGCAGGGGCTCGACAAGGCCCTCGGCCGCGAGCATCTTGACCACCTGCTTAGAGCCCGGGGAGACGAGCAGGTCGGTCTCCGGCGGGACGCGGCGGTCCTTGAGGATCAGGGCCGCGGCCTTCAAGTCCGCGTAGGAGGAGTTGGTGCACGAGCCGATGGCCACCTGGCTGACCTCCAGGCCGTCCAGCTCGGCCACGGGGACCACCCGGTCCGGCATGTGCGGCTGGGCGGCCAGGGGTGTGAGCCGGTCCAGGTCGATCTCGATCTCGGCCTCGTACCCGGCGTCCGGGTCGGCCTCGAGCAGGGAAAACCCGTCGGGCCTGCCCATGGCCGCGAGGAACTCCCGGGTGCGCCGGTCGCTGGGGAAGATCGAGGTCGTGGCCCCGAGCTCCGCGCCCATGTTGGTGATCGTGGCCCGCTCGGGCACGCTCAGGGTGTCCACGCCGGGCCCGGCGAACTCGAAGACCTTGCCCACCCCGCCCTTGACCGTGAGCCTGCCGAGCAGGTGCAGGATCACGTCCTTGGCCGCGGCCCAGCCCTTGAGCCGGCCCGTGAGCCTGACCCGGACCACCTCGGGCATGGGCAGGAAATACGGCTCCCCGGCCATGGCCAGGGCCACGGACAGGCCGCCCGCGCCCATGGCCAGCGAGCCGAGCCCGCCCGAGGTCGGGGTGTGCGAGTCCGAGCCGATCAGGGTCTTGCCGGGCCGGGCGAAGTTCTCCAGGTGCAGCTGGTGGCAGATGCCGGTGCCCGGGGGGGAGAAGACCAGGCCGTAGCGGGCGGCCGTGGTCCGCAGGTAGCGGTGGTCGTCGGGGTTGCGGAAGCCCATCTGCAGGGTGTTGTGGTCCACGTAGCTCACGGACAGCTCGGTGCGCACGCGCTCCACGCCCATGGCCTCGAACTGCAGATAGGCCATGGTGCCCGTGGCGTCCTGGGTCAGGGTCTGGTCGATGCGAAGCCCTATCTCTTGGCCCGGGGTCATGGACCCCGAGACAAGGTGCTCGGCGATGATCTTCCGGGTCAGGTTGAGGCCCATGTGTGCGACTCCTTGAGCTTGTTGGGGCGCCTAAAAGAGAAATCCGTTGTCCGGCCCGCCCTGGGGCGGGCCCTGCTCGGGCAGGCCCAGTTTGATGCGCTTCAGTCTGGCCCGGCGCAGCTGTATCTCCACCTCGAGCCTCAGCCTGTCCTGCTGGAGCTCGAATATCTCGGCGTGAAAGGTCAGGCCCGCGGCCAGATCCTCCTTGGCCCGGAACTCGCGCTCCCTGGCGGCGCAGCGCTCCTTTTGGCGCGCGAAGTCCAAAATCTCGGCCTCCAGGGCCTCAGTCCTTTCGGACGCGGACCCGGCGTCCGGGCTTTGGGTCATGGCCGGCGGCCTCCTGTTGTTGTCGCGGCCTGGGCAGGCCCGTGGGCAGCGAGTTGTAGAGCGGCCAGAACCCGGGCCAGTACGATGTCAGGCCGTGCGGGTTGTCGATGGCTATGCCTGGCCCGAGATAGGAGATCAGGGCCAGGGCCAGGCTGAAGAACGGGCCCGGGCTGGCCCAGGAGTCCTGCCAGGAAAGTTTCGAGGGCCTGACCACGACCAGGCCCTCGCTGGTCTCGAAGTCCGCGCCCAGGCGTTCGAGCATCTCCAGGCCCAGGTCCCGGGCCTGGACGTCGCCGGGCGCGGCCGCCCTGGCCCGGCCGCCCCTGGCCGCAACGGCCAGGCAAAGGGCCAGGGCCAGGGGAAATGTCTCGGGCCGGACGCCGAAGGATATTTCCGCCTCCTTGGGCAGGTCCCGGGCCTTGGAAGAGACCTCGCTGTCCGTGATCTTCAGGTCCAGGCCCAGGCCGTTCAGCCCCGAGGCCACGGCCCGGGACAGGGGGAGGTTTGGATCCCAGCGTCCGGTCAGGGCCGCGCGGCCGCGGGCAAAGGCCGGCAGGGCCAACAGGTAGGCGCACAGCGCCGGGTCCAGGGGCGGATCGATCCGGGCCGGGACCGCGGGCCTGGCAGGGGGCACGGCGCAGCGCCCGGGCTGAAGGACGCACTCGACCCCGCACAGGTTCAGGGCCAGGACCGCCTCGGCCAGGGCCTCCCGGTGCGGCCCCTGGGGGTCGAAAATCAGGGCCAGGCCGGCCGGGTAGGACCAGGCCGCCAGGGCCAGGGCCGGGCCCAAATCCAAAGGTGTGTCCGGCCCGAGCCGGACCTCGGGCTCCTTGTCCGCGCCGAACTCGAGTCTGGCCGGCAGGCCCGGGGTGTGGGGGTTGAGCGCCGCGAGCCTGGCCCCGAGCCGGACCAGGACCTCCGAGACCGCGGCCAGGTCCATGAGCTTCAGACTCGGCCCGCCGGTCAGCTTGCAGGTCCCGGCCCCGGCCAGGGCCAGGGCCGTGAGCAGGTATAGATTCAGGGGATCGTCCCCGCTAAAGATCAGCTTGGCGTCGAAGTCCAGGCCGGGACCGGCCGCGCTGAGCGCTGTTTGGCCCTTCCAGGACAGGCCCGCGCCGGCCTGGTTCAGGGCCTTGATCAGTTCGACCAGGGGGTCGTTGAGCACGATCGGGTCCAGGCGCAGGGGCCGGCCCGCGGCCGCGGCCAGGGCCAGGCACATGCGGCTTGCGCGCAGGGCCCGGGGCCCGGGCAGGCGCAGGTCCGCGGGCGCCCGGCGGGGCTTCAGGACATAGGGCCCGGCCGCCCGGCGCTCGGGTCTTGCGGACTCGTGGCCGAAGCAGCCGGCCAGGGCGAAGAATTTGCGCAACAGGTCCGGATCAAGGCCCAGGTCCCGGCCGGCCGCGCTCCAGGTCTGCCAGAGGCTCTTTTCCAGGGCCGGGTCGGTGCGGGTCTTGCGCGCGGATTTTCTCCAGGAGCCCTCCTTGACGAGCAGGGCGCTCCTCTTGGACAGGAGCTCGAGCATGCGGCGGTCGATGTCCGCGATGTCCCTCCGGCGCAGGTCCCACACGGGACCCTGTTCGGGGGCGCCTTTTTTCGGTGCGTCTGGCATGGGGCTCACTCGCGAGCGGGATTAAAGATGCCTCTCTAGCCTGAAAACCCGGCGCGGGCAAGCTCGGCCGTGGGGCGAAAAAAGGGGCGCCCGCTGCGGGCGCCCCTTTGCGTCTAGCTGGCAGTCCTTCGCGGACTACTTCATCTCTTCGCCGGTGGCGAACTTCTGCATCTTGATCTGGACCTTTTCGGTCAGACCCTCGTAGTACTCGCGGAGGATGGTCAGGACCTCGTCGCGGCCGAAGTGATCCGGGACCTCGGCGCCGTCGGAGAGCATCTTGCGCAGCTTGGTGCCGGACAGGATGACCCGGTCCTCCTTCTGGTGCGGGCAGGTGCGCAGGGAGGCCATGCCGTCGCACTTGAAGCAGTAGAAGGTCCAGTCGATCTTCAGCGGGGTGCACTGCAGGGCCTTGCCCTTGTTGGCGATGCGCTCCTCGCGGGAGGCGTAGGGGATCTTGTCGAAGATCTCCTGGGCCTCGAACAAGCCGTAGAAGTCGCCGACGCCGGCGTGGTCGCGGCCGACCAGCAGCCTGTTGATGCCGTAGTTCTGGCGGAAGGTGGCGTGCAGCAGGGCCTCGCGGGGACCGGCGTAGCGCATGTCCAGAGGATAGCCGGCCTGGACCACGTTGTCCTTGACAAAGTACTTGTCGACCAGGGTGCCGATGCACTTCATGCGCACGTCGGCCGGGATGTCGCCGGGCTTGAGCGCGCCGATCAGGGAGTGGATGACCACGCCGTCGCAGACCTCCACGGCGATCTTGCACAGATACTCGTGGGAGCGGTGCATGGGGTTGCGCAGCTGCAACGCGGCCACGTCGCCCCAGCCCTTTTCGTCCAGCATCTTGCGCAGGTCGGCCGGGCGCTTGTAGATGCCCGCGAACTTGGTCGGGAAGTCGCCCTCGGACAGGACCTTGACCGGGCCGGCCAGGCAGAAGGGCTTGCGGGCCAGGACCATCTTCACGCCCGGGTGGTCCTCAGGGGCGACCTTCCAGAAGGCGTCCTCGGCGCTGTCCGCGCCCTGGCCCTTGTAGACCTGCTCGCACTCCCACTTGATCTCGTCCTCGGTGAGCTTGAACTTCTCCTGGACCTTCATGGTGGCCATGATCAGGCCGTTGCGCTCCAGGGTGACCTCGTCGCCGGCCTTGATCGCCTTGGCGTCGTCATCGGTGCAGGTCAGCATGACCGGGATGGGCCAGAAGGTGCCGTCGGAGAGCATGAGTTTCTCGCACACGCCCTTCCAGTCGGCCTTGCTCATGAAGCCATTCAGCGGGCTGAAGCCGCCGATGCCCATCATGATGAGGTCGCCCTTCTCCTGAGAGGTGATCTCCACCTTCCTGAGCCCTTCGGCCTTCTTCAGCTCAGCGTCCCTTTGCGCGCCTTCGAGAAGGCAGCAGACAAGGCCTTTACCTCCATGGGGGGGTACTAATTTGGACATGGAATTACGCCTCCTAACTTATGGATATTTGGACTCGTTCCCCAGCCTCTAAAACATGGCGGCCCATCCGTTGTCCGGGCCGTCAGACAGATTACCCGCATTATGTAGGCCTATCCCTTATCTCCTGATTGTGAAAGTTGTGTCAAGCACAAATTTCGAGTTTTGATTTCAGCTCATTTAATTTTATTATTACAACTTATTATATACTGCAAGCCAAGAGCGCGGCCGGGCAACGCGGCCCAGGGGTCTGAATTTGGCCCGGGGTTTGCTTCGTATCCGGCTGCCGGGTCCGACCCACGGGCCGATTTTCGGCCCGTGGGTCGGACCCGGAAAAACCGTTTTTGGCCCTGATTTTCACGGCTGCGAAATTAGACTTTTTTGATACAAAGTCTAGACTCACTAAAAGAAATTTTATTTTAAAAATTTTGTTATTTCAAATAATTATACAAAAAACATTCTCCAGCTAGAAATAGAGAGAAAATGCTTGCCAGATTGTTCACAAACGAACTATGAAAAGCTAAATTCGGGGTGTTTCCGCTTGCCCGGACAGGGCGAAAATTCCGGGCCCAAGGTCCGGAGATCAGGCTGTTTTCAGCCCCGGTGCAGGGCGGCTGGGGGTGTCGATGTCGTCGACGCTTGTTCAAAATTTCACTTTCATCTTGACACCCCCTGGACGGGCTGCTAGATTTTGAACTCCGCCTGAGAGCATTGGGCTGCATATATAAGGAAGTCGGAAATGGCTAAAGGAATGATCCTGAAACCCCATACTAACGTTTAGGAGGAGATGTTATGCCGACCTTTGTCAATCCGGAAAAATGTGACGGCTGCAAGGGTGGCGAAAAGACCGCTTGCATGTACATTTGTCCGAACGATCTCATGATCTTGGACCCCGACGAGATGAAGGCATACAATCAGGAGCCTGACGCTTGTTGGGAATGCTACTCCTGCGTGAAGATCTGCCCCCAGGGCGCCATCGAGGCCCGGCCCTACGGCGACTTCGCGCCCATGGGCGGGACATCCATCCCCATGCGGTCCGCCGAGGACATCATGTGGACCATCAAGTTCCGCAACGGTAGCGTCAAGCGGTTCAAGTTCCCCATCCGCACCACTCCTGAAGGCTCCATCAAGCCCTATGAAGGCAAGCCCGCCGGCGGGAGCCTGGAGGACGAGCTGCTGTTCACCGAGACCGCGCTCAAAAAGCCCAAGGAAGTGCTGGGCAAGAAGTTCGAGGTCGCCGAGGCCGACAAGACCTTGTCTTTTGGTCCGCCGGCAAAGACCACCGGATAGCCTTGGCGTTCGTGCCGCTGGATTAGGAAGGTAACTCTATAAAATAACGACATAACTTTCCCAAGGAGGAAGATTATGCCTCTGCTTCCCAGCAAAGAAGCTCCCAAAGGCGTGGCCCTGGCGGAGCCCGAAGTGATCGAAAAGCACGCTGACGTTCTCATCGTCGGCGGCGGCATGGGCGCCTGCGGCACCGCCTTCGAGGCCTGTCGTTGGGCCGAAGGCAAGGACGTTTCCATCATGCTGCTGGACAAGGCCGCCCTCGAGCGCTCCGGCGCCGTGGCCCAGGGCCTGTCCGCCATCAACACCTACCTCGGCGAGAACGAGCCGGACGATTACGTGCGCATGGTCCGCACCGACCTCATGGGCCTGGTCCGCGAAGACCTGATCTTCGACCTCGGCTGCCACGTCGACGATTCCGTGCACCTGTTCGAGGAATGGGGCCTGCCCTGCTGGATCAAGAAGGACGGCAAGAACCTGGACGGCGCCAAGGCCAAGGCCTCGGGCCTGTCCCTGCGCAACGGCGACGCCCCGGTGCGTTCCGGCCGCTGGCAGATGATGATCAACGGCGAGTCCTACAAGTGCATCATCGCCGAGGCCGCGAAGAACGCCCTTGGCGAGGACCGCTACATGGAGCGCATCTTCGTGACCAAGCTGCTCCTGGACGCCAACGTCCCGAACCGCATCGCCGGCGCCGTGGGCTTCTCGACCCGTGAGAACAAGGTCTACGTCTTCACCTGCAACACCTGCTGCGTGGCCTGCGGCGGCGCGGTCAACGTGTACCGCCCCCGGTCCACCGGCGAGGGCATGGGCCGCGCCTGGTACCCGGTCTGGAACTCCGGCTCCTCCTACACCCTCTGCGCCCAGGTCGGCGCCGAGATGACCATGATGGAAAACCGGTTCGTCCCGGCCCGCTTCAAGGACGGCTATGGTCCGGTCGGCGCCTGGTTCCTGCTCTTCAAGGCCAAGGCCACCAACTACAAGGGCGAGGACTACTGCGTGACCAACAGGGCCATGATCAAGCCCTATGAGGATCGCGGCTACGCCAAGGGCAACGTCATCCCGACCTGCCTGCGCAACCACATGATGATCCGCGAGATGCGCGAAGGCCGCGGCCCGATCTTCATGGACACCAAGACCGCCCTGCAGACCAGCTTCGCCAGCCTGTCCCCCGAGGAGCAGAAGCACCTCGAGTCCGAGGCCTGGGAGGACTTCCTGGACATGTGCGTCGGTCAGGCCAACCTCTGGGCCGCCCAGAACTGCGCCCCTGAGGAGCGCGGCTCCGAGATCATGCCCACCGAGCCCTACCTGCTCGGTTCGCACTCCGGCTGCTGCGGCATCTGGGTCTCCGGCCCGGACCTCGACTGGGTCCCGGACGACTACAAGATCAAGGCCGACAACGGCAAGGTCTACAACCGCATGACCACGGTCATGGGCCTGTTCACCTGCGCCGACGGCGTAGGCGCCTCGGGCCACAAGTTCTCCTCGGGCTCCCACGCCGAGGGGCGCATCGTGGGCAAGCAGATGGTGCGCTGGACCTTGGACCACAAGGACTACAAGCCGGCCCTGAAGCAGAGCGGCGCCGACCTGGCCAAGGAGCTGTACCAGCCCTGGTACACCTACAAGGAGTTCGCCAACGCCTCGACCGCCCCGGACATCAACCCGAACTACATCACGCCGAAGAACTTCATGACCCGGCTGATCAAGTGCACGGACGAGTACGGCGGCGGCGTGGGCACCTTCTACACGACTTCCAAGGCCCTGCTGTACACCGGTTTCTGGCTGCTCGGCATGCTCGAGGAAGACTCCAAGAAGCTCTGTGCCCGCGACCTGCACGAGCTCATGAGGGCCTGGGAGCAGTACCACAGGCTGTGGACCGTGCGCCTGCACATGCGCCACATCGCCTTCCGCGAGGAGTCCAGGTATCCGGGCTTCTACTATCGCGGTGACTTCATGGGCCTTGACGACGGCAAGTGGAAGTGCTTTGTCAACTCCAGGTTTGACATCGAGAAGCAGGAGTTGACCTGCTTCAAGAAGCCTTACTACCAGATCATCCCCAACTAACAGAGTCGCAACGGCGGCTGCGGGCCCCGGCCCGCAGCCGCCCCTTTCTTTGAGTGGGGGAAAATGGTCTGAATCCGGGCTGGGACCTGTAGCGGTTACAGTCCGGATTTAGGCCATTTTGCTGGCGAGGGCCTCCCAAGATCGCGGCGCAACGGCGCGGGCCGTCCGGAAAGACGTGCGGCGCGCGGGGCCAGGGCCGGGAGGACGGCCGTCAATCAATTACGGAGGAGAGAGAATGTCGAACAACAGTATTCTCGTCGTGGGCGGCGGGTTCGCGGGCATAACCGCCGCCCTGGAGGCCGCTGAGATCGGGCATGAGGTCTTCATCGTGGAGAAGAACCCCTATCTCGGGGGGAGGGTCGCCCAGCTGAACAAGTATTTCCCCAAGCTCTGCCCCCCCTCATGCGGTTTGGAGATCCAGTTTCAGCGCATCAAGAACAACCCCAAGGTAAAGTTCTTCACCCTGGCCGAGGTCCTGTCCGTGAGCGGCTCTCCGGGCGACTTCACGGTCAAGATCAAGCTCAGCCCCAGGTACGTCAACGAGAGGTGCACGGCCTGCGGCGAATGCGAGAAGGCCGCGAGCACCTTGGTCGAAAACGAGTTCGAGTTCGGACTGGTCAAGCGCAAGGCCGCCTACAGGACCCATCTGTTCGCCTTTCCCATGCGCTACACCCTGGACGCGGCCAAGTGCGGGGCCGACGAGCTGCGGAGGATCAAGGACTCCTGCCCCTACGACGCCATCGACCTGGACGACGCCGAGAAGACCATCGAGCTCAACGTCGGCAGCATAGTCCTGGCCACCGGCTGGAAGCCCTACGACGTGGCCAAGCTGGGCGAGCTCGGCGGCGGCAAGTTGGCCAACGTGATCACCAACATGCAGATGGAGCGCCTGGCCTCCCCCAGCGGGCCGACCAACGGCAAGATACTTCGGCCCTCGGACAACAAGGCCCCCAGGAAGATCGCCTTTGTCCAGTGCGCCGGGTCCCGGGACCAGAACCACCTCAACTATTGCTCCTACATCTGTTGCATGGCGTCCCTCAAGCAGCTCAGCTATATCCGCGAGCAGAACCCGGACGCCCTGGTGGTGGTCTATTACATCGACCTGCGCACGCCCGGCCGCTACGAGGCCTTCAAGCGCCGGGCCACGGACGACAAAAAGCTCCTGCTGGTCAAGGGCAAGGTGGCCAAGATCGTGGAGGACGCGGGGACCGGCGATCCCACAGTCACGGTTGAAAACGCGGTCACCGGGATCAGGTCCGAGGAGCGCTTCGACCTGGTGGTCCTGGCCACGGGCATGCAGCCGAGCATCGCCGGCCGGGACGTCCCGGCCGGGGTCTCCCTGGACGAGGACGGCTTCATCATCAGCGGCATGGACAAGGGCTTCATCGCCGCCGGTTGCGCCAAGCTGCCCCTGGACGTCATGAAGACCGCCCAGTCCGGGACCGGGGCCGCGCTCAAAGCGATTCAAACCGTGGTAGGGAGGTAAGACATGGCTGAAAAGCTTGGAGTATATATCTGCAGCGGGTGCGAAATCGGCAAGAACCTCGATGTCGAGGCCCTGGCCGAGTTCGTCAGGAACGGCAAGCACAAGGCCATCTGCAAGCTGGTCAAGACCAACGCCGTGCTTTGCAGCCCGGACGGTCGCGCCGAGATCGAGGCCGACATAGCGGCCGCGGGCCTGGAGGGCGTGGTTGTCTGCGCCTGTTCGCCCCGGGCCAAGTGGGAGGTCTTCAACTTCGGTCCCAAGACCCTGGTCGGCAGGGTCAACCTGCGCGAGCAGTGCGTCTGGTCCTTTGAGGACGACCCGAAGTTCCCGGACCTGATGACCGTCTTGGCCAAGGACTATATCAACATGGGCATCATGAACTGCTCCAAGAGCGGGATCCCCGAGCCCGAGGTCCCGGAGGTCTGCCAGACGATCATGGTCCTGGGCGGCGGCTTCACCGGCCTGACCGCGGCCTTGAACGCCGCGACCCTGGGCAAGGAGGTCGTCCTGGTGGAGAAGGAGGACGCCCTGGGCGGCTATGCCGCCAAGATGTACAAGTCCTTTCCCCTGGCCCATCCCTATGACCAGACCCAGGACACGGGCATCGACAAGCTCATCGGCGCGGTGACCGACAACCCCAAGATCAAGGTCTTCACCGGCGCCGGGCTGGCCAATCTGGAGGGCGCGCCGGGCCTGTACAAGGCCACGGTCAAGACCGCGGCCGGAGAAGAGGTCCTGGACATCGGCGCCGTGGTCCTGGCCACGGGCTGGACCCGGGGCGAGGCCTCGTTCCTGGAACCCCTGGGCCTGGGTAAGTTGAAGAACGTGATCACCACCTATGACCTGGAGAAAATGGCCAAGAACGGCGGCATCGTCCGGCCCTCGGACAACAAGCCGGCCGAGTCCGTGGCCTTTATCCTGGACGTCGAGAAGTGCATGGAGGGCGTGGACTGGAGCCGCGGCGAGGTCTGCGAGCCGGTCGAGCCCCTGCCGGCCGAGGCGGCCAAAAAGGAGGAGGGGGCCGAGGAGGAGTTCGTCTACCAGGACCTGGAGTCCGCCAAGCACATCTCCTACAGCTCCGAGATCTCAAGCCTCGTGGCCCTGAAGCAGGCCGGCTACGTCAGGGAAAGGAATCCCAACGCCCTGGCCTATATCCTCTACGACCACATGATGGTCCCGGGCATCAACGAGAAGTACTACAAGGCCGCCCAGGACAACCCCGGGATCATGCTCAGCAAGGCCCGGGTCACGGAGATCGCCGAGGGCGCGGGCGGCGGCCTGAGCATCAGCGCCAAGAACACCCTGATCGGCGAGTCCATCGAGATCCAGGCCGACCTGGTGGTCCTGCCCACGGCCGTGGTCCCGGTCACCGCCCACGAGCCGACCATAAACCTGGAGTACCGCCAGGGCCCGGCCTTCCCGGACCTGGACCTGTTCGACGGTTTCGCGGACTCCAACTACATCTGCTTCCCCTACGAGACCAGGCGGACCGGGGTCTACGCCGCGGGCTGCGTGCGCCAGCCCATGACCATGGCCACCTGCAGGGAGGACGCGGCCGGGGCGGTGCTCAAGGCCGTGCAGTGCGTCAACTCCGCCAACCACGGCGTGGCGGTCCACCCCCGGTCCGGGGACAAGACCTTCCCGGTGTTCAACTTCGTGCGCTGCACCCAGTGCAAGCGCTGCACCGAGGAGTGCCCGTTCGGGGCCCTGGACGACGACGAGAAGGGCACGCCCAAACCCAATCCCACGCGCTGCCGCCGCTGCGGGACGTGCATGGGCGCCTGCCCGGAGCGGGTCATCAGCTTCGCGAACTACAACGTCGACCAGATCGGCTCGACGATCAAGGAAATCAAGGTCCCGGACAAGATCGACGAGGGCGGCCCCAGGGTCATTGTCCTGGCCTGCGAGAACGACGCCTATCCGGCCCTGGACATGGCCGCCATGCGCGGCCACAAGTGGAGCCCCTACGTGCGCTTCATCCCGGTGCGCTGCCTCGGCTCGGTGAACGCGATCTGGGTCGCCGACGCCATGAGCAAGGGCATTGACGGGGTCATGCTCCTGGGCTGCAAGTACGGCGACGACTACCAGTGTCACTTCGTCAAGGGCTCGGAGCTGTGCAGCCGCCGCAAGGAGAACATCGCCGAGTCCCTGGGCCGGCTGGGAGTCGAGCCGGAGCGCGTGGAGCAGTTCGAGGTCTCCATCGACGACTACGACAAGATCCCGGGGATGATCGAGAAGTTCATGAACGAGGTCATCAGCAAGTACGGCCCCAACCCCTTCAAGGGCTATTAGGAGGTGACGGACCATGTCGAATACCGTCAGGGTTCAACCGGACCTTAATTTCGTCAAAGAATTGCAGGCGGTTGGGGGCGAGTCCCTCAAGAAGTGCTACCAGTGCGCCACGTGCAGCGTGGTCTGCCCCCTGTCACCCGACGACAGCCCCTATCCCCGCAAGGAGATGGTCTGGGCCCAGTGGGGTCTCAAGGACAGGCTGCTCAACGACATAGACATCTGGCTGTGTCACAACTGCGGGACCTGCTCGGACCTGTGCCCCCGCGGGGCCAAGCCCGGCGACCTCCTGGCCGCCCTGCGCAACATGGCCTACCGCAACCTGGCCAAACCGAGCGCCATCGGCAAGTGGATGAGCTCGAGCAAGTTCATCCCGCTGCTCATGGCCATCCCGGCGGCCATCTACCTGATCATCTGGTTCATCAGGGCGGCCGTGCTCAAGGACGCCTTCCCCCTGAACGCGGACGGGAACGTGGTCTACGGGCTGCTGTTCCCCGGCGACTACACCATCGATCCCGTCTTCTCCCTGGCCTTTTTGTTCATGGTCTGCGCTTTCGTCAGCGGGACAAGGGCCCTGCTCAAGTCCTTCGAGGGCATGCCCAAGACCTACATCCTGGGCCGCAAGGAGCAGCCGGGCCTTATCAGGTGTCTGGTGGAGACGATCAAGTACGAGGTCGCCCGGCACACCCAGTTCCAGGACTGCGGCCAGGAGCCCCAGGACGTCAAGCGCTTCCAGGGCCACCTTTTGGTCTTCTACGCCTTTGTCGCCCTGTTGGTGGTCACCGGCGTGGTGGCCTCGGGCCACTGGTTCGGGGGCTGGTTTCTGGGCGGCGTGCTCGGGCTCGAGGACCCGTTCACCAAGCTCCTGTCCTGGGCCGGGCACACGCCCATGCCCCTGTGGAGCCCGGTTAAGCTTCTGGCCAACGCCGGGGCCGCGGCCCTGATCATCGGCCTGGTGTTTTTGACCAAGCGCAGGCTGAACCTGGACAAGGCCAAGCAGGGTTCCTCCTGGTACGACTGGTACCTGCTGACGGTCATCTGGGCCGTGGCCCTGACCGGCGTGGGCTCGGAGTTCCTCAGGCTGGTGAACGCCAAGTACCTGGCCTATCCGACCTACTTCCTGCACCTCATAGCCGTGTTCATGCTCCTGGCCTATCTGCCCTGGTCCAAGCTCGGGCACCTGGTCTACCGGACCGTGGCCCTGGCCTATGCCAGGAAGATCGGCAGGATTCCCATGCAGCCCAAGGGATAGCGGGAACAAGGCAAACCAAAAGGACTGAACTTTTCCGTCATAAGGAGGCATGAAATGGCTGAAGCGAAAGTTTTCCCCATGAGCACCTTTGTTTCCTGTCTGAAGGGCGCCCAGGCCCCTGATCAGGAACTGATTGAAATGCTCGCCTATGTCACCCAGAACGAGGTGGACAGCGAGTTCGCGCCGGTGGCCGCGGCCCTGTCCAAGGCCTGGATATACGAGCAGGAGCCCGGGCTGACCAAGTACGCCGAGGGCGACATCACCGCCCTGGGCCAGAAGGTCTCCATCGCCCCGCTCCCGGCCGCGGACCTGGGCAAGGCCCAGGCCGCCCTGGGTATTCTGGCCGAGCTCAAGGCCGCGAACAAGGCCCTGGAGGCCGAGGTCGCGGGGCTTACGGCCGCGAACAAGACCCTTGAGGGCGAGCTTGCCGCGGCCAAGGCCAAGGTCAAGGTCGTTGAGGACCAGTCCAAGGCCGGCGAGCAGAAGCTCGAGATATCCAGCAAGAAGATCGACGAGCACATCAAGAAGTTGGAGCAGCTCATGGCCGAGGTCGAGAAGGTCAAGCAGCAGGGCGTGGTGGTCGCCGGCGCGGCCGGCGGCGGCGCCCCGGCCGCCGAGGGCGCCGCGGGCCCGAGCGCCGAGGTCGGGGACGACTTCGGCTTTTCCGGAGGCGGCTCGGACCCGTTCTCGGACTCCAGCTGGTAGGCCCTTGGGTAAAGACAAAAAGCCCCCGGCCGCTTGCGGCCGGGGGCTTTTTCATTTTCGCGGCTACTCCACGGTGACGCTCTTGGCCAGGTTCCTGGGC
>JAFGBU010000028.1 GCA_016932995.1 Desulfovibrionaceae bacterium
CGGACCATGCCCAGATAGCCGTTGTTCAGGATGACCACCTTGACCGGCAGGTTGCAGCCCACGGCCGTGGCCATCTCCTGGATGTTCATCTGGATGGAGCCGTCCCCGGCGATGTCGATGACCAGGGCCTCGGGCAGCCCCATCTGGGCGCCTATGGCCGCGGGGAATCCGTAGCCCATGGTGCCCAGGCCGCCCGAGGACAAAAACATGTTCGGCTTCTTGACCTTGAAGAACTGGGCGGCCCACATCTGGTTCTGGCCGACCTCGGTGGTGATGACCGCGTTGCCCTTGGTGATCTCGTATATCTTCTCGACCACGAACTGCGGCGGGATGGTCTTGCCGTCGTTCTTGTAGGTCAGGGGGTGCTCCTTGGCCCAGGTCCGGACCTGGGCCAGCCAGTCCTTGTGCGCCCCGTCCCAGTCCATCTGGCCGATGCTCGGTTCGAGCTCCCTGTTCAGGGCGGCCAGGGCCTCCTTGCAGTCCGCGACCAGGGGCACGTTGACCTGGACGTTCTTCTGGATCGAGGTCGGGTCGATGTCCACGTGCACGATGCTGGCCTTGGGCGCAAAGGTGCTGACCTTGCCGGTGACCCGGTCGTCGAAGCGCGCGCCTATGGCCAGGACCAGGTCCGCGTTGTTCACGGCCATGTTCGCCGTGTACGTGCCGTGCATGCCGAGCATGCCCATCCACAACGGGTCCGTGCCCGGAAAACAGCCCAGGCCCATCAGCGTGGCCGTGACCGGTATGCGCACATTCCTGGCCAGCCAGGTGAGCTCCTCGTTGCTCCTGGAGCTGATCACCCCGCCGCCGGCGTAGATCACCGGCCTCTCGGACTTCTTGATCAGCTTGGCCACCTTGCGGACCTGGCCGATGTGCGGCTTGACCGTCGGGTTGTAGCTGCGCATGGTTATCTCGCCCGGGTCCTCGTACTTGGTCTTGGCGGCCATGACGTCCTTGGGCAGGTCCACGAGCACCGGGCCTGGACGGCCGGTCCGGGCGAGATAAAAGGCCTGCTTCACTGTCTTGGCCAGGCTGTTTATGTCCTTGACCAGGTAGTTGTGCTTGGTGCACGGCCTGGTGATGCCGACTATGTCCACCTCCTGGAAGGCGTCGTTGCCGATCAGGGGCGTGGGCACCTGTCCGGTGAAGATGACCACGGGTATGGAGTCCATGTAGGCCGTGGCTATGCCGGTGACCGTGTTGGTGGCCCCGGGGCCCGAGGTGACCAGGCATACGCCGACCTTGCCCGTGGCCCGGGCGTACCCGTCCGCGGCGTGGATGGCGCCCTGCTCGTGCCTGACCAGGACGTGCTTGACAGGATAGTTGGGCAGCTCGTTGTAGATGTCGATCACGGCCCCGCCCGGGAAGCCGAATATGACGTCAACTCCTTCTTTTTTCAGACTTTCCAAAAGAATCTGAGCCCCTTTGAGCTCCATGCGTCACCCCTCCAGTTCGCGGTATTTGTCCAGCAGGTACTGCAACTTGGTCTTGCCCGCCAGCTTCTTCTTCTTGAGTATCTTGAGCTCCTGCTTCTGAGTCGGGCTCAGGTAAGGCTTGGACTCCATCTTCTCAAGCATCTTCTCGTACTCGATATGCTGGTCCCATAGGGCCTTTAGCTCGGTGTCCTGGACACCATACTTGTCGATCAACGATAGCTCCTTGGCTTCCATGGGCTTCTCCTTGTGTCAGAGGTTGTCCTTGGATATCAAGCCTCGCCTTCCGGAACGACGGCGTCCCAGCGCGGATCGGTGTCGGACTCGATGATCAGGGTCTTCATCCTGCCTGTCTGGCCCTTGTCCAGGGCGACCTGGCCGGGCCTTAGCCCGAGCAATCCGGCCACCAGGGCGACCAGGGATTTGTTGGCCTTGTTGTCCACGGCCCTGGCCCTCAAGCGTATCTTGGGCCGATCCCGGTACAGGCCGGCCGGGCCGTCTTCCTTGGCCCCGGGCTGGACCCAGACATCCAGACGCCAGCGTCCGGGCCCGGCCGGACGGACGAATCCGGGAAGCCCGTCCACGCCGGCCGCCTACTCGGCCTTTTTGAGAAACTTGACCTTGGCCTCCATCTTTTCCAGCTTTTCGATGTCCGGGTCCCGGGAATCCAGAAACCTCATGTGGGTCTCCAGTATCCCCCGGAGCTGGAGCTCGTAATGGGCGCGCTGCCGCTTCAGGTTCTCCAGGTCCTCGTGGACCTGGGCCAGCCGATAGTAGCCCTGCTGCACCGTGGCCTCGGCCTTGACCTTGGCCTCGTCGATGATCAGCCGGGCCTCCTTCTCGGCCGAGCCCTTGATGTCGTCGACCATGCGCTGGGTGCTCATGAGCGTGTCCCTCAAGGTCTCGTCGCGCTGCCGGTACTCCTTGACCGAGACCTCCAGGTCCTTGACCTTCCTGAGCAGGTCGCGCTTGTCCTCGGCGGCCTGGCCCAGGACCTCGGCCAGCTCGAGCATGAGCTGATCGACCTCGGCGCAGGAGTATCCGAAGAGCTTCTTGGTGAACTTCTTGTTCAAGAGATCGACCTTGGAAACGTTCATTGCAAAGGCCTCCGTCATCTCATGGCCAGGGCCAGATCGACCAGGTTCCCGACCACGAACACCTTGAGGACCTCGGCCGCCAGGATGACCAAAATCGGCGACAGGTCGAACCCGCCCACGACCACAAAGGGCAGAAGCCGCCTGACGCGCAGGAACACGGGCTCGGTCATGGCCCGCAAAAAGCGGACTATGGTGTTGTAGGGATCGGGGTTGACCCAGGTGATCACCGCGGAGATGATCACCACCCAGATGTAGATGGTCAGGGCGTAGTCCAGAACCGTGGCCAGGGCCAGGACCAGATGAGACATCAATACCCCCACAAAGCAGGCTCATGCGCGCCGCCCTCGGGCGACCGCGGCTGAGGTTAAACTGTCACACCGCCAATCAAGAATCAAGGCCTTTGGTCCGGCCCGATCAGCCGCCGTACGCCCGGCGCAGGCACCAGAGCAACGTGCCGTAATCAGGGACCATGACCTCGGCCTCCAGGTACTCGTTCTTGTAGGACCAGAAACGCACGCCCGCGGCGCACGCGGTCTGCTCGTCGACCCTGGAGTCGCCGAGGTAGGCGACCTGGTTCGGCGGCATGTCCCAGGCGTCCAGGATCACATTGACGCTCTCGGGATGCGGCTTGGGGTTGGCGACCCCGGCGGCCGTGACCACCGGGAGAAAGAACTCGGTCATGTCCAGGTGGTCCAGGAGCAGGTCCATGGTCGTGGTCCGATTGGTGTTCACGGCCATCCTGAAGCCCATGCGCCTGAACCACAAAAGGGCCTCGCGCAGGCCGGGCTCCTTTCTTATCTTCGGCAGCATGTCCCGGTAGTCGAACTCCTTGCGCAGGGCAAAGGCCTGGTCCCAATGCTCTTCGGGCAGGATGCGCCTCAGGGAGTCGAAGACGTTGTGGGAATGGGTGTAGGCCTCCTGGTCCGGAGACATGGGCCCGAGCCCGAACCTCTCCCGAAAGGCGTTGTAGTACCAGATGTTGGCCCCCAGGGAGTCGACCATCACCCCGTCGCAGTCGAAGATGACGCCCCTGAGCCCGCCGAGCACGCCGCAGTCCATCAGCTCGTTGAGAATGATCACCCGGTCTCCTCCCGGCCCAGGAGGGCCACCCTGAGCCTGGTGTCCAAGAGGCCCAGGTCGTCCGGCCGGCCCCTTCCGGACAGCCGCCAGACGCTTTCCTCGGCCACAAGGCAGCCTTTTGGCGGATCGATCAACGGGTCCCGGGGCGCCGGGGCCGGGGAGAACTCCAGGCCGGCCCCAATCCAGGCCTCGCGGATCTCCGGGTCCACGGTCAGCAGGGTGACCCCGGGGGGCAGAAACATGGACCAGGACTCGAGTGCAATCCGCCAGGGCAGGGTCTCGGGCGCGGAAACGGTCGCGTTCAGGTCGGCCAGGGTCCGGTTGAGCTCCAGGGCCTCGCTGTCCGAGGGGTCCGGCTCGAGGCCCAGGGCGTCGCCGAAGCGCCTCCAGGAGTCCTGCATCCCGCGCTCCAGGCCGATCACGTCCACGAGCCGCTCCTCAAAGGCCCAGGCCAGAAGCAGGGCCATGTGGGCCCTGACGCGCCGCTCCTCAAGGGCCCCGGACAGGGCGCCCCCGGCCACGCGCGCCAAAAGCTCGTCCTGCACGGAGCGGCTCTCGGCGCGGTTGAAGCCGCCCGGCTCTCCGACGCTGAACCAGGCCAGCTCCCCGGGCCTTGCGAACTGCTCGCCGAAGCGCAGGCACTCGTCCACCACCCGCCTGACGCCCGAGGCGTCAATGGGCATGCCGGGCGGCCTGAAGAACATGTCCTGGTCCGGGGCGGCCAGGCCCGGGTCCAGGAACCTGGCCCCGGTCACCGGCTCCAGGGGCCAGAGCTCGACGTGCATGCAGGGAAAGAACAGATTCATGTCTTGGCGCTCCGAACAACGGTTTCAGGCCAAAAAATCAGCCGCCTGATAATGCCGGCACTGGCCCGGACATTCGGGCAGGGCCTTGAGACAGAGCTCGCCCAGGGCGTGGGCGCAGCCGGGCAGGTCCGCGCCGGGCAGGCAGAGGTAATCGGGGCACTCGCAGTCCAGGTCCACGAGCCTCTGGAAACGCCGCTCCCAGAGCGCGACGGCCGCGTCCCGGCCCAGGGAGAAGGCCTCGGCCTGGCCCAGGAAGTCGTCGTAGGCCGTTTCCCAGGCCAGCAGGACCCTGCACCGCCAGTCCCGGTTGAGGCCCGGGTTCAGGGTCTCCTCGTAAAGGCAGCGGCCCTTTTGGTAAAAACGGCAGCCTCGGCCCGGAAGCCGGTGAATCTTGGCCATTTCAACGCCCGTCAGGGACCGGCCCGCAGGGATCGTCCAGGGGCCGGAAAAGCAAAAAATAAGGGCCCAAGGGCAAAAAGTAAAGGCCGAAGCGCCGGGCAAGGGGCCCGCAACGAAGTTTCCACAACGCTCCTTGACGCCGCAATCCGTCCGGCGTATAGAGCGCGTAACTCTTCAATGGAGGCCGGACATGTTTGGAATCGGAATGCCCGAACTGCTCATAATCCTGGTGATCATCCTGATCATCTTCGGGGCCAACAAGCTGCCCGAGATAGGCGGCGGACTCGGCAGGGCGATCAAGAACTTCAGAAAGGCGACCAACGAGCCCGAGGAAATCGACGTCACGCCCAACAAGAAGTCCGAGGCCTCTGAACAGGGCCCGGAAAAGAAAGACTCCAAGTAGGCGAACGCAATGCCCGTGAACCGGCGGCCCTGCCGCCGGTTTTTTTTCGCCCCAGACCGACCCTAGTCCCCATTCCCGCCGTTGGCCGGAAAAAAGGCCAGGCCTCTCAGCACGTAGTGCAGCCCGGAAAACATGGTCATGAAGGCCGTGGCGGCCACGATGATCTCCTGCAACTGGGGGTAGTCCAGGGAAAAGGTCCGCTGGAACATGACGAAGAGCACCAGGATGATCTGGAGGCTGGTGGTGATCTTGCTCGAACACAACGGGCTGATGTTGCGGCTGATCTCCACGCCGAAAAAGTGCAGCAGGGCCAGGCCTCCGAGGATGATGACGTCCCTGGTCACGACGATCACGGTCAGCCAGGACGGTATCCAGCCCTGCATGGTCAGGCAGATGAAGGAGGTGACCAGGAGTATCTTGTCCGCCAGGGGATCGAGCATGCTGCCCAGGCGCGAACGCTGCTTGAGCAGCCGGGCCAGGAATCCGTCCAGGGCGTCGGTCAGTCCGGCCACCCCGAACAGGACCCAGGCCAGGGCAAAACGGTGCTCCAGATAGGCCATGACAAAGGCCGGGGTCAACAGGACCCTGACGATGCTCAGCAGATTGGGAATGGTCCAGTTGTTCTCCCTGGTCAATGCAACCCGCCCCCTATTCGAAGGTCAGCCGTCTGAACGCGGCAGGCTGAAGTTGAGCCCGCGCGCCGAGAGGTATTGCCGCAGCCTGGTCTCCAGGGCCGCCCCGTTGACCACCCTGATCTCCCAGGAGCCGACTATCCCGGAAGGCTGCATGTCCAACTCGATGAGCCTGACGTCCTCCACTACCCCCTCCCAGCCGCGCAGGACGCTGTCGAACTCCTGGGCCCCGTCAGGGGCGAACCAGCCGGAGACCTTGAGGACCTGGTCCTCGGAGCGGGCCGAGGCGGCCGTGCGGCCGGAAAAATAGCCCCGCCACAGGGTGAACCACAACGCGGCCGCGTTGTGGTCCTCGGAGCGCCACTCCCGGCCCCCGACCCTGAGCAGGCCCTTGAGCCGACCGTCGGGGTCGCGGGAAAGCTCCAGGCACGGATACGGACCCTCGGCCTGCCTGAGCCCGACCAGAAGCGAGACCTCGGCGATGGCCTGAAGGTCCGCCTCTGTAAGCCCGGGGCCGGGCCTTAGGCAATAGCTCTCGAAATCCCGGCCGGTCATGAACAGGCCCATGTCCTGCAAGGCCTTGCGAAGCTCGCCGCGGTTGACGTCGACCTCCAGGACCAGGTTCAGGCCCTGGTCCGAGGTCTCGGCCGAGACCTCCTTGTAGCCCTGGACGTACTTGCCCGCGCTGGCCGCCAGGTACTTCTCCAACAGGACCAGGCGTTCCTCGGACAAAGGTTCGGGCAAAAGCCCCCGGGCGGTCTGGACCACGGCCTGCAGAAAGCCCAGGTCCCGGGCCTGGAGGCGCTGCTGGTTGGGCGAGACCCCCTCCTCGGCCGGCTTGAGCACATTGACCTCAAGGGCCGAGGAGGCCGCGGGCCAAGCAAGGGACGCGAGGCATAAAAACGCCGCCAGGGCCAGGGCGCATGAAACGCGCTTGATATCCAATCGTCCCTCCGGGCCGCTGCACGATCCACGGCCGTCCATCCGGGGCCCGCTCAATCTATCACCAGCGCGACACTGCATTTCCGGGCCGCGTCGCCGGCCTTGAACAGGTTGCGCGCGGCCGCCGCGTCGGGGGCCGAGATCACCAAGTCCACGCCGTCCCCGCCCGCCAGGCGCACGGCCTTGACCCTCAGGGGCCGGTCCCCGGCCCGGGCAAGCACCAGGGCCGCGTCCGGCGAGGCGGCGTAGGCCGCGAGGCCGTAAGCCTCGGCCGAGGCCCTGGAGACCAGGAACGGGCCGTACGCGGCCTGGCCGTTCTGTCCGTAAATCACCGGCAAGAGGGCCGGGACCGCGCCCAGGCCCCTGGCGTCGACCACAAGGCCGGTGTACGCGCCCAGGCTGGCCAGGGAGGCCGGCCCGGGCAGGGCGGCCGATCCAAAGCCCTCAAGGGCCGCCTTGCCCGAGCCCGAATCCGGCAGAGCGGGCCGGGCCGGGGCCAGGCAGGACTCCGGGTCCGCGCAGTCCGGCGAGAGCCTTGGGGATATGCCGCTCAAAAAGGGCGCGGTCAGCGGCAGGACGATGCCCGAAAGCTGGCCGCGCAGGCTGACCGCCACGGTCACCTCCAGGTCCCGGTCCCCGTCGTCCTCCCTGCTGATCATGGAGTTCTGCAAAAAGGCGCGCACCCGGGAGTCCAGGGCCGGATCGGCGTCCAGGACCCGGCCCACGGTCGTGGCCGAGTCGATCCTCATGGACCTCAGGATGACCAGCAAGTCCTTTCTGGCCTCCACCGCCGCCCTGCGCACGGCCATGGACTGCTCCCTGAGCGGGTCCAGGCCGCTCTTGGCCGCAGGCGCCGGGCGCGTGGCCGAGACCTCCCCGGTCCCCCAGTCCACGACCCCGTTGTCCACGGCCTGCCTGTACCCGGAAAGATCAAGCCCCCCTGGCTCCTGGCCGCAGGCCAAGACAGGGGCCAGGGCCAGGGCCGAGAGGATCAAGGCGCAGGCGAATTTGCGAAGAGACATCAGGCGTCACCCATCAGGCCGTGCCGACGATCCCGCACGTCCCGCAACGGTCCATCCGCATGTATACCGGTCATGAGATTAAGGCAAGGTTCTGAACGAGCTTTTCCTTGCCCGGCCAGGGCCTCCGTGCTAGCTTGGGCTTCAACCGAACAACCGTTGACCGCGGGAAGGACATGCGTCTCTATCTCATGCAGCATGGGGTCTGCCTGCCCAAGGAGGCGGACCCGGAACAGGCCCTGAGCCCGGTCGGCCGCGAGGTCGTGGAAAAAAACGCCCGGGCCCTGTGCAGGATGGGCCTGTGGTTCGACGCCGTGGTCTCCAGCCCCAAGAAGCGGGCCGTGCAGACCGCGGCCATAGTGGCCGAGACCACGGGCTTCCCGGTCCAGGCCATTGTCCAGACCGACATGCTCCGGGCCACCATGCAGGCCGAGAACAGCTTAGAATTCCTGAAGGATCTGAAGGGCAAGCAGTCGGTGTTCGCGGCCGGGCACCTGCCCTCGCTGGGCAATGTGGCCTCGCTGCTCCTGTGCAAAAGCGGCCGGGTGTCCCTGGACATCAAGAACGGCGGTATCACCTGCCTGGAGACCCCGACCCTGGCCCCGGGCAGCGCCACGCTGATGTTCATGCTCACCCCGGCCCAACTGATGTACTTCTCCGCCGCGTAGCCCGGCCTGGGCCGGGACCCCCGAGCCATTTCAGGACCGACTTCACGACCCGGGCCTCAAGGCCCGGCGAAAACCAGCGGATTTCCCGATCCGGCCTGAACCAGGTCAGCTGGCGCTTGGCGTAGGCCCTGGTGTTCTTGAGCCACAGCCGCCCGGCCTCGGCCAGGTCCAGCTCGCCCAGGTGATGGGCCAGAAGCTCGGCGCAGCCTATGCCGCTCCAGGCCGGGGCGCCCCTGTCCGGACACCTGTCCCAGGCCCGGCGGACCTCGTCCAGGGCCCCGGCCGAGAGCATGGCCGCGATGCGTTCGCCGAGCAGCGGGGTCAGGTCCTCCAAATCCAGGCCCACGCCGATCTTGAGGCACTCATAGACCGGCCGTTCGAGCCTCTTCGAATGCCACCAGGTCATGGTCCTGCCCGTGGCCAGGTAGACCTCCGCGGCCCTGGCGTTGCGCTGGGTGTCGTTGGGATGGATCACGGCCGCGTAGTCCGGGTCCAGGCGGGCGAGCTCGGCGTGCAGGGCTTGGGGCCCCTCGCGGTCGATCCTGTCCAGGACCCGGGACCTGACCTGGGGCGGGATGTCCGGTATCGGGGCCATGCCCTCCAAGAGGGTCTTGAAGTAGAGCCCGGTCCCGCCGACCAGGACCGGCAGCAGGCCCTTTGAGCCCGCCTCGGCCACGGCCTCCCCGGCCAGCCGGGCAAAGGCGGCCGCGCTCATGGCCTGGCCGGTGTCCAGAAAGCCGTACAGCCGGTGCGGGCAGACCGCGACCTGCTCCGGGGTCGGCTGGGCGGTTATGACCGGAAAGTCCCGGTAGACCTGCCTGGAATCGCAGTTGACGACCAGCGAGGGCACGGCCCGGGCCAATTCCAGGGCGGCCGCGGTCTTGCCCGCGGCCGTGGGGCCCACGATGCATACGACCCTGATCCCGTCCATGGCCGCGGTCTCAGGCCGACTCGGGCCGGGCCACGCACCGGGCGTAGAGCCTGGGCACCACCGAGTCCGGCACCAGCCCGGCGATGTTGCCGCCGTGGGAGGCGACCTCCTTGATGAGCGTGGAGCTCAGGTACATCCACTTGTAGTCGGTCATCAGGAACACGGTCTGGATCTCGCGCCTGAGCTTGCGGTTCATCAGGCCATCTGGAACTCGAACTCGAAGTCGGACACCGCCCGCAGACCCCTCAAGATGACCCCGGCGCCCCGCGCGGACACGTAGTCGATGAGCAGGCCGTCAAAGGGCTCCACAACCACCCCGCGCCGGTCCGCAAAGACCTCCCTGGCCATGTCCACGCGCTCCTCCAGGCTGAACAGGGTCTTCTTGGGCGTGCTCTGGGCCACGGCCAGGATCACGGTCTCAAAGACCTTGAGGCCCCGCTTGACCAGGCTCACATGGCCCTTGGTCAAAGGGTCGAAGGTCCCCGGATAGACAGCCGTCCTGCAATTCAGTTCCTGTTCCATAGTGCAATCCTCGTCTGGCCGTAGGAACGCTCGGTCACAAGCCCAAGACCGGCCGACACGGCCTGGTCCGGCAGATCGACCCCGGCCTCGAACTCGGCCAGGACAAAGCCTCCCTCGGCAATCCAACACTTTTCAAGACACTTTTCAAGGGCCGGCCCCAAAAGCCCCCGGCCATAGGGCGGGTCGATGAACACCAGCCCGAAGCCGGTCTCGGGCCGGGCCGAGAGCACACAGAGCGCGTCGCGCTCAAGGACCCGCCAGCGCTCCCTGGCCAGGCCCAGCTCGCGCAGGTTGGCGCTCAAAAGCCCGGCCGCCCTGCGGGCCTGCTCCACGAACCAGACCTCGGCCGCGCCCCTGCTCAGGGCCTCGAGGCCCAGGCTGCCGCTGCCCGCGAACAGGTCCAGGACCCTGAGCCCGGGCCAGCGGACCCCCCGGGCCTCGAGCATGGAGAACACGGCCTGGCGGACCTTGGACGTGGCCGGCCTGTACCCCGGCCCGTCAGCGGTCCTGATGACCCGGCCCTTCAGGCTGCCGCCGGAAATGCGCATTCACGCCGCCTGCGGCCTACATCTCGGAAATGAGCTCGAGCATGCGGCGGTTGACCTCCAGGAGCCGGTCCCGGACCTCGGTCTGGTCGAGCCAGGGCTTGGCCCCGACATCCCCGAGCCTGGTCTTGAGCTCGGCGAACAGGTGCTCGGAATCCTTCATCAAAAAATTCCAGTCCACGCGGGGCGTGGCCCTCTCCTCGTCCAGGACCGGGACCATGCGCCTGCCCGGCTCCAGGGTCAACTCCTCCAGGTAGTCGGGCGCGTGGACCTCCAGGGACAGGCGCTCCCTGATGAGCCTGGCCAGGACCTTCTGGGACCTGGGCTCGCCGTGGACCAGGATGACCTTCATGTCCTGGTCGTGGAACGCGGTCAGCCAATCCAGGAGCTCGCGCTGGCCGGCGTGGGCCGAAAACCCGCCGATGGTGAACACCTTGGCGGCCACGGCGATCTCCTCGTTGAAGATGGTGATCTTCTTGGCGCCGTTGACGATCTTGCGGCCGGGCGTGCCCTCGGCCTGGTAGCCGACAAAGACCACGCTGGCGCCCTTGCGCCACAGGTTGTGGCGCAGGTGGTGCTTGACGCGGCCCGCGTTGGCCATGCCGCTGGCCGAGATGACCACGGCCGGGCCGGGGGTCTCGTTGATGGCCCTGGACTCGTCCGTGCTCAGGGTGAACTTCAGGTTCTTCATCCTCAGGGGATGCTCGCCGTTCTTGATGAACTCCTTCATCCGCTCGTCGTAGAACTCGGGATAGCGCTTGAATATCTCGGTCGCCCTGATGGCCAGGGGGCTGTCCAGGTACACGGGCATGTCCTTGGGCAGCCTGCCCTGCCGAAAGAGCAGAAACAGGCTGTAGATGATCTGCTGGGAGCGCTCCACGGCAAAGGCCGGGATGACCACCTTCTCGCCGTGCCGGTAGCTGTAGCCCACGGCCTCGGCCAGCTCGTCCAGGCTGTTCTGCTCGTCCTTGTGGTTGCGGTCGCCGTAGGTGGACTCCATGAACAGGTAGTCCGGGGTCTCGGCCGGGTCCGGGTCGTTGACTATGAGCTGCTCGGGTCGGCCGATGTCCCCCGAGAAGACCATCTTGGTGCTCTGCGCGCCGTTGGCGTAGGTCAGCTCGATGAACGCCGCGCCCAGGATGTGGCCGGCGTCCTTGTAGGTCACCCTAAGCCCGGGCGCGGGCTCGAAGGACTCGCCGTAGTTCACGGTCCGGATCAGGGGGATGGCGGCCTGGGCGTCGGCCTGGTGGTAGAGGGCCTCGACCAACCTGTCGCCGTGGCGCTGGCGCTTGCGGCTCTTCCACTCGGCCTCCATCTCCTGGATGTGCGCGCTGTCCAGGAGCAGTATCTCCATCAGGTCCCGGGTCGGCGCGGTGGCGTAGACCGGGCCCTTGAAGCCGTTGGCCACCAGCCGGGGCAGAAGCCCGGTGTGGTCGATGTGGGCGTGGGTCACCAGGATGAAGTCCAGCTCTTCCGGGCGGTAGTTGGACATGTCCAGATTGCGCTTCTCTATCTCCTCGTTGCCCTGGTGCATGCCGCAATCGACCGCGAAGCGGCGTCCCTGGGACTCCAGGACGAAACAGGATCCGGTCACGGTCTTGGCCGCCCCCAAAAAGGTCACCTTCATGAATCCACCTCGAGAATTGAAGTTCCAGGGTCCGATCCGGACCCTTCCAGGTCCGGGCGATTCCGTGTACATTCGCCGCCTGGGAAAACCAGATTCGCGTCGCCGGCTTGTTTTTGCTACAAATAAGCACGGCCAGCAACATATTTCAGGGCCCTAAGGCCGGGGGAAGGTCAATGCACAGGAGCAAGCAATACCTCATAGACGACCTGTCCATGCACGAGTCGTGGAGGCTGTTCAAGATCATGTCCGAGATAGTCGACGGCTTCGAGACCTTGAGCGACATAGGGCCGGCCGTGTCCGTGTTCGGCTCGGCCCGGACCCTGGCGGGCACGCCCCTCTACGCCCAGGCCGAGGACCTGGCCAGGCAGCTGACCAAGGCCGGGTTCTCGGTGATAACCGGCGGCGGCCCCGGGCTCATGGAGGCGGCGAACAAGGGCTGCTTCGAGGCCGGGGGCGAGTCCGTGGGCCTGCACATCCACCTGCCCCTGGAGCAGAAGTTCAACTCCTATCTCAACGTGCGCTGCGACTTCCGCTACTTCTTCGTGCGCAAGCTGGTGTTCATCAAGTACGCCCTGGCCTACGTGGCCCTGCCCGGCGGCTTCGGCACCCTGGACGAGGTCAGCGAGGCCCTGGTGCTCATCCAGACCAAACGCATCAAGCCCTTCCCGATCATCCTGATGGGCTCGGAGCACTGGCAGGGGCTCGCGGAGTGGTTCAAGTCCCGGATGGTGGCCAATGGATTCTGCCGCCAGGAGGACCTGGACCTGTTTTTGATCACCGACTCCGGCGAGGAGGCCGTGGCCCACATCAAAAAGCACGTGATCGTCTAGGGTTGCTCAACCCTGACAGGCAACATTTTGTAATAATTGAGTGTTAGAAAAAGTATAGACTTTTTCTAGAAAAAATATCCTTTGGGAACGGGCCATTTCAAGGCCCACGCGGACCAAAAAGCCCCTGGCTGGGCATGGAACCGGTCACGCGGGCCGAAAGGCCCTGTTGGACCTTGGAGCGGTCAAGCGGCCGCCCCCTGCCTGGACATGGGAGCCATCAAGAAGATGCCGCGGCAAAGGCCGTCGCCGCAAGGCCGGGCCCAAGCCCTGGCCGCAGACCGGGCCTGACCTCCGGGACGCGCCGCGGCCGGCGGATCGTTTCGCGAAGATCAGAGGAAATCAGGATCAACGCTCGCCCTGCCCCCGGCCATGACCGTCTTCAGATAGCGGATCATGCGCTCGTCCACGGGCACGATGGGAAAGCTCTTGCGGCAGGCGTCGCACTGGGCCATGGCCGGCCTGGTCGGGGAGATGAGCGGCACCTCGCGGCCGCAGAACGGGCAGGGATAGAGATAGATGACCTCCATGCCCGCCGGTCGGACCGGGCTGACCGGCCTTTTGTCCTCGCTCACCCCTCCCTCCTCCTCAAAAGGCTCTTCCCGGTCATGGCCTCCGGGGGCTCGACCCCCCAGAGGTCCAAGATAGTCGGCGCGATGTCGCCGAGCCTGCCCGGGACCAGGCCGAACCCGGCGCTGTCCCCGGCGATCAGGGCCAGGGGCACCGGGTTGGTGCTGTGCGCGGTCTGCGGCCCGCCGTCCGGACCGATCATCTCCTCGGCGTTGCCGTGGTCCGCGGTCAGAACCAGCCTGCCCCCTGCGTCGAGCACGGCCTCGGCTATGCGGCCCGCGCAGGCGTCCACGACCTCGCAGGCGGTCACGGCCGCGGGGATGATCCCGGTGTGCCCGACCATGTCCAGATTGGCCAGGTTGCAGACGCACAGATCGTATTTCCGCCACACGGACAAAAGCCTGTCCGTCACCTCCCGGGCGCTCATCTCGGGCTTCAGGTCGTAGGTGGCCACGTCCCTGGGCGAGGGGGCCATGTGCCGGTCCTCGCCCAGAAAGGGCTCCTCGCGGCCGCAGTTGAAGAAGTAGGTCACGTGCGCGTACTTCTCGGTCTCGGCTATGCGCAGCTGGGCCAGACCCAGGCCGGAGACCACCTCGCCGAGTGTCCCGGTCACGTCCTCGGGCGCGAACGCGGCCGGGAGCGGAAAGGTCGAGTCGTACCGGGTCATGGTCGCAAGGCCCGCCAAAACCGGCCTCCGGCCGCGCTTGAACTCCGCGAACCCCGGATCGAAAAAGGCCCGGCACATCTGCCTGGCGCGGTCGGCCCGGAAGTTGAAGAAGAACACCCCGTCATTGTCCATGATCCGGCCGAGCGGAGCGCCGCCAGGCCCCACCAGGACCCTGGGCCGGACGAACTCGTCGGTCTGGCCCGCCTCGTAGGCCCGGGCCACGGCCTTGACCGCATCCCCGGCCGGCTCGCCCCGGCCCGCGACCATGGCCAGGTAGGCGGGCTCGTTGCGCTCGAAGTGTCTGTCCCGGTCCATGGCGAAGTAGCGGCCGGTGACCGTGGCCACTTGGCCGAAGGAGCGCTCGGCCATGCGCCGGACCAGGGCCTGGACATAGCCCAGGCCGCTCGTGGGCGGCGTGTCCCGGCCGTCCAGAAACACGTGCACAAAGGCCTCGGACAGGCCCCTGGCCCGGGCCAGGTCCAGGAGGGCGTAAATGTGCCTCTGGTGGCTGTGGACCCCGCCGTCCGAGACCAGGCCGAGCAGGTGCAGCCTGCCGCCCGCGGCCTTGACCCGGTCCATGATCTCGGACAAGACCCGGTTCGAGGCCAGGCCGTCGGCCTCGATGGCCATGTCGATGCGGGTCATGTCCTGGTAGACCACCCTGCCCGCGCCGATGTTCATGTGCCCGACCTCGGAGTTGCCCATGAACCCCTCGGGCAGGCCCACGTCCCGGCCCGAGCAGGCCAGCCTGGTGTGCGGCCGGGTCTGGAACATGCGATCCAGGACCGGGGTCCTGGCCAGGCTCACGGCGTTGCCCGGACCCGGCGGGGCGAGGCCGAAGCCGTCCAGGATGAGCAGGACCAGGGGCCTGCGGCCGGACATCATCCCCCACCCTCTTTGGCCTTGAACCCCACGGCCCGGGCCTCGGACCACAGGCCCTCGATGTTGTAGAACAGCCGCAAATCCTTCTGAAAGACATGGACGACCACGTCGTTCAGGTCCATGAGGATCCACTGGCCGGCGCGGAAGCCCTCCATGCCCAGGTACTCGATCCCGGCCCGGCCCGTCTGGTCCAGGACGTGGTTGGCCAGGGCCTGGGCCTGGCGGACGTTCTTGGCCGTGACCAGGACCAGGGCCTCGGTCACCGAGCTCAGCCCGCTCACGTCCAGGACCACGATGTCCAGGCCCTGCTTCTCATCCAGCCAGCCGGCCACGAGCAGGGCCTTGTCCACGGCCGACATCTCAGTCTGAGTTTTGATGGCCTCTCCCGTCATTTTCCCGGTCCGCTGAAACAGCGGACCACTGTTTCGTCCAACCCGCGCCTGGACACGCGGTGCGCCTGGTCCAAGCCGGATTGTACGGGATTGCTGACCGCTTAGCAACGGGATCAGGGCCGCCAAAAGGGGCCGCGCAAGGGGCCTGAACTTGACTCCGACCGGCGGATGGGGCAGACAAACCATGCCAGAGGACCGCGATGCCAAGGTATTCCGATTGTAGCCGTCGGTCGGCCGACAGGGCCCGTGGCCGCTTCCGGCCGCAGCTGACTTTTGTGGCCACGGACCAGTCCGTGGCTCTTTTTCATGGCCCTCGCCCCGCGACCAGGGATACGCAAACAGGATTTCAAGGAGGGTGAGATGATCTTTGACCCGGAAATGGAGACCCGGCCCAGAGAGGACCTCGAGGCCCTACAAACCAAAAGGCTCAAGGCCCTGGTCGAGAGGGTCTACGCCAACGTGCCGTTCTACAGGAAAAAGTTCGACGAGCTGGGGATCAAGCCCAATGACCTGCGCGGCCTGGAAAACCTCAAGGACCTGCCGTTCACCGAAAAGCAGGACCTGCGCAACAACTATCCCTTCGGCATGTTCGCGGTCTCCAAGGAGAACATCGTCCGCATCCACTCCTCCTCCGGGACCACGGGCAAGGCCACGGTGGTCGGCTACACCAGGCGCGACGTCAAGAACTGGGGCCGGTGCATGGCCCGGGCCCTTGGAATGGCCGGGGTCACCAGCCAGGACCTGATCCACAACGCCTACGGCTACGGCCTGTTCACCGGCGGTCTCGGGGTCCATTACGGGGCCGAGGAGCTGGGCGCGGCGGTGATCCCGGTCTCCGGCGGGGGGACCAAGCGCCAGGTCATGCTGCTCAAGGACTTCGGGGCCACGGTCATCTGCTGCACCCCGTCCTACAGCCTGTTTCTGGCCGAGACCGCCAAGGACATGGGCATCGACTTCCGCGAGCTGCCCCTGCGCGTGGGCGTGTTCGGGGCCGAGCCCTGGAGCGAGTCCATGCGCAAGGACATCGAGTCCAAGCTCGGGCTCATGGCCCTGGACATCTACGGCCTCTCGGAGGTCATGGGCCCGGGCGTGGCCATGGAATGCCACACGGCCCAGAACGGCCTGCACATCATGGAGGACCATTTCCTGGCCGAGATCATAAACCCGGAAACCGGCGAGCAGCTCCCCCCGGGCGAGGTCGGCGAACTGGTCATCACCACCCTGACCAAGGAGGCCATCCCCCTGGTGCGCTACCGCACCCGCGACCTGACCTCCCTCAACACCACGCCCTGCCGCTGCGGCCGGACCCTGGCCCGCATGAACAGGATCATGGGCCGCAGCGACGACATGCTCATCATCCGGGGGGTCAACGTGTTCCCGTCCCAGATCGAGTCCATCCTGGTCGAAACCGAGGGCCTGAGCCCGCACTACCAGCTGATAATCAAGCGCAAAGGGGCCCTGGACAGCCTCGAGATCGAGGTCGAGGTCGATGAGCCGATATTCTCGGACAAGATCAAAAATTTACAACTCCTGGAAACAAAGGTACAAAAAAACATAAAGGAATTCCTCGGGGTCACGGCCAAATGCAAGCTCGTGGAGCCCAAGACCCTGGAGCGTTCCGTGGGCAAGGCCAAGCGCATCGTGGACCTGAGGAAGCTGTAGGGCCGACGGCCGACATGGCTGTGAAGAGAACCAAAACCCAAGCGAGGAACACATGAAAGCCGATCAGCTATCCATATTTCTGGAAAACAGGGCCGGCCGCCTGGCCGAGGTGACCAAGATACTCTCCGAGGCCAAGGTGAACATCAGGGCCCTGTCCCTGGCCGACACCTCGGACTTCGGCATCCTGCGGCTCATTGTCTCGGACTTTGAAAAGGCCAGGGACACGCTGAAAAAAGAGGGCTTCACCGTGGGCCGGACCACGGTCGTGGCCGTGGAGGTCCCGGACAGGCCCGGCGGATTGCACAACATACTGGACATGTTGCAGAAAGAAGGCATCAACGTGGAGTACATGTACGCCTTTGTGCAGCAGAGCGGCAACAACGCGGTGATCATCTTCCGCTTCGACCGCACCGACCAGGCCATAGACATCCTCAAGGCCAACAACGTGCCCATCGTACCGGGCCCGACCCTCTACAACCTCTAATCTCCAAGACCGATCCCCCGGGGGCCGCGGCCCCCGGGACCCTTTCTCCCCCGCTCACTTGTCCGGCCGCATTCTTTGAGCTAACGTCTGAGCATGGACATCTCCCTTTTCGAGCGGCGCTCGGAATACGAATGGCTCCTGCCCGCCCAGGGCGAGATGCGGGTCCCGGCGAAGTTCTTCGCCACCAGGCAGTTGCTGCTCGACATGGACCCGGACGCGATCCGCCAGGCCGTGAACGTGGCCTGCCTGCCGGGCATAGTAGAGGCCTGCGTGGTCATGCCCGACGCGCACACCGGATACGGATTTCCCATCGGCGGGGTGGCCGCGTTTGACCCCAAGCGCGGCGGAGTGGTCTCGGCCGGGGGCGTGGGCTTCGACATCGCCTGCGGGGTGCGCACGCTGACCACGGACCTGACCCGGGAGGACATCCTGGCCCGCCAGGAGGAAGTGGCCGAACGGCTCTTCGCCCAGGTCCCCTGCGGGGTCGGCTCGGGCGGCGACCTGAGGCTTGACGACCGGGAGCTGGAGCACATGCTGCTCAAGGGCGCGTCCTGGGCCGTGGGCCGGGGCCTCGGGGTCCCCAGGGACCTGGAGCGCGCCGAGGAGCGCGGCTTCATGCCCGGGGCCAGGCCGGAGTTCGTCTCCAAAAAGGCCAAGGAGCGCGGCCGCGACCAGATCGGCAGCCTGGGCTCGGGCAACCACTACCTGGAGGTCCAGTGGGTGGCCGAGATACTGGACCAGGCCCTGGCCAGGGCCTTCGGCCTTGAACTGGGCGCGGCCGTGGTCAGCATACACTGCGGCTCGCGCGGCCTGGGACACCAGATCGGCTCGGACTATCTCCCGGAAATGGCCGAGCGGGCGGACAGACACGGCATCAGGCTGCCGGACAGGGAGCTGGCCTGCGCGCCGATACACTCGGACCTGGGCCAGCGCTACCTCGGGGCCATGCTCGCGGGCGTCAACTGCGCCCTGGCCAACCGCCAGGCCATAACCCACCTGGTCCGCCGGGCCTTTGCCGAGGTCCTGCCCGACTCGGACCTCAGGCTCGTCTACGACGTGGCCCACAACACCTGCAAGGTCGAGGAGCACCTGGTCGAGGGCAGAAAGACAAGGCTCTTCGTGCACCGCAAGGGCGCCACGCGCTCGTTCGGCCCGGGCCACCCGGCCCTGCCGGCGGACCTGGCCGAGGCCGGCCAGCCGGTGCTCGTGGGCGGGAGCATGGGCGCCTCGTCCTTCATCCTGGCCGGGACCAGGGCGGCCCTGGAAAAGTCGTTCGGCTCGGCCTGCCACGGCGCGGGCCGGGCCATGAGCCGGGCCCAGGCCAGGAAGCGCTACAAGGGCCGCGACGTGGCCGAGGGCCTCGGGCGCAAGGGCATACTGATCAGGAGCGCCTCGTTCAAAGGCGTTGCCGAAGAGGCGCCGGGCGCGTATAAGGATATCATGGAAGTCGTGTCCTCGGCCGCGGGCGCCGGGCTGGTGGTCCCGGTGGCCAGGCTGGAGCCCCTGGTCTGCGTCAAGGGATGACCCGGCCGGACCTTGGACCTGAAGCGGGAAACTAAAATGAACAAGGCCATAAATCCCGTATGGTTGAAGTCGATGTCCGCCAAGCGCGAACTGCTCAGGAACATGTTCGCGGTCTTTTTGGCCGAGGAGCCGGCCAGGATGGACAAGATAAGATCGGCCCTGAAATCCGGACGGACCAAGGAGCTGAAGTTCCTGGCCCACTCCCTCAAGGGCTCGGCCGCGACCCTGAACGCCGAGAGGCTCAAGGCCTGCTGCCAGCGCCTGGAAAACGCGACCAAGATCGAGGACATCGATCAGGCCCTGGTCTGCTTCAGCGACCTGGAGACCGAGATCGAGGCCGTCTATGCCGTCATGCTCAACTATTTGGAAAACAACTGAAAAATCCGGCCATAAGGCCGGGGCCGCAGGAGGCGGTTTCCCTGCGGCCCCGGCCAGCGAAAGAAATCAGAACAGATCGGACATGCCGTAGAGCCGCCCGGGCTTTTGGCCCTTGAGCCACTTGGCCGCCCTGAGCGCGCCCTGGGCAAAGGTCTGCCTGGAATGGGCCCTGTGGGTGACCTCGATGCGCTCGCCGGGCCCCAGAAAATAGACCGTGTGCTCGCCGACCACGTCCCCGCCGCGCAGGGTCTGGACCCCGATCTCGCCGCTGGTCCGGGGCCCGATGATGCCCTCCCGGCAATATTTCCTGGCCTTGTCGTAGTCCAGGCCCCTGGCCCGGGCAAGGCATTGGGCCAGCTTGATGGCCGTGCCGCTGGGCGCGTCGGCCTTTTTGTTGTGGTGCATCTCGACCATTTCTAAATCATAGGCCTCGCCCAGCTTCTGCACCAGGTCCGGCAGGACCTGGAGCAGGACATTGACGCCCACGCTCATGTTCGGGGCCCAGAACAGCGGGATGTCCCTGGCCGCGTCCTCCAGCTCGGCCAACTGCTGGGAGTCCAGGCCCGTGGTCCCGATGACCGCCGGGTTGCCGTGCCTGCGGGCCACGCGGACCATGCCCACGCTCGCCCCCGGGGCCGTGAAGTCGATAATCACGGCCCCGGCCTTGCGCGGCAGTATGGAATCCAGGTCGCTGGTGACCACGCAGCCCAACGTCTCCAGGCCGCCGACCTTTTCCGGCCGCTCCACGGCCGCGGCCAGGTTCAGGTCCGGGTCCGCCTTGACCAGACCTGCCAGGGTCGAACCCATTCGGCCCTGGGCGCCCATGACGATCACCTCGCACACATTGTCCATCGCCAACCCCCTTGAGTTCGCAGGATCAGTTCCCGGTTATTAATTCATTAAAGGCCTGCGCGCCGATTATCTCCAGGCCGAGCTCCCTGGCCCGGGCCAGCTTGCCGCCCGCCTCGTCCCCGGCCACCACGTAGTCCACCCTCTTGGACACCGCGGAAACCACCTCCCCGCCTAGAGACTCGACCCGGGCCCGGGCCTCGGACCTGCTCATGGCCGGAAGGGTCCCGGTAAAGAGAAATTTCTTTCCGGCCAAGGGCCGCGCCCGGCCGTCCCCGGCCGCGCCGCCGCCCCTGGGCCACAGGTGAAGGGCCCTGAACCGGGCCAAAAGCTCCTGGTTGCGCTCGTTGCCGAAAAAGGCCCGAACGCTCGCCGCCACCTCGGGCCCCACGTCCGGCAGGGCCATAAGCTCCTCCTCCCCGGCCGCGGCCAGGGCGTCCAGGTCCTCGTAGGCCGCGGCCAGGACACGCGCGGTCCGCTCGCCCACGTGCCTGATCCCCAGGGCGCTGACCAGCCCGGCCAAATCGGCCCTGGCCAGGGCCTGACCCGCGGCGCGCAGGAAGTTGTCCGCGGACTTCTCGCCCATGCCCTCGAACTCGAGCAGCCGGTCCCGGTCCAGGGTGAACAGGTCGGCCGGCGAGCGCAACAGCCCGGCCTGGGCCAGGCGGCGCACCCACCTGGCGCCAACGCCCTGCATGTCCAGCCCGGCCTTGGACACGAAATGGACCAGGCCCTGCTCCAACCTGGCCGGACAGCTCAGGTTGTTGCAGCGCACCGCGGCCTCTCCGGGCAGCCTGGTCACCGGCCCCCCGCATACCGGACAGCTTACAGGAAAAACGAATTTTTTTTCAAGTCCGGTCCGCTCGTCGATCAAGGCCCGGACCACCTGGGGAATGACGTCCCCGGCCCTCTGGACGATCACCCTGTCGCCTATGCGCAGGTCCTTGGACTCTATCTCGTCCTGGTTGTGCAGGGTGGCCCTGGAGACCTCCACCCCGGCGATGCGCACCGGATCGAGCTCGGCCACCGGGGTCAGCGCCCCGGTGCGGCCGACCTGGATCACGATGTCCCGAAGCGCGGTCTGGGCCTGATGGGCCGGGAACTTGAGGGCCAGGGCCCAGCGCGGGGACCGGGAGGTCTCGCCCAGCCTTTTCTGGAGCTCCAGGGAGTTGACCTTGGCCACCACGCCGTCGATCTCCACGGCCAGGGCCTCGCGCTCGTCCATGAGCCGCTTGAAATACTCGGCCACCTCCTCGGCCGTGGCGCAGAGCCGGGCCTGGGGCGGCACGGCCAGGCCCAGGCCGGACAGGCCGCGCATGACCTCTTCCTGGGTCCTCCACTCGGACGCGGCCCCGGCCACCCGGCCCACGCCGTAGGCCAGAAAACGCAAGGGCCTGGACGCGGCCACCCTGGGGTCGAGCTGGCGGATGGAGCCCGCGGCCGCGTTGCGGGGGTTGGCAAAGACCTTGCCCCCGGACTCGGCCTGCCGCTCGTTCAGGGCCGCGAACTCGGCCTTGGACATGACCACCTCGCCCCGGACCTCCAACAGCTCGGGCACCCCGACCCCTGCTGGTTCGAGCACCAACGGCAGGTTCCTGACCGTGCGCATGTTCCGGGTCACGTCCTCGCCCACCCGGCCGTCGCCCCGGGTCGCGGCCACGGACAGCGCGCCCGACCGGTACACGACCTCCACGGCCAGGCCGTCCAGCTTGGGGTCCACCCACCAGTCCGGGGTCTCGCCGGCCAAAACCTTGGACACCCTGGCCGAGAACTCCTGCCAGGAATCGAGGTCCATGGCGTTGTCCAGGCTGAACATGGCCAGGCCGTGGCTGTAGGTCTCGAAGCCCTCGGCCGGCTCGCCGCCCACCCGGCGGGTGGGCGAGTTGGGGTCGTCGAGGTCCGGGAAACGGCGCTCCAGGTCCAGAAGCTCCCGGAACAGCTCGTCGTACTCGGCGTCGCTTATCTCCGGGTCGTCGAGAACGTAGTAGCGGCGGTTGTGATACTCGATCTCCCGGCGCAGCCGCCGGACCCTGGCCATGACTTCATCGGGCGCGGAGGGCACAAAACCTCCCGGACGCGGGCTAGAGTATTTCCTTGATCATTTGCAGGTCGGTCTTGCTGCCCACGGTGAGCAGCGTGTCCCCGGCGCCGATCACCTCCCGCGGCCCGGGATTGAAGACCATGTCCCCGGAGGGCCTCTTGATGGCGATGATTATCAGGTTGAAACGCTGCCTGATCTTGGACTCGACCAGGTCCTTGCCCACCAGCTCGGACTCCGGCGAGACCTCCAGCTCCTCCATCTGCAGGTCGATGTTGCCGCGCATGGCCAATTCCAGGAAGTTGGTCACCGTGGGCCGAAGCACGGACTGGGCCATGCGGATGCCGCCGATGAAGTGCGGCATGACCACCCGGTTCGCGCCGGCCAGCTCCAGCCTGGTGATGTGCGAGGCGTTGTTGGCCCGGGCGATGATGTTGAGCTTGGGGTTGAGCTGCCGGGCGGTGAGGGTCACATAGACGTTGGAGGCCTCGTCGGTGAGCGTGGTGATGATCGACCTGGCGCGCTTCAGGCCCACGGAGAGCAGCAGCTCGTCGTTGGTGGCGTCGCCGTCCACGCAGAGCACGCCCTCCTCCTCCATCCTGTGGATGAGCTCCTTGTTCTGCTCGATGACCACCACCGGCCGGCCCTCCTTGCGGATCTCCTCGGTGACGATGCTCCCGATGCGGCCGTAGCCGCAGACAATGAAATGCCTGTCCAGCTGGCTGATGCGCTTTTTCACCCTGAGTCTCCCCAAAAAAATTTGCAGCCGGCCCTCGACCAGGATCTGGGAAAAGGTGCCGACGATAAAAAAGAAGCTGCCCACCCCGCTGAGGATGAGAAAGGCGGTCATGACCCTGCCGTTCTCGGTCAGGGGCCTGACCTCCTGGAAGCCCACGGTGGACAGGGTGATGACCACCATGTAGAAGCTTTCCTTGAAGCTCCAGCCCTCATGGACCATGAACAGGGTCAGGCCGAGCACGAAGACCACTAACAGGGTCGCGACCCCGATCAGGAGCTGGAAGAAATGGCTGTGCTTGAGCCTCAGGGATTCTATGCGGGCGTTGAGTCTCTGAATGTCCATGTGTCCGGCTACCCCGACTGCAGAAGCCGCTCCCGCAAGAGGACCAGGCGGTCCCTGATCCCGGCGGCGCGTTCGAACTCAAGATCCCTGGCCGCCTCGCGCATGCCCCGCTCCAGGGCCCTGATCTCCCTCTCCAAACCCTTGCGGTCCAGGCCGTAGACAGCCGCGTCCTCCCGGATGAGGCCAGGGGCCTGGGTCCCGGGCCGAACCGAGAGCCGCGCCAGGACGTTGTCCAGGTCCTTGCGCACCGTACGCGGGACTATGCCGTATTTTCTGTTGTAATCCAACTGTTTTTTGCGCCGCCTCCCGGTCTCGTCCATGGCCTCGGCCATGGAGTCGGTGATCCTGTCGGCGTACAGGATGACCGCGCCGCGGACGTTTCTGGACGCCCGGCCAAAGGTCTGGATCAGGGAGCGCGCCGAGCGCAGAAAGCCCTCCTTGTCCGCGTCCAGGATGGCCACCAGCGAGACCTCGGGGATGTCCAGGCCCTCGCGCAGCAGGTTGATGCCCACGAGCGCGAAGAACTCGCCCGACCTCAGGGCCTGGATCACGGCCATGCGCTCCAGGGTCTCGATGTCCGAATGCAGGTACCGGGCCGGCACGCCCATGTCGTTCAGGTGCTCGGTCAAGTCCTCGGCCATGCGCTTGGTCAGCGTGGTCACCAGGACGCGCTCGTCCCTGGCCATGCGCTCCCGGCACTCGGACATCAGATCGTCCACCTGGCCCTTGACCGGCCGGACCTCGACCAGGGGATCGACCAGCCCGGTGGGCCTGATGACCTGCTCCACCACCAGGCCCTGGGCGCGCTCCAGCTCAAAGGGCCCGGGCGTGGCCGAGACGAACACGACCTGGCCGATGCGTTCCAGGAACTCCTCGAAGTTCAGCGGCCGGTTGTCCAGGGCCGAGGGCAGCCTGAAGCCGAAGTCCACCAGGGTGGTCTTTCTGGAGCGGTCGCCCTTGTACATGCCCGCGACCTGGGGCACGGCTATGTGCGACTCGTCCACGAACAGCAGATAGTCGTCCGGAAAGTAGTCCAGCAGCGTGGCCGGGGGCTGTCCCGAGGCCCGGCCGTCCAAGTGCCGGGAGTAGTTCTCCACCCCGTTGCAGTAGCCGAGCTCCTCGATCGCCTCGAGGTCGAACAGGGTCCGCTGCTCCAGGCGCTGGGCCTCGACCAGCCGGCCCCGGTCCCTGAACCAGGCCAGGCGCTCGGCCAGCTCCAGGCGGATGTCCTCCATGGCCCGGTTCAGGTTGTCCCGGTCCGAGACATAGTGGCTGGCCGGATAGACGACCGTCTTGGACAGCCTGGCCCGGACCTGGCCGGTGAGCGGATCGGTCTCCAGGATCGACTCGATCTCGTCCCCGAAGAACTCCACGCGCAGGGCCGTGTCCCGGCTGTAGGCCGGGATGATCTCCAGGGCGTCGCCGCGGACCCTGAACACGCCCCGGTGCAGGTCGTAGTCGTTGCGCTCGTAGTGGACCTCGATGAGCCGGTCCAGGAGGCGCTCCATGGACAGGCGCCGGCCCTGCTCCAGGGGGGTGACCATCCGGGCGTAGTGCTCCGGGGAGCCCAGGCCGTATATGCAGGACACCGAGGCCACGATGAGCACGTCCCTGCGCGTCAGCAGGGCGTGGGTCGCGGCGTGGCGCAGCTTGTCGATGTCGTCGTTGATGGACGAGTCCTTCTCGATGTAGGTGTCCGAGTGAGGCAAATAGGCCTCGGGCTGGTAGTAGTCGTAATAGCTGACGAAATACTCGACCGCATTGCGCGGGAACAGGGCCTTGAACTCGTTGTACAGCTGGGCGGCCAAGGTCTTGTTCGGGGCCAGGACCAGGGCCGGCCGGTCCAGGCGGGCGATGACCTCGGCCATGGTGAAGGTCTTGCCCGAGCCGGTCACGCCCAGAAGGACCTGGTCGCGCACCCCGGCCCTGATGTTTGAGACCAGCTCGTCTATGGCCCCGGGCTGGTCGCCCGCGGGAGTGAACCCGGTCACCAGTTCGAAGACGGACAAATCCGCACCCCAAAACCCGGCCCGGCCGCTTCTCGGCCTTGTCCGCCGGGGTTAAAAAACGTATCCTGGCCCTGAATAAAACCCATACGACCGGAGTCAACCAATGAACATGAACATAGTCTATCCCGGCGCCCGGACGCCAGTCGAACGCGCCTTTGCCCTGTCCATGACCATCAAGAGCTTCAAGGGCCGCCGCAACGTGGAGGTCCACCTGTTCAGATACGCCTGGGACAAGGCCGAGGAGGGGTCATATCCCTGGGAAAGGATAATCGGGGCCCCGATAGAGCCCGGGCTTGCGGCCGACCCGACCAGCAGCCGCCGCGTGGTCATGGAGGCGTTCACTGAACAGGAGCGCGACCAGCTCGTCGAGTATCTCAAAGCCCAGTACGGCACAAGGCTCTCGGCCATAACCTCCCTGCCGCTCGACTTCCCGGTGCCCATGGGCCTGCCCGCGCTCTCGGACATGACCGAAGGCAAGGACATCGGGTTTGTGCGCTTCGAGAAGATCCCCAGCTACAAGCTCGATTTCCCCCTGCGCGGCCTCTACGACCTGAGCCAGCACAAGCCCATGGTCGAGATCGACGAGGACTGAACCCCGGCCGGCTAGGAGGTTGTTGATAAACAACCTCCGCGCGCCAGGACGGCGCGCCCGGAATCATTGGCTTCCAATGATTCCGGAGAGTTGGCAAAACCGCGTTTTCGCCAAATCGAGTTGAAAAAGTCCAGGACGGACTTTTTCAACATTCTGCTAGGGGTCGAAAGACCACCGGCCGCGCCGGGTGGGATGTGAAAGGGAGTCGGCGAGCATGGCCAGGAACCGGGACCTGGGGACCTCGCGGGCCCCGAACCTGAGCACGTGCCCGGTGGTCTGCTGGCAGTCCACCAGATCGAAGTCCCACTGCCCGAGCTGGCGGACCAGGCGCACAAAGGCGGCCTTGGAGGCCTCGGCCCGGTTGTGGAACATGGACTCCCCGAAAAAGGCCCGGCCCAGGGACACGCCGTAGAGCCCCCCGGCCAGGGGCCCGTCCGGGTCCCCGGCCGACCTGACCTCCACGCTGTGGGCGTAGCCCAGCTCATGCAGCCTCAAGTAGGCCCGGACCATGTCCTCGACTATCCAGGTCCCCTGCTGGCCGGGCCTGGGCGCGGCCGCGCAGGAGCGGATCACGGCCTCGAAGTCCCGGTCCATGCTGAACACGAATCCGCCCTGGTTCATGATCCGGGCCAGACGCCTGGGCACGTGCAGCCCGGAGGGCACAAGCACCGGCCTGGGGTCCGTGGACCACCACAGGATGGGCGAGTTCTCGGCGTACCAGGGGAATATGCCCCGGGCGTAGGCGGTCAAGAGCCTTTTGGGGCTCAGGTCGCCGCCCACGGCCAGCAGGCCGTCCGGGTCGGCCTCGCGCGGGTCCGGGAAGACGCAGTCCTCGAAGAGCCTGTAGATGACCATGGCCGGAGATCGGCTCTGGCTGCCCGGGCAAGGCGCAACCGGGCCGCGCGACGCCTATTTGCCGCGCAGGGGCCCGGCCTGGCGCTCGAAGCGGAACGCGAACTCGCCCGACCGGCCGAGGTTTTCGAGCCGGGCCTTTTTGGGCCCGGCCTTTTTGGACCCGGTCTTTTCGGCCTTGGCCCCGGGGCCCAGGTCGACCTCCACCCGGCCGCCGTTCTTGAGCTCCCCGAAGAGCAGCTCGTCGGCGATGGCGTCCTTGATCTCGGTCTGGATGACCCTGGCCATGGGCCTGGCCCCGAAGGCCGGGTCAAAGCCCATCTCGGCCAGCCTGGTCCTGGCCGCAGGGGTCAGGGAGACCCTGGTCCGCCTGTCCTTGAGCTGGTCGTTGAGCTCGCGGATGAACTTGTCCACGATGCGCTCCATGATCGCCTGGTCCAGGGCCCTGAAGGGCACGATGGCGTCGAGCCGGTTGCGGAACTCGGGGCTGAATATCCGTTCCGCGGCCTTCAGGCAGTGGTCCTCGCGGTCGCCCTCGCTGTCGCGGGAAAACCCGATGTTGCCCTTGGCCATGTCCCGGGCCCCGGCGTTGGAGGTCATGAGCAGGACCACCTGCCGGAAGTCGGCCTTGCGGCCGTTGTTGTCCGTGAGCGTGGCGTAGTCCATGACCTGGAGCAGGATGTTGAAGATGTCCGGGTGGGCCTTCTCGATCTCGTCGAAGAGCAGCACGCAGTGCGGGTTCTTGCGCACCGCCTCGGTGAGCAGCCCGCCCTGGTCAAAGCCGACGTAGCCGGGCGGCGCGCCGATGAGCCGGGCCACGGCGTGCTTCTCCATGTACTCGCTCATGTCGAAACGCAAAAACTGGACGCCCATCACATCGGCCAGCTGGCGGGCCAGCTCGGTCTTGCCGACCCCGGTCGGTCCGGTGAGCAGAAAGCAGCCCATGGGCCGGCCCGGCTGGCGCATGCCCGCCCTGGAGCGCTTGATGGCCCGGGACAGCGTCTCCACGGCCGGGTCCTGGCCAAAGACCGCCTGCCTGATCTCGGCGTCCAGGTTCATGAGCCTGCCCCTGTCCGAGCTGGTCAGGCGGGCCGAGGGGATGCGGGCCATGCGGGCGACGACCTTTTCCACGTCGGCCACGGTTATCTTGGCCTCCTTGCGCTTGAACCCGGAAAGCCGGTACAGGGCCCCGGCCTCGTCGATGACGTCGATGGCCTTGTCCGGCAGGTAGCGCTCGTTTATGTACCGGGCCGAGAGCTCGGCCGCGGCCCGCAGGGCCTTGGGCGTGTAGCTCACGCCGTGGTGCTCCTCGTAGTAGGGCTTGAGCCCCTTGAGGATGTCCACGGTCTCGTCCACGCTGGGCTCGGATATCTCTATCTTCTGGAAACGCCTGGACAGGGCCCGGTCCTTCTCGAAGTGATTCTTGTACTCCTCGTAGGTCGTGGACCCGATGCAGCGGACCTCGCCGGAGGCCAGAAAGGGCTTGAGGATGTTCGAGGCGTCCAGGCTCCCGCCGCTCACCGCCCCGGCCCCGACTATGGTGTGGATCTCGTCCACGAACAGGATCGCCCCCTGTATCTTGGTCAGGGCCGAGAGCACGGCCTTGAGCCGGGCCTCGAAGTCGCCGCGGTACTTGGTCCCGGCCAGGAGCGCGCCCATGTCCAGGGCGAATATCTCGGCGTCCAGGAACTCGTCGGGCACATTCTGCTCGACGATCATCCTGGCCAGGCCCTCGGCCATGGCCGTCTTGCCCACCCCGGGGTCGCCGACGAAGATGGGGTTGTTCTTGCGCCTGCGGGCCAGGACCTGGACCGTCCGCTCGAGCTCGGCGGCGCGGCCGATGAGCGGGTCTATGAGCCCGTTGGCGGCGCGGTCCGTGAGGTTGTGGGTGAACTCCTCGAGCGGGGTCCTTTTACCGGGCGGCGCGACCGGCCTGGGGCCGGGCTGAACCGAGGGCCTGGGCCCGACCTCGTCCTTGTCCTCGGCCGCCTCCCAGGCCTGCTCCCTGGGCATGGCGTGCGAGATGTACTCGAGGATGTCCAACCTGGAGACGTCGTGGGTCTTCAGGAAGTACACGGCGTAGGAGTCCTCCTCGTCGAACAGGGCGGCCAGGACGTCCCCGATCTCGACGATGTCCTTTCCCGCGGCGCGCTTCTGCCACACGGCCCGCTGCAGGACCCGCCGGACGCCCACGGTCTGGATGACCTCGGTCTTGACGTTCTCGGGCAGCGGCTCCAGGTTCTCGACAAAGAACTTCTCCAGCTGCTCCTTGAGCTTGGAGACGTCGGCCCCGCAGGTCCCGAGGATGTCCCGGCCCGAGTCCTCCGAGGCCAGGGCGAAAAGGAGGTGCTCAAGGGTCAGGTACTCGTGATTGCGGCTCTTGACCTCGTTGACCGCCGCAGTCAAAGCGCTTTCAAGACCTTTGCTCAGCATACGCCGTCACACCCCTTCCATGCTGCATCTGAGCGGGAACCCCGCCCTCTTGGCCAAACGGTGGACCAGGTCCACCTTGGTCTCCGCCACCTCGGCGGTATAGACGCCGCAGACGCCTATGCCCTCGTTGTGGACCGCAAGCATTATATTCATGGCCTCCGAGCTGCTCTTTGAAAACACGTTGATCAGTATCTCGACCACGAAATCCATGGTCGTGTAGTCGTCGTTGTGGAGCATGACCTTGTACTTGCGGGGCTCCTTGAGCTCCTCGTCAAAAATGGCCTCCGGTTGGATGCGCTCGTCGGAAAATGGCCTGCTCATGACGCTAACCAACTGCGGACTTCGCTCTCCGCACTGAGACATATATTAAGTTCAATCCAAACGGGTGTCGAGACCGGGCCAGGACTTTTTTCCGCGGCCCGCGGGCCGTCAGGACGAATCAGCCATGAGTTCGGCGCGCACATCCTCCTCAAAGACGAAATCCTCCTGATCGTCAAGGCCCCTGTCCCGGCGGTACTGCCTGTTCAGGGCGTGGTAGGTCTCGGTGCTCGAGGCCAAGACCGCAAGTCCGAGCTCGGCCGCGGCCGAGGCCATGGCCTCGACAGGGCCCTCCAGCTCGACGAAGTCCCCGAACTGGAGCCTGTCCAGGCACACGTCGCAGCCCGCCAACCTCCACTTCTCGCGCACCTTCTGGTAGCGAAAGGCCGGGCAAAAGCCCAAGACCTCCAATGCCCGAAGCAGGGCCGAGAAATCAGCGACCTCGGTCTCGTACTCGTCAAGGACCTTGAACCCCTCGGGAACCGGGCCCTGCGGGGGTCTCTTGACCGTGAGCGCGACCCGGCCGTTGCTGCGGCGCAGGCGCAGCAGGACGTTTTTGGCGCGAAGCGAGCGGGCCCGGTCGTCAAGGACCAGGTTGTCCTCGAACCAGCGCCCCAGCCTCCGGGCCCCGCGCTCGCGCAGGGCCTTGCGTACGGCCTCATGGTCCGCGCCCAGGTACTTGATCTCCATCTCCAGGGCCATGGGGCGGCTCCCTGCGGGTCCAATTTGTCCTGATTCTACGGGAAATCAATCCGGGAGACAACAACGGCCTCGCGGCCCAGGCAGGCGGCGTTTCGCGGGGCTCAGGCCAGGCAGCGCCGGACCGCCTCCGCGGCCATGTCCTCCAGGGACAGGACCTGCCTGACCCCGCCGAGCTTGACGGCCTCCTGGGGCATGCCGAAGACCACGCAGCTCGCCTCGTCCTGGGCCACGGTCCAGGCCCCGGCGTCAAAGAGCTCGCGCATGCCGCAGGCCCCGTCGTCGCCCATGCCGGTCATGATCAGGGCCACGGCGTTGCGGCCGGCGAAACGCGCCCCGGAACGGAAGAGCACGTCCACCGAGGGCCGGTGCCTGGAGACCATGGGCCCGCCCCTGATCTGGACGAAGTAGCGCGTCCCGCTGCGGCCGAGGAGCATGTGCCTGTCGCCCGGGGCGATGAGCGCCCGGCCCCTGAGCATGGCGTCACTGTCCTCGGCCTCCTTGACGCTTATGGCGCACAGGTTGTCGAGCCTCTTGGCAAAGGCCGCGGTGAAGTGCTCGGGCATGTGCTGGACAATGGCCACCGCCGGGCAGTCGGACGGCAGGGCCTCCAGAAAGACCCGCAGGGCCTCGGTGCCGCCCGTGGACGCGCCCACCAGGATGACCTTCTCGGTGGTGGACAGGGAAAACGGCCGCGGCCCGGCCGAAACCGGGGCCCGCGCGGGCCTCGCGGGCGGCGTGGTCCTGGGCCTGGCCCGGAACGCGGCCTTGACCGCGTCGCAGATGCGCACCCTGGACTCCTCCAAAAACTCCCTGGCCCCGAGCCTGGGCTTGGCAATGACCTCGACCGCGCCCAGGTCGAGGGCCCTCAAGGCGGTCTCGCCGCCCTCGGGGGCCAGGGAGGAGCAGATCACCACCGGCAGGGGGTGCTGGGTCATGATCTTGCGCAGAAAGGTCAGCCCGTCCATGCGCGGCATCTCGATGTCCAGGGTCAGGACGTCCGGGGCCTGGAGGCGCATCTTCTCGGCGGCCACAAAGGGGTCCCCGGCCGCGCCCAGGACCTCGATGTCCGGGTCCGAGCCCAAAATGTCGCTCAAAACGCGGCGCACCAGGGCCGAGTCGTCGACCACCAGGACCTTGATCTTGTCCCTGGTCATTCGCGGGTCCCGAGTTTTCGATAAACGGTCGGGGCCGCCTGGCCGAGGGGCAGGTCCATGCCCGCGAGGCTCTCGGAATGGCCGATGAACAGGTATCCGCCCGGGGCCAGCCTGGCGCAGATGCGCCTGAACAGACGCACCTGGACAGCGCGGTCGAAATAGATGACCACGTTGCGGCAGAACACGACCTCGTGGCAGCCCTCAAAGCAGAACTCGTCCATGAAGTTCTGATGCGCGAACCTGACCTTGGCCCTGATCTCCGGGGCCACCCGGACCAGGCCCTCGGAAGCGCCCCGGCCCCTCAAAAGATATCTCTGCCTCATGGCGTCCGGTATCCGGCCTATCCCGTCCATGGGGTACACGGCCCTGGCCGCGGCCTCGAGCGCGCTCCGGGACACGTCCGTGGCCAGGACGTTGAAGCCGAATCCGGGCCTCTGCCGGCCGAACTCGCTCAGGACCATGGCCAGGGTATAGGCCTCCTCGCCCGTGGAGCAGCCCGCGCTCCAGACCGAAAGCCCCCCGGATCGGACCTCCCAGAGCCCGGGCAAGACGGTTTGGACCAATATCTCGAAGTGCCTGGGCTCCCGGAAAAAGGAGGTCGTATTGGTGGTCACCGCGCTGATCAGCGCGCACATCTCGGCGCCGCCGCCCGGCCCGAGCACCAGGCCGCAGTAGTCCTCCCAGGAGGACAGGCCCAGGCTGCGCAGACGCCTGGCCAGCCTGGCCTCGAGCATGGTCTTTTTCGACAACGGCAGCTTTATGCCCAGCCTGGCGGTTATCAGCCCGCCCAGGGACCGGAACTGGCCCTCGCTCATGGCCGGCAGGCCCGGGCCCGACGAGCCGGGGTCCGGGCCGTTCCGGGATCGAACGGGCCGGGGCGGCCCGTTCACGCCCCGCCCTCCCCGGGGCGGGGCGACCCTGCGGCCAGGCGCATGCGTTTGAGTATCCAGCGCCCGGTGAGCGCGGCCTCGCCCTGGGCCGGGCCGCCGTTCTCCACCAGGCCCAGGAGGTGGTCCTTGGCCTCCAGGGCCAGAACGACAAGCTCCCTGGACACGAGCAGGCCCTCGCCCCTGGCCCGCTGGAACAAGTCTTCGAACTCATGGGCAAAGCCCGAGATGTGATCGAGCCCGAACATGGCGCCCAGGCCCTTTAGGTTGTGCAGCTTGCGAAAGGCGCGGTTGAGCAGGATCATGTCCCAGGGCGCGTCCTCCAGGCCCAAAAGCACGACCTCCAACTCGGACAACAGCTCGCCAGCCTCGTCCAGAAACTCCTGGTAATAATCCGCGCCCTGCGACATGTCGGCCTCCCTGCGGGCAAAGGCCCGCCGCCCAGGTGAAACAGGTCCCGCCCAAATAGTAAACGCGTTATAAAATGGTAGATACTATATGCGCGAATTAATGACAACGGGTTCGACCCGTCAGGCCCGCAGGAGAGGAGATTATCTTGAGGAACGTCTTCTGAGCAGGCGCAGGGCCCTGCGCCTGCGGTAGCGCCGGACCACACAGAGCGAGGCCAGGTAGGCGGCCGCGGCCGAGGGAATCCCGGCCACCACGCCCCCGAACATCATGACCAAAAAGAACCGCCAGCCGTACTGGATCATGTCCTTCATGCTCAGTCCGTCGGGATTGCTGAACAAATGGCTCTTGACGTAGGCCAGGCTGAACATCTGCTGGTCGAACTCGAGGCCCATGAGGCCCAGGAAGAATCTGCCCACGACGAACAGCATCAGGTAGAAGGGGATCATGTTGAAGGGGTTGGAGATGAAGGTCCCCAGCCAGGCAGGGAGCTTGCTGGCCCTGAAGACGAAGGCCAGGGCCAGGACGGTCACGGACTGAAACGGGATGATGGGCAGAAACCCGACGAACACGCCCAGGCCGCAGCCCAGGGCGATGCTGTGGGCCGAGGCCCTGGTCCTGAGCACCCGCAGATACCAGTACCGGACAGTGCGCTTGATGCGCGTCCAACGGTCGTAGTCTCTGGCCAAAAGTCGCTCCGGACAGGATCGCGGAAAGGCATCAGTTCAAGACGTCGAACCTGGCGAACTTCATGACGAACCCTGCCCGGCCCTGGGTGGCGGAACGCAGCTCGGTGGAGAAGCCGAACAGGCCCGAGAGCGGGGCCAGGGCCTGGACCAGCTTCTGGCCGCCGCGGTCGATCAAATTCTCGATCTTGGCGCCCTTGCTCCCCAGCAGGCCGACCACGTCGCCGACAAAATCCTGGGGCGCGTTGACCTCGATCCACATGATCGGCTCCAGGAGCCTGGGCCCCGCGCCGGCCAGGGCCTTTTTCAGGGCCATGGCCGCGGCCATGCGGTATCCGGCCGGGCTGGACTCGTTTTCGCGCCTCAAGAGATCAAGTATCCTGACCTTGACGTCCTGCACCGGATAGCCCTTGAGCACCCCGCTCTGCAGGCCGTCGGAAACGCCCTCCTCCACCGCGTCCACCCAGTCCCTGGGCCAGGACCCGGTGTCGAACTCGAAGACCACGCGCCTGCCCTTGCCCCGCTCCCGGGGCTCCACGGCCAGGCGCACGCCGCCGTGGTGCATGACCTCTCCGAGCTCGCGCCTGAACTCCTCCTGGGCCTCGAAGGCCGCGCTCACGGTCTCCTGGTAGACCACCTGGGGCCTGCCGGTGCGCGGCTCAAGGCCGTGCTCCCGCTTCATGCGCTCGAGGACCACGTCCAGATGGAGCTCTCCCATGCCCGAGAGTATGATCTGGGCGGTCTCCTCGTCGCGCCTGAGGCTCAAGGTCGGGTCCTCCAAAAGGCACCTCTCCAGGACCTCGCCCAACTTGTCGGACTCCTCGGAGTTCCTCGGCTCTATGGCCAGGGAGATGACCGGCTTGTAGTCCGCTATGCGCTCCAGTATCACGGGCTCGGACCTGGTCGCCAGGGTGTCGCCGGTGCGGGCGAAGCGCATGCCCGCCGCGGCCACGATGTCCCCGGCCCGGACCCGGTCGACCTTTTCCCTGCGCTCGGCGTGCAGCCTGAACAGCCTGGCCACGCGTTCCTCGCGGTCCTGGGTGACGTTCAGCACCGTGTCGTTGGCCTCCAGGACCCCGGAATAGACCCGCAGCAGGGCGATCTTGCGCCCGGAATCCATGGACACCTTGAAGACCAAGGCCGACAGGGGCTCTGCGGGGTCGGCCCGAAAGGAGCGCTTGGCCTTGGTCCCGGGATCGACTCCGACCTGGGCCGGGACCTCGGCCGGGCCGGGCAGATAGTCGCAGACCGCGTCCAGGACCATCTGGACCCCGATGTTCCGCAGGGCGGAGCCGGCCAGCACCGGGACCAGCTTCAGGTCCAGGGTGGCCTTGCGGATGGCCGCCTTGATCCTGTCCACGGGCAGGTCCCGGCCCGAGAGATAGAGCTCCATGAACTCGTCGTCCTGGTCGGCCAGGGTCTCCAGGAGCCTTTCCCGCCACGCTGCCAGGCGCTCGAGCTCGTCGCCGGAAAGCTCCAGGCTCTGGTACTGCGCGCCCTGGCTCTGCTGATCAAAGACCAGCCTGCGCATGGCCACGAGATCGAACACGCCCTTGAACTCCTGGCCCTGGCCGTCCGGCGCGCAGATGGGCAGGGGCCTGGCCCCGAGCTTGGAGGCCATGGACTCCAGGACGGCCTCGAAATCGGCCCCGGGCCGGTCCATCTTGTTCACAAAGGCCAATTTGGGCACGTGGTAGGCCTCGCTCTGCCTCCAGACCGTCTCGGACTGGGGCTCCACCCCGCTGACCGCGCAGAACACGCCCACTGCCCCGTCCAGCACCCGCAGGCAACGCTCGACCTCGATGGTGAAGTCCACGTGGCCCGGGGTGTCGATGATGTTGATCAAAAAGTCCCGCCACAGGCAGGAGGTCAGGGCCGAGGCGATGGTGATCCCGCGCTCCTGCTCCTCGGGCATGAAGTCCATGGTCGCGGTGCCGTCGTGGACCTCGCCCATCCTGTGTATCTTGCCGGAATAATAAAGCATCCTCTCGGTGAGCGTGGTCTTGCCGGCGTCGATGTGGGCGATGACGCCGATGTTGCGCAACCGTTCGAGATACTTGGCGGAAGGGGGTTTCTTGGCGCTCATGGGCCGCCCCGGACGCGCGGCCAGGCCAGGCCCCAGCCGATGCGCTCGACAAGAAAGGACGCGGGGCAAAGGCCCGGCCAGACCCAGCAGCACTCCTGGCCCGGGCCAAAGGCCAGGCCGCAGTTCTCAAGGACGCGCTCCAGGCGCGCCGAAGGCGCGTAGGCCACGTCAAGGCCAAGGCCCAGGAAGTCCTCGAACCCGCCGGGCAGGCGCCTGAAACGGCCGCCCAGCGGCCCGGGGTCCGCGCCCATGATCCGAAAATCGGCGTCCGGCTGGGCAAAGGCCAAGGCCGCGAGATCGAAGTCCCCGGGCCCGTCCAGCCAGACCCCGGCCTCGGGCAAGGCGGGCGCGTTCCAGACCGCGAAACCCAAGGCCCCCTGCGGCTCGCGGACCAGATTCTGAACCGTCCTGCCCAGGGCCAGGACCAGACAGCCCTCGCGGCCGGGACCGATGTCACCCAGAAGCCGGCCGAACTGCCTGGGTCCGGCCTGGCAGACGAGCTCCACCCCGGCCAGCTCGAAGAGCGTCAGGACCTCGTCGGACATGGGCCCCCCGCCGCCCACCCTGACCGCGGCCAGGTTCGCGGCCCCGCTGGTCAGGGCCGGGACGAGCGCGGCCGCGATCCGGGCAAAGGAGCCGTAGTCCCGGTCAAAGGCCACCAGGACCAGTTCCCTGGGCGAGGTCCGGCGCATGGTGGACGCGCCCGACTCCCAGGCCAGGGTCTGGACCGAGTCCGAGACCCCGGAGGGCCGGGTCCAGTCGTAGAGCCTGGCGATGCAGGTCTTGATCCAGGCCCGGCGCGCGGCGGGCAGGGATTCGTAGGCCCGGGCAAAGGCCCGGTCCTTGACGGCCAGGGCCGTGAACCAGTCGGGGAATGCGGGGGGTGCGTGCATAGGCGAAAAAGGGCCGGGACCCGGGATCAGGACGCGGCTAGAGCCACTTCTTGAGCCATTTCTTCCAGCTTCCCTGGATCTCCTGCCGCTCGTCCTCGGAAAGGGTCTTCTGATACTCGTAATAGGAGTACTCGGCCCGGCGCTTGGCGTAGGACCTCACGTCGGCGATGTCGCCGTAGTTCTCCACGACGTAGATGTATCTCTTCCAGGCCGGGCCGTACTGCTCGGTCCTCCAGAAGAAATCGGCCACGAATATCTCGTGCTCGGCCAGGACCCGCCGGCATTTGACCACGTATTCATTGGAGGACTTGGCGTAGTCGCTGTCCGGAAAGGTCTCCTCCACCCGGTAGAAATACTCCAGGGCCTCGCGCACGTTGTCCTGGCGCAGGTCGATGGACCTGAACATGTTGTAGCTGGCCAGCCCGATCTGGTACAAAACGTAGGGCGTGTCCTCGTGGCTCGGGTGCATGGCCTCGAACTCCTTGTAGGCGTCCACGGCCTGGATGTACTTGCCGTCCAGGAAATAGGCGTCCCCCAGGGCGACCTCGGCCTTGGGCGTGAACGGGCTGAACGGGTAGCGGTCCTTGAGCTTGACAAAGGCCTGGGCCGCGTCGCCGTACTGCTTGTCCTTCATGTACTCCATGCCGGACTCGTAGAGCTCCTGGGCGGTGTCCTCGGGCGGGGGCAGAAAATAGTAGTCTATGATCCCGCAGCCGGCGATCAGAACGGCCAGGGCCAGGGCCCCGGCAAGCAGGAAAAACGGCCTACGAGACATTGAGCTTTTCCAGATAGGCGAAGGCCGAGCTGGCCGCGGTGGCGCCGTCGCCCACCGCGGTCACGACCTGACGGCAGTTTTTCGAGCGCACGTCGCCCGCGGCGAATATCCCGGGCACGCTGGTGTTCATCTCGCTGTCCGTGATTATGCCCACCGCGTCCCTCTTGATCTCCGGGGGCGCGAACTCGAGGATCGGTTCAAAGCCCACGAAGATGAAGCACCCGTCCACCTCCAGGGTCCGCCTCTCCCCGCTCTTCAAGTCCTCGATCACCAGGCCCGAGACCTCGCCCTGGCCGACTATCTCCCTGGGCACACTGCTTCTGAGCACCTCTATCTTGGGGTTGGCGAAGCACTTGTCCTGGAGATACCTCTCCCCGCGGAACTCGTCGCGCCGGTGCACGAGATGGAGCCTGCGCACCAGCCGCGCCAGGTACAGGGATTCCTCCAGGGCCGAGTTGCCCCCGCCGATGACGGCCACGACCTTGTCCCTGAAGAAGTTGCCGTCGCACAGGGCGCAATAGGACACCCCGCGTCCGGCGAGCTCCCGTTCCCCGGGGATGTCCAGCTTGCGGTACCTGGCCCCTGAGCACAGGATCACGGTCTTGGCCTCGATCGTCTCCGGGCCGACGCGCACCACGTGGGCGCCCTGGCCGGGCCGGATCTCGGAGACCTCGTCCATGATCCTGTCGTGGGGATACCTGTCGATCTGGGCAGCGAACAGGTCGGCCAGCTCGAACCCCTTGATCCCCTTGGGAAACCCGGGATAGTTTTCAATCTCCTCGGTCATCAGCACCTGGCCGCCGGGAGAGAGCTTCTCCACGAGCAGGGCATCGACGCCGGCCCTGAGCAGGTAAAGCATCGCCGTCAGACCGGCGGGGCCTCCCCCGATGACCATGGCGTCGTATGACTTCATCGGCCTAGAGGACCTTCTTGCTGATCATTTCCTTGATGCTGCTCTTGGACACCGCCCCGGTGGTCTGGTCCAGGACCTCGCCGGCCTTGAACAGGATCAGCGTGGGGATGGCGCGGATCCCGTACTTGCTGGGGGTCCCCGAGTTCTCGTCCACGTTCATCTTGCAGATCTTGACCTGCCCGGCGTACTCCTCGGACAACTCCGCGATCACCGGCCCCATGGCCCGACAGGGCCCGCACCACGGGGCCCAAAAATCAATGAGCACGGGCAGTTCGCACTTGAGGACCTCTTGCTCGAAACTGCCGTCGGTAATCTCTATAGTCATACACATCTCCTTTTCATTCCGACATGGGAGCGGCCATTGCCGCGAACATCGAACACCGCCCCCCGGCTGTTGACCGGCAAAAGCCGCACCGAACCGAAAACAAACTCCGCGCAATGAAGCAACAAAGCTAGTGTCAGTAAGGTAAACTGTCAAGCGGGAATGGCTGCGGCCCCGACCGCCGAGCGCCCGGCTCACGACTCGCGCACCCAGTCCTCGGGCACGGCCCTGCCCCTGGGAACGGCCTCGAGGTCCAGGCCGTGCCGGCGCCCAAAGCCCAGGATCAGCCTGCCGGCGTGGGCGATCATGGCCGCGTTGTCGGTGCACAAATCCGGGCCGGGCAAGGACAGGATCAGGCCGTGGTCTGCGGCCAGCTCGGCCATGGCCCGCCTGAGCATGGAGTTGGCGGCCACCCCGCCCGCGACCACCAGGGAACGCGCCCCGGCGCAGGCCCGAAGGGCCCGCTCGACCTTTATGCGCAGCGTGTCGACCACGCTCCAGTTGAACGAGGCGCAGACCCGGGCCAGGTCCACAGGGGGGTCGTCAAGGACCGAATCCAGCCCCTCGAGGCGCAGGTCCTCGAAACGCAACCCCTGGCGGCCGGACAAATGCTGGATCACCGCGGTCTTGAGCCCGCTGAAGCTGAAGTCGAGGCTGGCGTTGTCGATGTAGGCCCTGGGGAACATGTCCCTGTCCGGCTCGGCGCGGCCGGCCAGCCGGTCCACAAGGCGGCCCCCGGGATAGGGAAGGTTCAGGTCCTTGGCCACCTTGTCAAAGACCTCGCCGGCCGCGTCGTCCAGGGTCCGGCCCAGGGGCCGGAAATCCAGCGGAGATTCGATGAAATAGGTATTGGTGTGCCCGCCCGAGACCAGGAGCCCGAGCGCCGGGAAGGTCATCTCCCCCTCCAGGCCCGGGGCCAGGAGATGGGCCCAGAGGTGGTTGACGCCCACCAGGGGCGCGTCCAGGGACAGGCACAGGGCCTTGGCGAAGCTCACGCCCACCAGCAGGCTGCCCAGGAGCCCGGGCCCCCTGGCCACGGCCACGGCCCCGAGGTCAGCGGACCGGGTCCCGGTCTCCCGGAGAAGCTCCCGGTAGATCAAGGGCAGGACCCGCAAGTGCTCCCTGGAGGCGATCTCGGGCACGACCCCGCCGAACACGGCGTGCACCGCCTCCTGGGAGGCCAGACGCTGGCCCAGGAGCCCGTGCTCCGAGACCAGGGCCACGCCGGTCTCGTCGCACGAGGTCTCGACGCCCAGGCAGAGCATCAGGCCTTTCCGGCGTAGATGTCCAAGACCTTCTGCACGTCCTGCTTGGAGCCGATGAACAGGGGCACGCGCTGGTGGAGCTGCTCCGGCTCGATGTCCAGTATCCGCCTCTCGCCGTCCACGGCCATGCCCCCGGCCTGCTCCACGAGCATGGCCAGGGGCGCGGCCTCGCACATCAGGCGCAGCTTGCCCCTGGGCTTCTTGGGGTCGCGGCGGTCGGCCGGGTACATGAAGATGCCCCCGTAGATCAGGTTGCGGTGGAAGTCCGAGACCAGGGAGCCGATGTACCGGGAGCTGTAGGGCTTGGAGGACTCGTTTCCAGGGTTCTTGAAGTACTCGACGATCCTGCGCGTGGCCGGGTCCCAGTAGTGATAATAGCCCTCGTTCACGGAGTATATCCTGCCCCGTTCCGGGATGCGGATGTTCGGGTGGGAGAGCAGAAACTCGCCCACCCCGGGGTCCAGGGTGAAGCCGTTCACCCCGTTGCCGGTGCTGTACACCAGCATGGTCGAGGTGCCGTAGAGGAAGTAGCCCGCCGCGATCTGCTCCGAGCCCTTTTGGAGCACGTCCGTGGACAGGATCGGCGTCTCCTTGGGGCTCTTGCGCCGGTAGATGGAGAATATGGTTCCGATGTTCACGTTCACGTCGATGTTCGACGAGCCGTCCAGGGGGTCGAAGATGAACACGTAGCCGCCCGTGGGCAGGCCGTGGGGTATCTCGATGATGTCGGCGTTCTCCTCCGAGGCCATGGCGCAGAGCACCCCGCAGCGGGCCATCCTGTGGATGAGTACCCGGTTCGAGTACTCGTCGAGCTTCTTGACCTCTTCGCCCTGGACGTTCCGGTCGCCGGTAAACCCGAGCACGTCCACCAGGCCGGCCTTGTTGACCTCCCGGGAGATGATCTTGGCGGAAAGGATGAGCTCGTTGAGCAGCCTGGTGAAGCGCCCGGTGGCCATGGGCTCCTCTTTCTGATGCAGCAGCAGGTGCTCGGTGACGGTGATCTGCTGGGTCATGCCCGCCTCCAATGGCCTTTGGCCCGGCCGCTCCATGGGCCCAGGCCGTTAAAAAAACCAGGATGATTCACTGTGCTTGGGGTCCACGCTCCTGGTGGCGTAGATGAAGTAGTCCCTGCCGATATACCGGACCAGCCAGGTGTAGTACTCCTCGCCCACCTGGACCTGGCCCTGGACGTTGTCCTTGAGCAGCTCCGGCCAGTCGACCGCCAACAGGCCCTCCCTGTTCACCTCGGCCCCCAGGGACCAGACCCCGCCGCCCGGATGGACGATGATCAGCTCCTCGGGCTTGGGGCACATGGACATCAGGTCCCGGGGATCGAAGCTGACCACGATCAGGCCCATGAACTCGACATCCTTGAAGAACGGCGTGCCTATGTACAGCTCCGGGCCGAGGTCCGGGTAGTCGACAACGGTCTTTAAAAAGGTCTCCCGCCACACGGCCTCGAACTTGAGCGGCTGGGTGAAACGCTTCAGCGGCAGGGGCGGGACCCTCTCCAGCATCTTGCCCTCGGCGTCGGCCACGATCAGGCTGTGGGCCCACGGAAAACGCGCGAAGAGCAGATCGACCCATTCCTTGGGGGGGTAGACGTCCTGATCCTCTATGTAGTTGATGAGCGAGGACAGGGGACCGTCCACCGGGGTGAAGAGCAGGGCCAGCTTTTCCTGGTTGGGGTTCTCGAACTTGTAGCTGTCGTAGTCGATCTCAGGGGCCGGGTCCACGAACTCCTTGGCCTTTCCCGCGACCTCCTTGGTCTGCTTCCAGGTGGTGTCCACGGTGCTGCAGGCGCACAAAAGACAGATCAAAAGGACGGCCGCGGCCGACAAGGTCGTTTTCATATCCGGACACTACCTGTTCCGCCGGCCGATGCGCCCCGCGGACGCGAAGCCGACAACGGCGGCGTTTGCTGATTGCCTCGATATCGGGCCGAGCCCTATGCCCTTACCCTGGCCTCGAAACGGGCGGCCAGGGTCTCCAGGGTGCTGATGAGCCGGTTCTTGGCGTGCAGGCTGAAGGCGTCGCGTTCGTCCTCGTCCGCCTTGCCGCCGGACCTTGCGGCGGGACCTCCCGCGGCCTTCAAATCCGCCTCAAGACACTCGATGCGGCCGGCCAGATCCTTCCGGGTCGGGCCGGGTTCGGCCTTTTTCCAAAGATCCCGGTATATTTCAAGCGCACCCTGAAAATCCCCCTGGGAGGCCAGAAGATCGGCCATGGTCCGGGTGCGCAGGCTTCCGGGCTCGATGTCCGGGCCGATCGTCTCCAAGGACGGCTCAGGCGCCCGGACCACGGCCTCGGTCTCGGTCGCGGGCGGCGCTGCCTCCGGGGCCTTCAGGGGCCCCACCAGCCTGGCGGACAGGGAGTTGACCCCCTCCAGGACCACGTCCATCCACCTGACGGGCGTGCCCGACAGGTTGGAGGCCACGAGCATCAGAAAGACCGCGAAGTCCCGCTGCTCCGCGGGCAGGGACTGGGCCCAGAGCCTCCAGAAGGCCGGATAGTTCCTCAGCGGCCCGACAATGCCCCCGAGCAGCTCCACGGCCTCATGCTCGCGGTTCAGGCTGGCCAGGACCTGGATGAGCAGCAGCCGGGCCTCCATGAAATCGGGATGGCGGTCCAATCCCTTTCTGAGGGTCGTGACCGCGTCCTCGTAGCGCTCGGACTCGACGAACAGCCTGGCCAGGGAGAAAAAGACCTTGGAGCCCGGTTCCAGGGAGAGAACTTCTTGAAACCACTCAATTTTCTTCGACATCCCGTGCCTCTTTGCCTTTGTCGGCGGCCTTGTCCGGAAAGACGTACAATATTTCGCCGTCCTTGACGAAATTCATGCGCTCGCGGATCATGTCCTGCTGGTGGTCCGGGTCCGACTTGAGCCTGGTGATCTCCCGGCTCAGGTCCTGGCTCCTCTTTTCAGCGGCCCTGAACTCGGTCGCCAGCGCCTCGTGCCTGCCCCTGAGGTCCATGTAGGCCAGGATGCCCTGGTCGCTCCAGATGAGGCGAAAGAACAAAAAAAGGTTCAGCAGGATAAGCGCCCAGAGAAACATCCGGCGTCCAAGCATGTCCACAAACTCACTGCAGGCGACGCTGCGCGTCCCCGTGCTCCTGGGCCAGGGACAAGGGCCCCCTGAGCTCCTCCAAAAACGTCGAGGTGGCCTTTTCCACGCGCCGGACGTCGTCCTCGGTCAGATCGAGCCGGTCGACCTTTTCCAGAAAATTCTTGAGCACATCGAACTCATCGGTCAGCGAGGCCCCCAGCTCGAGCTTGCGCAGCTCGGGCTCCAGGTCCAGTATGGTCTGCAGGCAATTGGCTATCCTGGCCAAATGGTTCATCGTCTTCTTTTCCATCGCGCTTTAGTCCACCGCATGCCCGGCCTCAACCTGAAACAACGCCCTTCAGGACCGCGGCCCTAGGCGGCCAGCCACTTTTTGTAGAACGAGTACAGATAATTCCCTCCCGAAAAAACCGTAAACACCAAAGCCAGATAGAGCAAGACCAGCCCGATGGCCGCGGGGTTCAGCCCGAACAGCGGATAGTGCCAGGTCAGGGCGATTATCGCCGCAAGCTGGACAATGGTCTTCAGCTTGCCCAGGTTGTCCGCGGCCATGACCTCGCCCTTTTCCGCGGCCATGGCCCGGACCCCGGTGACCAGGAGCTCGCGGCAGATGATTATGATCACCACCCAGGCCGGCGCCCAGCAGAGCTTGACCAGCATGATCAGGACCGAGCCCACCAGGAGCTTGTCCGCCAGCGGGTCCAGGAACTTGCCCATGCTGGTGATCCTGCCCTGGCGTCGGGCCACCAGGCCGTCGAACAGGTCGGTCAGCGAGGCCAGAAGGAACAGGACGCTGGCCGCGCAGGCCGCGAACCGCCACTGGTACCAGTAGACGAAATAGAGCAGGAGCACGATCAGCGGCGCGGCGACTATCCGCGCCAGGGTCAACGAGTTGGCCAGATTGAACATGCCTGCCCCCCGTGAGGCCGCCTCAAGCGTGGACAGTCGAGGCCGCCTCGAGGCTGTTGGCGGCGGCCTCGGCCACCTTTTCACCCAGTCCGAGCAGGGCGGTCTTGGCCGCGCTGTCGCCCTCCAAGAGCACCACCGGCACCCCCCTGTCGCTGGCCACCACCGCGGCCGGGTCCAGGGGGATCGCGCCCAGGAACTCGAGCCCGTACTTCACCGCCAGCTCCCTGCCGCCGCCCTTCTTGAACAGGTCTATCTCCCCGCCGCAAAACGGACAGACCAGCCCGCTCATGTTCTCGACCACCCCGAGGATGTTGGCCTTGGCGTACTGCAAGAAGTTTATGGCCTTGCGCACGTCGGCCAGGGAGACCTCCTGCGGGGTGGTGACCACGATGCACAGGGCGTCCGGGATGGTCTTGAGCACGGTCATGGGCTCGTCGCCGGTGCCCGGGGGCGAGTCCACGACCAGAAAATCGAGCTCGCCCCACTGGACGTCGGAAATGAACTGGCGGATGGCCGAGGTCTTCATGGGCCCGCGCCAGAGCACGGCCTGGTCCGGGTCGAGCAGCAGGGACTCCATGGACACCACGTGCAGGTTGTCGTTGAACCTCTTGGGGCTGATCAGGTTGCCGCGCCCGACCTCCAGCTGGCCCGAGAGGCCGAGCAGGGTGGGCACGCTGGGCCCGTGTATGTCCACGTCCATGAGCCCCACCCGGTGGCCCCTGGCGGCCAGGGCCGCGGCCAGGTTCACGGCCACCGAGCTCTTGCCCACCCCGCCCTTGCCGCTCATCACGAATATCTTGAACCTGATCTTCTCCAGGGTCGAGGAGATCAGCTGGTCCTGGAGGGCCGTCTTGGCCCCGCTCATGCCCGCCTTGTCCGGGGGACAGGCGCTGTTGGACTTGGCATTCATATCCGCATACCCTAAGTCAAGTTCAGATCGAAAAATCCCACGACTCAGACCCCGCCGCGGCCGGCCGAGAGCCGGTCCAGGACCAGGACCGCGGCCGCGGCGACGAGCATCAGGCCCAGGGCCAGATAAAAGCCGCAATCAAGGTCCGAGGGAAAAGACGCCTGCTCCCTCAGGACCACGGTCCTGAGGCCCACGAGCTTGGTCTCCAGGACCTGTTTCCAGGGCCAGACCTTTCTCAACGCCCCTAACATAAAGCCGGTCAGAAGGCTAATGGTTGGGCCGTGCCATTTCTTCAATAAATAATGAAGAAGCCTAGAAAAGCAAGCCAAACCAGCGACCGCGCCGCAGCCGAAGACCGCAAGGATCAGCAGGTTGTCCAAGGCCAGGGGGTTCTTGAGGGCCTTGGTGATGAACCCGTACTTGCCTATCAACAGCAGGACAAAGGCCCCGCTGATGCCCGGAAGGATCATGGCGCAGATCGCCAGGGCCCCGGACAGAAACACGAACCAGAAGGCCTCCGGGGTGCTCACGGGCACGAGCCCGACAAGCAGGAAGCTGCCCACCGCGCCGAAGAGGAGCAAAAGCGCGTTGACCGGGCCCCAGGCGCCGACCCGCCGCCCGACCACCAGGACCGAGGCCGCGATGAGCCCGAAAAAGAACGCCCAGACAGGGATCGGGTGGCGCTCGAGCAGATAGCTCATCAGCCTGGCCATGCACAGCAGGGCGACTGCTATGCCCGCGACAAGGGGCGCAAGAAAACGCGCGTGGACCCGGGCCAGGGCCCCGGCCAGGTCCAGCCTGGCCAGCCTGGCCGCGAACTCCAGGTCAAAGGACCGGACCGCGTCCACGAGCTGGTCGTATATGCCGGTGATAAAGGCGATGGTCCCCCCGGACACGCCGGGGATGATGTCCGCCACGCCCATGCACAGGCCCTTCAGGCCCAACAGGGCCGCCTCCCGGAGGCCGTTCGGGCCCGGGCCCTGACGCCAGGCCGCGGCCAGGCCGGTCTTGGCCGAACCGGTCATGCGCAGCCTCCGGCCCTTGCCCGGCCGCCGGCTACCAACCGTGTTCCCCTATCAGGTCCACGAAGCTCACCCCGCCCTCGTCGCGCTCCTCAAGCACGCCGCCCTGCTTGACGACCACTACCAGCCGCTGGAAGCGCCTGGACCGGCCCACGGGGATGACCAGCCTGCCCGGGTCAGCGAGCTGGTCCACTAGCGGCCCGGGGACATTGGGCCCCCCGGCGGTGACCATGATGCGCTCAAAAGGGGCCTCCTCGGGCCAGCCCATGGTGCCGTCGCCGAGCTTCAGCCGGATGGAGAACAGGCGCAGGTCCGCAAAGCGCTTGCGCGCGGAGTAGAAAAGATTCTTGACCCGCTCCACGGTGTAGACCTCGGCCCCCATGTGGGCCAGGATCGCGGCCTGATAGCCCGAGCCGGTGCCGATCTCGAGCACCCGCATGCCCGGTTTGAGGTCCAGGAGCTCGGACATGAGCGCGACGATGTAGGGCTGGGAGATGGTCTGGCCCTCGCCGATGGGCAGCGGACCGTTGGTGTAGGCCTTCTCCCCCAGGGCCTCCTCCACGAACAAATGCCTGGGGACCTCGCGCATGGCCGCGAGCACCGCGGGATCCGAGACCCCGCGGGCCTGGATCTGCTCGGCGACCATCTTCTCCCTCAATCGCCTGGGGTCCAATCTCAAGAAACGCTCCATTTTTTCAACGGCCTGCCGTTGCAGATCAGATTTCCCACCCCAAGTCAACCACGACGCGCAAAACCCCCTAATCCCGGGCTTGACAGGCCTTGGCCTTTCAAGAATGCTATTACGAGGCACCGCGCAATCAAAGGAGAAAATCCATGATCAGGGTCAGGGACCTGATGTCCAAAAAGGTTTTCACCCTCTTCGAGACCGACGACCTGGGGAGCGCCCGCTCGCTCATGTCCCTACAACGCATAAGGCACATCCCGATCATCTCCGAGGACAACCACTTCACCGGACTGCTCACCCACCGCGACATCCTCTCGGCCACCATCTCCAGGCTGGCCGAGGTGGACGCCGAGACCCAGGAGGAGATAGACGCCGGCATACCCATCCGCGAGATCATGCGCCAGAACGTGAGCACCATCGGCCCGGACGTCGACATCAAGGACGCGGCCGGCATTCTCCTGACCAACAAGTACGGCTGCCTGCCGGTCATAGAGGACGGCCTGCTGGTCGGCATAATCACCGAGGCCGACTTTCTGAAGCTGGCCATCAGCCTCATGAACGCCCTGGAAGAACAGCAATAGCCGCCCCCTTGTCCGGCCCCCTTTTGGCCCCCCCTTGTCCAGGGTCCGAAAAATATGTAGAGTTTCTCTAGAAACAAATCAACAGGGAAAGGCGCATGAACAACACCAAATCCGGCCCGAAGTTCAAGCTGATCTTAATTCTCGCGGCCGTGGTCCTGGCCGTTGGCGGGTACTTCCTGCTCAGGGACACCGACCCGCCGGCATTGTCCCTTTTGCCGAACGTCGGGCGCGTCTCCCCGGACACGGTCCTGACCCTCAAGGCCGAGGACCTTGGGCTGGGCCTGAAGGACCTCGAGGTCCGGCTCGTCCAAAAGGGAAAAAGGACCGGGCTCCTGGCCAAGGACTTCGCCCAGGGCGAAATCCGGTTCTCAACCGACCTGACCCTGTCCGGGACCGAGATATTGGAAGGTCCGTTCGAGATCGAGATCGAGGCCAGGGACCGCTCCCTGTATCCCCTGGGCCAGGCCGGAAGGAGCCGGCTGGTCCGGAACCTGGTCCTGGACGCCACCCCGCCCCGGATATCCGTGGAGAGCGGCCAGCACAACCTCAACCAGGGCGGCTCGGGCCTTGTGGTCTACAAAAGCGACGAGGACCTGGGCAGGACCGGGGTGCTCGTGGGCGAGAGGTTCTTTCCGGGCTATCGGCAGACCGGGGACAAAGACCAGAACAGGGTCTACGCCTGCCTGTTCGCCATGCCCTACGACACCCCGCCGGCCGAGTTCAACCCCAGGATCGTGGCCCGGGACCTGGCCGGAAACGAACGCCTGCGCGCGATCCCCGTCCACGCCAACGCCAGGGCCTTCCGGCTCTCCAAGATCAACGTCTCCGACCAGTTCCTGGAGCAAAAGATGCCCGAGTTCAGGAAGTTCTTCCCCAACGCCCCCTCCCTGCTCGACGTCTTTCTCAAGGTCAACCGCGAGCTGCGGGTCGAAAACCGGGCCAGGCTCAAGGAGATCGGCCTGGACACCTCGCCCACGCCCATGTGGGAGGGCCCGTTCCTGCGCCTGCCCAACTCCGCGACCATGGCCGGGTTCGGCGACCGCCGCGAGTACCTGAGCCAGGGCAAAATGATCGACGAGCAGACCCACCTGGGCATCGACCTGGCCAGCGTGAAGAACGCCCCGATTCCGGCCGCGAACAACGGGATGGTCGTTCACACCGGGTACCTGGGCATCTACGGCGACGCGCTGATCATCGACCACGGCCTGGGCCTGCAGAGCCTCTACGCCCACCTGAGCGAAACAGCCGTGAACAACGGGGACAACGTGTCCCAGGGCCAGATCATCGGCCGGACCGGCGTAAGCGGCCTGGCCGGCGGGGACCACCTGCACTTCGGAATCCTGGTCTCGGGCCTGCCCGTGCAGCCGCGCGAATGGTGGGACGCGACCTGGATGCGCAACAACGTGGACGGCAAGCTCGGCAGATAGCCCCGATCCCCTGGAGCAGGAACAACAAGGGCCGGGCGCTTCGCGCCCGGCCCTTGTTGCCTGACCGCGACCCGGCTAGTGGGTCGGCCGCTGATACTCTTCCTTGACCAGGAAGTTGGACAGCGGGGCCACGTCCGCGCGGCCGCAGAATATGCTCGCCGAGTCCGGGCAGACCAGGGCCTTTTCCAGGACCTGGTCCATGTTGTCCACGGTCACGATCTCCAGGTCGCGCAGGATGTTCGCCGGGACCTCCTTGAGGTCCTTCTCGTTCTCTTTGGGGATGAGCACCGTGGACAGCAGACCCCTGTGGGCGGCCAGGAGCTTCTCGCGCAGGCCGCCGATGGGCAGGACCCTGCCGCGCAGGGTGATCTCGCCGGTCATGGCCAGGTCGTTGCGCACCGGGAGGTTCAACAGGGCCGAGACAATGGCCGTGACCAGGGTTATGCCCGCCGAGGGGCCGTCCTTGGGCGTGGCCCCGTCGGGCACGTGCACGTGGATGTCGATGTCCTTGTAGAACTCGCGCTTGAGCCCGAAGACGTCCGAGCGCGAACGCAGATAGGACAGGGCCGCCTTGGCCGACTCCTGCATGACCTCGCCCAATTTGCCGGTGATCTCCACCTTGCCCTTGCCCTGCATCAGGACCACCTCGACCATGAGTATCTCCCCGCCCTGCTGGGTCCAGGCCAGGCCGGTGCACACGCCGACCTGGGGCCGGTCCTCGCGCTCGCCGTAGCGGTACTTGGGCACGCCCAGGAAACCGGACACGTTGCGGCTGCTGACCTGCACGGTCTCCTCCAGGTCGTTGTCCTCCAAGAGCCTCATGGCCGCCTTGCGGCAGATCGAGGCCATCTCCCGCTCCAGGTTCCGGACCCCGGCCTCCTTGGTGTAGTGGCGGATGATCTCCAGCAGGGCGTTGTCCGAAAAACGCAGGTTCAACTCCTTGAGGCCGTGCAGCTCGAGCTGCTTGGGCTTAAGAAAGCTCTTGGCTATGGCCAGCTTCTCGGTCTCCAGGTAGCCGGGCAGGCGGATGATCTCCATGCGGTCCTGGAGCGGCGGCGGGATGGAGTGCAGGGTGTTGGCCGTGGTGATGAAGAACACCTTGGACAGGTCGTAGTCCAGGTCCAGGTAGTGGTCGTTGAAGGCCACGTTCTGCTCCGGGTCCAGGACCTCCAGGAGCGCGGCCGAGGGATCGCCCCGGAAGTCCGTGCTCATCTTGTCCACCTCGTCCAGGCAGAACACCGGGTTGTTGTACTTGCAGCGCCGCAGGGACTGGATGATCTTGCCCGGCAGGGCGCCGACGTAGGTGCGCCTGTGGCCGCGTATCTCGGCCTCGTCGCGGACCCCGCCCAGGGACAGGCGCACGAACTCGCGGTCCATGGCCCTGGCTATGGACTTGGCTATGGACGTCTTGCCCACGCCCGGAGGGCCGACGAAACAGAGGATCGGGCCCTTTATGGCCTCGACCAGGCTCTGCACGGCCATGTACTCCAGGATGCGCTCCTTGGGCTTTTCCAGGCCGTAGTGGTCCTCGTCCAGTATCTTCCTGGCGCTCGCGATGTCCAGGTCCAGGGGCTTGTACACGTTCCAGGGCAGGTCCAGGACCCAGTCCACGTAGTTGCGGACAACGGTGTACTCGGCCGAGGACTGCGGCATGTGCTTGAGCTTCTTTATCTCCTTTTTGACCCGCTCCTTGTTCTCCTCGGACATCTCCTTGGCCTCGAGCCTGTCCTCCAGGTCCTTGGCCTCGGCCAGGGGGTCGTCCTCGCGGCCCATCTCCTTGTTTATGGCCTTGATCTGCTCGTTCAGGTAATACTCCCGCTGGTTCTTCTCCATCTGGGTCTTGACCCGGCCCTTGACCCGCTTCTCGATGGTCACGATCTCTATCTCGCCCAAAAGCAGCTCGTAGACCTTCTCCAGCCTGTTGACCGGGTCCGTGGTCTCCAGGATGTCCTGCTTGGCCTTGAAGTCGACCTTCAAGTGGGGCATGACCGCGTCCGCGAGCCTGCCCGGGGACTTGATGCCGGACATGGCCAGGATGGTCTCCGGCGCGAGCTTCTTGTTGATCTTGCTCAGGTTCTCCAGGGACTCGTGGACCGCCCTGACCAGGGCGTCGCCCTCTGTGGACTGGTCGGCGTGCTCGCGGACCCGGGACACGCGCACCAGGGGGTACTCGCCGCCCTCGATCAGGTCCGTGGTCCTGTCGGACCAGGTGGCCCGGTACAGGCCCTCGAAAAGGACCTTGATGGTCCCGTCCGGGAGCCTGAGCATCTGGAGTATCTTGGCCACCGTGCCCATGGCGAAGATGTCCTCGGAGTCCGGGCGCTCCTTTTCCGGGCTCTTCTGAGTGGCCAGAAATATCTTCTTGCCGTAGTCGGCCAGCGCGCTCTCAATGGCCTTGATGGACGCCTCCCGGCCCACGAACAGGGGCACTATGGACCGGGGGAACATGACCACCTCCCGCAGGGGCATCATGGGCAGGATCAAGGGCTCGCTGTTCGACCTGCGGTCATTGGGTCCGTAATCGGACATCTTTCCTCCGAACTATTGAACGTCCCGGCCGCCTGGGCCGGTATAACTACCATGATAAGGAACCCGCAGGGGTTGTCAAACGGAAACAGCGAACCCGCCGCGGTCAGGCGCTCTTCACTTCCTGCTGATAGATGAGCAGGGGCTCGACGGCCTTGTCCACCACCGAGCTGTTGATGACGCACTCCTTGACCCCGGGCAGGGAGGGAAGGCGGTACATGACGTCCAGCATGATGCCCTCCATGACGTTGCGCAGGCCCCTGGCCCCGGTCTTGCGCTCTATGGCCTTGGCCGCGATGGCCTTGAGCGCGTTGTCGCTGAACCGGAGCGAGACCTTGTCCAGCTCGAAGAGCTTCTGGTACTGCTTGACCAGGGCGTTCCGGGGCTCGGTGAGGATGCGCACCAGGTCCTCCCGGGTCAGGTCCTCGAGCGAGGTGATGACCGGTATGCGGCCCACGAACTCGGGTATGAGCCCGAACTTGATCAGGTCCGTGGGCTGGGTCTGGTTGAGCATCTCGCCCATGTCGGCCCGGCTCCTGGACTCCACCTTGGCCCCGAAGCCCATGCTCGATCCCTGGACCCGCTGCTGGATGATCTTGTCCAGGCCGATGAACGCCCCCCCGAGGATGAACAGGATGTTGGAGGTGTCCATGCGGATGAACTCCTGCTGGGGGTGCTTGCGGCCGCCCTTGGGCGGGATGTTGGCCTCGGTGCCCTCGATGATCTTGAGCAGGGCCTGCTGCACGCCCTCGCCGGACACGTCCCTGGTGATGGACGGGCTGTCGCCCTTGCGGGCGATCTTGTCGATCTCGTCGATGTAGATGATGCCCCGCGAGGCCGCGTCGATGTCGTAGTCCGCGTTCTGCAGGAGCTGGACCAGGATGTTCTCCACGTCCTCGCCCACGTATCCGGCCTCGGTCAGGGTGGTGGCGTCGGCGATGGCGAACGGGACCTTGAGGATGCGCGCCAGGGTCTGGGCCAACAGGGTCTTTCCCGAGCCGGTCGGGCCTATGAGCAGGATGTTGCTCTTGTCGATCTCCACGTCGTCGCCGGCGCTCACGGAGTAGAAGACGCGCTTGTAGTGGTTGTGCACGGCCACGGACAGGATCTTCTTGGCCATGGTCTGGCCGATGACGTACTCGTCCAGGAGCTTGTTTATCTCCTGGGGGGCGAGCAGCCTGCCGTCGGCGAACTCCTCGCTGACCGTCTCCTGGGCCATTATGTCGTTGCACAGGCCGACGCACTCGTCGCAGATGTAGACGTCCGGCCCGGCGATGAGCCTCTGGACCTCGGACTGGGACTTGCCGCAGAATGAACAGCAAAGCTCCGAGGCCACGTTCGGCTTCTTCCTGGACATGCCCCTTCCCCCTACTTGGCTTCCATCTCGCCCCGGGAGGCCATGATCTTGTCGATTATGCCGTACTTCACGGCCTCCTCGGCGTCCATGTAAAAATCCCTCTCCGTGTCCTTCTCGATCTTTTTCATGTCCTGGCCGGTGTGGCTGACCAGGATGTGGTTCAGCTCCTTGCGCAGCCTGAGTATCTCCCTGGCCTGGATGTCGATGTCCGTGGCCTGGCCCTGGGCCCCGCCAAGGGGCTGGTGGATGAGTATCCGGCTGTGCGGCAGGGCGTATCTCATGCCCTTCTCGCCCGCGGCCAGGAGCAGGGCCCCCATGCTGGCGGCCTGGCCGAAGCACAGCGTGGAGACCGGGGCCGAGATGTACTGCATGGTGTCGTAGATGGCCAGGCCCGCGGTGACCGAGCCGCCGGGCGAGTTTATGTACATGAAGATGTCCTTTTCCGGGTCCTCGGACTCCAGAAACAGGAGCTGGGCGCAGATCAGGCTGGAGACGTGGTCGTCCACCACGTCGCCCAAGAGGATGATGCGGTCCTTGAGCAGCCTGGAGTATATGTCGTAGGCCCGCTCGGTGCGGCCCGTCGTCTCGATCACGATGGGAACGGCGGTCATGGCTTCTCCTGGCCTGTCCGGCCAAATTGGTCTTACGAATGATCGGCCCTTTGGGCCCCGAACCTTAGCCCGGGACAACAGGCAATGCCCGCCTCCGGTCCCGAACCGCGGGTCCCGAACCGCGGGTCCCGAACCGCGGGTCCCGGACCGCATTCTGAAGCATTCCCGGGGCCAAAACAAGCAAAAAGGCCGGGCCCGTCCGGCCCAGGCAGAGGGTATATATCCGAACCCGGGAGAGTCAAGGCGGCTAGGCGCCGGCCTCGGCCGCGGGCACCTCCCTGATCTCGACCTGCTGGTATATGGCCTCCATGGCCTTGTCCGCGAGCAGGCGGTCCTTGAGCGGGACGATCATGTTGTTCTGCTCGTAGAACTGCCTGATGAAAAGCACGTCCTGCTTGGCCTGCATGGCGACCTGCCGAAGCGCGGCCTCGACCTCCTTGGGATCGACCTCCAGGCCCTCCTTCTTGGCCACGGCCAAGAGGAACAGCTCCTGCTTCACGGCCTGCTCGGCCCTGGGCCTGAACTCCGCGCGCAGGTCCTCGAGGCTCTTGCCCAGGGACTCCAGGCTCCTGCCCTGGCGTTCGAGCTTGAAGGCCTGGTCCTCGATGAGCCGTTGCAAACGGTCCTCGACCATGGACGGCGGCAGGGGATAGTCCAGGTCCTTGAGCAGCCTGTCCAGGAGCTCGCTCTGGGACTTGCCCCTGACGAGCTGCTTCTGGCTGCTCAGAAACGAGGCCTTGATGGCCTCGCGCATGGTCGCAACCGAGTCGAAGCCCGCGATCCTCTTGGCCAGCTCGTCGGTGAGCTCCGGGATATCCTTCTGCTTTATGGCGTGCAGCTTGGCCTTGATGGTCAGGGTCTGGCCGGCCATGTTGGTGTTTATGAAGTCCTCGGGAAAGGCTATCTCCCGCTCGCCGGACTCGCCGGGCTTGAGCCCCTTGACCAGGTCCTCGAACTCCTCCAAGGCCTGCCTCTGGCCCAGGACCAGGTCGAAGTTCTCGGCCTTGACGCCGTCGAACAGCTCGCCGTCCTTGTAGGTCCCGAAGCTCACGGTGACTATCTCCCCGTCCCTGGGCTCGCGCACGTCCTCGATGGGCGTGATCGTGGCGGCGTTGTCCAGAATCCTGTTCTCGACCTCGCGGATCCGGGCCTCGTCCACCTCCACGGCCTCCTCCTCGACCACCAATCCCTTGTACTCGGGCAGCTCGAACTCCGGGGCGACCTCGAAGGAGATCGAGTACTCGAAGTCCTGGTCCCTGACGAGCTCCTTGGCCTCGACCTCGATCCTGGACAGGGGCGCCAGGCCCAGGGAGTTGATGGCCTCGTTTATCTGGTAGTTGATCAGGTCGGTCGTGGCCTCGGTGTAGAGCTGCTTCTTGAACTTGGACTCGATGACCGAGGCCGGGGCCCTGCCCTTGCGGAAGCCCTTGATCTCGTAGCGGGTCTTGTACAGGGCCACGGCCGTGGACAGGGCGCCGTTGACCTCCTCGCTTTGGACCTTGAAGACTATCTTCTTCTGAACAGGGGAGATGTCCTGGATATCGTATTCCATGGTCTGCTTTCCTCCTAAAGGCCGCATCCTGATCCGGCGCGTCCGTTTTCAGCTTGGTGCGGGCGGAGGGACTCGAACCCCCAAGCCGTTAGGCACCAGATCCTAAGTCTGACGCGTTTACCAATTCCGCCACGCCCGCAAAGAGTCCAGTACATACGCAAGCCGGTTTCAGACTGTCAACCACGACCCGCAAACGATCACTCCCCCCGGCCCTCCAGGACCGCGGACAGGCGGGCCACAAGGTCCACAAGCTCCTGCGTATCGCGCGCCAGCAGCCGTATCATGGGCTCCTTGCCCTTTTCGCCGGGGTCGCAGACGGCCTTCACCGCCTCGGCCCGGGGGTGCCTGCGCAGGGCCTCATAGGTGCCCCACTCCAGGGTGCCGCCCTCCAGGTCCTTGATCCGTCCGGGCTCCTCGGCCCGGTCGAACCAGGCCCGCTCCAGGCCCAGGCGGTCCAGGCCGGCCAGGGTCCGGTCGTCGTACCTGACGTTCGCGGCGCAGCTGACCTCGGGGCAGACCCTGCGCGCGGCCAAAACCACCTTTGCCATATGCGAGGAGGCCCCGAACTCGGGCCTGCCGGCCACAATGACCAGGCCCTTGCGGGTGCAGGTGATGCGGCCTGAAAACGCGGCCACGTCGTCTATGCCCTCGGCCTGGGGCAGGGCCAGGGCCAGGTTCATGCGCACCTCGGGGATCAGCCGGCCCAGGCCGGCCACGGCGCACAGCCTCCGGCCGGCGGCGTCCAGGTCGTCCAGTATCCGGGACCGGGCCAGCTCCTTGTGCAGCGGCGCGAGATGGTTCGGCGGGCCGCCGCCCTTGCCGATCCTGAACCCGGTCCGCAGGGCGCTGTTCAGATAGCCCTGGGCCCTGCGGATGGCCGCGGTGAGCTCCAGGCCCTGGCCCAGGCCGGTGGCTATGGCCGCGGACAGGGCGCAGCCCGTGCCGTGCACGTTCCCGGTCCTGACCCTGGGCTGGATGAACGGGATGGGCTTGCCGCCCCGGGACACGAACCAGTCCGTGGCCATGACCGACTCCATGTGCCCGCCCTTGATGAGCACGGCCTTGGGGCCGAGGTCCAAAAGACCGGCCGCGGCCCTGGCCACGTCCTTGGTCGAGGCGATGCGCAGCCCGCTGAACAGCTCGGCCTCGGGCAGGTTGGGCGTGAGCAGGTCGGCATGGGGGAATACCTGCTCGACCATGGCGCTGACCGCGTCCTCCTCCAGGAGCCTGGCCCCGCCATGGGCCACGCAGACCGGATCGACGACCAGGGGATAGCTCTTCTTGCGCAGGAAGATGGCCACCGCCTTGATGATCGGCGCGCTGTAGAGCATTCCGGTCTTGGCCGCGGAAATCTTGAGGTCCGAGACCACGGACTGGAGCTGCCGGGCCACGAACTTGGCCGGGGGCGCGTGTATGGCGTCCACGCCCACGGTGTTCTGGGCGGTCAGGGCGGTTATCACGCTGGCCCCGTAGGCCCCGAGCATGGCGATGGTCTTGAGGTCGGCCTGAACGCCCGCCCCGCCGCTGGAATCCGATCCGGCGATGGTCAGTATGCACGGGAGGCTTTGCATATGAACGGCTCCACAGACAAACGCGCGGAAAACGGCGCGCGTTTCCCGGGCATGGACCTGTCGTTGTCGCGGGATGTTAAACGAATCGGGGCCCGGCCTCAACCGCAAGAGAGCTTCACGTAGTCGTCCAGGGGGATACCGTTCCAGACCTTGCTCACCCAGTAGGCCGTGGCCCAGATCATCACCGCGGTGGCCTGGAGGTCGGAAAGACGCCTGAGCTTGACCTCGAGATTGCTCTTGCTCGCCCCGTGGTGGATGTGAACGCTCCTCTCAGAGCAGGCCTCCTGAACCCGGAGCACTAGATAGGCCTGCTTCGACTGGCTGGGCAACAGCTTCACGTCGCGGTGGGATTCCAGGATGGTCTTGAGCTCCGCAACCGAGAACTCGCTGGAGACGCCCCGTATGGACTTGAAGAAGACGTCCACGGCCCAGGGCAGGATGAACTCCGCCCCGGCGCTCTTGGTCTTGAAGTAATCCTTCAGCCACTTCTCGTGATCCTGAGAAATTCGGGCTGCGACTTGTGGCATGGTCCTCTCCTCAAGGGCTTAGTCTCATGCTCATCACGGGTACATAAACAAAAAACAATAAAATGATCAAGATTTTTTCTAGACTAATTTCAGCACCCCGGCTGGCCCGAAAACAGGTCCCTGACCTGCCGGAACAGACCCAGGATAAGCGCCTGCGGGACGTTCTCGCCGTCGATGGTCATGGCCTTTATCCTGGTGACCTCGTTTTTGTTCGGAGTCAGGGTGCCTTCGGTGTCCAGGACGACCCTGCGCCGCCGGGCCTGGCCGCCGTCCCTCACCAGGACCGTGAGCCGCCAGGTCCGGCCCTTGCCGCCCCAGGACATGTTCACGGTCCTGGCCGGACCGGCCAGGTCGTCTATCAGGCCCGCCAGATCGCCGAGGGAAAAATGCCTGCTCCCCTTGCCCATGACGCCCAGATACTCGCCGGCGGCGGACCTGATCACCAAAGGCCGGCCCAGATACCCGCGCGGCGGACGAAGCGCACCGCCAGCAGCCGGATCGGCACCGGCCGGATCGGCTCCGGCCGGATCGGACCGGCGCTGACCGTCCGAGAGCAGCCTTTTCAAATCCGAATTTTGGCTGCGCAGATCAGCCAACTCGGCCGCAAGCTCGGTGATCCGCGCCTGGACGCGCTCGCCGTCCTGCTCGCGCCGGGACCTCAGGTCGGACAAATCCTCGCGCACAGAGGCCAGCTCGGCCACGAGCCTGGATTGGGCCTCCAGGGCCTGGCAGAGCCTGTCCATCAGCTCGGGAACCCGGGCCCCGCCGTTTTCGGGCTGAAAAAGCCCGCGGTCGTGCCCGCGGCCGTGCGGGAACAGGTCTTGATAGTTGCTGGACAGGTCATGATCGATCTGCTCGGAGCTCACGCCTTGCTCGTACATCTTCCTGATCCTCTCAAATATTTCGAGGGCCTGTGGCGGATAGAACCTGCGCTTGCCCCTGCCCGCGGCCTGGGGAATGAACATCGAAAACTTGTCCCGGTAATAGGCGATGGATGACGGCGGCACGCCCAGCCTGCGGCTGATCTCGCGCAAGGACAAAAAAGCGTCTGAAACAATCATTGGATACAGCTGCTTGTTTTGTTGTTTATTTTTTTTAATATCTTTATGATGCTATAATGTCAATAAAATTTTATAAAAAAAACAACAAAAAAACAACAAATGAAGACACAAAAAAATCCGCCCGAACGGACGGATTTTTTTGACTGATGACTGACAGCTAACGATCGGAGGATCGAAATGTCGAAAGGCTGACGCGCTGAAGCGCCTACTTCTTTTTGCCCCTCTTTTTCCAGAGCTGCATCTCCTTCATCTTCTTGCGCCGCTCGCGCTGCAGGGACTTGCAGACCAGGGGACAGCCCCGCTTGTAGCCGAACTTCTCGCGGTATTCCGGGGGCGTGAGGTCATGGCTGGCCAGATGCTTCTTGGTCAATATCTTGAAAGACTTGCCACAGACACAGCAGATGATCGATTTCTCCCTGATGGACTTTTGCGGATCGCAGGCCATGGCCTCCTCCGCAGCAACCTGACCGCCTTCCGCAATGGCCCGAATGCCAAAGGCAAGCTTCCTGACCATGGTGGTTATTTCATCTTCGGTCATGGTTCTCACGCTGGCCTGCGCCTTCACTATTTCCAGGGCTTCTTTCAGATAGTCTTCCATGGTTTCTCCTCGACAAAGCATTCATTTTTAGTCTTGATGCTCAACAAAAACACAATCAATTTACATATGCCATATCTAAAATAAACACGCAAGTCCACTTTTTTTGTTACACACTAAAAATTATTTTACCGGCTATCAAACAAACGAATATATTGCTGACAATGCCGCAAATGCAACGACCTGTCTTCAAACTATGCGACCGGTTGCAAAACAGGCGTCGGGGCTCTTTGCAACCCAACCTGCGGCATGGTTGTCCTGAGCGGCAAAGGCCAGGCCTGGACCATGCGCCGCGGCATTGACGGCCCCTGTCCCCTGTTGCCCAGGCCACAATATAACATATTTATATTGTTAAATATTTTTATAATGTTCTGCTTGATTGCCCAGCCCCTTTTGGGGTAGTCTCAATCAAGTTAAATAAATCCAGAAGGAGGCGCGCCATGGAAAAAGCCCCGGACAATGTACGTCAGATCGACACGGCCAAGAAAAGCGCCGAGGCCATGGCCCAGAAGCTCGTTGACGACTCCCGCCGCGACATGGGCAAGGTGGGCCTGATCATCTCCCTGCTGGCCATTGTCCTGCTGGTGGTCTTTTATTTCGGCCTCAACCAGAACATCAGGGGCCTTTCCCAGGAAATAAGCAAGCTCGGCGCGCTCAAGGGCGACGTGACCCAGGTCCAGGAACGCCTTGAGGTCCTTGAAAAGGCCCCGCAACAGATCCGAAACATGGTCTATCAGGGGATAATCCAGGACATGGCCCAAAAGGCGGGATTCCTCAGCGGCCAGCTCGACGAGACCCAGGCCCAGAAGCTGGTCCAGGTCCAGAACCTGTTGCGCGAGGTCATGAGCAGCACCCTGGCCACCCCGGCCCCTGAGGCCGAGGCCCCTGCCGAGCCTTCGGCCCAGGCGACCGAAGCCAAGGCCAGCGAGGAAAAGACCCCGGAAACCGAGGCCAAGGCCCCTGCCGAGCCTTCGGCCCAGGCCCCGGAAACCGAGATTCCCGAGGCCGAGGCCGCGGTCGAGCCTTCCGCACCCGCCCCCG
>JAFGBU010000029.1 GCA_016932995.1 Desulfovibrionaceae bacterium
CCTCCACCATTCCAGAGAAGCACCTAAAATAACACCTTGGAGATATTTGAAGACTACGCCAGGGTGATATTTAGTGGATGCGAACGCAGCTCGAAAAATTTAACGAAGTATCCGCTCCTCACATTAGAAAGCTAAACTCCGATGATTGGATCTCCGAAGAACAGGGGGATACTTCGGTCTAGACTACATACGACTCGCATGACTATAAACCAAAACAAATACAACATCCGATTTTTTAAAAATATGAGTTCGCTATGTAGGACTTTTTTTCGAGGTTTCTTGTCATGAAACGCGAAACAAAAATGCTACTCGAAAAAGCGTGCGACTCTTTGCTCCTCAGCATCGAACTCTTCAACCGACCGCACGACCGTGGGCGGGTAAGCGGCGTCCTGATCCAACTTGATCATGCATTTGAGATGCTGCTTAAGGCAACAATCCTCCATAAGGGCGGAAAAATCAGAGAGAAGCGCGCCAAGGAGACTATCGGCTTTGACGCATGTGTGCGGCGTGGCTTGACAGACGGAAAAATCAAGTTCCTCACCGAGGAACAGGCCATCACGCTCCAAACGATCAACGGGTTGCGCGATGCAGCGCAGCACCACTTACTGGAAATTTCAGAGGGCCAGCTTTACGTCCATGCGCAGTCCGGGGTGACGCTTTTCCGTGATTTGCTAAAGAAAATTTTCGATCAAGAACTAGCGTACCACCTCCCGGCTCGCGTCTTACCGGTTTCTGCATCGCCGCCGACGGACCTTACAACACTTTTTAATTCGGAAGTTAGCGAAATATGTAAACTTTTGCGTCCTGGAAAGCGACGCCGGATCGAAGCACAGGCCAGGCTAAGGCCCTTGGCGCTCCTCGACGCGACGATCAGAGGCGAGAAGGGGCAACCCACTGCCGGAGAATTGGGGCGTATCGGTCAGGAACTCCTCGCTGGTACGCAGTGGCCAAAGGTATTCATCGGAGTGGCGGCCGTCGAGATCACGCCGGATGGTTCCGGTCCGTCGCTCTCGTTGCGTTTGACGAAGAAAGAAGGAATTCCAATTCACCTCGTGCCTGAAGGGACTCCAGGCGCATATACTGTTGCCGTAAAGAGAATTGACGAACTCGGATTCTACAACTTAGGCGCGAAGCAACTCGCAGAGAATCTTGAACTTACAATGTCCAAGGTGATTGCGATTGTAGACCACCTTGGTATGCGCGGCGACTCTGAGTGCTATAAGGAATTCAGGATCGGCAGCGTGCTCCATAAGCGCTATTCTCAGAAGGCTATAGACAGGATCAAAGCTGCACTAGAAAATGAAACGGTAGACGATATCTGGGCAAAATATCGGAAAAAACTAAAGAAGCTTTCTGAATGAGTAGCACCATCACCGAATCCACCATCGAACAAGCCGCCTTCGCTTGGCTGGAATCCCTCGGCTGGCAGATCAAACGTGGCCCGGACATCGCCCCGGGGGAGCCCGTCGCCGAGCGCACGGACTACGCTCAAGTCATTCTCTCCGACCGCCTGCGCCTAGCATTGGCGAGCTTGAACCCGACCCTTCCGGCCGAGGCCCTGGACGACGCCTTCCGCAAGCTCACCCGGCCCGAGGGCGCGACGTTGGAGATGCGCAACCGCAATTTTCACCGGCTCCTCGTGGACGGCGTGACCGTGGAGTTTCGCCGGCCCGACGGCTCCATTGCCGGAGCCCAAGCCAGGATCGTGGATTTCGACGACCCGGACAACAACGACTGGCTGGCCGTGAACCAGTTCACCGTGACCGAGAACAAACGCACCCGCCGGCCGGATATCGTGCTGTTCCTCAACGGCCTGCCCCTGACGCTCATCGAACTCAAGAACGCGGCCGACGAGAACGCCACCATCTGGACCGCGTTCCAGCAATTCCAGACCTACAAGGCCGAACTCCCGACCCTCTTTGCCTGCAACGAGCTTTTGGCCGTGTCCGACGGCATGGAGGCGCGCATCGGCACGCTCACGGCCGGCCGCGAGTGGTTCAAGCCCTGGCGGACGATCCACGGCGAGCAGCCGGCCGATCGGCATTTGCCCGAGCTTCAGGTCATTCTGGAAGGCGTGTTCGAGAAGCGCCGGTTCCTCGACCTCATCCGCGACTTCATCGTGTTCGAGGACGAGGGCGGTGGGGCGCTCGCCAAGAAGATGGCGGGCTATCACCAGTTCCACGCGGTGAACGTCGCGGTCCAAGAGACGCTGCGCGCCGCGCAACTGCAAGAGGCCCACCGCGCCGCCGAACCCGCGGGAGGCTATGAGGCCGGACGGCTCCAAGGAGGCAAACCGGGCGACCGGCGCATCGGCGTGGTCTGGCACACCCAGGGCTCGGGCAAGAGCCTGACCATGGCCTTCTTCGCCGGCCGGATCATCCGCGAGCCCGCGATGCACAACCCCACCCTGGTCATCCTCACCGACCGCAACGACCTGGACGACCAGCTCTTCGGCACGTTCTCGCGCTGCCAGGACCTCCTGCGCCAGCCGCCAACCCAGGCGGAAAGCCGCGCGGACCTGCGCGCCAAGCTTTCCGTCGAAGCGGGCGGCGTGGTCTTCACCACCATTCAGAAGTTCTTCCCCGAGGAAAAGGGCGACCGCCACCCCGTGCTCTCGGAGCGGCGCAACATCGTGGTCATTGCCGACGAGGCGCACCGCAGCCAGTACGACTTCATCGACGGCTACGCCCGGCACATGCGCGACGCCCTGCCCAGCGCCTCGTTCATCGGCTTCACGGGCACGCCCATCGAAAAGACCGACGCCAACACCCGCGCGGTCTTTGGCGACTACATCAGCGTCTACGACATTCAGCGCGCGGTCGAGGACCAAGCCACGGTCCCGATCTACTACGAAAGCCGCCTGGCCAAGCTCGAACTGAACGAATCCGAGAGGCCGCGCATCGACCCTGAATTCGAGGAAGTGACGGAAGGCGAGGAGGTAGAACGCAGAGAGCAGCTTAGAGCTAGATGGGCACGTCTTGAAGCGATTGTGGGAACGGAGAAGCGGTTGAAGCTCGTGGCGCAAGACATCGTCGCCCATTTCGAAGCGCGGCTGGAAGCGATGGACGGCAAGGCGATGGCGAGGCTGCCTGTGACTGGAAGAACGATCGTGGATGACACCTATCGCAAAGTAAAAATGGTTTGATAATATCAAAAAAAGACCTTTGACAATGTTATGCTTTTAACATTGCCAAGCTTTTAATAATATCAAAAATAACAAATGGTTGACAGAAAATTTCGACATGGTATCATGCTTCCAAATCAACCCAATTTGGAGGCGTAAAATGGCGACGAATGAAGGCGTTCAGCATGTGGAAATCCGTGGTCACAAGATCAACCTTTACCGAGAAGGAAACGACACTAAAGGGTATCTTTTCGACGTCTTGCCGAAGATTCTTTCTGTGGTAGATGATGAAGAAATCCGAAGGCTACAAGATAGAAGTTACTGCAAGGAAAAATTCGATCTGAAATTTCCTGCGATCACTCTCGCCAGCAGGAACGGCCATGATGATAATGGGTATCGTCGGTATTACGCCGATCTGCTGCTCGGCAAATATTGGGTCTGCAAGGAGTGGTATGACACCCCTTCCCAACCCAATTTTGAAATGTGGATCGACTACCTTTTTGAATTGCGCGATAGATTCAATAATTAGTAAGCATGGTCCATGGTAAGCCCCCTGTTTGTTCAAACAAGCAGGGGGTAGCTCTTGGGATAGGTTGCCTTTTCCATTTAGGACAGTTTGAAATGATCATGCTTAATAGAAAACAACTCAACCCCATGATCTTTCGCAAATGTTTTTGCTGGGTTAGTAAACCCTAAGACTCCAACTAATATGAATCTGCTGGCATCTGGCCACTGAGGTTTTATACCGTTGAGTTCACGCACAGCGCCGACGCCGACATTTTTGTTGTACCTTTTGCACTGCACTACGGCTTTTTCATCCCCTTTTTTCAAGACTAGATCGACCCCTCCATCCCCAGTTGTGGAGGTCTGGTGGACTTCATAACCTTGTTGCCGGTACAAGCGTGAGACGGCTGATTCAAATTCAACACCGCTCATGCTCTCCCAGTTGCAGAAATCGGAAAGCATCTTTTCAATTCTGGTCTCCTTGATGTCCCTAGCCCGACGTTTTGCATCCTCAACTTCACGGGTACGGGCTGCTATTTGCTCTTCATGCTCAGGAAGTTGCTTCTTGTATCTGAGCATTTTTTTGAACTGCCATCCTCCAAGAGCAAAAAAAGCTCCACCCCAAATCAAATCAACGCGTTCCAAACCGTCTCCCAAGACCCCAACCCCTAGGATGACTAAACCAATAACAGTTGCAACCCAATAACTTATGGGTGGATCGGGAATTTGGCCAATATATCGACTTTCATCGGAGGTGAATTTTTCACTTGGGGAAATGTTGATTCGTTCTTCAAGAGGTCTCTTGTTGTCATCTTGGTCTCTAGAACCATGGACAACTCTCTCTGGCTTGTCTGACTCATGATAAATTCTGACGAGACGATAACGGTATATTTTCTCGATGCATTTGTCCTCGACCTTAATTTCGATTTCAACGATCAATCCGGTAGGATGAAGGACCGTTTCAGCGTTGACCCCGTGAGGAGGCTTCCCAAGAGGAGCATAATCACTGCCTAAATCCAGATATTGTCCCTGTCCGACAATTTTAGCGACAAGACGGGACGAGTTAGCATATTTCATAACCGGACATTCATACAGGTGGCTGCCTCGGATGGGGATTTTTCGTTCTATCAGTTCCACATTACACCTTAATTTGTTATATGAGACCTAATTCCCTATCCCCATGATGGCCATTTTGTCCAGGGAGTGTCCCCCCCCCCATTCAAAGGCGAATATTTCAAGGCAGATAATTCATAAGGGGATGACACACTAACCGTTGACGTCATGCTGGCCTAGCCACCAATATGAATGTCTATAAGAACTTCTGACCTGGGTAGAATCCTGGGTACACCAGCGAGACCGAATTGATTTAGCGAATAAAAGCAATATCTTGGATGGCTTTTCGATTCCCCCCGCCTCCACCATGTCAATGCCCCGTGACCAATCCATGGCCGTCTTGGCCTTTCAGCGAGTTGGCCGACCTCTTTTGACCAGAAATTTTCCCCTAAAAAATAGACGGCTGGTCCGTCCGTTGCCCCAGCAAGACCCAGGTCTGCCCCAAGTGCGGCGCGCAAAAGGAGTTCTTCGAAAAAGTCTGAACAAGCTCAAGACAACTTGGGATCAAGCCGGGCGGGACTCCAGGCCTTTCGCCCGGCGCCTGTTGCGTCTGAGCAAAAAGACGCTCTTCCCCGCCTCGATGACGCGCTGATGCGACGATCGGTCGGCATCAAAAGGTGATGACCTTGTCGGCCTCCCTTGCAAGCTCATAAAGATCGTCCATCCAGGCTATGGGGCAGGTCCCGGATCCCACAAGACCGTGGGACTTCATGCACACGCCTCAGACATAAAAATCACCTTCGAATTTATTGATCTGCTCCATGACATCGAACTCTTCGCTCCCGCAGGACTCGAACAGGACTCCCCTGCCGAGCATGAATACGCTTATCTCGTCGCCTTTTTTCAGGCCGACGTTCGCAAGACGCAGCGCATTGTAGACGGTTTCCCCGACATCGGTCGAAATGATGAACAAAATCTTCATGGAAAACCTCCCTTAACCGCATCCGGCCCGACCTGGACTCTCCAGCCGCCAAACCGCCTTGCCGTTTGCCGCAACGAACCTTTTTCGTTCACGATCACATTCAAAAAAGCCGCGCGTTCATCATGGCCTGAGAAAAATCAAGCAACCCAAACCTGATTTCAACAAATCCCATCCTGCCCGCGATGTCCAGTTCAACGAGACGGCCTGAAGCGGTCCCGGAAATCGGACGGCCTCTGCAACATCCGGCCCTCCAAAGGCCGCGCTCGCCTTTCAACACTCAAACAGGGCGCTGATCGGACTCGCGCCCCCAACCGAGGCCGCGCAGGGTCTAAAGTTTTTTTCATCACTTGCCGATGAAACAAGCGTAAGGCGTAAGACCCAAAAAAAGCGCCTTAGTCAAAGCGGAGGCAAAACGTCATGGACATGCAGGCCAGTGATCTGAACTTACAGGCAATGCTCTTGGGCGAGCAGGGCCGGGGCGCGCAGCTTGCCATCAAGCAGGTCCCGGTCGGGACCGTCCCTGTGCAGCCCGTGCAAAAGACTCAGACCTCGGGCAACAAGCAGAGCGAACACAAAGAACTGAGCAAGGAGTCCGCCCAAAACCAGGCGCGGGACATCGAGGAGCACCTGAACGCCAACGGCGTCAAGCTCAAGTTCAACGTCATCGAGGAGTCCGGCGACATCCAGGTCGAGGTCCGCGACTCGGAGCAAAACAAGGTCATCCGCAAGATTCCTCCGGACGACCTGCTCAAGCTGGCCGCGACCATGCGCGCCATGGCCGGCGGATTTGTGGACCGCAGCTCGTAAGACCCGGCCTCCAAAATGATCCCGAGCCGCACCCCTGTCCGGGGTGCGGCCTTTTTTCAGGCCGGTTGAACTTCAGCGCCCAGAGCGCCGAGACCCGATCCCGGCCCGCCCTGCCCTTCAGCCGGGCCCTCATGGTTCGGGCCGGGGCGGCGGGACAGAGCCGGGCAGCAACCTAAAAAAAGCGGCCCGGCCCCACTCGGCCGGGCCGCCCTTGATCAGCGGCCGTAGCTGCCACTTCTTGCTACCACTTCTTGGCCCGTTGTTTCTGAAGGGCCTTTTCCTGCTCCTCGAAGGAGGCGAACCCGGCGTGGCGCAGGGCGTCCTCCACGGTGTAGTCCCAGTTCCAGCTGGCGTAGATGACCGGCTTGTGGAAGTGGGCCCGGAACTCGTTCATCTCCTGGCGGTAGAACTCCTCCTTGGGGGACTCGATGTGGTCCCTTAACTGCTCGCAGTAGCGGTCGAGCTCGCCCTCGTACCATTCCAGGAGGTCCTTGGGGGTCTTGTACTTCTTCAGGATGTGCCCGTAGCCGTGCGTTTCGACCAGGCCCTTGAGCCTGGTGAAGTGCTGCTCTCCGAGCCAGGCCCCGAGCCTGCTCGTGGGGATGTTCTCGGCCTCGATCTCGGCCATGTCCAGCTTGGTCTGCTGGTAGGTGTCCGGGACCACCGAGGCGGACACGATGCCCGCGATGCAGACCAGGCCGCGCAGGATCAGGCTGTTGGACACCCCCTGGCCGCAGAACCCGACCTTCTTGCCGTACTTCTGGCCGGCGAAGATGGAGGCCAGAATGGCCCAGACAACGGCCGGGTCCTCCTCGTCGTAGATGTGCCGGAGCGAGGAGTTGTCCCGGTCCGTGGCCAGGACCATCTGGGTCATGTCGTTGGACCCGATGGAGAAGCCGTCGACCTCGGTTATGAACTCCTTGCACAGAATGGCGTTGCTCGGGATCTCGGCCATGAGGATTATCTTCAGCCCGTCCTTGCCGGTCTCCAGGTTGTGCACGTGCTTGAGGTAGCGCTTCATGCTCCGGGCCTCTTCCATGGTCCGCACAAAGGGGAACATGATGCTCAGGTTCTCCCCGCCGTAGATGCCCCGGGCCAGCTTGAAGGCCTCCAGCTCCCAGTCGTGGATGTTCCGGGACACGCCCCGGTAGCCGAGCATGGGGTTGTCCTCGTGGGCCTCGAAAAGCATGCCGCCCAGGAGGTTTCGGTACTCGTTGGACTTGAAGTCCGTGGTCCGGTAGACGATGTCCTTGCCGTAAAAGGCCATGGCGAACAGGGCCAGGCCCTGCGACAGGGTCTGGATGTAGTTCTCCTTGCCCGTCCTGTAGCCCCGGGCCTCGATGAGCTTGCGGATGCGCTCGGAAAGCGTCCTGACCTCCTCCATCTCGGACTGCAGGCCCATCTTCAGGGCGACCTCCTCCCTGAGGGCGCGGGCGCGCTCGATGACCTCGATTATGGCCGGCTCGTTCTTGACCTTGGCCACATGGGCGTCCACCTCGGCCTTGTGGTCCTGGTAGGTCTTCATGGCCTCGGAGTCGTCGGCCGGGGGGACGTCGAGCAGGTCGCCGTAGCCGAACACGACCGCGATGTGGGCCTCGAGGTCCACCGAGGTCTTGAGCACGTCGAGCCTCTCGGTGGCGTTGGCGATGTGCTCGTCGAGCTTCTTGTCCAGCTCGCGCATGCGCCGATGCACGGCCAATATCTCGTCCGTGCCGCGCGCGCCCTCCCTTTCGGAAAGGGCATCCATCTCGGAGGACAGGCCGCTGAGCTTGCCCACGTAGTCCCTGAGCTTGATGGTCATGGTGATCAGGCCCAAGGCCAGCTGCTCCTTCATGACCTTGGTCAGCCGGCTGTCGAGCTCACGGAGCTTGGTCTCGACCAATGCGTCCAGCGTGCCGTTGTCAAAGGCCTCCAGGGCCTCGGGGTGCACGCCGATGTTGCCGAGCATGAACTCGGCCCTGAGCAGGCCGACCTCGAAGTCCGGGATGTCCCTGAGCCGGGAGAGGAAAAGGGCCTGGCCCACGTCGGCCAGGATGAGCCCGACCTTGGTCTTGGTCGCGGGAAGCAGGCTCACGTCTATCTCGCCGCCGACCTCGATGAGCGGCAGAAGCCCGCGATAGACCTTGCCCCTGGAGCCGTCCACCGTGACCTCGTGGTTGTCCAGGGACCTCAAGGCCTCCAGGCGCTGGATCCCGATCACCGCCGGAATGCCGAGCTCGCGGGAGGTGATCGCGGCGTGGCTGGTGTCGCCGCCCACGTCGGCCATGATCGCCGAGGCGATGCGCATGCCCGGGACCATGTCCGGGTCGGTGCGGTCCGCGGCCAGGATGTCGCCCTTGTTGATCTTGTTCAGCTCCAGGGCGGTGCGCAGAAACTTGACCCGGCCCTGGCCCGCGCCCCGGGACGCGCCGTTGCCCTCGAGCAGCGCCTCGGCGTCCACCAGGGCCTTGGGGTCGACCTCCAGCCGGCGCATGAATATGGTGTGCGGGTGTTTTTCCAGGTCCGAGTTCCAGCGGGTCTCGGGCCGGGCCTGGACGAACCACAGGCGGTCGAACTTGTCGATGCAGAACTCGGTGTCCATGATCATGCCGCCGTAGGCCTTGGAGATGGCCCGGACCCCCTTGGCCACCTCTTCGGCCTGGGCCAGGGAGAGCGACCAGCGGTATATCTTGTTGGCCTCGACCTTGACGACCTTGGTGCCGCCCTTGTCCTCGTCGTAGACGATCTTCTTGTCCTTGCTGCCCATGAACCGGACCACGACCTCGGCGCCGTTGTCGCGCTTAAAGACGTAGAACTTGTCCGGGGTGACCATGCCGCCGACCACGGCCTCGCCGAGCCCGTAGCTGGCGTCTATGGACACCAGGTCGTTGCGCTTGGTGCCCCGGCAGCCGGTGGCCGTGTCCGCGCTGAAGGCCGTGCCCGAGATGATCGGCCGGACCATGCGCATGATGCAGACCGAAAGCGAGGTGTGCTCGATGGCCCACTCCTTCTTGGCCTTGTCGGCCAGGGAGTCGTCGCCGGTCTTCTCGGCCTTGGTGATCGCGTCCAGGATGGCCTCGCGGCGGTAGGTCATGCTGCGCAGGTTGTAGGCCGAGGCGCAGTCCCAGTGGTAGGCCTCCACGCAGCGGTCCTCGCCCACGATGTTCAGGTAGGTGTCCTGGAGCCCGGCAAAGGCCTTCTTGCGGCTGTCCTCGCCCGCGGCCGACGAACGCACGGCCACGGGCTCGTTCTCCAGGCCGGCCTCCTTGCAGATGGCCTGATAGGCCTCCTTGACCGCCACCACCACGGCCGAGGGCATGTCCACGGAGAGTATGGCCGTCTGGACCAGGACCGAACGCTTCCTGAGCTGATCTATGCCCTCGGGCGAGGTGGCGAAGCCCTCGACCACGTTGTTTATGAACGTCCGAAGCCTGATGGGCGTGCCGGAACGCTTCTGGGCCCCGGCCTGGACCTTTTTGGCGTTGGAATGGACGAACTTTCTGATGAACTCCGAGTCCTTGTTGACCTCTTCGTCGTTCCAGTTGATGCGCGTGTATTCCTTGTCCACGATGGACCGGATCAGGGTGGCGTCCACCCGGGTCTCGTCCAGGATCATATGAAAGGCCAGGGAGGAGATGGCCCGGAACTGGGGGGCGCGGATGTTCTTGACCTGGCTTATTATCGCCGTGTTGTAGTTCTTGCCGCCGACCAGCAGCTCGGCCTCGGCCCCTATCGCGGTTATGTCCGAACCCGAGAGGACGAGTTTTTGCCCGATGTCCTTCTTCGGCGCCGCGGGCTTGGACTTTACGCCGGGCTCGCTGCCGGTTTCTTCCTTGGCCGCGGTCTTGTTGCCTGTCTTGGCCATGCTTCCTCCTTAAGAATGGTCATGCCGGGCCCTGTGGCGCCTCTGACCCTGCCCATGGGCCACGGGCCGTTCCCCCGCTCCAGGTTTTATGTATATCCGTTTAGACTTAAAGAATATCCTACAAAATAAAACTTAACTCCATAACCCGAATCTAGTCAACGAAGCTTTCCGCCCCCGGCCGGGGCCAGGCCCCTTGGCCTAGCATGGTCCGACCTTCTGCCCGCAGCTCGGGCAGAACTTGCAGTCCTCGAAGGGAATGGGCTCCTTGCAGGTGGAGCAGATGCGCGGCGCAGGGCCGAGCTCGACCAGAAGCTCTCCCTCGATGACCGGGACCATCTTGCGGTCTATCTGGAAGTTGGCGAACTTGAGGACCCGCTTGACCGTGCCCTCGATCGGCGCGGTGACCGCCTTTTCCTGCTTCATTATCGAGATGTTGAACACCTCGTCGCCCTTCTTGACGTAGTCGCCCGGACGCACGTGCATGACCCACAGGTCGCCGTTGGACGGGGACCCGAGGTGATAGGCGTTGTTGGGGTCGGCCATCTCGACCTTGTCCTTTTCATGGGCCATGGCCTCGCCGACCTTGACCTGGCAGCTGCTCACCTCGGAGTCCAGGACGTAGCGGATCACGCTCATGCCGTCCTCGTCGGGCTCGGCGAAGTCCAGGATGCGCATCTTGTGGGGCTTGCCGGCGTTGTCCTGGAAGTCCAGGAGCTCGCCCTTTTCCAGGCCCTCGAACCAGACGTCCAGGGGGAGGTTGTTGGGGTCGCCGAACTTCTCCACGAAGTCCATGGTCTTCACCGCGTCGGCCGGGTGGTTCAGATACATGACCAGCTCCTCGGCCGTGGGCTGGCGTCCCAGGCGCTCGTGGAGCATGTGCTCCTCGGCCCTCAGGTTGACCTCCTTGAGCGAGGCCAGGGGCGACTCCTCGGTGCGGCCGGCAATGGCCGCCTCCCAGTCGTGTCCAAAGGCGCTCTGGTAGACCCAGTCCGCGGGAAAGCCCAGGGGGAGCTTGCCGTACTTGCCGAGCAGAAGCTGCCTGAAGGCGTCGTTGCAGTCCCGGTACAGGTCCAGCCGGGCCTCCCTTTCCAGGTTGGTGAGGTCCTTCTCAGGGACGACGTTCACGATGTCCAGGACGTTCAACAGCCGCCTGACCTCGACCTCCCCGCCCCGCTTGTAGGCCCCGGTGACCGCCAGAAAGGCCGTGTTCCAGGTGATCTGCGAGCCCGGGGTGACGTCGTGGTAGCGCACCACCTGCCTGGTCCCGGCCAGAAACTTGAGCATGTAGGGCAGAAGGTGGATGTAGCCCTGCTTCATGGCCCCTTCCTGGGAGGACGAGGTCGCCCCGCCGGGCATGCCGTGCTCGACCACGTCGTGGTCCACGCCCTGGAAGTACGGGGCGCAGTACCGGTCGTAGAAGGGCATGATCTGCTTCAGGGCGAAGTTGCAGGTCCGGATCATGTCCTTGTCCAGGTGGGTCTTCAGGCCGATCTCGTTTTCTATGTACGAGGCCGTGGACAGGACCTCGCCCTGGCCGTACCAGCGCACCGAGGCGCCTATGGCCGTGTCCACGATGTGCGCCCCGGCCTCGGCGCACGCGCCCATGGTCGGCACGAACAGGCCGTCGGTGTAGTGGCGGTGGCAGTGGATGACCAGCTCGGGGTATTTTTTGCGCAGCGCGGCCACCAGCTCGCGCATGAACCTGGGCGGGCAGACCCCGGCCATGTCCTTGAGCCCCAGGATGACCATGCGCGAGACCTTTTTTCTGCCCGTCCCGGCGACATCGGCGCACATGGCCAATATCTCCTCGGCCACGGACATGTAGCGCCTGACCTCGAAGCCCTTGGCAAAGGACAGGGATATGGCCGGCTCGAAGATGTTCTTGTCCGAGCTCAGGGCGACCTCGGCGAACGGACGCATGTTCTCGACGTGGTTGAGGAAGTCGAAGCAGCGGATGACCTCGTAGTGCTCGCAGATCATCTCCCCGGTCAGGCGCATGAGGTTCTTGGGCTGCGGCTTGTAGCCCAAAATGTTGGTCGAGCGGATGAGTATCTGCTTGAGGGTCGTGGGCGCGAACCTGTTCCACTCGGCCGCCTCGGTGAACGGATAGGTCATGTTCGCGAGCATGGCCACGTGGAAATGCGCGCCCCCGCCGTTCTCCAGGGAGAAGAACCCGCACTTGTCCAGATACGGGCCGATGATCCGGTCCTCGGCCAGCCTGAAGCGGTTGCCGGAATTGGACTGGGTGATGTCCCTGGTCGTGGTGTCCGTGAACTGGACCACGCCCTTTTCGCGGTCCGCGCGCAGGCAGTCCAGTATGCTGTCCCGGCGCATGCCCCTGGTGATGCGCGGCTCGAACCAGGTCGTGACCTCGGGCGGCTTCACCGGCCGGAACCGGCCGAGCCTCTTGTCCTCGCGGCCCCGGTACTCGCCGAGCTGGACGTAGGGATTGTAGCCCCTGGCGGATATCTCGGCCACCAGCCGCGATAGCCTGAAGGCGTCCGGCTCCATGTCCAGGTAGTCCATGAGCTCGGTCTTCTTGCGGTCCACGAAGTTGGTGTCGTACTCGGCGGCTATGAACTGGGGGTGCTTGACCACCTGGCGGTGGAAGGAGACCGTGGTCTTGACCCCGCCGATCATATACTCGCGCAGGGCCCGGCGCATGAGCTTGACGATCTTGGCCCAGGAGCTCCCGTAGGTGATGAGCAGCGAGGCCGCTGAATCGTACTGGGACGGGAAGCGGTATCCGGCGCAGATGCAGGAGTCGATGCGCACGCCCTGGCCGCCGGGCGAGACGTAGCGGGTGATGCGCCCGGCGTTGGGCTCGAAGCCGTGCTGGGGGTCCTCGCAGTTGATCCTGCACTGCATGGCGTGCTGGAAGGGCCTGGTCTTCTTTTCGGAAAAGCGGAGCTTGGAGCCGAAGGCGATGGCGATCTGCTCCTCGACCAGGTCTATGCCGTAGCGGCACTCGGTGATGCCGTGCTCGACCTGGAGCCTGGTGTTGACCTCGATCAGGTAGGCGACGCCGTGGTCGTCGACCAGAAACTCCACCGTGGCCAAGGAGCTGTAGCCGACCTCCCTGACCAGGCTCACGGCGTAGTCCTTGAGCCTCTTTCGGAGCTCCGGGGTCATGCCCTTCCAAGGCGAGGGCGTGATCTCGATGAGCTTCTGGTGGTTGCGCTGGACCGTGCAGTCGCGCTCGTCAAAGGCGAACACGTTGCCGTGCATGTCGGCCACGACCTGGATCTCGATGTGCCGCACCGAGGTCAGAAGCCGCTCCACATAGAGCCTGGGGTTGCCGAACGAGGCCTGGGCCAGGGCCGAGGCCTTGGCGAACGCGCTGTCCAGCTGCCTCTCCTCAAAGACCTCGTATATGCCCCGGCCGCCTCCGCCGCCCTCGGCCTTGAGCATGACCGGAAAACCTATGTCCCGGGCGATCCTTGCGGCCTCGGGCACGGTGACCGCCCCGCTGGACCCGGGCACCACGGGCACTTGAAGCTTCTCGGCCAGGGCGCGCACCGCGACCTTGTTGCCCAGGACGTGCATCGGCCCCTGGGGGGGGCCGATGAACTTGAGGCCGGCCTTTTCGCAGCGGGCCGGAAAGGTGTCGTCCTCGGCGCCGAAGCCCCAGCCCGGATGGATGGCGATGACCCCCCTCTCCTTGGCCTTGCGGATGACCAGATCCAGGTCCAGGTAGGCCCTGGGGTCCTCGCCCAGCAACAGGAGCTCGTGCGCGCCCGAGGTCACCGGCGAGGTCTTGTCCACGTCGGTCGCGGTCATGATGGCCACGCCGTCGAACATCTCGGTGATCGACCTGCAGATGCGCCTGGCCGGAATCCCCCGGTTGGCCACCAGGATCGGCTTTCCCTTGATCTCTTCGACGACCTTTTCAAATCTTTTCGGCTTCATGGTCTTTCCGCTGCTGAGTATCGGACGGCTCAAGACGCCGTCCCGGGAAAATCATTCCGGCCTTTGGGCCCCAGGGCCGCGGATCGGAAAAATTCCGCCGGAATGCAAGACCTCTCTGGCCCCGTCGCGCTCCAGGACAAGGCCGCCATTCGGGGAAAGGCCCTCTATTCTCGCCCGGTACGCGAGTCCTTCCCCTTCACGGACGAGCACTGTCCGGCCCATCCACGCAAGGCGGTCTGATACAAGTGAAATGAAGTCGACAGGCTCAATGTTGCCAAGCAAATTTTCATAGCAGGTTTCAGCGTGTCTTACAAGGGTCAGCCAGGCGTCCAGCGGTCCGAAGGCGTTGCCCGCGACCTCCAGGCTGGCGGCCGGAACAGCGTATCCGTCCCTGAGGTCTCCGGGCTGCGGCGCACGGACCAGGTTCAGACCGATCCCGGCCATGGACCTGCCCCGGCGCTCCTCCACGAGCACCCCGCCCACCTTGCGGCCTTGCCAGATGAAGTCGTTGGGCCACTTGAGCCTGACCGGGGAGACGCCGAGGCCCTCCAGGGCCAGGGCCAGGCAATAGCCGATCAGAAGAGGGGTCAGCTCGCTCCAGCCTCGGGCCTTGTCGAGCGCGGGCAGGAAGGTGGCCGCGTGGAGGTTTCCGGGCGGCGATTCCCAGAGCCTCCTCAACTGGCCTCGGCCCCGGGTCTGCTCCACGGCCAGGACCGTGGTCCAGGGGACCAGGGCCCGGGGATCGGCCTGCGCGGCCAGGTCCCAGGCCAGGTCCATGGCCGAGGCGCACCTGCCGCAGACAAGCACCGGTCGCTCCGAGGTCCTGGCCGAGGCCCAGAACTCCCGGCCCGGGAACGGCCCGGCCTCCTGGACCGGGGTCCAGGGGCCGAAGGCCGAGACGTCCGCGGCCCACGAGGCGTGGGTCGAGGCCAGGGCCTGGGGGTCAAGGCCCCGGGCCAGACCCGGCCGCCCCTGGCCAAGGAGGAATATTCCGGAATTCATAGCCCTTGCACACGGCGCTTTCGGGGCCGCGCGGCCTGTGCTATTGCCCTGGTCAATGCGCATTCTCCTGGTCGGCGGCGCTGTCCGCAACCTTTTACTTGGCCGGCCCGTGGCGGACAAGGACTTTCTGCTCCTGGGCTGGACCCGGGAGCGGTTCCTTAAGCGCTTTCCCAAGGCCAAGGAGGCGGGCCGGGCATTCCCGGTCTTCTGGCTCGGAGGCGACGAGTTCGCCTTTCCCAGGGCCCCGGACCTGGACCAGGACCTGGCCGCCAGGGACCTGACCGTCAACGCCATGGCCCTGGACGAGACCGGGGAGCTGTACTGCCATCCCCAGGCCCTGGACGACCTGCGCGAGCGCCTGCTCAGGCCGGCCTCGGGTTCGAGCTTGGAGCGCGACCCCTTGAGGGTCTTCCGCGCGGCCAGGTTCATGGCCTGCCTGCCGGGCTTCAGCCCCCACCCCGAGCTTGTCCGGCTCATGTCCGAGGCCTCGTCAAAGGGGCTCCTTGCGGACCTGAGCGCGGAACGCGTCGGCCAGGAGCTGCTCAGGGCCCTGGCCTGCCCCAGGCCGGGACGCTTTTTGACCCTGTTGCGGGACGCGGGCTGCCTCTCGCCCTGGTTCCGGGAGCTCGCGGCCGCGGACGAGGTCCAGGCCGGGCCGCCGGAACACCATAGAGGAAGCGTGCTGGCCCACACCCGCCGGGTCGTGGACTGGCTGGCCGAAGAGCCCCTGGCGGCCTGGATGGGGCTGTGCCACGACCTGGGCAAGGTGACCACGGACAAGGCCGCCCTGCCCGGGCACCCGGGCCATGAACGACGCGGCCAGGACCTGGCCCGGGCCCTGGGCCTGAGGCTTCGCCTGCCCGCCCGGTTCGTCAAGGCCGGGGCCCTGGCCGCCCGCTGGCACATGACCGCGGCCAGATACCATGAGCTGCGGCCCAAGACCAAGGTCGACCTGTTGCTCAGGCTGCACACCGCGGACCTGGTCGAGCCCATGTTCAGGCTGGTCCAAGCCGACTGCGGGGCGGACCATCTCGACGCAGCCCTAAAGGACCTGCAAAAAATCCTTAAAGTCAAGCTTGAACCTTCAAGGGGCCTTCAGGGCCCCGAGGCGGGCAAGGCCTTGCAACAGATGCGCTGCCAGGCCCTGGCCAAGGCCGGGGTCAAGGCCGGCCGGCCTTGACATCCCGGGCGCGCAAACTTTTGATCAGGGCCTCGATCTCCGGGCCGTGGGTCTTGCAGGCCCGGCGGCAAAAGGCCTTGATCTCCCCGGCGACCTTGTCCGGCCGGGGCAGCTCGGGCGCCTCCCTGAGCCCCAGGGACTCGAATTCTATGGCCGCAAACCCGAGGTCCTTGTCGAGCCCGCCCTGGCCCGCGGGCATCGGGCAGCCTGCGATGCCTTCCTTTTCCTCGGTCTCGGCGTCGAACTTCTTGACGTACTGCAGGATGGCCGACGGGGCCAGGTCCCTGTTCACGACCTGGATCCTGGCGCTCACCGCCTTCCACAGCTCGACGACCTGCAAGTAGTGCACGGTGAGCTTTTTTCTGCCCTTGTGCGTCGGGTCGTCGTAGTGTCTGCCGTGCATGTACTCGTGGGCCAGGTCCTGGAGGGTTTCGTACGAGCCGAGGACCAATTTGGAGTAACGCCCGGCCCGGGTCAGGGCCAGGGGCACGTTGATGCGGCCGGGCCGCTGCGGGCCGTTTTGGCCGAAGGGCGGCAGGAGCGGGTCGACCCCGAGGCAGGCGTAGAACTCAGGGGCCAAGGCGCCGTCCAAGAGCAGGCGGTTGAGCTCGGCCGCCGCGGCCGAGAACTTGTTCTGCGTCGCCTTGAGCTTTTCGACCACGAACCACAGGGACTCGATCATGGCCTCGAGCTTTTTCCTGGCCCCGAAAAAGCCCTCGGCGATCTCGCTCAGGACCTCCTGCTCAAGCTCTCCGGCAAAATCCTGGTAATCCGCCATATGCCGCGACACCGCCTGTTGGGGACAAACGACCCAAGCATACTTTTTTGGACCTGGGATGGCAACGAAGGCCCGCCGGGATTTGGCATTGATTAACAATGCCAAAGGGCCTAGACTGCCGCCTTGCGTCAGGGGCGGCTGCCGCGTCCTGCTCCCCTGACTCTACAAGTCCATAGAATAAATGGAAAACATGAACAACAGCGCCATGAAACCAAAAGGCATCTGCTTTTTCAACTCCAACCGGCCCTGGGGCGGGGGCGAGAAATGGCACCTGGACTTCGCCCAGCTGACCCTGGAAAGGGGCTACCGGGTCTTTGCCGTGACCAACGAGCCCAGCGAGCTGGCCGCGCGCCTGGCCCGATTGGACAAGGTCAAGGTCCTGCAGACCGGGATATCGAACCTGAGCTTCCTGAACCCCTTCAAGCTCCTCAAGCTGGCCCGGTTTTTCAAGAAGAACAAGGTGGACGTCGTGGTCATGGCCCTGCCCTCGGACGTGAAGGCCGGGGGCCTGGCCGCGCGCCTGGCCGGGGTCAGGGAGATCATCTTCCGCCGGGGCATCGGCGTGCCGACCAAGAACACCCTGCTGAACCGCTTCCTGTTCAAGAAGGTCATCACCAAGCTGATCTGCAACTCCGAGAACACCAAGCGCACCGTGCTGGCCAACAACCCGGACCTGATCGAGGACTCCAGGATATTTCTGGTCCACTGCGGCTTCGACGTCAGGGAGTTCGACGAGCTGCCCGGCTCGCCAGCGGTCCAGAGGCGGCCGGACGAGGTCCTGATCGGCAACGCCGGTCGGCTGACCGAGCAGAAGGGCCAGAAATACCTCATCGAGGCCGCCAGGATACTCAAGGACAAGGGCCTCGGGTTCAGGGTGCTCATCGCGGGCACAGGCGAGCTTGAGGGCCCGCTCAAGGCCCTGGCCCGGGACCTGGACGTGGAGGACGTGGTCGAGTTTCTGGGATTCGTCTCGGACATGAAGGGCTTTCACCAGACCCTGGACATCTTCGCCCTGCCCTCCCTGTGGGAGGGCTTCTGCTACGCCCAGGTCGAGGCCATGACCCTTAAGCGGCCGGTGGTCGCCTTTGAGGTCAGCAGCATCCCCGAAGTTGTCAGGGACAATGAAACCGGCTATCTCGTTGCCGCCGGAGACGCCCGGGCCTTTGCCGAACGGCTGGAGCGTCTGGTCAGGGACCCGGAGCTGCGCCGCAGGCTGGGCGAAAACGGCCGCCAGCGGGTCATCGACAACTTCGAAATCCACAAGACCCTGGACGACTTCGAACGGGTCATCCAGGCCGGATAGAAAATCAGGAGCGAGTTGAATGGCTAAAGTGTTCATCACCGGCGGGGCCGGGTTCGTGGGCTCGCGGGTGGCCAAGCGCTTCGTGGACCAGGGCGACGAGGTCTTTGTCTTCGACACCTTCAAGCAGTACCTCATCCCGGACCCCGCGGCCCAGCCCCCGAACCTGCTCATCCGGCTCAAGGACTTCATCGACCGGATAGAGCTCATCCAGGGCGACACCCTGAACAAGGACCACCTGCGCCGGGTGCTCGCCAAGATCAGGCCGGACGTCATCGTGCACATGGCCGCCCTGCCCCTGGCCTTCATGGCCATCGAGCACACCGAGGACGCCTTCCACTCCATCCTGGAGAGCACGATCAACTTCCTGGAGATCGTCCGGGACTTCGAGCACCCCTGCCGACTGGTGTACACCTCGTCGAGCATGACCTACGGGGACTTCGTCACCGACCCGGTGACCGAGGACTCGCCCCAGAACCCCAAGGAGATATACGGCTCCTTCAAGCTCGCCGGGGAGATCGTCTGCCGCGGGTACATGAAGTGCTACGGCCTGGACGTGAGCATAGTCCGGCCGTCCGCGGTCTACGGGCCGTACGACGCCAACCAGCGCGTGCTCCAGAAGTTCATAACCCGGGCCCTGAACAACGAGCCGCTCAAGCTCGACGGGGACGGGAGCATGCGCCTGGACTTCACCTATGTCGAGGACGCGGCCCAGGCCATCTGGCTGGTGGCCACCCACCCCAAGGCCAGGGGCGAGACCTTCAACGTCACCCGGGGCGAGGCCCGCTCGCTCAAGGACGCGATCCAGATCATCCAGAACGAGATCCCCGGGGTCAGGGTCGAGTACGGCCCGGTGCCCGCGTACATGCCCAGGCGCGGCACCCTGGACGTGGGCAAGGCCAAGAGGCTGCTCGGATACGAGCCCCGGTTCCCCTTGGAGCGGGGCATCCCCCTGTACATCGAGCACTTGAGAAACAACCCCATCTAGCCTCGCGCGCCGCAGGCCCAGGGACCACACATGGCGAACATCCCCTTCATGCGCCTGGACCGCCAGTTCGAGGCCCACAAGGGCCAGTTCATGGACGCGGTCGAGCAGGTCTTCAGCCACGGCCGCGTCCTTCAGGGCCCGGAGGTGGCCGCCCTGGAAGAGCGCCTGGCCGCGTTTTTCGGCCTCGGCCGGGCCGCGGCCGTGGGCTCGGGCACCGACGCCCTGGTCCTGGCGCTCAGGGCCCTTGGGCTTGAGCCCGGCCACAAGGTGGCCGTGACCTCCCTGTCCTTCGTGGCCTCGGCCTCGGCCATAGTCCTGGCCGGGGGCGTGCCCGTGTTCGTGGACCCAACGCCCGGACACCTCCTGGCCCGCGAGGACATGATCCTGGACCTGGTCAGATCGGGCCGGGTAGACGGGGTGGTCGCCGTGCACCTCTACGGCCAGATGGCCGAGCTGGAAGAGATTTACGGCCAGGCCCGAAAGCGCGGCCTGTTCGTGATCGAGGACGCGGCCCAGGCCCTGGGCGCGACCAGGAACGGATACGCGCCCGGCCGATTCTCGGACGCGACCTGCCTGAGCTTCGACCCGACCAAGGTCATCGGGGCCCAGGGCAGCGGGGGCATGGTCCTGTCAAATGACCAAAAACTGATCGAGACCGTGAAGAGGCTCAGGTACCACGGCCACGCCGGGAACCGGGTCTACACCGAGATCGGCCACAACAGCCAACTGGCCACGGTCCAGGCCGCGCTGATCAAGGTCAAGATGGATCATGAGCAGGCCTGGCGCGAGCGCAGGCAACAGATCGCGGCCCGCTACGACCAGGCCCTCAATGACCTGGCCTTTGCCTCGGCCCTGCCCGTCAGGCCCGGCAACACCCACATCCGCCACAAGTACGTCATCGACGTGCCGCAAGGCAGGGACGATCTGGCCGCGCACTTAAAGGCCCAAGGCGTCGGGGTCTCGGTGCACTACTCCATGCCCCTGTTCGAGCAGCCCTGCCTGCGCGGCCGCTGCGAGGTCTACGGGGACGCCTCCGAGGTCAAAAGGGCGGTGAACAGGGTCCTGTCCCTGCCCATCTACCCGGAGCTCACGGACCTCGAGGTCGATGCCGTGTGCAGGGCCCTGGCCGAGTTCGAGGCCTAGGCCCGCTTCAGCCCGCGATCCAGGAAAAGGTGCGACAGGTACCCGATCACAAAGGCCAGATAGAACGGGACAAAGGCCGTCCAGTCGTACTCGAACACGTATCCGGGCAGGACCTGGTTGTAGGGGAACTTCAACAGGTACGGCGTGGCCAGGATGGGCGCGGGCACGAGCAGGGCCGCCCACCAGGAGTGGGTCCAGCCCCGGTGTTTGCCCAGGCAGGGCAGCATGGCGAACAGGCCCAGGTACGCGGCCAGCTCGAAGCGCCGCTGGACGATCAGCCCGCAGACCACGGCCACGACCAAGAGATAGAACAGCCTCTGGGCCACGGAATCGGTGTCCACGTCCGGGAACAGGGCGCCCATGAGGCAGAACCCGGCCAGGGCGGCCATGAACCAATGCCGCTCCTGGACCCAGCCCAGGGAGTACAGGGCGAACAGCCCCACCCCGGCCACGAACAGCCCCCCGGCCAGATGTCCCTTGTATCCGGGCAAACGCTCCTCCGCCGCGGCCCGGGGCCGCGCCTCCAGGCCGGATACACCGGCCCGGGGCCAATGAAAAGGCCCGGCGCGAACCGGGCCCTTGCCGAAGTCCTCCGAAGCCCGGGCTACATGGCGTCCGAGGCGTCCAGCTCCCTGATCTGCTCGTCGATGGCCGTCTTGAGCCGCTCGGGCAGGCCCATGATGTCCACGTTCAGAAAGCCGCGGACAATGGTCGAGGTGGCCTCGTCCTCGTCCAGGCCCCGGGCCATGAGGTACTCGATCTCCTCCTGGGCGATCCTGCCCACCGCGGCCTCGTGCGAGAGCTCCACGCCCTCCAGGCTGCCCTCGAGCTCGGGGATGGCGTGGATCACGCCCTTTCCGAGGATCAGCCCCTTGCACTCCAGATGGCCGCGCGCGGGCACGCTGTTGGCCTGGATGTGGCCCCGGGCCGTGATCCTGCCCCCGGTGGTGATGGTCCGGGAGATGATCTCGGCCCTGGTCTCGGGCGCGTTCATGATCACCCGGTTGCCGGTGTCCAGGCGCGAGCCCTCGGGGGCCACCAGGACCGAGTTGAACCGGGCCACCGCGCCCTTGCCGTTCAGATAAATCTGGGGGTACATCTGCAGGCTGCCCACGGGCTTCATGAGCACGTAGTTGTTCAGAAACACGCCGCCCTCCTCGACCAGGCCCACGGAGCGGGGCCTGACCGCGACCTTTGACCCCCAGTTGTGGATCATGGTGAAGGTCAGCTTGCCGCCCTTCTTGACGTAGAACTCGGAGACGCCCAGGTGCGCGCCCGAGGCCGAGGCGTGGGCCGTGGAGCAGCCGGTGATGATGTGCGCCTCGGAGCCCTCCTCCACGATCACGATGTTGTGGACGTTCTGGCCGACGTTCTCGGCCTTGAGGAACAGGCAGGACTGCACCGGGTCCTTTATGACCGCGCCCTTTTTGGTCCTGATGAAGTAGCCGCCGTGGAGGTTGTCGGCCGCGGCGCGGGTGAACTCGTCCTTGTCCGGGTCGATGAGCTTCCAGTAGTAGTCAGGCAGGCCGTCGTACTTCTTGAGCGCGTCCTTGATGTCCAGTATCTCGACGTCCGGGGACTTGGAGCCGCAGTGCACGCCGGAGTGGTCCATCTGCAGATAGGTGCCGCTGCGGCCCTGCTCGGCCACGTCCACGCCGGACATGAGCAGCTGCTCCTTGTCCTCGGGGTCCAGGGTGTTCAGGTCCTCTATCCGCTCGTGCTCGGCCCCGGAAAACCTGAATCCGGAAAGGTCCACGTCGTTCATGCCACGCTCCCGGCAATCTCGTTGAAGGTCAATTCAGGCACTTGACGCACTCGCCGTAGCCGTAGCTGCGGATGTGGTCCAGGATGTCCCGGGGCCTGGCCTCGCAGCACAAATGCCCGTCGTACAGGACCTGGCCCCGGTCGGCGTTGACGTAGTCCAGGATGTAGCCGGTGTGGGTGATGATCAGGCCCGAGATGCTGACCTTGGACTTCAGCTCCTTCATGCTCACGCCGGGCCTGGGCGCGACCTCGCCGTCCAGGAGCCTGCGCACGACCTTGCCGATGAGCTGCATGTTCTCCAGGTCCACGCCGGACTCCGGCTCGTCGAAGAGCACCAGCCCGGGCTTCTGGGCCAGGAGCTGCAGGAGCTCGGAACGCTTTATCTCGCCGCCTGAAAACCCGGCGTTGATGTCCCGGTCCAGGAAGTGCTGGAAGTTGAGCCTGGCGGCCAGCTCCTCCGGATCGACCTCCCGGTCCCGGGCGCACATGGCGACCAGATGCCGGGTCTTGAGGCCGTGGATGGTCGGCGGCCGCTGAAAGGACATGCCCATGCCCAGCCGGGCGCGCTCGAAGGTCGGGGCCCTGGTCACGTCCAGGCCCTGGAACACGATGCTCCCCTTGGTGACCTCGTAGCCGGAAAAACCCATCAGGGTCATGAGCAGGGAGGTCTTGCCCGAGCCGTTGGGGCCGAAGAGGATGAAGGTCTCCCCTTCCCTGATGCTCAGGTTGATGCCCTTGAGCACCTCCTTGCCGCCGACCTTTACGTGCAGATCCTTGACCTCGAGCATTTCGTCCTCATCTTCTTTCTGGGTGTCCGCCGGCCGACCCCGGACCATGCGGCCGCGGGCTTGGTCGGCCGGACGGATTTTGGTACGTTATGCCGGGGCCGTTGTCCAGACAACGCTGCCCGACCCCCGGACTAAATGCCCACGCGGCCGCGAAAGTCAAGACGCTGGGCCCTGCCGCGGCCCGGAGCGCATATATGGCCGAAAAAAAACTCAACTCCCTGGACAGGCTCAAGGACCTCAAGATCGAGCCCGGGCCCAAGCCCGCGGCCAAGGCCCCGGAACCGGTCAAGACCAGGGCGGATGGGCCGGGGGATCGCGGACCGGACGCTGCCGACGAAACAGGCCTGTTCAGGGACGCCATGCGCGGGGTCACCCCCCTTGAGCGCGACGCGGGCGGCAGGCAGGTCTCGGACCGGCCCGCTCCCGCCCCCTTGCAGCCGCCCGCGCCCGGGGCCCGGGAGCGCGAGTATCTGGACAGCTTCATGCGCGGGGAGGTCGAGTTCGAGCTCGAGTTCAGCGACGAGTATCTGTACGGCTTCGTCCGCGGCCTGGACATGAAGATATTCCAGCGGCTCAAGGCCGGGGCCCTGAGCCCCGAGGCGCACCTGGACCTGCACGGCCAGAACTCGGATCAGGCCCGGGAAAACCTGTTGTTCTTTGTCCGGGAGTCCTATCTCCAGGGCAGGCGCTGCCTGCTTTTGGTCACCGGACGGGGCAGGAACTCGCCGGGCGGGCTCGGGATCATCAGACGGGAGATAAAGGTCTGGCTGACCGGCGCGCCGCTCAGGCGCGTGGTCCTGGCCTTTTGCACCGCCCTGCCCAAGCACGGCGGGACAGGCGCGCTGTATGTGCTGCTGCGCAAGAAAAAAAAGACCTCCGGCAAGGTCAACTGGGACTGGATGGCCGGCTGGGAGGACGCCGGGGACTGAGGCCCGTTCAGGCCGCGGCCACGGGCTCCTGGTCCTGGACCGCGGCCCGGGCCCGGGCGAGTTCCTCCGTGGAAAAGACCTTGTCGATGTCCAGGATGATGACGAAGTCGTTGTCCAGCCTGCCCATGCCCCTGATGAACTCCGGCCTGAGCCCGTCGCCCATCCTCGGGGCGGGCTCTATGCCCGAAGGCTGGATCTCGATGACCTCGCGCACGGAATCGACCAGCGCGCCCATGATGGTCGGGCTTTGGGCGTAGCTGATCTCCACGATGATGATGCAGGTGTTGACCGTGTCCTGGGCCCTGGCCATGTTCAGTTTCAGGCGCATGTCCACCACGGGCACGGCGTGGCCGCGCAGGTTGATGACCCCGCGCATGAACTCGGGCGTGCCCGGTATGCGGGTCACCGTGGTCAACTCCAGGACCTCGCGCACCGTGTTGATGTCCAGGGCGTATATCTCCCTGCCCAGGGTGAAGGTCAAGAACTGGTTCATGTCCTGTTGCGCCGCCATGTCCATGTCCACCTCCCGCCGGAGCGCTGCTGGTTGTCCGATACCTTTATCAGTTGGCATATATTTTAAATCAGGTCAACTATATCAGGGGCGAAAACGGTCGGCCCGCGATGTTGACAACTCCGTGGGCCGGGGTTATCCAATCCTTCCTGTTCGTCGGGATGTGGCGCAGTCTGGGAGCGCACTTGAATGGGGTTCAAGGGGCCGGAGGTTCAAATCCTCTCATCCCGACCAGACATGACAAAGGGGCTGTGGCAAGTCGCCATAGCCCCTTTTTGGGGTCCAACAGCCGGCTGACAAACGCGGCCGCAAGGTCCCTAGATTTTGACCTGCGCGCAGTGATTCCAGACCTCCTGGGGAAAGACGATGCTCCGGGTCAGGGGGAAGTCCGGGATGCCCTTGCCGCTGTTCAGGTTGATCCCGTATGGCCGATAGGCCTTGTAGGCCAACTGACAGCAGCCGGCCTTGCTCCTCCGGGAGGGATAGGGGCGGGTGTGGGGCGACAGGTAGGAGCCTCTTCGTATTCCACCTGACGAGCACTATTCCTGGACAAACCGCTTACGTTTCAGGGCAAAACGTAGAATGATAACGCTTGCCCAAATATAACCGAGACCAAATAGAATTATATGCCATGGTAAAATATTTGATTTTGTAAAAAACAAATAAATTGTTATCCCATAAATGATACAAATTATAATTGAATATATTCCAATTATCCATAGTGCAACGCGCTTTTTCTTCCAAGCAAAAAATGATGAGCCAATTAGAATTATGATAAAAAAGAAACGTATCCAAGCCATAGCTGAAAAATCATGCTCGTGAGAAACTGTCGATATTATTGCGCTATATGCTTGATGAATACATAAATATAAAATCGCAAACCTATACATCATTCCTTCCATTAATGACTGATGTTTTAACCGATATCTATTTATCTTCACGCACTTCAATAGACCGGTCTGGGTCTCTTCCCAGAAGATAATCCCACATTCCATTCAAAATCCCGTAGTCCGCCTTCATCTTATCCCACTTTGCCCGACAATCGTTGTCTCCCGGGGGCATATCTCCTTACGCTTATCGATGCGAGAATGGACCTTCGTTTTCAGGTAATACCCGCCGAAGGGCGTATCGAACCCTGGGGCAATTGATGTTACCGGGATTGTACCAGGTCTTCCCGGCGGAAAGTCAAGATCGCTCGGGTCAAGACCGCTCCAGTCCGCCAGGTTCACCGGATCGTCCAAACAGTATCCGTACGGATCGTCTTCGCCCCCCGCCGGCCACAGGGGATCGCGCGCTGTGAAACGTCCCACGTCGGGGTCGTAGTCGCGGACGCCGAAACGGACGAGTCCCGTGTCCGGATCGTACAACCCGGCGGCGAAGCCGAACGGCAGCCGCTGCCCCGGGTTCGTGTCCAGGATCAGGTTGCCGAAGGAATCGCAGTCCATCCGCTTCAGCAGCCGACCCTGCTCGTCCAGGACGGCCAGCGGCGTGCCCACTTGGTCGCTCACGATGGTGAAGCGCCGGCCATTCTTACGCATTGCCGCCGGGGCGTAGCCGCCTGTGTACTCGAACTCGGTGATGGTTCCGTCGTTGAGGCCGATCAGGCGCGTGCGCTCCCAGCCGTAGCGTTCCACCATCCGGCCGTTCACGAATTTGTTCGCGCGGCGGCCCTCACGGTCGTAGGCGTAGTCGATGACGCGGCCTTCCGGCAGGGTCACGCGGAGGAGCAGGCCGTTCGGGGCGTAGTCGTAGCGGGTAGTGCCGCGTTGGGGATCGGTTTTTGAGGTACGGAAGCCGGTTTGTTCGTCGTGCTTGTATTGGACGTTCCCGGCGGAGATCAGACTGTTGTCCCAGTCGTAGGAGAAGGTGCGGCGACCGGTTTCCCGCAGGATCGTGAAGTCGAAGCTGCGGCGAGCTTGAAAGTCATATTCATACCACTCGGCCAGGCCGTCCGGCACGTACACCAGTTTTAGTCCGCCGGACGGGGCGTACTTGAAAACGCGGGCGTCCGCGAAGCCCGAGAGTTGCACCCGACGTTCGGTGATTCTACCGTCTTCTCCCTTGACCACGTAAACCCCCGGCTGACCGTTCCGTTGGATTTGGATCGTGGGCATATTCATTTTTGCATCATTCCTTCTTAATTGATTTTCTCCCAAATAGAAAGAATCATTATAGCCTGGATTGTTGGGCAACGGCTCAAACCAGACAAAACTCCGCAGAATCGGCAAGCGAAAGACAACTGTTTCGGGCTTGACATCACTTGGAGTAGCAGCCGCACAACGGGTACGTACTCCAAGTTGTCCCACGAACACGCCGTAGGCTGGGCCGTAGGATACACCCGATTTTCACGAACGGACGATTCTGCCCATATTCGGCAGGGCGAAATGACGAGTCTCCCTCCTTGACAACCATTGTTTGAGCGGGTTGCGAGGAAGGAAGGCGGCTGGGGTTGCGACGGATCGCCGCAACCCCTTTTTTTATCCTTCGGCCGGGTTTCCCTCAGAGCGTAACGTACGCGCAGCAATCCCAGACCTCCTGGGGAAAGACGATGCTCCGGGTCAGGGGGAAGTCCGGGATGCCCTTGCCGCTGTTCAG
>JAFGBU010000030.1 GCA_016932995.1 Desulfovibrionaceae bacterium
GGCCGCGGCCTGCGCGCCCTGGTCGCTCAGGTGGCAGTTGTCCGGCATGCGCAAAAGGCAGTCCAGGGAGTCAATGTCCGGCCCGGGAAGAATCCCCTTTTGCGGATCGACCAGCCCGGCCTGGGCCGCCCGCAGCCCGGGGCAGGGAGCCGACCCGCAGACCGTGGCCAGGGCCACGTAGACCGGGGCCCGCACGCCCCTTGAGCGCACGGCCTCGAGCATGGCCAAAAAATCCCGGCGGTAGTCCTCGGGCCGGGTCTTGAGCTTGGGCCCGTCGGACTCGCCCTGCTGCCAGAGGATGTGGGTGAGCCCAAGGCCGCTTCGCCCGATCTGGTCCAGGGCGTCCAGGAGCAGTTCATGGCATCGGCCGCCCGGGGCCCAGTCGGCCACGGCGCTGCCGCCCCTGGCCACGTCCGCGAGCACGACCTGGTCGTAGAGCCGGTGCTCCACGATCAGCCGGCCGAGCCTGGTCCAGATCGTCCCGCCCCGGCCGTCGGCCCCGAGCAGGGGGTCCTCGGCCTCGTAGAGCCGGCCTTGAAAGAAATTGTAGACCCCGGGCCCGGCCTTGGCCAGACCGGGCGTGCGGTTGGCCGCGTTGGACTGGCCGAGGATCAATGCGACCATGACCCTGCCCGGCCCGAGCCCGGAGGCCGCGATGCTCGCCCGGCCCTCGGTGAGCTCAAAGGCCGCGGGCGGCCGGGGGAACCACTTGTCCGCCAGCCGCGCCGGGACGTCAAAATGCAGGACCAGAAAGACCAGGCAGGACAGGACCGCCAGGTTCACGGCCAGGGACGCGGCCAGGGCGATCCTGGTCCTTTTTTCCGCAGCCGGGTTCCGGTTCATGTCAGCGCCTCCCCCCTGGTCCGGGCCTGATCGGCCGGGCGTGGCGAATCCTTGCCCAAGGCCGGGTCGTTGTCAACACGGCCCGGGCCGGGCTTGTTGTTCCGGGCTTTCTATATTATTTGGGGCCAAAGCCGAGTTTCAGGGCAAGAACCGCAGACAAGGCGGATATGATGAGCGACAAGGCCGTGGTCCTGGGCGGGTCCGGGTTTCTGGGCAGCCACCTGGCCGACGAACTGAGCCGCAAGGGCTTTGAGACCGTGGTCTTCGACCGTGTGCCCTCGCCGTGGATCTCGGGCGGCCAGACCATGGTCGTGGGCGACATCCTGGACCCGGAGGCCCTGTCCGAGGCCGCGCGCGGGGCCAGGTACGTCTACCACCTGGCCGGGATCGCGGACATCGGCCAGGCCGCGAGCCGGCCCAGGACGACGATCACCACAAACATCATCGGCAGCGTCAACGTCATCGAGGCCTGCCTCAAGGCCGAGGTCGAGAGGCTCATGTTCGCCTCCACGGTCTACGTGTACAGCAACCAGGGCTCGTTCTACAGGGTCAGCAAGCAGACCGTGGAACTCTTGCTCGAAAGCTACCGGGAGACCATGGGGCTGAACTACACCATCATGCGCTACGGCTCGCTCTACGGCCCAAGGGCCCAGGAGTGGAACGGCCTCAAGCGCTACGTGGGCCAGGCCGCGCGCGAGGGCCGGATAACCTATCCCGGATCAGGGGAAGAGCGCCGGGAGTACATCCACGTGCGCGACGCGGCCAAGCTCAGCGTGGACGCCCTGGATCGGGAGTACGCCAACCTGTGCCTGAACATCACCGGCGCCCAGGTCCTGACCTCCCGGGAGCTCATGAGCATGATCAACGAGATCATGGGCGGCGGGCTGGACATAGAGTTCCGGCCCCAGGACCGCCAGGCCATGCACTACGAGACCACGCCCTACCGCTTCACGCCCAGGCACGCCAGGAAGATCGTGCCCCGGGTGTTCTTCGACCTGGGCCAGGGGGTCCTGGAGATGGTCGAGGAGGCCCACCACCAGGCCAGGGCCGACAACCACGACTAGGGGCTCAGCCCCGGTCCTTGCCCAAGCCCTCTTTTTCCAGGATCAGCCGGGCCACGTGCTCGGCCAGCTCCCTCTGGCCCGGTTCACCCAAATGGCAGGTGTCCAGGAACCTGGACGGCTCTCGATTGTAGAACAGACGGCTTGAGTCCTGGAAGCAGGCCTCAAGCCGCTTGTCCCGGGGCAGGTCGCGGCGCAGGGTTTGGTAATAGGCCGCGAAGAACGCGGCCTGGGAAAAGCCCATGACCTGTTTCTCCCGGCGCGGGTCCACGAATCGTTGGTCGTTTTCGGTCAGCGGGTGTTCGCCGTCCAAAAGCGTGGGCTGGAGGCAGAACAAATACTCGGCCCCCATGTCCCGGCAGGCCATGTCGGTCAGCAGGATGGAGCGCCTGAGCTTGGACCCGACAAGGGCCGAGACCTCGTTGGGCGAGGCCCTGTAGGGCCTTTTCAACGGGCTGAACAGCCGCCTGGGAAAGCCCCGGGCCAAGAGCGCGCAGGGCGCGAGCAACAGGGTCAGGAGCGCGGTGTACAGGGATTGGCCGCGAAGCCCGAGGACCCGCGCGTTCGCCCGGCCCGCGCGAACGGCCTTGAAATAGCTCTCGGGCCTGCGGCCAAACACCCGGCCCGCCCTCTTGAGCAGCGAAAAGACCACGGCGACCGGCGCGACCGCCAGGTGGAACCAGATCCCGAACAAAACCCTGCGAAACGCGTATCCCATGCCCTCACCAGACCGTGTAGATCATGTCCCTGTCCAGGCCCCCAGGGGCCCGGGACCTCTTCCGGGCCCGAAGGGCCCGCAGCCGACAGGCCAGGACCGAGAAGGCGCCCAGCCGCTCGATCCCCCGGCCGGACCGGGCAGTGCAAAGGGCCCGGTACACCTGGTCGTAGAAGTTGAAGGTGTAGAGCTTTTTGTGCTCCAGGAAAAAGTACAGGTCGTTGAAGCCCGAGACCTGGACCACGTAGTCCGGCTCGAACATCGCGGCGTAGATCAGGGCCCTGTTCAGCTCGGAGTGGGAGTCCGCGGCCACGTAGGCCATGTTGACCACCTCCCAGGCCGGACCCTGGGGCCCCGAGGCCTCATTCAGCATCCGCTCCAGGACCCTGGTCCAGACCCCGGCCCGGGACAGGGCCCCGATCCCGAAGGCCACTGACCCGCCGAGCACCACCACCCTGCGCACCCCGGGCGGCTTGCAAAAGTCGCGGATGTCGCTCTGAAAACCGTAGCGGTCTATGTCCGTGTAGCTCAAGTCCTGGCCCGGCCGGAGGTGAAAGCCGATGAACGGCCGGTACTCGTAGCTCTCAAAGGACTTCGGCCCGGTGTAGACCCGCTCCACCTGCTCGACGCTCGCGCCCGAGGCCTGGGCCATGAGCCGGTGCAGCTCGGCGATGTCCAGGCCCATGAGCCGGGCCTGGGCCGCGAAGCGGTGCCTGTTTTCCAAGGCCAGCCTGGGCCTGAGCGCGGCCCTGGCCAGGGCCGCGCCCCTGAGCCCGGCCGAGCGGCCGAAGTGCACGAGCCTGGCCGAGAGCTCGAGCCCGAGGACCAGGGCCAGGGCCGCGAGGATCAGGCAGAGCACAAGGGCCATGTCTAACCCTCCCCCGGGCCGAGCCTGACCAGCTCGGGCTCGGCGAAGACGTCCCCGGCCGCGACCAGGTCCACCTGCCCGCGGTCCACGATGAACGGGCCGATGACCAGGGCGTCCATGTCCGTGGCCAGAAAGCAGCGCACAGCGTCGCGCGGGGTGCAGACAATGGGCTCCCCGCGCACGTTGAACGAGGTGTTCACCAGGACCGGGCAGCCGGTCAGCTCGTGAAATCTGGTCAACAGGGCGTGGAACCTGGGGTTGGTCGAGCGGTGCACGGTCTGGACCCTTGCCGAGCCGTCCACGTGGGTCACGGCCGGTATCTCGGAGCGCGCCAGGCCGAGCCGCTCCAGGCCGCTTAAGCCCTGCTCGTCCACGTCTTTCAGCCTGGCCTCGGCCACCCGGCCGACAAAGAGCATGTAGGGGCTGTCGAAGTCCAGGTCAAAGTAGTCCTTGCAGCGCTCCGCGGGCACGGCCGGGGCAAAGGGCCTGAAGCCCTCCCGGTACTTGATGCTCAGGTTCATGCGCCGCTGCATGTCCGGGGACCGGGGGTCGCCCAGGATGCTCCTGGCCCCGAGGGCCCGCGGCCCGTACTCCATGCGGCCCTGGAACCAGCCCACGACCTTTTCCTCGGCCAGCATCCGGGCGGTGCGGTCCATGAGCGCGGCCTCGTCCGGGACATGCTCGCAGGCGATGTCGTGGGCCTCCAGGACCTCTTTGATCTCCTGGTCCGAAAACCCGGGGCCCAGAAAATAGGAGGCCTGGCTCTCGGCCGGCCGGGCCCCGGGCCTGAGCGCGTTGTAATAGTGGTACAGGGCCGCGCCCAGGGCCCCGCCCGCGTCCCCGGACGCGGGCTGGACCCAGATGTCCTTGAACATCTTGGCCAGGGCGACCCGGCCGTTGGCCACGCAGTTCAGGGCCACGCCCCCGGCGTAGCACAGCCTGTCCGAGCCGGAAATCTCGCGCGCGGTGCGGGCCAGGCGCACGATTATCTCGTTGAACACGGCCTGGATCGAGGCCGCGATGTCCGCGTAGATCGGGTCCATGGCCGCCTCGGGCCTGCGCGCCGGGACCCCGAAGAACCTCTCGAACTTCGGGCCGATGGTCGTCAGGCCGGTGTGAAAATCAAAGTACTCGAGGTTCAGGCGGTAGGAGCCGTCGTCCTTGAGGTCCACCATCTCGGCCAGTATCCGCTCCCTGAACACCGGCTCGCCGTACGGGGCCAGGCCCATGAGCTTGTACTCCCCGGAGTTGATCTTGAACCCGCAGAACTGGGTGAAGGCCGAGTACAGGATGCCCAGAGAGTGCGGGTAGCGTATCTCCCTGCCGAGGGACACGCGGCCCTCGCTGGCCCGGCCGATGCTCGTGCTCGCCCACTCGCCCACCCCGTCCACGACCAGGATCGCGGCCTGATCAAAGCCCGAGGGGTAAAAGGCCGAGGCCGCGTGGGACAGGTGGTGCCGCACGCAGGCCATGGGGCCTGAATAGCCCAAGAGGTCCTGGGCCCGGGACTTCCAGAAGAGCTTTTCGGACAGCCACTCGGCCATGGCCCGGCAGAAGACCCCGGCGCTCTTGGGATAAAACTCGGAGTAGGTGCGCACGATGCGGTCGAACTTCAGGTCCGTGTCCTCGTAGAAGACCACCGCGTCCAGGTCCCGGACCCCTATGCCCGCCTCGGCCAGGCAGTAGTCGATGGATTTGGCCGGAAACGAGGCGTCGAACTTGACCCGGCTGAAGCGCTCCTCCTGGACCGCGGCCAGGATGCGGCCGTCCCTGACCAGGGCCGCGGCGCTGTCGTGGTAAAAGGCCGACACGCCCAGTACGTGGCAGGGTCTTGACGCGCTCATGACTGTCCCCGGGCCTGCGGGCCCGCTACTTCTCCCGGCTCTTCAGGTAGTACCTGGCCTTGTATCTCTCCAGGAGCCGGCCCGCAACCGGCAGGCCCTGCAAAAAATCCTTGAGCCCCAGGGGATCGACGCCCAGGGCCTTGAGCAGCCGCAGGCCGTAGTGCTCCAGGCGCAGGTGGTTCACGTAGCTCTGGAGCAGCTTGGCGTAATAGAAGTAGTCCCGCCTGCTGACCTGGTAGTCCTTGAGCGCGAAGACCGAGACCCCGGAGTCGTTTTCCTCGTCGCTCAGCTCCCGGACATTGCCCCTGGCTGTTTCCTGATCGTAGAGCGAGGTCCCGGGGAAGGGATAGAATATGGAGGTCGAGGTGTTGTAGACCTTGCAGCGCTTGTTGAGCTCAAAGGTCCGCTTCAGGTTCTCGATGGTCTCGCCCGGGCAGCCGAACAGGTTGAAGGACACGCCCTTGAGCCCGTACCTGTCGATCAGCTCAAAGGCCCGGACGATCTCCTGATCCGAGACCTGCTTGTTCAGGACCCTGCGCCTGAAGGCCTCGTCCCCGCTCTCGATGCCCACCCAGACCTCGACGCAGTTCATGTCCCTGAGCAGCCGGGCCTTGTCCTCGGTCATGGCCTTGGCGATGGTGTTGCAGCGGAAGGGGTTCTTGAAGCGCTTGCGGAACAGGGCCCCGAAGGACTCCAGCCACTCGAGGTCCAGGATGAACACGTCGTCGTGGAAGATGAGCAGGGTGTCCGGGGCGATGTCCAGGGTGGAAAAGGCGTTTTCCAGCTCGGCCAGGGCGTACTCCGGCGTCTTCCTGCGCATCTTGAACCCGAAGGTCTTGTTGAAGAACTCGTTGGCGCAGTAGCGGCAGGAGAACGGGCAGCCCCTGGAGAAGATGAACTCGGGCTTTTCCCGCAGCAGGGGCCGCTCGAATATCGAGCGGTCGGGCAGGGGCAGGGAGTTCAGGTCCACGTACTCGGTCCTGGTCAGGGGGGCGAGCGGCCGGCCGGGCAGGTGGCAGTTGGGCAGATCAAAGCCCTCGAGCGGCGCGGCCGGGTTGTCCAGGAGCCGCTGCATGGCCTGCTCGCCCTCGCCGGAGACGACCAGGTCCACGCCGGGCATGGCCGCGACCTCGTCGCGGGCGACCGTGGCGTGCACCCCGCCGACTATGATGATCCCGCGCCCGCGGCGGGCGTTGATCTCGGCCACCACCCTATAGGCCAGGGAGTGCTGCTGCGAGGCAAAGGAGACCGCGTGCACGTCGGCCTCGGGGTCCACGCTGAAGGCGGCGTTGCGGTAGTCGGCCAGGTCCACCCGCTGCAGGCTGGTCTCGGCGCCCCTCTCCCTGGCCAGGGCCGAGAGCACGGCGACGCCCTCGTTGTAGATGACCGGCCGCCGGACCTTGTTCGTGGTGATGTAGTAGAAGTCTATCTTCATGCCTGTCCTGGGGCGGCCCGCCTAGCTCGACGCGGCCCGGGGCAGGTAGCGGGCCATGAGCGCGTCCCCGCGCATGAGCCGCCTGACGCGCTCCAGGTCCTGGGGGGTGTCCACGCTGAAGGTCCCGGCCGGGGTCTGGACCATGCGCACCCTGCCGCCGTGCTCGAGTATGCGCAGCATGTCCACGGACTCGATGCGCTCGAGCGGGGTCTCGGGCAGGGCGTTGAACTCGAGCAGAAAGTCCCGGCGAAAGGGGATGACGCAGACCTGCTTGCGCATGGGCACGGCCGAGGCGGTCTTCTTCCTGGACGGCACCGGCTCCCTGGAGAAGTACAGGGCCTCGTCATTCAGGCCGACAACGACCTTGACCTCGTTTGGGTCCTCGAACTCCTCGACCGTGGCCATGTCGGCCATCAGGTTGACGACCCTGATCCCCGGGTCCCGGAGCATGGGCCTGACCGCGGCCTCGATCATCTCCGGGGTGACCATGGGCTCGTCGCCCTGGACCATGACCACGATGTCCAGGCGTCGGCCGGTCTCGCGCTCTATCGCAAGCATGGCCTCGGCCGTGCGGTCGGTGCAGCGCTCGTGGCTCGCCGCGGTCATCACCGCCCGGCCGCCGACGCCGAGCAGGTAGTCGCAGATCTCTTGGTCGCAGGTGGCCACGTAGGTCTCGGAGACCAGAGCGCACATCCGGGTGCGCATGTACACGTGCCCGACCATGGCCAGGCCGTGGATGTCGGCCAAAGGCTTGCCCGGAAAGCGCGAGGAGCCCATGCGGGCCGGGATTATGGCCGCGACGTTCACGCCCCGCCCCCCTGATTGAGCCTGGCCACGGCCGCGCGCGAGGCCGCGTCCAGCATCCTGATGTCCAGGCTGTAGGCCAGAAACACGTAGCCCTGCTCGATCCTCTGGGCCGCGGCCTCGATGTCCGGCTCGACCACGTGGATGCCCGGGGCCTTGCCCGAGGAGGTGCCCACCCGGCCGATGCGCTCCATGGCGGCCAGAAACGCCGGGTCCTCGAAGTCCCCGGGAACGCCCAGGGAGGCGCTCAGGTCGTAGGGCCCGACAATGAACCCGTCCACCCCGTCAACGGCCAGGATCGCCTCCAGGTCCTCGACCGCCTTGATGTGCTCGACCTGGACGATGACCACGGGCCCGGTCTTGGCCCACTCGGCGTACTTTGAAAACCCGGCCCCGTAGCCCTGGGCCCGGGCCAGGCCCACGCCGCGGCCGCCCCGGGGCGGGTAATAGACCGCGTCCACGGCCCGTTCGGCGTCCGCCCGGGAGTTGACCATGGGCACGATCACGCCCCGGGCCCCGGAGTCCATGACCCTTTTAGCCAGGACCGGGTCGTTGGCCGAGAGCCTGACCAGGGGGGCCGCGCCGCAGAGCTCGATCACCCGGATGAGCTCCTCGGCTTGGCCGATGGTGATCGAGCTGTGCTCCAGGTCCACGGCCAGCCACTCGAACCCGGCCCGGCACATGATCTCGGCTATGGCCGGGTGGGCCAGGGTGATCCAGGAGCCCAAAGCGGGCGTCCGGGAGGCGAGTTTCTGCTTGAGGCTCATAGGGCCGACCCCCTCTTTGTCTTGCGGCCTTTCGCGGCCGCGGCGCAAGGCAATTGCCTGAACATTATTCGGCCTCCTGTCAACTCGGCCCCTCGGGGTGCGGGTCGAGCAGGCGGCGCACGGTCTCACGGTTGACCGGGGTGAAGAACCGGTCCCGCACGGCCCGGGCCCGCTCAAGGCGCAGGTCCGGGTCCTGTTCGCGGCCGGCCCGGAAAAGGCGCGCCGCCTCGGCCAGGTCGCTTCCGTCAAAGCACAGGCGCCAGAGCCCGGGGTCCACCGAGTCGGGTATGGGGTTGAAGCTAAGCCCCCCGGGGCTCGCGGCCAGGGCCACGGGCACGCCCTTGGCCAGGGCCTCCAGGCCCACGCTGGAGCCCATGCAGACCAGCATGTCGCAGTGGTCCAGGGCCCGGGCGAAGTCGCCCTCAACCAGTTCCATGCCCTCGGGCACCTCGGGCCAGGGGCAGGCCGGGTGGGGCTTGACCAGCAGCCTGGCCGGGCCCAGGCCGTGGTCCCCGGCCCTGGCGATCATCTCCAGCATGGCCGCGGCGTCGCGGCCGGAGATGGGCAGGGAGGCCAGGATGGTGAACCCGTTGCGCTCCGACCGGGCGGGCGGCTCGAACACGTGGCCGAAGCGCAGGGCCGGGCCGGCAAAGACCTTGAGCCCCGGGCAGAACTCGGCCAGGCCCGGGACCAGACCCGGGCCGATGACCGCGATCTCGTCCGGCAGGACCCCGGCCTGCTTCTCGGCCGAGCTCGGATACAGGCACAAGAGCATGGGATAGGGCGGAAAGCCCAGGTATCCGACCCGGCGCACGCCGGGATAGAACTCGCTAAAGCCCGCGTTCCAGCCCCGGTCTATGGACTGGTTCTCCCACCAGTCCAGGACCAGGCCGAGTTTGACCCCGGCCCGGGCAAGGCGCATGGCGAAACGATGGTTCAGAAACGCGGTCATGGTCGAGCCCAGGCCGCGCAGGCCCCTCAGCTCCTCCCGGATCAGCGGGGCGAGGTCAAAGGAGGCGAACCCGGCCGCGTCCAGGCGCAAAAACGCTGTGCGCAGAGAACTGAACCAGGCCCAAAAATAGTCCCGGACCTTGAGGAAGCGCTCCTTGAAGATCACGTTTCTTCCCGAGCGCCGCAGCCTGCGGGCCGCCTCCCCGGCCTGCGGGGCCGTGAACCCGGTGAACGTGGGCGCGAAGAACACGCCTGCCGCCTCGGCCGCGTCCAGGTGATTGACCAGCTCGCCGAAGTACCTGTCGTCTTCCACGAACCCGGGCAGGGCAAAGGTGTCCACAAGGGTCAGGGGGCGATCGGGCAGGGCCGGGCCCGGGCCGGAGCCGCGCCGGATACTGGCCCGGATCGCGAGCTCGGTGAGCAGCGCGCGCAGGGCCCGGCCAAGGCGCCGGGCCGGGCCCTCCCGCCGGTCCGGGCCGGGCCCGGTCACCCGGACCCCGAGCCCCCGGGCCCGCAGCCAGTGCCGGACCAGGCCGCAAAAGGCCGACGAGTCCGAGGCGATCTCGCTGACCCCCCGGCCGGAGTCAACCAGCCGCTTGAGCAGGACCAGGCCGCAGCAGTGCACAAACAAGGGGCTGAAGTAGCAGTGTCGGCTGGCCGGGGTCGAGAGCGACCACAAAAGGGAGTTTCCGAATTTCGCGCCCAGGCCGGACACGAACCCGGTGAACGGCCCGCGAAGCTCCCGGGCCAGGGAGCCGAAGGCCCTGAGCGCCTCCGGGGACATGGCCCCGGCGCTTCGCAGGTCAAGCCTCATGAGCGCGGCCTACCTGTAGACGTGGACGAACATGGTGTCGCAAAGCCAGCGCCTCTTCAGGTCCTGCCTGTAGCTGTCCAGGAGCTCGGGGCTGAACACGTGGTCAAAGCGCCCCTGGCCGCCCGGCCTGCCGTCCATCATCCAGGTCATGTGGTTGGACAGGTCGTAGCGCTGCTCGGGCAGAATCTCGCGCCCCGCGCCCAGGCGGTCCAGGACAAAGCCCAGGCTCTTGGGGCTGTAGTAGAAATGGTGGGCGATGGACCAGTAGAACTGCTCGAAGGCCGGGATGCGGTACAGGCTGGTCAGGGGGTCGTTCACGCAGGGGACCTCGGCGATGATCCGGCCCCCGGGCTTGAGCAGGTCCAGGGTGCGCCTGAAAAAGTCGTACGGGTCGCGGATGTGCTCAAGGACAAAGAAGTGGACCACGAGGTCGAACTTCCTGTCCGGGCCGCGCTCAAGCTCGTCCAGATTCCTGTAGGCTTGGTAGCCGCTGTGCGCCAGGTGCTCGTAGAACACGCCCGAGGGCTCGACCCCGACGCAGTTCAGGCCCGCGTCGCGAAAGGCGTCGAGCATGAAGCCCGAGGAGCAGCCTATCTCCAAGATATCCCTGCCCGGGGCCAGGTAGGGCTCAAGAAACGGCCAGCGCCGCGCGAGGTGCCCGCGGCCCGAGGCCTTGTGGGCCTCGGCGCTCGCCCAGTCGGCCTTTTTCCCGCTGCGCGCGGCCATGAAGCCCTCGAACTCCCGGGCGTAGAACCTCTGCTCCTCTTCCTCGGTCGTCGGCGGGTAGAGATAGACCGCGTCGCACTCCGCGCAGTGCCAGAAGCCGTGCTCCGGCCCGCCGCCGTAGACCGTGCCCGCCCTGAGCGACTGGCTGGCGGGCCCGGCCCCGCACAGCCGGCAGACCGGGGGTGATTCAACTCTAACCGGCCCGGACATCGCCTTCACCTGCCCGCGGGGCGTAGAAGTCGATCATCCCCCGCAGGCCCTGCTCCAGGCCCACGCGCGGGGCCCAGCCCATGACCCGCTCAACCAGCGAGATGTCGGCCAGGGACCCGAACACGTCGCCCGGCGTGCCCGGAAGCTCCCGGACCGGAAACCCCGGCTTGGCGCACATGGCAAGCATAAGCCCGACCAGCTCCCGGACCGTTGTCCCGCGGCCCGTGCCCACGTTGAACACCCGGCCGAAGGAGCGCGTATCGTCCAGGCAGAGCAGGATCAGATCCGCCACGTCGTCGACGTGCACAAAGTCCCGGTAGCGGTCAAAGGAGCCCTTGACCTCCAAGAGGTCCCTGAAGAGCACGTAGCCGAGGTAGATGCTGACCATGCCCTGCTTCATGTTGGCCATGTTCTGGCCCGGGCCGTAGACGTTGAACAGCCGCAGAGAGGTCGAGCGCAGCCCGTAGGTCTGGTCAAAGACCCGCAGGCAGTGCTCCGAGGCCAATTTCGAGCAGGCGTAGAACGACTTGGGCGCAACCGGGTCCGACTCGGACATGGCCCGGCCCGGGGACCCGTCCCCGTAGACCGAGACGCTGCTGGAGTACAGGAAGCGCCTGCAGCCGCGCTCAAGGGCCCAGGCGGCCAGAAGGAGGGTCGCCCGGGCGTTGATGTCCAAATCCCTTTCCGGGCACTCGAAGGATATCTCGCCCGAGGACTGGCCGGCCAGGTGGATGACCGCCCGGGGCCTGAGCGCGTCCAGGGCCGGGTACTGGGCCCTGTCCGCAAGGTCCAGGCGCACGAACTCGGCCCCATCCGGGACGTTCTCCAGGCTTCCGGTGAGCAGGTTGTCGGCTATGACCACCCGGTGTCCGAGGTCAAGAAGCCTCGAAGCCACGTGCGAACCGATGAAACCGGCCCCGCCCGTGACCAGGTAGGTGTGGCCCATGGCGGCTCTACCCCCTGTTTTTTATGAACTTGGCCGGAGCTCCGGCCACAACCGTGTACGGCGCGACGTCGCGGGTGACCACCGAGCCCGCGCCGACCACGCAGCCCTTGCCCAGGGTGACCCCGCCGCTGATCACCACGTTGGAGGCGATCCAGACGTCGTCCTCGATGCGGATCACGGTCCGCTCGTGGCCCTGGCGGTTTATGGGCAGGTCAAGGCGCTCGAAGCGGTGTATCCCGGCCCTGATGACCGTGTTCGGGCCGATGGACACGTCGTCGCCGATGTGCAATTCGCCCTGGGCCGCCCCGGCCTGGACATTGGCGCTCAGGCTGCACCGGCTGCCGATGCGCAGGGTCCCGTCGTGGCCGTGGAGCCGGCAGTTCTCGGCCACCCTGGTCTCGTCGCCGATGGAGATGTTCCTGAAACCGGTCACCCAAACGTCCTCCCAGATGTGAAACCGGCCGGCCCGGGCCATGAACCGCGAGTAGACAAAGCGCCTGAGCGCGACGCCCGCAAAGGTCGGAAAGACCCGCAGCAGCCACTGGGCCGTCTCCAGGGCCAGGCGCGCCAGGCCCAGGGCCAGGCGACGCAGGGGATTGGCGCGCATCTCTTCGGCCATGGCTCAGATATCCTTGTCCTTGACGGCCGTAAAGTCCGGGAACCAGCGCAGGCCGGGCACGGCCTTGACCAGGGCCGCGTCCGGGCCGGGCGCTATGCCCACGAAGGACACCCCGCAGTCCCGGGCGGCCCGCCAATCGCTCAGGGCGTCCCCGAAGAACAGGCAGCGCGCGGCCGAAAGCCCGTGGCCCGCGAGTATCAGGCGCAGGTTCTCGACCTTGGAGCGGCTCGAACCCAGGACCTGGGCGAAAAATCCGTCCAGCCCGCGCCTGCGCACGATGTCCCTGATCTCCTGGTCCGGGACCGCGGAGTCGACGAAACAGGCCGCGGTTGCGCAGCGGCGCTCCAGAAAGTCCCGGGCCCCGGGAATCTCCGGGCAGGCCGCGACCTCGTCGATCACCATTTGCGAAAACCGCCCGCACAGATCATCGAGCTCAACGTCGCTGATGGTCCGGCCCAAAAACTCCCGGTAATAGAGCCTGAACTTCTCGGCCCTGGGCATCCCGCCGTGCCCGCGGTGGTGCTCGACCACGGCCCGGCAAACCGAGTCCCCGAAGGGCTCAAACAGAGCCGCGAAGGCCCTGGTCTTGACCTCGAGCGAATCGGCCAGCACGCCGTCGAAATCGAATATATAGGCTGCGAAACCAGGCACCGCCCTAGCCCTCCCAGAGCCCCAGGCCGCGCAGCAGGTTCTTAACGGCCAGCCGCTCCATCTCGGCCCTGGCCTCGCGGGCGTAGGACCCGATGTGCGGGGTCAGGGTCGCGTTGTCCAGGTCCCTGAGCCGGCCCGAGTAGGGCTCGTGCTCGAACACGTCCAGGCAGGCCCAGGCCACGCGCCCGTCGGCCAGGCGCTCGTACAGGGCGTCCTCGTCCACCAGCCCGCCCCGGGCGGTGTTGACCAGGATCAGGCCCGGACGGCACAGGTCCAGCTCCGGGCCGCCGAGGATGCGCTCTTGGCCGCTGGCGTGCAGGCTTATGATCTCCGAGACCCTCAACAGCTCGTCCAACGAGAGCCGGGTGGCGAACTCGGCCGCGAGCGGCCTGGGGTCGCAGAACACGACCCGCGCGCCGAGGGCGGAAACAAACTCGCCGAGCCTGCGGCCCACGGCCCCGAAGCCGATCAGGCCCACGGTCTTGTCGAACAGCAGCGCGCCCAGGGCCTTGTTCCAGACCCCGCGCCTGATCTCCCGGTCCCGGGCCGGGACCATGCGCAGGGCCGAGAGGATCAGGCCCAGGGCCAGCTCGGCCACGGCCCGGTCCAGGACCCCCTCGGTGCGCAGGACCGCGACGCCCAGCTCGCGGGCCGCGTCGAGGTCCACGTTGTCCCAGCCCACGCCGACCCGGGACACGACCTTGAGACGGCCGCGGCCGGCCTCAAGCACCCGCCTGGTCAGCGGCTCGGTGCCGGCCAGAAGGCCCACGGGCGAATGCTCGGCAAGCAGGGCCAAAAGCTCGTCCTCGGTCAGCCTGCGGCCATGGGGATTCGGCACCGGGCAGAGGCCCTTGTCCCTGAGCAGGGAAAGGGGCCCGGCCGAGTGCTCGGCGAACGAGGAGGTGGTGATCAGAACCGTCGGCATGCTCAACTGTCCTTGCTCTGGGCCCCTATCTGGCACAGAAAATAAAAAAACGCAAGAACAATTGACAAGTTCGTTCAGTTAAACTATACGTTCAGCATCATGCTGACCCAATTGTTCACCTCCAAGACCAGGATAAAGCTGCTCCTCAAGCTGTTCCTGAACCCCAAGGTGTCCTGCTACCTGCGCGAGCTGGCCAAGGAGTTTTCCTTGTCCCCGAACGCGATCAAGGAGGAGTTGGACAGCCTGAGCCAGGCCGGTTACCTGGTCAAGGAGCAGAACGGCCGCTCGTTCTACTTCCGGGCCAACACCAAACATCCGTTTTTCCCCGAGATCAGCTCCATCGTGCGCAAGACCCTGGGCATAGACAGGATAGTTGAACAGGTTATCGAGAACCTGGGCCGGGTCGAGGCCGTGTACATCCTCGACGACTACGCCCAGGGCAAGGACTCTGGCCTGATCGACCTGCTCCTGGTCGGCGAGGTCGATCGGGAGAAACTGGAGGCCCTGCGCCTGGCCACGGAGAAGAAGATCAAGCGCAAGATAAGGGTCATGGACATCCCCACAGACGAGTTCGGCCGCAGCAGGGACATCTTTCTAAAGCGGCCGCACTGGAAGGTCATTTAGGGGCCCCTGGAGCCGGTGATGTCAAAGCGTCCGTCAGGCGTGGTCGCCCTTTTCGCGGATATCTGGAGGCGCCTGCCGCCGCGCAGGGCCGCGGGATTCTGGGTCCTGCTCGCCGGGCTGTGCGCCGTGGCCCTGCTGGAGACCGCGGCCCTTGGGCTCATAGCCCTGTTCGCCTCCAGCGTCGCCAGCCCGCGCACGGTCCTCGATTCCTCAATCTTTTCGCACATCAAGGCCCTGTTCCCGATCGTGTCCGGGCTTTCAGCCACGGACCTGATCCTGGTCCTGGCCTGCTCCGTGGTCCTTGCGGCGCTGGCCAAGAACGGCCTGCAGTCCGCGGTGGTCTACTGGTGCGGCAGGTTCACCTCGGGCGTGAGCGGGTTCTTCGGCGAAAAGCTGCTCGGCAAATTCCTGGCCATGCCCTACGAATGGCACCTGAACAGAAACTCCGCGGACCTGGTCCAGGCCGCCAGCTGGTCCAGGGCCTATGTGGGCTTCTTCCTGAACCACTCGCTCACCGCCCTAAGCGACCTGCTCATCATCTCCTTCATGCTCGCCGCGCTCCTGATCGTAACGCCCATGATCTCGCTGGCCGTGATCCTGGCCCTGGGCCTCAGCTCGGTGGTCATCTTCAGGTCCCTGCGCCGCGCCCTGGACGCCGCGGCCTCGGACTCCATGCGCTGGCAGATAGCGGTCAACAGGCAGGCGACCCTGGCCCTGCACGGGGTCAAGGAATTGATGATCTTCGGCCGCGCCCAGGAGTTTCTGCGCGACTACCACCACGGGGTGTTCGCCATCCCCCGGCTCTACGCCCGGCAGCAGATGTTCGCCCGGCTGCCGGCCTGGGCCCTGGAGTGCCTGGGCTTCGGACTGCTCGCGGCCACCATCTGGGTCATGCTCGTCCCGGGCCAGTCCTCCTCGGCCAGGATGTCCGGGACCCTCGCCCTGCTGGCCGTGACCGCCTGGCGCGCACTGCCCGCGGTCAGCCGCATCCTGAGCAGCCTGACCCAGATCCGCACCTCCCTGCCCTATGCCAGCGACTCCCTGGCCTACTTCGACCAGGCCCCGGCCCCGGACGCGGCCCCTGACGAGCCCCGGGCCGAAAAGGCCCCGGCCTGGCGCTTCAAGGACCAGGTCAGGCTGGAGGGCGTGGGCTTCAGCTATTGCCAGGCCCTGGACGCGGCCCTCGAGGACCTGACCCTGAGCATCCAGGCCGGCAGCACCGTGGGCCTGATCGGCCGTTCCGGCGCGGGCAAGAGCACCCTGGTGGACACGATCATCGGCCTTCTGCCCCCTGGCCGAGGCCGAATCCTGGTGGACGGCAGGGAATTGGACGCCGGGCTGCGGCCGGCCTGGATGGCCCAGCTGGGCTACGTGCCCCAGTCCCCGTACATCTTCGACGGCAGCCTGGCCGAGAACGTGGCCCTTGCCGTGGGCGACGCGGGCATCGACCGGCAAAGGGTCAAGGAGTGCTGCGACCTGGCCTATATCAGCGATTTTCTGGATCAGCTGCCGAACGGCCTGGACACGGCCATCGGCGAGCGCGGGGTCAGGCTCTCGGGCGGCCAGCGCCAGAGGGTGTCCATTGCCAGGGCCCTGTATCACCGGCCCGAGGTCCTGATCTTCGACGAGGCCACCAGCTCCCTCGACCAGGACAGCGAACGGGAGATACTTAAGACCGTCTACGGGTTCAAGGGCAGGCTGACCCTGGTCATCGTGGCCCACCGCCTGAGCACGGTCCAGGGCTGCGACCAGGTCGTCTGGCTGGACAAGGGCCGGGTCAGGATGATCGGCCCGCCCGACACGGTCCTGCCCCTGTACTCCGAGGACCTCGGCGGCCGGGCCGAGGCAAACAGGGAGGCCGCTCGTGGACAGCTATAGGGTGGCCGTGATCGGCCTCGGGGTCGGGGAGCGGCACATACAGGGCTTTGAGCGCCACCCGGGCTGCCGGGTGACCCATCTGTGCGACTTCTCGGAAGAAAAGCGCGCCGCGGCGCGAAAGGCCCATCCCGAGATGACCGTGGTCGCGGACGCGGCCGAGGTCCTTGAAAATCCGGACATCGACATCATTTCAGTGGCCTCGTTCGACAACTACCACTACGGGCAGGTCGTTGCCGCGGCCCGGGCCGGAAAGCACGTGTTCGTGGAGAAGCCGGTCTGCATGAGCGAGGCCGAGCTCGCGGACATCAGGGAGATATTCGACTCCAACCCCGGGCTCAGGATGTCCTCGAACCTGATCCTCAGGATGTGCCCCAGGTTCAGGGAGCTCAGGGCGTCCATCGCCGAGGGGGACTACGGCCGGATATACTGCCTGGAGGCCGACTACAGCTACGGCCGGCTGTGGAAGATCACCGAGGACTGGAGGGCGCGGGTCGACGACTACTCGGTGATCTTCGGCGGGGCCATCCACCTGGTGGACCTGGCCCTGTGGCTCACCGGGGACCGGGTGGCCGAGGTCAGCGGCTTCGGCACGAACATCGCGACAAGAGGCACCGCCTTCAGGTACAACGACACCGTGCTCAGCCTGCTCAGGTTCGAGAGCGGCATGGTGGCCATGATCGGGGCCAACTTCGCCTGCGTCATGCCCCACTTCCACCAGCTCACGGTCTACGGCACGGAAAAGACCTTTGTTAACGGCCGGGAAAGCGGGCTGGAGTACTCGTCCCGGGACCCGAATACGGCCCCGCGGCGGATCGACGCGCCCTATCCGGGCTACGAAAAGGGCGATTTGATCCACAGCTTTGTCCGGTCCATCGCCGAGGGCGGCCGGGCCGAGGTCGAGGCCGAGGACGTGTTTGCGACCATGTCCGTGTGCCTGGCCATGGAAAAGGCCCAGCTGACGGCCGAAAACGTCAAGGTGAAATACATCTGAGGCCCAAGACATGAGACAGATTCCCTTTGGCCGGCCGATGATCGGGCCGGAGGAAAGACAGGCGGTCATGGACGTGCTCCAGGGGCCCGTCCTGGTGCACGGGCCCCGGGCCAAGGAGTTCGAGGCCCGCTTCGCGGCCTACACCGGCTCGCCCGCCGCGGCCTCGGCCTCCTCGTGCACCGCGGCCATGCACCTGGCCTACTTCGACCTCGGCCTGGGCCCGGGAGACGAGGTCATCGTCCCGGCCCAGACCCACTGCGCGACCGCCCACGTGGTCGAGTTCTGCGGGGCCAGGCCGGTGTTCGCGGACGCCGAGCTTGCGACCGGGAACCTCGACCTGGACCTGGTCGAGGGGCTCATAACCCCAAGGACCCGGGCCATCGCCGTGGTCCATTTCCTGGGCCTGCCCGTGGACATGGACCGGGTCACGGACCTGGCGGCCAGGCACGAATTGTTCGTGCTCGAGGACTGCGCCCTGGCCCTTGGCGCGCGCTACAAGGGCGTGCACGCCGGGCTGCTGGGCGACGCGGGCGCGTTCTCCTTCTACCCGGTCAAGCACATGACCACGGCCGAGGGCGGCATGCTCGTCTCCAGACACCCCGAGATGGTGGAGCGCGTCCAGCGCAAGAAGGCCTTCGGCGTGGACCGGACCCCGGGGGAACGCAAGATACCCGGGGTCTACGACGTGACCATGCTCGGCTACAACTACCGCATGAACGAGATCCAGGCCGCCATGGGCCTGGAGCAGCTGAAGCGCATGGACGGCTTCCTTGAAAAACGCCGCCAGAACGCCGAGATGCTGGAGGCCGGGCTGCGCGAGATCGAGGAGCTTACGCTCTTCGCCCCGGAGCCCGAGGGCGTTGTGGGCAGCAGATACTGCCTGAGCGCGATGCTTGCTCCGGCCCGGGCGCAAAAGCGCTACGAGCTGGTGAAGAGGCTCAACGAGCAGGGCGTGGGCACCAGCGTCTACTATCCAAGGCCCGTGCCGCACCTGAGCTACTACAAGGGCAAGTACGGCTTTGCCCAGGGCTCGTTCCCCAAGGCCGCGGCCATAAGCGGCCGGTCCATCGCCCTGCCCGTGGGCCCGCACCTGGGCCCGAAGGACATGGCCTACATCGTCGAAACCATGAAACAAGCGCTCGCGGAGGTGCATTGACATGACGCCCATCAAGGACCGGCGCATAACGCTCATAGGCGGGGGCGGGTTCATCGGCCACAACCTGGCCTTGCGGCTCAAGTCTCTCGGGGCCGAGGTCTCGATCATCGACAGCCTCCAGGTCAACAACCTGCTGGCCTTTTCCTCGGCCGACAACAGCCCGCCGAACCGGGACCTGTACCTGGCGATCTTAAACGAGCGCATGAACCTCCTGCGCCAGGCGGGCGTGCCCATGTTCGTCCAGGACGCCCGGGACTACCACGTCATGAGCAGGCTGGTGCAAAGCATCAACCCCCAGGTCGTGGTCCAACTGGCCGCGGTGTCCCACGCCAACAGGTCCAACAAGGACCCCTACTCGACCTTCGACCACAGCTTCCGGACCCTGGAGAACGCCCTGGACTGCTCGCGGGGCCGGGTCGAGCACTTCGTCTACTTCTCCTCGAGCATGATCTACGGCCACTTCAAGGGCGGCATGGTCACCGAGGAGACGGTGTGCGAGCCCATAGGCATCTACGGGGCCCTCAAGTTCGGGGGCGAGAAGCTGGTCATCGCCTACAACCAGGCCTTTGACCTGCCCTACACCATCATCCGGCCCTCGGCCCTGTACGGCGAGCGCTGCGTGAGCCGCCGCGTGGGCCAGATATTCATCGAGAACGCCATCCAGGGCATGGAGATATCCATCGCCGGGGACGGCTCGGACAAGCTCGACTTCACCTACATAGACGACCTGGTAGAGGGCATGGTCAAGGTCATCGAGAACGAGAACTCCCGCAACCAGATATTCAACCTGACCTACGGCGAGTCGCGCTCCCTGGAGAACATGGCCTCGATCATCGAGGAGCACTTCAGCAAGGTCAAGATCAAGTACCTGCCCAAGGACAAGCTGACCCCGGACCGGGGCACCCTGTCCGTGGACAAGGCCAGGCGGCTCATAGGCTACGAGCCTGAATGGCCCCTTGAAAAGGGCTTCGTGAAGTACATCGACTGGTACAAGGGCCTGGCCAGGGCGGGCTCGTTCGCCCAGGCCAGGCTGAACATCGACTATTGACCGCCCGGGCCAGGAAGACGCAGGCATGCAGACCATGGACGACTACGCGATCAGGGACCTGTTCCTGACCGAGCACGCGGGCCGGGACTGCTTCTGCGTGCTCCCGGGCCCGGCCCCAAAGGGCGCCGAGGCCCTGGACGCCTGCCTGGCCAGGGACAAGCTCTTCGCCTACGCCAAGACCCGGGCCGCGGACATCGAGCGGGCCAACAGGCTCGAGGCCCTGGGCTTTCGCCTGGCCGAGGTCGGCCTGGTCTTTGAAAAGCGCCTCGGCCCGGGGCCAAAGGGGCCGGTCCTGAAACAGACGCGCTTCTCGAGCCCTAAGGACCGCGAGGCGGTGGTCGATCTGGCCGCGTCCAGCTTCACGCACAGCAGGTTCTACGCGGACCCGAGATTCCCGGACCAGGCCGCCGGCCGGATCAAGGCCGCCTGGGCCGGAAACTTCTTTGAGGGCAAAAGGGGCCAGGCCATGGTCGTGGCCCAGGCAGAAGGCAGGACCGCCGGGTTCCTGCTGCTCCTGTTCCGGGCCGAGGCCCTGGTCATCGACCTGGTGGCCGTGGACAAGGACCTGCGCGGACAAGGCCTGGCCAGGGAGATGATCCTGTTCGCGGAGCAGAACCTGCCCGGATTCTCGATCCTCAGGGCCGGCACCCAGGCCCGAAACGGCCCGTCGATCGGGCTCTACCAGGCCCTGGGCTTCGAGCTGACCGAGGTCGGCTGCGTATTCCACCTGCACAGGGGGGCCTGGAAATGAACATAGGCGGCATGGACCCGCAGGCCAGGGTCATGATCGTGGCCGAGATCGGCAACAACCACGAGGGCAGCGCGGCCAAGGCCGAGGAGATGATCGGCCGAGCGGCCGAGGCCGGGGCGGACGCGGTCAAGCTCCAGACCTTTCGCACCGAGCACTACGTGTCCCCGTCAGACCCGGACAGGTTCGCGCGGCTAAAGGCCCTGGAGCTCTCAAGGCAGGACTTCACGCGGCTGAAGGCCGTTGCCGACTCCAAGGGGATCATGTTCCTGTCCACGCCCCTTGACCTGGACAGCGCGGCCTTTTTGAACGACCTGGTCCCGGGCTTCAAGATCGCCTCCGGGGACAACACCTTTTACCCGCTCCTTGAAAAGGTGGCCGGGTTCAACAAGCCGGTGATCCTGTCCACGGGCCTGGCCGACCTCAAGACCGTGCGCCGGGCCAGGCAGACCCTGGAGACGGTCTGGTCCGAAAAGGGCCTGGACCCGGGCCTGGCCGTGCTGCACTGCGTGTGCAGCTACCCGGTGCCGCCCGAGCAGGCCAACCTGGCGGCCATCCCGTTTCTCAAACAGCGCCTGGGCTGCGTCACGGGCTACTCCGACCACTGCCTGGGCATCGAGGCCGCGGCCCTTTCCGCGGCCTTCGGCGCGCGGATCATAGAAAAGCACTTCACCCTGGACAAGGACACCCCCGGGCTCAGGGACCACCAGCTCTCGGCCGACCCCCGGGACCTGGCCCGGCTCGTGGAGCGGGTCCGGGAGATCGAGGCCCTGGCCGGGGAGCCGGACAAGCGGCCCCAGCCCTGCGAAGCGGCCTGCGCCGTGGCCGTGCGGCGCTCCATTGTCGCGGCCCGGGACCTTGCCCGAGGCCAAACCCTGGGCCCGGCGGACATCACCTGGGTCCGGCCCGGAGGCGGGCTGCCGCCCGGCGAGGAGCCCCGGGTCCTGGGCCGCAGGCTCCTGCGGGACGTGCCCAGGTGGACGATGATCGACTTGAAAAACCTTGCCTGAGGACGCCATGAACATCGCCCTGCTCACCACCCAGACCCTGCACCACACCTATTTCCTGAGGGAGTTGGACAAGGCCTTTCCGGTCGCGGCCACGCTCGTGGAGACAATCGGCCCGAAATTTCCCTTCAAGACCGCCCACCCCTTTGAGGCCGAAAGGGACGAATACGAGGCCGAGGTCTGGTTCAACGGGGCCCGACCCGGGCTCTCGGAGTTCTCCATGGCCCGCGAGTTCCCCACGGTCAACAGCCCCCAGGCCGTCCGGCTGATCAAGGAGCTGCGGCCCGACGTGGTCGTGGTCTTCGGCGCCGGCAGGCTCAGCGCGGAGGTCCTGGCCGCCTGTCCCCGGGCCACGGTCAACCTGCACGGCGGGGACCCGGAGCAGTACCGGGGCCTGGACTCCCACCTCTGGGCCATCTACCACAACGACTTCGGCGACTTGGCGAGCACCCTGCACATGATCAACGAGAGGCTCGACGACGGGGACATCGTGCTCCAGGCGGACCTGCCCCTGGTCCGGGGCATGGGCCTGCACGAGCTGCGCCGGGTCAACACCGAGACCTGCCTGCGCCTGGCGCTCGCGGCCCTGGACATGTTCTCGCGCTTCGGATCGTTCATCTCCCGCAGACAGCGCGCGGCCGGGCGCTACTACTCGGCCATGCCCGCGGAGCTCAAGGAGATATGCAAGCGCAAGTTCGAGGGGCGCAGGACCTGGCCATGATCGATCCCTGCGCCAGACTCAGCCGCGACGGCCTGGCCGTGTTCCTGTTCCACGGGGTGATCGAAAGCCAGACCTCCCGGGTCAGGAACTACACCGGAAAGCACATGCCAAGGGAGGCCTTTGCCCGGGTCGTGCGCGAACTCAGGCAGCGGGGCGCGCCCCTGTCCATGGACCAGGTCCTGGAGATCGCCGAAAGCGGCCGGCCGTTTCCGCCCTTTGCCTACGCCGTGACCTTTGACGACGGCTTTGCGAACAACCATTCCCTGGCCGCGCCGATCCTGGCCGACGAGAACACCCCGGCCGCCTTCTACGTGGCCACCGGGTTCATCGAGAACAACGCCATGTCCTGGATCGACCGCGTGGAGCACTGCCTGGAGCGGGTCGAGCAGGGCGCGCTGCGCCTGCCCTGGGCAAACAAGGCCCAGGCCTTCCGCAGCCCCGAGGACAAGATCAGGCTGCTTACGGACATCCGCAGGGAGGTCAAAAAGGACCCCGCGATCGACCTGGACGGCTTTGCCGAGGACATCAGCCGCCAGTGCGGCCTTGAGCCCGTGCTCCAGGACCACGGGCCCCTGGACCAGAAGATGACCTGGGCCCAGGTGCGCGACCTGGCCCGCGACCCCCTGTTCATCGTCGGCGGACACAGCCACTCCCACGCCGTGCTCGGCTTTTTAGGCCCGGAGGCCATGGACAGGGAGATATCCACCAGCCTGCGGCTGCTCGAAACCAGGGCCGGGGTCGGGCCCAGGCACTACTCCTATCCCGAGGGCCTTGCCCACTGCTACTCCGAGGCGGTCATAGCCGCGCTCAAGGGCTACGGGGTCAGGTGCTGCCCCACGGCCGAGGACGGCGTGAACCCCCCGGGCCAGGACCCCTTTCACCTCAAGCGGATCATGGTCTCCTGAAGGGCCTCTGGCATGTGCGGAATCGCCGGATACATGGGCACCCGGATCATCCCCCCGGAGCGCGAGGCGGCCTGCCTGGCCCTGATGGCCAGGCGCGGGCCGGACGCCAGGGGCGCGTACCGCCATGAGACCGCGGCCGGGACCCGGGTCCTGCTTTTGCACTCGCGGCTGGCGATCATCGACCTGGAGCGCCGCGCGGACCAGCCCTTCTTGTCCGGGGACAAGGCCCTCATCTTCAACGGCGAGATATACAACTACCTCGAAATAAAAGATGATTTGCGGGCCCAAGGCCACATCTTCAAGACCCGAAGCGACACCGAGGCGCTCATGGCCCTGCTGGCCGGCCAGGGCCGGGCCGGGCTTGCGCGCTGCGAGGGCATGTGGGCCCTGGGCCTGTACGACCGGGCCGAGGGCTCGCTTTTGCTCTCCAGGGACCGGTTCGGGGAAAAGCCTTTGTACCTGTTCAGGGACCCCACAGGCCTTTTCTTCGGCTCCGAGCCCAAGTTCATCTTCGCCCTGCTCGGCAGGACCCCCCCGGTCAACCGCAGGCACCTGTGCCGCTACCTGGTCAACGGCTACAAGTCCCTGTACAAGACCCGGGAGACCTTTTTCCAGGGCCTTGAGGAGCTGCCCCCGGGCGCGTGCCTTGAGCTCGACCGCGAGGGCCGGGAGTCCCTGTCCCGGTACTGGTCCCCGCGCCTGGACCAGGAGCCGGACCTGGACCTGGACCAGGCCGTGCAGGGCACGCGCGAGCTGCTGGCGCGCGCGGTCGAGATCAGGCTGCGCGCGGACGTGCCCCTGGCCTTCTGCATGAGCGGGGGCGTGGACTCCAACGCGCTCATCGCCACGGCCGCCAGGCTCCTGGGCCGCGAGACGCACGGCTTCACCATCGTCAACATTGATGAGCGCTACGCCGAGCAGGACCTGGTTGACCTTTGCGTGGCCGAGCTGGGCGTGCGGCACACCCCGGTGGCCCTGGACAAGGCCGGGTTTCTGCCCCGGCTGCGGGACCTGGTCCGGGCCCACGACGCCCCGGTGTACACCATCTCCTACTACGCGCACTGGCTGCTCATGGAGCAGATCGCGGCGCGCGGGTACAAGATATCGATCAGCGGCACGGGCGCGGACGAGCTGTTCAGCGGCTACTACGACCACCAGTCCATGTACCTGGCCGAGGTCGCGGGCGACCGGGACCTGTTCGAGCGGGCCCTGGCCGACTGGCGGGCGCACGTCAAACCCGTGGTCCGCAACCCCCTGCTCCAGGACCCCCTGGCCTTTGTCAACGACCCCGGCCAGCGCGGGCACATCTTCCTGGACGCCGCAAAGTTCGCCTCCTGGCTCAGGCCGGACTTTGACGAGCCCTTTTCCGAAACCCGCTACTGCCCGGGCCTGCTCAAAAACCGGATGCTGAACGAGCTGTTTCACGAGTCCGTGCCCGTGATCCTGCACGAGGACGACCTGAACGCCATGTACTTCTCGGTGGAGAACCGCTCGCCGTTTCTGGACCGCGCACTTTTCGAGCACTGCCTGCGCATCCCCACGCGGCTCCTGGTCAGGGACGGCCGGGCCAAGGCCGTGCTCAGGCTGGCCATGCGCGGGGTGGTGCCGGACGCGGTGCTCGACTCCCGGCGCAAGGTCGGGTTCAACGCGCCCATCCTGGACCTCTTGGACACCGCCGACCCCGAGGTGCGGGCCGAGGTCCTGGCCCCGGGTTTGGTGTTCGATCTGGTGCGCAGGGACAGGATCGAGGCCCTGCTGGCGGTTGCGCGCCCGACCAACAGCCAGAGCAAGTTCCTGTTCAACTTTTTGTGCGCCAAGATGTTTCTGGAGGAGTTCGAGAGATGACCAAAACCGCGAAAACCACGCCCCCGCTCAGCGGCAAGGACGCCTTTGACGGCAGCTTCCTGTGTCCGGACGGCGAGTTCGACAAGATAACAGGCCGCACCGAGTATTTGAAGCAGGCCCCCAAGGTCTTGGAGGACAAGTTTTATTTCGACAAGAAAAAAGGGGCCCTGCGGCCGGAATGCCTGGCCCGCCGCGACTGCCCGGTCTGCGGGCACCCGGGCAAAGGCCTCGCCTTCTCCAAGCAGGGCTTTGACCACGTGTTGTGCGACAAGTGCAGCTTCCTGTACGTCGATCCGATCCTGAGCCCGGAGGCCATGCAACGGCACTACGAGGAGGAAGACGAGTGGACCAAGGTCATGCTCAACGAGTTCGAGCAACGCGTGAACAAGAAGATGTACTCATACACCTTGGAGGTCATCAAGGGCCTTGATTTGGGGTTGCGAAGGGTCATCGACATCGGCGCCGGCACGGGGCTGTTCGTCGAGAGCGCCGCAGAGGCCGGTTTTCAGGCCGAGGGCCTGGAAATAAACCCCAACCTGGTCAGGCGGGCCAAGAACCGGGGGACCAATCTCTTTTCCGCCACGCTTAACGAGCTCGGGTCCAGGGGCAAACGCTACGACCTGGCCACAAGCTGGTTCGTTCTGGAGCATGTCCCGAACCCCAGGGAATTTCTTCTTGAGCTGAGCGGGCTTGTGCGTCCGGGCGGCCTGGTCTACGTCTCCGTGCCGAACATCGACGCCCTGGCCACCCGGCTCCAGGGCCCTGAGAGCGCGACCTTCGCCGGAAACTCGCATATAAACTTCTTCAACCGGGAATCGCTGTTCCGGGTGGCCAAGGACTGCGGCCTCCGCCCGATCCACGCCGAGACCTACGTCACCAGGCTGAAGGCAATCAAAGACCACTTCGCCCGGCTGGGCCTGTCGAGGCAATCGAGCCTGAGGGATTTCCTGGGCCTTTTTACTTCGGAATTCATCCATAACAAGCTCATGGGCAACCTGCTCTGCTGTCTGTTTGCCAAAGACCCCGTGAAAAATGAAAATGACTAAAATGATCGACGACTACGCACGGCCGGTTGCCTGTCCCGCAAGGCATCCGGGCTCAAACCCGGGAGAGGACGCGTGAAGGAATTGCTCAAGCGCCGGGAGGCCATCGACCATCTCCGCCATCACGGCCGGTTCGACCCCAATCTGGTCATCTACGAATGGCTCAGGGACTCCGGTTCGCCCGAAAAGGCCGAACGCTTCCTGCGCTACCGAAAGCTCTGGGAGGCGACCCGGGCCTCGGGCGCGACCCCGGACATCCCCCTGTTCGTAACCTTCGGGTTCAACGATTCCTGCAACCTGTCCTGCGTGCACTGCTACCGGCAATACAACCCGGACCGGGACAGCAAACGCGTCCTGACCATGGACGAGGTCCGGCGGCTGGTGGACGAATGCAAGGAGATCGGCGTGCCCTCCCTGGGCCTGGGCACCGAGTCCGAACTCTTCCTGCACAAGGACGTCCGCGCCATTCTGGAGTACATCGGCCAAAAGGACTTCGAGGACGTCTGGGTCTACACCAACGGCCAAGGCCTGGACGACGAGATGGCCCGGCTGGTCCTGGACGCGGGCGTGACCCGGCTCTCGGTGTCCATCGACGCCCTGTCCCCGGACCAGTACCGCACTGTGCGCGGCGGCGACTTCCACCGGCTCATGGCCAACGTCTTCAACTTCCTGGCCCGGCGCGCCGAACGCGGCTCGCGCCTGCCCGTGTTCCGGGTCACCTACGTCCTCTACAACCTGACCGCGCCGGAACGGGACGCCTTCGTGGACTTCTGGAGCCGGATCGCCGAGGAGGTGGACGTCCAGCCGCTCATTGACATCAAAAACATCGACGAGCTGCGTTACGACAGCATCGACAAGGTCCATTGCCGCTATCCGGACAGCATGCTGTACATCAAGTGGGACGGCAGCTACCGGCCCTGCTGCAGCGAGTTCAGCAAACACCTATCGGCCGGGAACATCCGCGAACAAGGCATCCTCGAAACCTGGAAGGGCCCGTTTATGGAGGACCTGCGCCGGCAGCTCGCCGGCGGCCGGGACCTGAACCGGGCCTGCCTGAACTGCCTGCGCTCCCTGCGCAGCGACCAGGACTACGCGCCGCCCAAGAAAAGGCGTCCGCGATGAACACGGCCCTGGTCCTGAACAGCATCGCCGAGGCCGAGGACTTCCTCGCCCGGCGGGAAGAATTCCCGGACCCGGCCCTGTTCTCCACCTGCTCCAGCGTGGACGAATTCCTCGGCCGCAGGCACGGCCTGAAATGCCTTTGCCTGAGTTCCCTGCTGCCTTCGGAACTGGCGTCCAGCAACATCATACGCGCCCGGCGCATGGCCCGGGAACTGACCGAGGGCCTGGACCGCGTCCTGGCCGCGGACTTCTGCGCCGCGTTCGGCGTCGCGCCCATGCGCCTGTTCCAGGCCCTTTACTCGTACATGGCCTACAACCAGTGCATAATCTACCTCGGCCTGCGCCGGGCGCTGGACGCCGTGGTCGGGCAGGGAGTCGAGGAGCTGCTTTCCTACGACCGGCCCATTGCCGACTTCCTCTCCTGCGCCACGACCCTGGAGCGCTTTTACGCCCCCCTGTCGAGGGTTCCAATGCGCGGCCTGCGCCAGGCCGCGGTTGGTTGCGCCCCGGACCCCACCCGAAGGCGCCAGGACTTCCCCCTGCCCCCGGGCCTGCGCCTGGAACGGCTGGTCAAGGGCCTGCGGCGGCGTTTGGGCATGGGCACGAGCCCGGTCCCGGACAGCGGATCGGACGGTCCCGCGGTCCTGCTTCTGGAACCGCTCTATGACTTGGAGTTCCTCAAAGAGGCCCTGGCCGACCTGGCGCTGGTTTCCTCGAACTCCCTGACCCGGGCCCAGGGCAAGATGCCGACGCCGGCTTCTTCCTTCCCGGACCCGGCCGCAATAGCCGACTTGGCGGACAACCTCGCCAATGGCTCGGACAACGACCCTGACAACCAGGCCATCGCGCGGCGAGTGGTCCAGGACCTGGCCGAGGACTTCGCCGCGCACCTGCCCGAACACGCGGCCGGGCTGGCCGCCCTGGAGCGGCTGCGCAGGGAGCGCGGCCTGGCCCTGGGCGTCTGGGGCAACAGTCCGGTGCGCGGCTTCCGCGCCCTGGCCGCGGAATACCTTCTGGCCAACGGCGTCGAGGTCCTCGGCGCCCAGCACGGCGGACTGCTCGGCAACCGCTTCA